>QCDR01000001.1 GCA_003278705.1 Prochlorococcus sp. AG-355-J23
ATCATTTATTACAGATTGAATAGTTAATTCAGCCGTGTCACTATTGAGAAAAAGCCTTATTCCAATCCCTGATATTTCCTTATCTTTTTTATGAGATAGTTTTTTATTAGTTTTCACACATCCTGCATAATCTCGTGCTTCTAAACATTTTTTATGTAATTCATCAGATATTTCAGCATTAACAGCAGTTGGTAAAGCGAGGGCAGCTAGTAGTGGGAGTAGTAAGCGTTTCATTTATAAACCTAAAATTTGTTTTTTCTTTGTATTAAATTCTTCTTCTGTAATTATTCCTTGTTGTTTTAAGTCCGCAAATTTCTTTAATTCATCAGCTTGTGAACTACTCCCCTTATTATCCTGATTTTTTCTCTCTTCAATTCTTCTATAAATTTCCTCTCTAACTTTTCTTGCTTCCTCTTTTTTCTTATATGTATATTGAACTTTATAGGGGTTTTCGGTATCTGCTCCTTTAAATTCTTGACCATCAACTTTAAAAGTAATACTAGGAATTGTCAAAGTAAGTAGCCCTTTTCTTGAATCAAAAATCTCTATTGAATTAATTTCTTCATATCTAAATTCAACCTCTGGAACGCCTGTTAATTTATCTAAAAATCCTCTTGTCTCAATACTGACTTTATCTTCTTTTAAAACAATAACTTTTTTAAAAATATCACTTATAAATTCCATAAATTAACTTACTAATTGCCCCTTATTTTAGATCGACTGTCAACGATTAAGCCACCGATCTTGCTCTTGCAAGTTTAAAAGCATTAGTAGTTGTTGACTCTTTTGAATATGGATAATTTCTATGATGAGCTTCTATTGAATGTCCCATACTTAATGATGCACTACCAGAATCAATAAGTTTTAAATGACAACGAAGGGCATAGTAATGCCTGAAGGAATAGCAAGTTATATTAGTTCCCTGGAGTCTTTTCATATCTGCTTTAAGTTGTATCCAACTTTCTCTGCGTTTTAAATAAGTACCAGCAGCTTCTCCTGTAACCCTCTCTGGTAAAGGTAATAAATTACTTTTAAATCTTTCAATCAAATTCCATTTGACCTCGTTCCCATCTCTATCAATTAGTGGCAAAGGTTCGATTCTTCTTGGTTGCGTAGCACCATTACCAGACTTCTTTATAAAGGTGCAATGCCAATAATGTTCCTTATTTATTGGGTCAAATAATACCTGTAAAAAGTTTATTTCTATTGGTCTTAAACCTAATTCAGCCATCAGGCAAAAACAATTTAACCATCTTGTAGCAGCATCAGCATCCTTCTTCGATTCGCTATCAGTTGGTAATGTCTTTAGGAAATCTAATATCTGAATATCACTTTCAAAAGCACCAGCTTTTTGTATTTGAATTTCTCCTTTTTTAGCCTTACCAATATGAGAGCTTAGATCAGTTGGTGGTGTCCAAACATCTGCAATACCTTCTCTTGTTACTGCATGATCTAAAAATTGTTTTATAGCTCTAACCCTATGCTTACGGGAAACACTTTGTGGTTTCCAATCTTTCACACAGATGTCTATTAAATCAGCAGGGTTAGTTGGTGGATTCTTTTTGCTCATAACATCAACTACCATTTCACATGGTGGTAGATATTGTTTATTGAAAGTTGCTTCTGTTATAGCAGTCCCAAAATTAATCTTCTGATCTTTAAAACTTTCTAATATATGTGCCCAATCCTTACCTTTCTTTGGTGCTTTGCCTTGAGCCAATTCAGCAGCGGCTTTTAGGTTATGTCCTTCAGTAATGAATTTAAAAATATTCCTAATTCTTGTGTAGGCATCACCCCAGTTTTCTTCCCACTTAAATGGAATTGTTTTAACAACATTGAACCCCTGCCCTCTATGCCTAAGTTCAACATTACCTATTTTGCTTCTGGTGACTGTCAAACCACAATTCTCATCAATAGATGAAACTGCTCTTTGAAATTCTATTTCCCATGCCTTTTTATTAAGCCTCTGGAGTGGCATAATTCCGTCAAAATTCCGTCAAATACATCATAGTTTCTCCTGACAAGGTACGCAATACTAAGCAATAAATAAGTTATAGCTTGAAAACCTAGTGCCTCACTAGCCCCGTCAAGTGCTTTGGGAGCACTAGGTCGCAGTCTCAAATGCTGTCGCCCCGATTGGGATCTCAGAAAATGGTAAAAACTCTTGTGGGATAAGTGTGAAATAAAAATATAATATTTTGGACAGCAAGGAAAACAGTCCCAGAATATAAGATATTTATTTTTATCAACTAAAAAAATTAATACCTATTAATTCTTGTTGTTAAAATTACTAAACAGAGGATAATTTTTGAAAATTCAATGTACAAATTAAAAAATTCATATGAAAGTTCTGAAATTATTAGAAAATTTAATGAAAAAATTTTCAGAGAATATATTGGAAATAATTTTGAAGTAACTTTTGATTCTGCAGAGAACAAACCTAACATATTAATTTGCGGCAATCATTTACAAGATGCCAACCAAAATTCAATTATATGTGGATCAGGTTATAAATTAATAAACTCAAAAATATTTAAAAAGCCAAAGAAAATATTTTTACAAAGAGGTCCATATACAAAAGAACTTTTAAAAAAACAATTTATAAATACTACTGTAAAGTGTGGTGACCCTGGAATACTTTTTTCTCATATTTATCCGGCTAATTTAGATAAAGGATTTGTTAACAAAAGCAAAAATTACAAGTTTGGAATAGTTATAAATGAAAATGAAAAGAAAAACTCAAAAATAAATTTTTATAGAAAAAATTATGGTGGAAAGATAATTAGTTTATCCTTAAAACCTGAAATCTTTTCAGAATATCTTCAAAAATGTGAATTTGTTATTTCCACTTCTCTTGAAGGAATAATTTTTTCTCATTCTTATAAAATACCCGCAGTTTGGATTGAATTATCAAAAGATCATCTAGGAAATAATTTTGAATTTTATGATTATTTCGGAAACTATGGAATTAAACCAATTAATGTTTTTAAAGCGAATTTATGGGAGAAGGAATACTCTCTGAGAGATTTAAAAAGTAACGCTTCTTTTTATAGTAATGAAGAAATGGTTGAAAATATTTTAAAAAGTTTTTCTGAAGTTAAGAAATTTATAGAAAACAAAAATAAAAATATTAATCAAAATATTATGATCCCTCGTTTTAGTTCAGATATTGACAATAAAATATTCAAAGAGAAATTAAAATCACCCATAATAAATTTTGAAGCCCCTGAATTAATTATTGATAAAAGCAAGCTTACCATTATTGAAAAGAAACCAACTGTGAGTATATGCACAGTAACTTTTAATAGATCAGACTTCCTCAAAATTGCTGAGAAAATTGTAAAAGCGCAAGACTATCCTCGTAATTTATTGGAATGGATAGTTGTTGATGATAGTGATGAAAATAATTCTTACAAACCAAGCATGTTAAATAATATAAAAATTATTTATGAAAAGTTACCTAGCAAAGTACCAATAGGGGAGAAGCGAAACATTTCACATAGACTTTCTAATGGAGATATTTTGGTTTACTTTGATGATGATGATTACTACCCACCATCAAGAATTTCTTCAGCTGTTAGCAGCTTATTAAAAAGTAATAAATTAATGGGAGGATCCACAATCTTACCAGTCCTATATTTATCAGGATTTGAAACCTGGATTGCAGGCCCCTTTGGGGAAAATCATGCGACCGCAGCCACATTTGCTTTTAAAAGAGAATTGCTAAAATATACGAAATATAATGATTCTTGTAAATGTGGAGAGGAGAAAGAATTTTTAAAGGGGTACAAAATACCCATGGAACAGCTTGATCCTTTTAAAACAATGATTGCCATAGCTCATAATAAAAATACTTATGGGAAAGAACAAATGCGACAAAATCCAAAGAAATACAGAATGAAAAAGTTCACAAATAAATATATGGAAGAGACAGTAAAAAATATTAAGCCACTTTATAAAAAGTACCTTAATAAAAATATATTCGAATAAATTTATTTCTTATCTAAAAATATTAAGGATGAATAAAATTTTTACTAAAAAAATAAAATATATTTGTGTCCAATTCTTATATTGATAATTAGAAATTTTTAATGTATAGTAACTTATTTTAAAGGAAAAATTCTTGGACTCTAATCAAAAAAATCCCGTTCTTACATTTAATGGCAAAAAGTATGATATTAATTCCCTCCCAGAAAAGGCTAAAGAATTATTAAAAGCTGCACAAGTATCAGATACACAAATAAAAATGCAGGAAGATAATTTGAAATTGTTAACAGTTGCCAGACAAACTATAGCTAATCAATTAAAAGATGAGCTTGATCAAATTTCTCCTTTAGAATAATATTATCTTTCCTCAGCAAGTGGATCCCATATATCAGTAAGTATGGTAAAAGCTGAAGAAATTATGGGTTTTTCCCTTAATTTTATTTTTGTAGTTGTAGCCATTCCTGATCTCAAAAGAGAAAAATCTATACTATCTGGTATTTCTGGAGAAATTAACTTGATTTCAGCTATATAAGATCTTTGCTTTACTCCAGATGAGTTTTCAGTTAATACAGTTGGTGATATTGTAAGAACTTCAGCTAATATGCCTCCAAAATCATCAGCAGGATAAGCATCAACCTCCACTTTGGCAGACATTCCTGCTTTGATAGGTGCACTAACTCTTGAGGGAATAGATGCTTGTACTATCAATTCATTATCTGGGACTATCGTTATGACAATATCATTAGCCATTATCCTTTCCCCAACACTTTGATATTTTATATTTTGGATAAATCCACTGACAGGGGCGGTTATTTTAAATCGATTTACTTTTGCCCGTAATTCTATAATTTGAGTTGATAATTGTTCTAATTGTTCCGCATTTTGATAAAGTGCATTCTCCTTTTCTACCAAAGTGGATTCGTAGTTTAACTTTAAACTATTTAACTCTGATTGATTTTGCATTAATTCAATTTTTGAGAATGCTCCTTCAGACTCCAATTTTGAAAGTCTTGCAAAAATATCTTCCTTAATTTCTATCTGATTATTTAATTGGTTTAATTTGTAGTCATAGGATTTATAAAGATTTTTTCTTTGAAACTCAATAAATGATAATCTTTTTTCAGCACTACTTAACCTTGCCATAGTCTCGTCATCTTCATAAATTAATAAAACATTGTCCTTTTCAACGAATTGATTGGGAGCAACTAAAACTTGGGTAATTTTTCCGGGATCCATTGCGCCAATCTGAACCTCAGGCGTTATGGTAGTTAATTCTCCTGTTAAAATTATTGTCTCTTCAATTTTTGTGAATACTGACCATAGAAATAAAGTGATAGTTCCTGTTCCAAGAGTCCATATAAATATTCTTGACCAAATTGGAGGTGGTGGAAGAAGAGTAGAGTCAGCAGCGAAATTTTTTTCTGAATTTTTTAAAAATGTAATATTCTTCTCTAATAAGGAAAGGATATTTTTGGTGTACTTATTTTCATGCAACTTACCATAGTAAATTTTAGAGTATTTATAGATATTTATTTTTAATTTATTAAAAGCCTTGATGGAAAAAAAAATTATTTTTTTTGAAACTTTTAAATATGGTTTATTTTCAATAATAAATTTTCCAGATATTTTTTTTATTTTACTAATTTTATTTTTTTCAAGAAGTTCGAGAGATGATAACTTTATCTTCTCAAAATAATATTTTGAAATTGATTTTAGTTTTCTTATTCTCTTATTAAACATCTTTAGGTCTCATTAAATTGTGTTTGGTAAAGGGCATAGTATCTACCTCTTTCTTTCATTAAATCAACATGTTTACCCATTGAGTCAATCTTACCTTCATGCATTACTATTATTTGATCTGCATCCTTAATTGAAGATAATCTATGAGTGATCATAACTAATGTTCTACCTTTAAATTCGTTTCTTAGATTTCTAACAACTTGCTTTTCAGTATCCACGTCTAATGCAGATGTGGCTTCATCTAAAACCACCAGATTTGGATTTTCTAATAACATTCTTGCTAAAGCAACTCTTTGTCTTTGCCCACCGGATAAACCTGCACCTTTTTCTCCAATTGGGGTTCCATAACCATAAGGGAGGTTCATAATAAAGTCATGTGCGCATGCAGCTTTTGATGCATTAATAACGTTCTCAGCTGAAGATTCAGGGTTACCTAAAGCTATATTACTAAAAACAGTTCCTTCAAAAAGCATGCAATCTTGGGGAACGAATCCAATTTGATTCCTTAAACTATATAAATCAACTTTTGTTACATCAAAATTATCTATTATAAGCTTTCCTGAAGTAGGTCTATATAAACGAGGGATCATTTTTAGAAAAGAACTTTTTCCGCAGCCACTTTGACCTACTAATCCAACAAATGAACCCTTTTTAATTTCTAAATTTAATGAATTTAAAACAGGTTGTGACGATGATGAATAACTAAAACTAAGATCCTTAGCTAATATGTCTCCTGAAATTTCTGGCATATCTATATTTTTATCTTCATTTTCCAAAACTTCTAAAGGTTGATTTACTATATCTCCCACTCTTTGTAATGAAAGTTGCATTTCTTGAAATTGCTGCCAAGAGCCAGTTAAACGAAGCATTGGGGTGGTTACCATTCCGCTAATTATTCTAAATGCAATGAGTTCGCCTAAAGTTATTTCGTTCTTAATAACTAGCCAAGCACCAACACCAATAACAGAAATATTTGTTAATTTATTAATCAATTGCCCTGCGTTTTGACTTGAAGTGTTCGCAAGTATCGCTTTAAAACCCTGGTTAATTGAACCTAAATGTCTATCCTCCCATTGTCTCCTAGCACTAAATTCAGCATTCTGCAGTTTAATAGTGTGAATGCCTCCAAGTATTTCAACTAAAAGAGCATTTGTTCTTGCTTGAGCTTCAGCTCTTAATCTTATTAACCTTTGGGTAATTGGGGTGACACCAACAGTAACCAAAAATAGTAATGGGATAGAAATAAGAACAATAAACGTCAGTAAAGGTGTATAAAAAATCATTACTGAAAAATAAAGCGCGGAAAATATAGCATCAAGCACTACTGTTAGTGCTGTTCCAGTTAAAAAGCTTCTAATGTTTTGTAACTCGTTCAATCTACTGGAGAGTTCCCCAACAGGTCTTGAATCAAAAAACCTTGCATTTAGTCTAAGCATTCTAGATAAAATAGCTGATCCAATTCCAATATCTATTCGATTTGATATCTCTACGAATTGAAATGTCCTTAAACTACTAAACATTATTTCCAGAAGACTGAAAACAATCATCAAAATAACAAGTGGCATCAGCGCATCTGATGCACCTTTGGATAAAACTCTATCTATTATTTGCTGAAATAACATTGGTGTTGCCAACTGAAACAACTGAGTAAGAAAACTTGCAGCAAATACTTCTATTAATTGACTTCTAAATTTTTTAACATAAGGTATCATCCAACCTAGATTAAATCGTTTTTTTGGAGTGTTTAAGCCAACCTCAACTGTTATTATTTGAGTCGCATCTTCGAATCTCTTTCTACAATCATCAATATTCAAAAGCTGCATACCTTCTATTGGACTAAACAAATATAGATATCTTGAAGTGCTTTTTAAAATCAAATTGCAATTTTTATTTTTGTCTATCCATATAGTGGGAGTAGGAACAAGTAAAGGATTATCACTATTAATATTAATTATCCTTACTGATAATCCATATCGATCAAGCAGATTAACAAGATTTAATTTGTATGATTTTTTTTGTTCTTCAATAATCTGAGCACCTCTTTTTATGCTTTCAGAGCGCGTAGGCATTTCAAAATATTCAATTAACATTGAAATACAAGCAAAATAACTTTCCTCACGATTTTTTCCTCTAATTAAATTAAAACCATTTTTTTCACTTCTTTTTTCTTCAACTTTATCATTTTTAATTTGTTTCTCTTTATTTGTTTTACTTTTTTCGTCTTTATTCTCTTTTTTGATATTTAATTCTGAGAAACTCTCATTATTTTCTGTAAAAGTATTTTTGCCAGTTTTTAATTTATCAAATTCAATATCTCTAATCTTCCTTAAGATAGAGTATCCATCTATTTTAACTTCAACAATTCTCGGCCAAAAATCTAAAAAGAATTTTTTACAAACCTCAGGTGTTATTAATTGTCCATAAGAGAAACCTAAGTAATCATTATCTAAAAAAATTAACTGATTTTCTTCGGAAAGGGAATCAAGATTGAATGCAATTTGAGTATTTTCTGAAAGCTCTCTGAAATTTATTTTTTCTAAGAAAGGTTTTATTGAATTATTTCCTTCTAAAACTTTCTTCAGATATACGATTTCATGAGGTGAAAGATTATTTTTCAAAATATTAAAAATTAAACTAATTTTATCCTTATCAATTTCTTCAAAATTAAAGTTAACTATTTCGCATTCTTCATTTGCTCTCACTTCTTCATTTAGTTGAATATTTACAAACTTAGAAAATCCAAAAAGATAAGGGGATTGATCAATAACTAAAGTTTGAGATTTAAATGTCTGAAAATTATCAATTACTCGAATAGAACCCTTAGTAACAATTGTTATTAGCCCCTCTGAGGCGGTTGAGCTATAAATTAAAGAACCAATTTTTATTTTACTAGTTTGGGAATATTTTCCTAAAAATCCGATAATTTTATTTAGTTGTTCTTCTGTTAATTTCATTTATCAGCGAATTGATCAATTGCTTCTTTATAAATTTCAGATGATAATTTTCTTACTTTCGAGCTTAAGAGCATAGAACCTAGCGTTAACTTTGTAGACTCGTTAAATTCACTATCAAATCTATATTCTAATCTCAAAATAGCAAACCATTTTTCAATTGCAAATGGCTTAAATAGTTGTTTTGGAGATGCATTTCTAAGTCTTGAGGAGATATCAGGATGTGGAACAGAAAGATCACATGGTCCTATAATACCTTGAGTTTTAGATTCAGGTCCCTCACTATATTTTACAGATGCATCACCAAATTCTATTTCATTGGATTCTATAGAGTAATAAATATGATGCGCCAAATCTTCATCAGATACTCTTATAAGACTGTATAAAACCCTATCTAATCTATCTTTGTATCTCAAAAACAAGGCTTCCCCATTTCCTTCTAATAATTTATCAATGATACATCTTCTTTTATATCTAAATTGGGCATATTCCGAAAGAGTTAATGCATCCGTTGCTAATAAATTAATCCTTTGCCATTTAATTAAATCTTTTCTGTCTTTTATTTTTAATTCAATCATTAAACCCTTAATAGCTTTTTCATCTGAAATTTTAATATTTTGGTCCTCAAATTTAAATTCATTTACGAACCTTATTTCTCCTTGAAGTCTTGCTAATGGTTCAATAAGATTTCCCATTGCTAATAATCGCATTAATGAATTTTCTAAAGCTTTATTCATTGAGATTTATAGAAATAAATTAGTTAAATATTAAGTTTTTTTATTGGGAGATTAAGGTTCTCACAACAATCAACAATATGAGCAAACATAGTAATATCTGTTATGCAAATATCAATCGAACTACTTTTATCTATTAATTTAATTAGGCTTCTAGATAAGACTTTATTGTATTTATTATCCATATCAATATGAGTTAGTAAATTTTCATTAATCCAAGTACTCCAATTTATTTCAAAAGAATTTATATTTTGATATTCAAATTGGATTTTTTGTATTGCATCTAAAAACAATCCGGGTTGTTTAGATTTAAGAAAAGCCTTATAAAGTAAAGAATTATTTTGGATGTCAAAGCCATTAATTGGTTTTATATGTTCATCGTCAAAAAGATCATCTATATAATACAATTCTAAATTATTAAAACCCCTTGTAATTAAATATTTATTTCCTTGAGAGGAAATAAAAAACCATCTCCCAGAGAATAGAGGATTTCTTCTAACTAAATCTAATTTGAAATCTAAATTTAAATTTTTTGCTATGGGAGTTAAAATCCTTTCTCCAGCTAATGGTAAAAACATTAATGTTAAAAATCCTAAGAACCCATTGTTATTATATTCTTCAAAAAATGTCTCTATTGAATCTCTTAGTTTTTCCAAATTATTTTTATTTTTTGTTATTAGGCTATTAAAACTTCCATACAAACTTTTTAATGGTTTAATACCTGGAACCAAAAATTCAGGAATATTCATACCTTTGAAATCCATAGATTTGGATAAAGATATTGACACAGGGAAAGATTCTTTTGATCCATAATTAATCTTATTTCCCAAATCTTTAATTAATAATTTTTTATTTTCAAAATCATTACCAGTATCTATTGATAAATAATTTGAAGCGCTGGAATTTGGGGCAAAATTATTAGAAGTTAAAGTCAAATCTTCATCTAAAACTTCCTCATTAGTATCAACGGGTATTAAAACTTCCTCATTAGTATCAACGGGTATTAAAGGATCCTTAATAATGAATTCTCTACTATCGTTATCGAAATAGCCTTGATCTAATAAGAACATGGAAATTATATCAATAAGTCCATCTTCATCAGTATCAATTAAAAAAGCTGAACCATCAATTTTACTAATTATTTCATCTGAAAAGTTCAGTTCTGACAAATCATCATTTCTATTAAAACTATCAATAATAATATTTTGATTACTACTTGAATAGTCATATATTCCATAATTAAGACCTTTCAACCAATCCTCTAAATCCACCTCTCCTCTTGAATTGAAAGTTAAAGTTTTAGACTCAAAAATATTAGGTATATTTAAAGAGTTGGTTTTTATTAATTCATCTATATCAGCCCCTCCACTCTCTAAAAATATATCAACGAAGGCGCCTTTTTGTTCATTAGTTTCTAATGTAAATTCTAATTGTCCAATAGGGCTATCTAAAAAATCTTTTTCTCCTAGTAAAAGTTGAGATTCCAAAATCATTTCATCAGATAATTCTTGCCTCTCTGAATTTAATAAAACCAATTCATCTTCAGACATAGAATCTAATAAAACCAAAGGTGAACTTTCGTCAATATTATTGAATATTGCTGCAGATCCATTAGAAATCTTCTCAATCAAATTGTCTCTATTCTGATCATTAATTTTTAATCTTTCGAAAATATTTACTAAATCCTTTTCTTGATCAGTTAAAGATCTCTCATTATCTTGTTTATCTGCTCTTGAAAAAACTTCTCTAATTTCTGATGCATCTAATTCATTTATCAAATTTATTCCATTGATTAAATTTTGTGTATTTTCGTTATCAACTACATTTATTCTTAGAGAGCCTTTTACTTTTGCTCTGTTATCACCAAGTTGATATGTACTATCTTCTGCTGTTATCAATATTCTATGATTCCCTAAAGGTAAGTCCTCCAACTTTTTGACAGTATTGCTTAGGTAAACATTTCCATTTATTGAATCTAATTTAATTAAGTTTTCTAGTTTATCTGGGAGATTAAGCTTCCAGCTTAGGATATCATTTTGGTCATTATCAGTAAAATTATTTGTAAGATCAAATAAAATATTTGCCGTATCCTCGTTTTCATTAAAATTAAAATTTTTATCTAATTTAATTGGCTTTGAAGGCACAAAATTAGGAGGATTATTTCTAACTGGCAACCATATTCTTGAGACTATAGAGTCTTCAGAACCAAAATTTTCTATTTCATCATCAATAACTCTCGTTGTTGTCCATATCTCAATTGGAATTCCAAACTTTATTTGCGAAGACAAATTGCTAGGGATTTCATAAAAAGAATTTGGATCGACTTCCAATTTTAAACCGCTTAAATCGCCAAAATTATTTCCTGATGCTAAGGCTAATTTATTTATATTAATCCTATGAAGTATTTTTTCTTCTCCAAGATCTGAAGTGGTGATGAAATCATTTACGTTTTCTAAATCAGAAATAATGGAACTATTGTTAGATTTTATTTTTAAATTAACAAATAATTCATCACCAAAAGAATCAAGCAATTCAGGAGAATTTATATTTAAAGCATTATCAAGATCAATCGTTATATTTTTATTGATTATATTACCCAAATTTTCAAGACTTAGTTGATTTTTATCAATCCCAGAGGTCAGAAGGGTTACTTCTGATTTTGGGAAGAAATTTGCTGTGAATATTGGAGATTCTGCACTTAAATTCTCATTATCGTTTGCAATTATTTTAAATCTTGGGGAAACAACTTCATTAAAGCCTCTGGGAGGTTCAAATTTAAATCTTAAATTCCCTTTATTGTCTGATTGTATAGAAATAGAATTCGCGAATTTTGGATTATTAAGAATATTATCCTCATCTTCAGACTGTATTTCGAGTTTTAGTTTATCTAAATGTATGATATCCGGATCATTAAATAGATTAAAGACTTCTGAAATTTCAGTACTATTTTCAAATCTAGTACTCTCTATAAACTCCCTAATTTTTGAAATTTGAGAGCTATTAATTATAGGTTTTTCATTTAGGTTTTTAATACTAAGTAACATAGTTCCAACAACACTTTCTCCTATTTGGTCTTGTGCTTTAATTTTAATTTTATAAAGACCAACATCATTATTATCAGGGGCAAGTATTTCAATATCTGCTCCATCTTGATTTGATACAGAATGAATAACGCTATTATTTTCATCTAAATTGTCAGCATTTCTTGTATTAAATCCATCTCTAAATTCGCCTATTCCTGGAGTAATTGAAACCATCATTTTTAAGTCAGTATTCTTTACTAAAACCTCAAAGCTAGCAAGTTCCTCCTCACTTTCATCTCCAACAGAACCACCTATTCCAAGGTCTGGTGCCGAACCTGCTTCAACTCTAAAACCATTGCTATCTCTTGTTATTTGATTAAATAAAGGTAATTCACTAGATATTTTTATAGAGTTTTCTACGATTTCAAAGGAATTACTAGTCAAAACATCAAAATCCGCACCAATTAGACCTTTTAATTCAGTATCCCTTTTATCAGAAGCAATTATAGAAACTTTTAATTTAGTGTTTTCATTAAGAGAGCTTAAATCATCAACATCTATTTCCCTAATAAATTCTCCATTTTCATTCTGCGTATAAAAAGCTGGTCTTACCAGAAGCTTTCCATTATTTTCTGGTATTTTGCTGGTTTTATATGAAAAGCTTATCCAGTCGGGATTCTCTAATGATTCTTCAATATCATCATTTATTTTTAAAACATCAACCAATTCATAACTCAAAGAATCTCCATAAGGAAAGTCTTCATCATCAAATAATATTCCAGGATCAAATCTTTCATAAGATGATTGACTTACAGTAGGGATCCCATTTATTACCTCTTTAAAAGATGAGAAATCAGGATTTTCTTTTAGAATAGGAGCATCATTAATATTCTGTACCTCCAAAATCAATCTATAAGTTATTGTTTTACCTGATTGATCAAAGGCGTTGAAATCAAGAGTCTCTGTACCTATATCGCCAATTTTCGGATTACCAACTAAAATCATGCCCGTTCTTCCCTGAATTCTTTCTAAATTCAACCAAGGTGGAAGCACCGGAAATATTTCTTCAATTGTATCTGTCTCATCAGGATCAATAAAAAGATCTAATAAATCCAATTTAAATTCGGCTTTATCTGGAATTAGATTTAATTTTTCCTGCCACATACTTTGGCTTATTTTTATAGCTTCTAATCTATTAACAAATGGAGGTTCATTTACATTAAGTATATTAATTTTTAATTTGATAGATGAGCTTGCGCCCTGTAAGTCTATAGCTCTCACATAAATATTATTAACTCCAGTTTGCTTCTTTGTGAGAGGATTAATGAATAAAGTACCAGTTGTAATTGAAGCTAAATTTGTTAAATTGTCTGACCAATTTAATCCATCATCGCTAATTTGAAAACTTAGTGAATCGCCATGTTTTATATCTACATCATCAAAAGTATTTGCCAGATCAATAATCCTAGTTTGGTCTAGAAAGATAGTAGTTTCAAATTCCTTTATATTACCTGTTGAAATTTCATTCCAATTGGATGGCAAACTTTTAAATGCCGGATTTTGATTAATATTACCTACATCAAGGTTTACTTCTTGTTGGACTTGCCCACCAAGTGGGTCTGTAGCTTCTATTAATAATGTATAGATACCAACATGATCATTATTGGCATTTGAAGATAGAATTCCATTGTTATCTAATGATAACCAATTTGGTAAATCACTATAAGATCCTGAATCGTTTTTAATTTTTACATCTATTCGCAAATCACCAATTTCATTGTCATGATCAAAAAATCTACTTCTCAAATTCCAATATTTTAATAGGCCTTCATCAGCTCTTTCTAAATCATTTAAGTTTATTACTAGAGGTGCATCATTTACAGGCACAAGAAATGCCTTAACTAATAAATTTTGAGTTGATTTCTCTTCAAGAGATTCGTCACCAATACTTATGGACCTTGCATTAAATTCTATTATTCCATTTTCATTCTCAGGCGCAGATAAATATAAAGATTCCCATTTATAGTAAGGTAGTCTTAATGATTTAAGGAGATTCCCTGAATCATCTAAATTTATGGGTTTAGAAAATTCAGAATTAGAGTTATCCGAATTAAGTTTTTCTACAATTTTGGATCCTTCTGGTAAATTATTTAATTCTAGAAAAAGTGTTTGCCCAAGTCCCTTATCCCTGTGCTGGGATAATATAGATCCACCAGCATTAGATAGTACTGGGAAGGGGACATCTTCTTGACCTTGAATAGTTCCTGATACCTGCAAAAGTGGAACTTTGACTATGATTTTTTCTAAATTAGCTTTAACTGTTAATTGAGTTGACATTCCTATTAATTCTGAATCTTTATCAATTGATTTAGGTGTTAGCGAAATAAATAAATCATCAGTAGTTTTATCAATGAACAAACTTAAATTATCAAGATACTTTTTCTTGATTTCATAAGAACCATCAGAAAGTTGATAGGGAACATTTATGATTACTTGTTCAGGGAATTGAATTATTTCTCCTTCATTATTTATAGGAGAAATCAAAATACTATATTCTTCAGAATTATCATTATCTTCACTATTAACATTTAATCCAAGTTCATGTAAATTAACCCATCCATTACTACTAATTTCAATTTTATCTTCTGGAGGATTTTCGAAAGTCAATATAGGCGTATCTGCGATCGGAAGAACCTCTATTTGACAATCAAGTTTTTGAGATAAAGCATCTGCTCCCCTCCCTTTAGGAGAGCTTATAGAATAAAAACTAAAAGAAAATTTTCCAGAAATATTAGATTTGGATTTAATTAAATAGTCATCCAAATTATTTATAGTTATTTCATTTGATATTGCATTTAGCTTTGTATTATTTTCTTTTTTGTAGATTTCCAAATTAGAATTTAAATCCTCTACAACATATCTAAGTGTATCCGTCTGACTATATGGAGTAATATTGAATAATTGATTTAGAGATATTCCTGATGAATCTTCCTCTATAGTTGTTTCATTAAATAAAATTTTAGCAGGTCTGGCATTTTTATTAAAAGGGATTTCTATCTTTGTACTTAAACTTTTTGACTGATTAGAATTACTAATTTCTCGACTTATTCTAGTAATTGTAAATTCAATCATTTCATCAGAAAATCCATTATCGGCAATTTCTAAATAAGGAAGATCTTGGCTTTGAACTGTGATGAATGTTTTGTCATTCTCGATGGATAACGACAAAGGTGACCAATTATTGTCATCACTTTTTATGATAGAAATATAGCTTGGTATCTCTATTTGGTACCTAATCTCTTCAGATCCATCTAAATCTAATAACCCATTATCAAAACTTAAAACATCTATAAATTGATTAAGAGCTAATGATTTATTTTCAATTAAAACAGAATTATTATTAATGCTATTAATAGGTAAGGGTTTATCAGCAACAGCATTTACGAACAATGTATTATTTCTAGAAACTTCTTTACTCAAATTATTTGAAGTTTCGGTAGCTACAGCTTTCCATGAAAATTCTATTTTTCCTGAGAAATTTTCTGTTGGAGAAACAAATACATTATCAATTACTTCTGATGAAATGATATAGGAGTTATTTGTTTTACTAAAAAAGACTTTTTGATCAGAAGAATTTAAAGTATATAAATTAAAGTTATCAGTCTGAGAGTTTAGTTCATAATGTAGTTTTTCTGATCCATCATTATCTATTAATTGACCAATAGAAATCATTTCTCTTAATTTAATACTTTCATCTTCATTAATTTCTACGTCTGTAAGTTTAAGTAAAGGTGCAGTGGGTACAGCACTAACATTCATTCCATATGTAATTATTGAAGAGTTTACTAATGATCCATCACCCTGTAATTGACTTATCAAGAAACTTAGATTAGAAAATCCACTCCATAGTGCAGGCGGAAATAATTTAACACTTCCTCCATTTTTGATTAAATCTGACCAGGTAAATAACCAATCACCTCGAGAATCTTTAATCCCCAATGATGGAGTTACCTCATTGGGTAATCCGGATAAGCGAACTAATGTAAGAGAATCCAAGCCTTCCTCTAGCCAGTTTTCACTACCAGAAGAATCCAAGTAAAATTCTATAGTCTCTCCGTTCTCAAAAATATTAATGAAATCTCCTTCAGAATTGTTAGACCTTACTTTTAAATCCAAACTATTTTCTAAACTAGGATTAATAGTTAAGCCAACATCAAATAATTTAAATTGTTCTTGAAGATTATTATGGGAAGTAACATTAACACTTCCCATAATTTGATTATCATTATTCCAAATTGGCTGAGATTTCATTATTTCATAAGTATCTAAATTAATTGAACTCAGAAAGTCTTGAACAGGATACAATTCATTTAGTTCGCTAATAGCATCACCATCGTCAAACCATAAAAGTAATTTTTCCCAAAAATTATCTTCAGAATTAATTATTAAATTATTATCACTATCTATAGAAGATAAAGCAGAAATTCCAGAATTAAAAGTCCTTAAACCATTATTTGAGCCATAATACTCTGAAAATAATTCGGTTATTGTGTTAATTGTAGTTTCATTAGATGAGTCATTCTCAGAATTATTTATAGCTAGGAATGCATTATTCAATTCAAGATTATTATTTTCTATCCAACCAGTTTCTAAAGGGACAGAACCTGGTAACATCGAAAAAAATGCGTTAGATTCATTAACTGATTTTAAATTTAAACTTTTATCTTCTTTTAGACTTAAGATAAGTGGATCGACAATTAAGTTGTTTTTTTGAATCTTGGGAATATTGTTTAAATTAGAAAAACTTTTCAAATTAATATTATTAAAAGCAATTTTCGACCTAGAGTCACCCCCTTCCTGTCCTGATATCAACGATGAAATTGATAAATTCAATTTGCTATTATTTTGAATATTTTGATTATTATCCTGAAGAGATACTAAATATAAATTATTATTATTAACGTAATCAAAGCTATCAATACTTCCTGCATTTTTTTCTTCCAAAGTAGGGAATATAAAAAGTGCAATTGTTCCAAATTTATCAGTTGCTCCAACTGGCCTAAAATCTGAGCCAATTTTTTCTGCCAGGGTAAATCCTGTAGGTATATTAGAAATAGATAAGGAAATTGACTCATTTGGATTCCTAAAACCAGACTCGGAATTTCCCCTTCTTACCGCAATAGATAATTTCCCAGTCGTTTCATCAAAGAACAATTGATTATCCTCAATAAACTCTGGTTTTTTTGCGTTCTGAATCACATTCCAGTTAAATTCATTACCTGAGTTAATTGATGCAATTTTATTTAAAATATCTGACTGTTTTGAGAATGAATTTTCGCTAATTACAGAATATTTTCTTGAAGAAGTATAAAAATCTAGACTTCCATCAAGCTCTCCGCTAAATGATTCATCGGTTAAAACATTGATTTTCATTTGCTCTGGAAGTTTATCTTCTTTAACAGTTATTAAATAAGTAAATCTTTTTAAGTTTTCACTAAGTGTCTCTTCTGAAAAAGATTGAAGATCACCTAGATTTTCTACAGAATTAACTTCTGAGCCATCAGGGAGATTTATACTTAATTCGATTGTCCTAGTTCCTAAAGGAACATCAAGCAAGACTGTGATTTCAGATAATAAACCTGAGTTTTGTACACCTATTGGTGGGATCAAAGCTATTCCTGCTTCTTCATTAAGAATTGGGGTAGCAAACAATTCTAAATATTGAACAGGTGACTGAATTTGCTTACTATTAGATATTTCCTTACTTATTGCACTAAAAGCGAAATTAAAACTTTCTGTATTTCCATTTCTAGATCTGATTAGCGCGTCAGCGAATTCTTGATTTGTAAGCAAAATCCCTAATTCCGTATCAGTACCTATTTCTGATGTTTTACTATCAGTGATAAAAAGATCCGTTCTTTCCATAGGGAAATTTATTAAATAAAATATTTGTTCCTCTGGGTCATCACTATAAGCATTAAAAAAAGAATTCAATTTTGTTAGAGAGTATGGATTATTACTATTTATCTCAGAATTATTAAAGTTAAATTTTGGAATACTTGGTACAGCATCTATAAAAAAACCTTTTTCGATTATTTGACTTTGAGTTCTAAGATTCGTTTCTCCAAGCCTACTTTGCATCAAAATTGAAAATTCAAAATCGCCTTTAGCATAAGGATTTAAAGTAGATACATTTAAATCATTTATTAATTTCTGAATATCTTCGAATGTTCCTGAAAATAACCAATCACCATAATCTAAATTGTCAGAATTTTTTTCAATTAAATTACCAGAAGAATCTTTAAATATTATCTGCCCCCCCTGAATACTGGAATCTTTTACATATAAGCTGAATGATTCACCACTTACTGGATCATGATTAAAATCAAAGAATTCAGAGAATCCTATATTATCTCCCTCATCAAGATTTATTTCATTTGTTTTTGCAAAAACTTGTGGTTCTTTTATTGATCTTTCTAAATTGAAAAACAATTCAATACTATTTTCTAGACCATAATTATCCTTTACAATAAGGTTAGTTTGATATGAAACAACTCCATTTGTACTATCTAATCCCAAGTCAGTTGTATTTCCTGTAATTCTTAAATTAGATTGATTAAATTGAAATAAATTTGTATAACTATCACTTAATATATCGGATTCTAAATCTTCTATTCTATAAGTTAAATTTTCATCAGGATCAGTCCCAACATCAATATCTTTTAACAAATCAAAAGGTAAATCAATTAAAAAGTCGGATTGTTCATTTAAGCTAAAGGTTATCCTATTAAGAAAATTATCATCATTATTAATAGTTTCAGGAATAATTGAATTTACCCCACTAGTTAAAAAATTATTAATTAGATTTTGAGAATTTTTATAATTAAGAACAGGATTATTGTTTTTATATTTTACGATGATAGGAATAGTTGCAGAGGCTTCAAGTCCTTGACTATCTTTCGCATTTATAACTACATAATTAGTTCCAATTTTCTCGCCTATTGGCCTTATTTTCAATAAATTTTCTTTGCTATCAAAAATCAACCAATTTGATGTTTCGTTGTTGATTTCTTTAAGAACCCCACTTCCATCATCCTCAAATAAACTTAAAGTAATTTTCTCATTAGGATCTATTCCTAAGTCATAATCATTAAACCAAGAATTAACATTAAAGTTAGCTTCTTCATCAAAAGAGATTGTAATGGGATTCTCAAAATTTGGTATTTTTTCTGTTAGAAAAGGGCTATCATTTATATTCAAAACATTTAATTGGACATCTTGATCAATAAATAAGCTTTCTTTATCAGAAGCTCTAACAGTAAATTGGTTAATGCCAACTAAAGTATGATCAGAGCTAATAAGTATATTGCCAGTATCCCTATTAATTGAAATAAAGCGCAGTAAGTCTTTATTGCCACCTTTTGAATAAACTTCGAAAGTTAATTTTTCATTTTGATCTATTATTGTATCCTTATCAAAAAATGAGTTAGATGTTAAGGGATAATTAAAACTCTCACCTTGAGTTATTTCAGGTAAATTTATACTTGAAATTATTTCAGGAGCATCATTAATATTTAAAACATTAATTAAAATTTTTTGCTCACTTGAATCGTTTTCACCATCAGAAGCTGAAACTATAATTTCATTTATTCCAACATGGGTATTTGATGGAGTTCCATAAATTAAACTACCCTCTTTTTGTATCCACTCAGGAAAATCTTTTAAAGTAAAAGTTAAATTTTCATCATCTTCATCAGAGAATAATAATGAGAGATCTTGCGAAAAAGTTTGGTCTTGAAAAAGTGTCTGCTCTAAAGGATTAGAAGATGAAGAGTCAAAGTTAACTGGTATAGGGGCATCATTTATTGATTCAACATTTAAAATAAAATTCTTATTATTAATATCATCATCTGAAGTAATCTTTACTATATGAGAACCAACATCATCTTGAAGTGGAACTCCTTCAACTACAAGTGCTTTGGGACTATTTGAATTGATCATTATTACTTTTTCTAATAATACTTTTCTAGCTTTTGATGCAGGTAAGCTTTTTAAAGTTAAATTTATATCAGGTGTTATTTCTGAAGATTTAAAGCGGAATGGTAATCGAGCGAATTGAACATCTGCTTCCTGAGATTGCATATTTCCCAGAATTATTCCTTGAGAAGCCACTGGTAATGATCCACCAGATAAACCTCTTAAAATAGTTCTAGAAGAATCACCATTTTGCTCTAAAGAACCGAGATTCTGGAAAATTGGAAATCTATCATTGCCAAACACATTTTCATTTTCTAATAGGCTTTCGTCTAAATAAATAGAATCATTAGACCAATCTAAATTCAATTCCGCTCCTAAGAATCCTTGTCCATGAGGCCTATAATCGTAAGCATTAATTTCTAACCAATTTAGATTACTGTCTTCAGTATCTGGAACTAGTTCATATTTGATAACTGGTTGTCCTTGATTTACAATTTCTGGAAGCGGATCTACTAATTTAACTTGTAACCAATCTAATTTATTTGCATTCTCAAGCACGGGATTAAAATGTCCTAATTGAACTGAATCGATGTCTTTCGGCAAAAAATTATTAGAATCATAATTTTCAATTAAAAAGCTCTTTTTTTCATCCTCTTTGAAATAATTAAGATTGAAATCATAAAAAACATCTGCATTTCTATCATCTTTTATTTTGTTTCCAGAAGAATCCAATGGCCGCCATTGAAATTTATCTAAATTAATGAAATTACAAAAATCGTTTGGAATATTCTCAGCTGTATAAACAACAATGTCGTCCCCTGAAATAAAATCATAAATATTATCTTTATTATTAAAACCAATATTTACAATGTCATCATTTGGAGTTAGACGAAGTAATTCAATATCTTCAATAATGTCAATATTATCAAAATCGATTTTAGATAAAATATCATTTTTGTTAACAATTAATGAATCTAAATTTAATTCCCTATTAATTAATGGTGAATTATTAGATTCAATATTTAGAAAAGAATTTTTATCATAAATCTTTAATCCTGAGGCAACATCAACCTTATATCCAAGATTATTTAAATTAAAATCTTCTAATTTAGAATAATCAATTAGATCTATTGAAGACTTATCACCAAAATACACATCATTACCAGGAGTTCCTAAAAATGAAGAACTTATATTTAATGGAGAACTAGAATTAAAATCGCTTCTTCCATCGACTTTAATTAGATCATTATTAATTGTTCCTTGAAAGATAGATTGATCTGAAAATTTAAGATCACGATTTAATGTATTAACTTCTGCAAAAGTAATATTCGAAGTAAATTCTCCTAATGAGATTTCTAATTGTTCATTATTTAAAGTATATGATTCAAACTGATTACTAATATTAAAATATTTATTGTTTTCCTCAAGATTAATTTCTAAATTATGGTAATTACTATCTTTCCTAATAATTAAATCAGGTTCTATAGAATCTAAATCATAACTAGAAAGATCATTTAAATAACTTCTCTTGTCATCTAAAGAATCAAACATAAAAAAGACAAATATTTATGTTGATTCAGATTCTTTCTTTAAACTTATGCATTATTAAAGAGTTAAAGTTTCGTAATCTGATCCACTTAAACTAGAACCAACACTACTATAAGCAGCCTTATCAGCAAATCCATCAGAATAAGATGTATTTTCGTAGGTAAAGTCTTCAGTACCTTCAAAAATATCAGCGACCCAAGTACCTGAAGCATCGAAACCAACCGATGATCCAGAGAAATCTTCAAGTTCTGAGAGGGCATCATTAATAAATGAACCAGATGAGTCATTTAATGTAATCCAACCATTTGAGGTTTCAAAGTCATCAAATGATGCAAAATTTCCACTAAAGTCTGATGAAGAAGCATCATATATGGTCTCACCCCAATCATTAGAAAGGACTTCTAAGTCATCGATAGTTATAGACCCGTCAAAGTTTGCATCAACATCTGCAAAATTACCAGAACTATCTTCTGCGACTTCTCCAGCATTTAGGAAAGCTAAGTCTGTTAATGAAACTCTTCCATCATAGTTAAGGTCACCCTGATAAGTAATAAGGTTCTCAGTCACTTGATCAGCATAACCAGTAACATCGGAGGATTGTTCACCAGTAAGCTGGAAAATACCGCTTGCATCGCTAAAACTATGAACAGAACCTGCGCTCACTCCTGATGAATCTAGTGATAGACGAGTTATTAATTTAGCACCATCCATTGTGCTGGCATCCAACATACCTCCACTCATATCAGAATTCATTACACTTAGTCCATCAATCTCATATGCGCTACCAGAACCATCTTTTGAGATATAAGAACCACTTGGATCATAAGCGGATACATCCCATCCAGAGTTTAAAACTGATCCTGAAAAATCACTTATAAAACCTCCGGAGAAATCATTTGCTACAATTTTCAAAACAGATCCAGAAACATCAGAAATGCTAATGTCATCAAGTTGCTCAGCAAATGTACCGGCATTAATCCAGTAAGATTCTGCAACAATCGCTTGGTTTCCGCTGGAATCAACGTTGTAAGAATTTGCTCTTATTAAGTTAGTTTTATCTGATGAACCAATGTATCTTTGTGTATAAATATTAGTTGCTACGTTTACGAGATTTGACTCAGCCTCATGAATTGTAACTGCACTAAAACGATCTCCCTCATAGAAACCTTGAGAGTTAACACCTGAAATGTCGTTAGTAAAATCTAATTCATCTAAGCTTTTAATAAGTGTGCTACTCGAAGATCCAGAGGCATCCTCTTCAGTTCCAATTCTTGAAAAAGTAGTATCGTATAGATCAGTATCATCAGTGAACTGAATTGTGGCTAAATCTGTTCCAGAAATATCGGTATTTAATGAGACATCTTTTAAAGTAAATAATAAATGACCTCCAGAGGTAGAAGTAGAACCTGTGCTGAGATCGGACGAAGTATATGGGGTTGAGGAGTAAAAATCTGTTGCATTAAGGGTACTTTGTGAATTAATTGGAGTGAATGACCCACCTGAAGTATCCTCGAAAAGTGATGCACCAACAGCACCAGTGAATCTTATTGAACTACCACTTATATCGGCTGACCGTGCAAAATTAAATGCTGATCCTGAGAAATCTGCAGTTGCCCCGCTGAAATCTAACAAATCAGTAGTTGATGAATTACCGGTAGTGAAGAGAACGTCTAAAGTTTCCAGATCAATTGCAGCTTTTGCGAAATCAGAGCTGTCATAGGCCCAACCTGCTTCAACATAAAAAGCTATATCATAAGTAGCTGCTCCACCAACATCTAAATCATTATCAAAATTAATAGTATTTGATTCGCTATCACTAATATCTGTACCTAATAAACCACTTATTGGACCATTTCCACTAAAGTCACCTGAAGCATGAGTTATCTCATATCTGTATTGGAGAGCTGAACCAGAAAAATCAAAATCTAATGATGAAAAATCTGTAAAAACCGATGATGACATTTAAAGAAATAGCAACTTTTGAATAATTAAAATATAGCACGCAAAATTGCATTTAGATTGAATTTGTTTTCAATTTTTTTCAAATAAAAACAAGATTATAATTATCTATTCTTATAAAGTTCGCAAGGCTACAAAACTAACGACTTTATGTATCAATACATACTTTTTAATTGTTTTAATTTTTAGTTTTTGTATTAATAAATACAATACAAATCTGTTAATTTTTTTTCACTTTATTACCTTATCTGGTGACTTAAATCACAAAATTAAATTTTTGTTTCTCGAGTTGTTAAAAAAACTCTAAAGATGTGGAAATATAATTAAAAAATTTTTCAAGAAATAACTTTAAATTAATTCGTGAAATCTGTTATTGGGACACTATTGAGAACTCCACTATCCTCCAGAAGTTGTTGTCTTAGGAAACTTGTATTATCGAAACTTATAAGTGTATGAGAATTATCAATCGATCCTACATCTAGATGAGCTATCTCTGAGTCAGGGATTTGAGGAATTCCCCATTCCAAAGAATCCCAATTTAAGTAATTTCCTGATAAATCCTCATTATGGTTTAAACCTGTATGAAGGTTTTTCATAAAATCACTTTCTATTATCGCAATATCTGCTATGGAAATTTCACCATCAAAATTTGCATCGACATCATCAGATGCGATAAAAGAATTATTATCTGCATGGATTTTTGCCGCATTAAGATAAGCAAGATCTACTAAAGATACCCTACCGTCGTAATTTAAATCACCCTGAAAAGTAATTATATTTTTTGATAGCCTTTCTGAATTGTTTGAAATTTTTAAATTATCTTTAAAATCATTTCCACTCATTGCATAAAAACTTTCTTGACTTATGCTCTCTCCCTCTTCCCCAGAAACTCTAACTTTTAAATCAATATAAAATGATTCGGAAGTTGAATCATCCCATGAACTTGCCTTACCATCTGCTGATATCCCATTAACGCTAAATCCTTTGACAGTATTTTCTCCTACCGAAGTGAGATTGGAAGCATTTGAGAAGCTAACTAACGATAAATTATTGTTGAATTCATTGTGAAGTTGCAATCCAGCATAATTATTATTTAACCCCTCAGAGAAATTAGAGAGTGTAAGTTTATTAGTGATCAATGAATTATCAGAATTTAGATATTCATTAGAAGAAGATGCTAAAAAGTCATCCATAGTACCGATTTCCAAAGACCCACTATCAAAAAAATTATTACCACTCAAATCCTCACTCAAGGAAAACCATGAGTATCTTTGCTCCAGAGATAAATCATGTAAGACAATATCGTCTAATTCAGTTTCAAAATTACCAATATTTGACCACCATGATCTCCCTTGAATTGTCGCTCCATTTCTTACTAAAAAAGATTTTGTTCCGGATCCAATTTCTCTTTGAGTCCAGAGTGTGGTTCCATGTTCAATAAGATCTGCAAAAGTTTGGTAAGTATATATTTCGCTAGATCTATCAATTTCAATTGAATTATTGGAACTATCAAATCCCAAATCATCCAATGATTTTATAAGCGCATTATCGAAAGAGCTGTCATTATCAGTATCCTGATAATTTGAAACCACAGTATCACAGTCATTGGAAATAATATCTATGGCTAGAGTCTCTCCATCCTGTGTTGTACCTCTCTCAATATTTTCGTCAAAATATAGTCCACTAACTCTGAATAATTCTGCATAATCATTGTTTATTCTTTGAGATCCTATAAGCTCACTTCCTACGGCACCAGTTACTCTGACTCCTTCTTTTTCATATGAATATTCACCATTAAAAAATGATTGATCAAGTTTTGAAAAAGATTTAGCAAAATTAATATTTGATCCAAAATTTAAATCTGCGGTATCCCAATTCGAAAAAATTCCGTTAACTAAATTAAGAGTAATATCAAATGTTTCTAGATTCCAGATATTGGCTGTATCAACAGTTTTTGCCTCTATAACTAAATCGTAGCTTTTATTTTTGTATTCCTCATCAAAAGTAGTATTTTCTCCTGAATCATCTAATGTCCACAAATTGACTCCCTTTACTTTGATGTCTGTTCCAGACTCAACAAGTTTATAGTGATAACGAATTAAGGCTGTTTCATTGCTCAAAGAAATCTCATTTATGGGGTATATTTTAGAGGTAAGATCATAAAAATTTACTTCTCCATAATTGTTTTCGCCACCATGTATTGAACTTATGGCTATGGTTTCAGAATCTGAAGAAAAACTCAATGCCGAACCAAAGTTCTCGTTTGATTTTGCTCCTAAAAGATCAAAACCTGATTGTCTCCAGATATCATTTTGCTCATCAAAATTAAATATACGTACCTGCCCTACATCATTTCCTGAAGCATCATGTTTAATTGAGCCTATACCAACAGTATTACCATCTTCGGATAAATCGATCTTATAAGAACTTAAGTCTCCAATATTAGTCCCATCAATATCACTTCCGAGTTTTGTCCATTTATTATCACTTTCTGAATATTTAAAAACTCTTACATGTCCGGAATTATTTTTATCTTCTCCATCATTCTTTATAGCCCCTATTGCAATAATTGAACCGTCAACAATATCATCAGGAGATACGAGCCTTAATGTAGTACCTGCCTCATCAGAAAGAGCTTCGCCTAAAATATCATCCCCAATTTTTTGCCAGTTTTCATTGTTTAATTTATAAACAGAAACTAACCCATTTTTATTATCCAATCCTTTTTCAGGAGAACCGATAGCTAGTAAATTTCCATTTAATGAAAGATCAACAGAATATCCAAGTTTTGAATTATGAGATGTACCAATTATGTTCTGACCAATTTGTACCCAGTCATTTGAAGCAGAATCAAATTGATAAGAATGAGTTGATCCAACCTTAGAGCCAGAAAAATCATAGTCTGGATCACCGATTGCAATAATCGAACCATTTTCTGCAAGGCTTATAGAACTACCAAAAGATTTATTATTTATTCCTCCATTTATAGCCGAACCTTTAAGGTTCCAAGTTTCGTCAGAATATTCATAAATACTTACAGCCCCCGAATAATCTTGGTCACCCGGAGAACCTATCGCTAATAAATTTCCATCATTCGAAAAGCTAATAGAGAATCCAAGATTATCATTAGCACCTTGACCAATAAATTCTGCGTTTAAATTATATGTACTTAAGGAATTTGAAGATGAATCATATACAGCTACATACCCAGCATTAGTAAGATCATTAGTATCGTAATCAGGATCACTTATAGCTACTCTGCTTTTATTATTTGACAGCACAATATCCCACCCAAATTTACCATTTTCGGATGAGCCACCTATATTAGATTTTTTCTCCCAAAAAGATCCCAAATAGTATTAGTGAAGTACATATTAAATATACATCTATTGATTTTTTTTTACTTAGATATTTCTCATTTTTTCTTAAATAAACAAAATTTTGTAATTTTTTTTATATGCAATACTTATCTTTTAATGATTTAGACATCTCATAACCAAAACCTGCTGATTTATTATAACTTTCGCAGGCTTTTTTATTATTTTTCATATCTGAATAAACTCTAGCTTTTTCGTAATAAACATTAGCTAAATCCTCTTCAGATTTACTTACCAATAAAGCTTTTTTAAAAAAGTAAATTGCTTCATTATTTAATCCAA
The DNA here is from genome assembly GCA_003278705.1 of Prochlorococcus sp. AG-355-J23. GTDB lineage: Bacteria > Cyanobacteriota > Cyanobacteriia > PCC-6307 > Cyanobiaceae > Prochlorococcus_A. The sequence continues at coordinate 27,579 of QCDR01000001.1, forward strand.
GAGTATTCAAAGCTATACCTCTTTTTAAAAAAACTTGAAAATTATAATTTTTAAAAGTACTTGATAAAAGCTGGCAAGTAATAAATAAAACTTCCTTTGCCTTTGAAGTGCTATCAATTTCTTCAAAATCAAAAACAAGTTTTTCTTTTAAATAAAGATATGACTTAAAGTTATAAGAATTGATCTTATTATTAGGGCAACTACTAAGCTCTAAATTTAACTTTGATTTTGATTTAAAATCTTTCTTTGGAATATTTTGTAAAACATTATCTGATGTAGGTTGTTTATTCTGTTTTTTTACTAATTTATAATACTTTGGTTTCTTTATAAATTCTTGAATAAATTCGTGAGCATGTGATCCTGAAATAGCAAAATTCAATCCCTCAGCATCTCTAAAAATAAAAGTATTTATCCCTACAACACATCCACTTTTATCAATTAATGGACCTCCTGAATTACCTTGATTAATTGCTGCATCTGTTTGTACAAGTTTATTATCAGATCTAAGAGCACTAATTATTCCTCTTGTAATTGAAAAACCTAAACTTTTTGGGTAACCAACAGAAATCACTTCCTCCCCAATACTTAAATCTTCAATCTTAAGTTTTAGTACATTACCTTTTATTTTATTTATTTCTATTAAAGCTAAGTCATTTAATTTATCGCCTTTACCATCATATACAACCTGTCCAACATCGGTAGTTCCGTCTGTCCACTTTAACATCACTGACTTATTATTATTCACAACATGGCTATTGGTAAGAATTAAAGTACTTTCATTTCTATGTTGCACAACAAAACCAGAGCCACTATTTTTCATAGTATTTATTTCTAAAACAGACAGTTTTGCGATATTACTTATTTCCTTAATACCCAAATCTTTGTAACAAAACTCATCAGAGTTAGTGTAGTATTTTATCTTTTGGATATTTTCAGGAATTACATCATTTTTTTTACTTTCTTTTTCAATTTTTAATAATTCTGAAACTAGAAAAATAAACAAAAAAATAGATCCAAAAAAAAATAAGTATCTTATTTTAATTTTTTTTAATAGCATCTATTTAATTATTATTTTGATTTAATATTTTTCATTATTAATTTTAAAACAAAATAGGCTAGAGTGATTTTAAACGGAGAATTTTGTTTTTTAAAACTTAAAATTTACTTTTTAAAATTAAAAATAATCTTCTATTATTATCATCTAATTAAATTTTTTATATTTATTTTAAAAGGTTATTTTAATTATATAAAATATTTCAAATTTCAAATTTTAATATATTTAAAGTTTTTATAATTATGTCTTAGCTTATGAATTAATTCATAATGTTTTTAAAGCTTGAGGCTTAAATCTATAAAAATTTTATCTATTTGAATCTCTATATTTAATTGATTTAAAAGCATAGAAAACTCACTTTCTTTGCTCCAAGCCCAAAAAGCCTGTATAGATAAAAGAAATAATTGCATAGTTATATTTGTCTTCTATTAAAAAATTGTCTAACTTCTCCACTATTGTTTATTTATAATGCATTTTTTAAATTTGATATTTTTTTTTGAAAATTTACTATTTTATAAACGTGAATCAACAAAAAGAATTTTAGTGGTGACTAATATTAACGATAACCGTTTTCTAAAGATTTAGAAAATGATTCAACTATATATTTTGCACGATTAATCTTATCTTAATATTTTCTTGTAGAATTTCCGCAAATGGCAAGATTAAATCCAAATTAGTTTTGCATTCGCGTATTATTTTATAAAATTTATGCTCCTATATTATCCTTAAATTCATTGTATAAAATAACTACAAAATGAATTTAGATACTAAAAATAGATATAATTTTAGTCAAAAAATAAATTCCATTACTTATCATTTTTGGCAATCTATTGTCAATTTTAAAAATATATCCTTTAAATCATGAAAAATAAACTGATTAAGATTTGCATTGTTAACTTCTGGGAAAGGGCTTTTAAAAAAGGAGATTTTTATGAATATCTACTTAATCAGGCTTTAGGAGATAAATATGAAATTATTGAAGATGGAAATAATGCAGATGTTGTTATAAGTTCGGTTTTTGGAGATGCAAAATTCCCTAGAGAAAAAACTATCTTTATTATTGGGGAAAGTATTAGACCTAACTTCTTAAGATGTAAATATGCATTAAGCCATGATCAGGATTCCTACTATGGTTATAACTGTTATCTCCCAATTTGGTATAACAAAATTGCGTGGCCTGGATTTGAATTTATATCGCAAAAAAAATTTAAGAACCATCCCCATGAGCAAGATGGATATGGGTATATCAGTCTAGATTCTTTAATTTCAAAAAGAAGATTAAACCCTGGTAATAATAAAAAAAAGTTTTGTGCAATCATTGCTGCAAATCCAGAAGCACTTCGAATTAACTTGTATGCTTTTATCAACAAAGTTTATAAGAAAGTTGACGGTTATGGTCCAATGTTTGGGAAAATAGCGGCTACACCCAAAGCAACAATTTTGCAAGAATATAAATTTTGTTTATGCCCAGAGAATAGTTTTTATCCTGGATATATCACTGAAAAGTTAATAGAAGCTTGGTACTCGGGAACTATACCAATTTGGTCTGGATCTCTTTCATCTAAAAGAATTTTCAATCAAAATGCCTTCTTAAATTATCAAAAATTTAATGAGATGGATAAATTTATACAAAATATAATAAGGATTGATCAAAATGATGAAGAATATACTGATATTTTTGAACAACCTCTTCTACTAAAGAAACCAGATATAAAAATAGTAATTAATTTTTTAAGAAGGGCAATATTAAATATTGCTGATTCATAATTATTTTTATTAGAGTTAAATATATAAATATAATTTTCAATTAGATCCTATCTCTGAATGAGCTGCTAAATCATTGGATTAAATTTTTGAATAAAAATCAAACTCTCCATGTTTTCCATGAGCGAATCCTTCATCTTTGATGGCATTATGAAAAGCTTCGCTACATCCAGGAACAAATCTATCATGTAACTCGCATGAAATTACTTTTGATCTCCTTATCCATTCTTTAGATTTTAAATCTGAAAATATTTCCTTTTCTGACCCTTCAATGTCTATCTTTAAAAAGTCGATGTTTTCCATTTCAACAAAATTCATAATATCCATAACCGTCATAGCCTTAATTTTCGGGGAAACTTTCTCATTTTCTGATACCTCGCGAACCATGGTGCCCCAATCTCCGCCAACTTTTGCTGATATTGTTAGATCACATGTTTTTGACCAAACCCCAAAGTTAATACATTCAATATTTCTAAATTGGCGTGAATTGAGTTTAGCAATTATGTAGTTATCAGGATCGGGTTCAACTAAAACAATTTTGGCATTAGGATATTTTTGTGCCAAGAAAGTGCTCGCGAGTCCCACATAACCACCAAGATCTAAAATTGTATTTGGCGTCTGCTTTAGAAAATCATATTCTTTTTTTAGATAAATCTGTATAAAGTTATCTATATCGCTTGTTGATCTACGCAAATAAATTGGAGCGGTAAATCCCTTAGGAACTATTGATAATATCTCATTTCTCGAACCCTGTTTTGCGTAAAAGTAAAATTGGTTCCAAGTTTCTTTATTTACATGTGCAAGATTTAATGTGAACATCTATTTTTTTAAAGGAACTTTTTGATAGTGAAGAAATTAAAATTTATTTTTGAAAATAAATCTGTTCCAATTTAAAAATTTTTTTTCTGAAAATTTTTTTAAACAGCTTAAGTCTAGTTCATAAGCGTTCTCTGGAGGTTTCAAACCAGCCTTTAAATAACTGTTTTTATAATTGGAGGTATAGTTAACAGTTTCCTTTTCAGTATAAGCAATCTTTAGTCTATTTCTTAAAAATTCTTGCCTCATAACCCTATCGCCAATTACAGACAATTCTTTCGTCATAGTTGCCCAGAAAGGAAGTAAGAAAAAACTGCTTTCAAAAAAAATCATACAATTAGTGTCAATGTGTTTTCTTTCGTAATCAACTGGTTCAGATCCTACTAAGGTTCCACATGGCAAATATATTTTTCTACATGAGGCTACTATGTCTAAAGATTTATCCATTTGTTTAAGTTTAAGTGCTTCCTCTACATGATTTTCCTCATACCAGTTATCAGCGTCTAAGAAAAAAATAACATTATAGCCTTTATTAATAGCAGACAAAGCCCCAATACTTCTTGGAGTATTTCCATAATCAGAATGAGCATTTGGAAGAATTATGTGATCAACATCCCAATCCCGAACCTCATCTTTAGGGAATCCATCTGCAACAAAAAAATGATTAACTGACTTTGATTGAGAAGCACAAGATTCATGACATCTTTTTAGCAAAGATAAATTTTCTTTGTAATAAGGAGTAATAACTGCAGGTTTGAGAAGCATTTTCTGACAATCATCAATTATCAACTTTTCATCTTCAGTTCTTTCTTCAATAGATATTAAGGGAGAGGTATTAGTGCCTATAATAGTTTCCCAATTGAAACTCGGTTTTGACATCTCTAAACTTAAGAAAATAAAGTTTCTAAGAAGATATTAGCTTTAAATTTAGGCTTATTCTTCAAAAAGTTAGAATTGCAATTAACCTTTATTGCATTAACAGCATTAGGCAAATCAAAAATAACTAGTATTGGGAGTAGGAAAAGTTTCACTTTTATATCCTTTTAGAAAAAATTATGTAAAAAAAGCAAGAATTAGTCTAATAATTTTACGAAGTAGTTTTTAAATTTTTTTTCTACCCGTAAAAAAAACATTGATCATTTTGATGATGAGAATTTTCAATGATAGACTTTATTTCTATATTTTCCCTAGCAATTTTTGCTTCTTTTGAAAATGGAGAAACATTTCTAGGTTGATTAAGATTTAATTCCATAATTTTTTCGCAATCTTTATTGAGGTTTTCAGTGCGAATTATTTTTAAATTAATTGGAATAAAACCATTTTGAGAAGGGAAAGATAACATCTGTAAACAAGATGGTTGAATGTTTACAAGATTTTTAAACTCATTGATATCAAGACTTACTTTTTTGGGTAAATATAATTTATTAGTAACTGGATCTTTTTTTACATGCCTGTGAGGAGAAAAATATAAGGAGACTAATCGGTTTAAAGGTCTCCTAACACAGACGAATATAGGGTAATTACGTAATTCATGATTTTTATAATAATCTCTAAGAGTCATATGCTTGTTTTTTGTATATTTACCTCTTATTTCAAAACGATCTATTCCATCCTGATGTCCTGTAACAATCATTTTGTCTAGAGACAAATTTTTATCAAATAATGTTTTTTGTATAGTATTTCCACCAGTTTTAGGTATATGAATAAAGATAGAAGGTTTTCCTTTATTTATAAAAATCATGATTATCTCGTTATCAAAAAATTTGCAAAAAACTTTTGATTTGCAATTACTAACTATTTACTGATTCTTTTGGATATTAACATCATCTACTGTAAAAGTATTCAGTGAATCAAAAAGGGGATTTGTTAATTAATATTATGCCAGCTAAATTTTTAGCAAGAAAATTAAATCAGTTTTGTTGTTAAGCTAGGATTATTTAGCGATTCATTTCATAAGTCAAGAAATCTATTGAGTGTCAGTAATTTAATTCCAGTAAAAAGGCAAATGTTTCTTGGCCTTTTTTTGCTAACTGATGATGATTATTTTTTACTAGATTCTTCACTACAGTTATTACTAAGCCAATAATTTTTGATCTTCTAGCGAATTTTTTAATCATCCTAATAAAAAAAAATCCAAAAAACACTAATATAAGATCAATATTTTTTTTTAAGCTAATAAATTGCTATTCGAAAAAAAAGTCTTAAGCTATAATTCCTATTTTATTTTTTTGTATAAGAATTAACTAAAATAATTAAATTTGCGCTTCGAGATATTATTTTTAATTAACTATATTTGAATTAAAATGTAAATACATTTGAAAAATAATACATCGAAATTTTTATTAATCTAAACAATTTATATTCTTATGCTTCTAACGATTCATCATGGCTGTTGCACAGGGGGGTCTATTATTTCACAAATTTTAGCTTCGGCTACAAATTCAATTTTAATATCTGAAATTAATCCTTACCACAATATAAGAGATCATAGGATTAAACCATTTCATGACCCCACTGCAATCCTATGGCATCTGGTATATAACTCTAGAGAAATTTCTTATACTCACAAACTAAAATATTTTCTATGTCAACTTTCTATTGCTGTAGAACATGCAAAAGAGTTAAATAAAAACTTACTTTTAAGGGACCATACACATTCCACTTTCAATTTTTCAGAAAAAGATATTTTTTTTATGAAAAAAAAATTAGGTTCATCGTTTTTAGAAACCTTAAGATTTTTTTATGAATCAAAAAATAAGGGTTTTAACTTTAAACTAATCAAGCCCATTATTAGTGTTAGACACCCTTTAGATTCCTATATTGCTGCCAGAAAAAAACGTTGGTTATTGCCTTATTGCGGAGGCGAAGAAATAAATTTAGACAATTATTGTAAAGGACTTTTAAAACTTCAAAAATATATGGAAAAAGAAGAATCTGCAAAAGTAATTAGATACGAAGATATATGCTTAAACCTTAGCGATTGTCTAAAAGAAACTTTCCTAAACATAGATATTGATTATAAAATTCCATCTATAGATGATATCAATCTGATAAAAGTTACAGGTAAGTCAGGAAGAAAATCGGAAAATATTTCACTCAGGCAAAGATCAACAGATGATTTAGATATTGAATTAAAAAATCAAACAGAGATTTCAAACTACTATAAACAATATTGTCAATTAAATAACTATAATCCTAACTGTAATTCCCATCAAATTAGTAAGTAAAATGCAAAACCATTTATAGCAACTTTATCGAGCAATTAATTTCAGTCATATTAATACTTTAGAGGGAAAGGATTTAGATAAGTAAGTATCAAAAAGATAGAAGATGATGAGAATAAGAATAAGACAGTTTTTAATCTTTTGAGACTATAATCGCAAAATATAAGTCTTATAGTAGTATCTCAACATTCTTAATTTATTTATTTGAAAATTTCTCCTTATTAAAATTTTTATTTTTCTATCTTCAGCTAATTTAAGATTTCCCTTTAAAACTATTATTTTTATAACATGTCAACTCCATTAATTTAGGTTGGATCATATCCAATTATCGGGCTAGAATTTACGCCAAAGTCTTTAGTATCATCTGCAAATAGATTACTTCCTGTATATAAATTACCTTCGCCACTATAGATATCGCCAGCCAACGGATCTCCCTGCAGGCTATCTACAGTACTTTGATGATCATAGGCACTATTTTTAAAGTCGACTTCCGTATCGGAAATATTATTTATCTCATCATTATCCCAGTAGTTTAGTGAGATCCAGCTCTTAGATTCCCATTCACTATTTGTTGTAAGAGAATCGGAATGAATGGTTCCACCCCAGTCCCTATCTAAAATCGCCAAATCTGAGGTTGTTATCTCGCCGTCATAATTTGCATCCACATCTGAGAAGTTACCAGAGTTATCTTCTGCTACCTCTCCAGCATTTAAGAATGCCAAATCTTTCATTGAAACACGACCATCATAGTTAAGATCACCCTGGAAAGTAATTATGTTGTTGGTCAACTTGGCACTTTTTGATTCATAGCCATCTGTATCTTTTCCTTCCAATGTATAGAAATCTGTTTCTAAGTCATTAAGACGTTGCCCAACTTTTCCATCGACCTGCACCTTAAAGCTCAGTTCTAAATTTTCACTACCAGATCCATCCCAGGAAGATTTATTGGCATTACCACTTGCATCAAATCCTGTTGATAAATCAACAGATCCTCCTTCAATCAGATCAGATCCAGATAGATCTGTCACTCTATCAATTGCATAAGAACTAACAGAATCATATTTACCGTTCTCGCCAACAGTTAACTCCATTAATTTAAAGTTTGTCGTGTCGGCAGCAGTTAGATTAAGATCTTCTGCCTTAACTCCATAATTTCCTCTGTTTGCCCACCATCCCTTTGCATCTACAGTGGAACCATCTCTGATCAAATAAGTCTTGTCACTGCTACCTATATATCTCTGGGTATATAAAGTCGTTCCCTGCTCATCTAAATCTGCGTAGGCATTATGGATATATGTCTTGTAAGTGGTGTCATCAACAGAACTTCCATTATTTAGATCTGTATATCCCAATCCTGAAAGTGATTTAATATAAGCATTATCTTCGACCGTATCATCATCAGTACTCTGATAATTGGCAACAACAGTATCGTAAATATTGGTTTCAATATCTACATCAATAAATTGATTACCACCTTCAACAAAAGCTTTTGCGCCGCTGGCATCAAACCTTAATCCTGTGAGAGTGAATAATTCTTTATAGTCACCCTGAATTCCAGTCTCTCCATTTACTTTAGACAATGTTGCACCTGTAATTCTTACAGAATCGGCACTTAAATTATCTATTGTATAGTCATAGGATTTTGCATTATTTACCTCGTCTCCAAAACTTACTGATGCCCCTGATGCATCCCAATTACTAAATAAATCATAGTTAAAGTCTAATGTGACATCGAAGGACTCCAGATCCCAAGTAACATTAGTTCCGTTAATATCTCCATTGGTTAATGTCTTGGCTTCTACGATCAAGTCATAAGAAATATCCCCATAGGCAGAGTTCGTATTACTATCGTTGCTATAAGCAATGACTCCACCAAGATCCGCATCACTTCCTGATTTCTGCAATCTATACTGATATTCAATCAATGACTGATTTGTATCAACTGCAATTTCTGCCAGGCTTACAGTATCTAGGCTGTTGCTGGATGCTATATCTGTATATTCAAAACCTCCATCATCTGTGTAACTGACAAGTGCTCTTAATTTTTTATCAACATCAGCTGTTGTGATTGTATAGTCTGCATCTGTGGCAACTGTTGTCCAGTTAGCCCCTCCATCTCCACTTAACTGCCAATCGTAACTGTAACTTCCATCTAAAACATTTCCTGAGTTATCTGCATCAACTGCTGTTTCTGTAAGGTTATATCCAACTGTCATTGTCTCACCGACCTTGGCAGTTCCTCTTATTTCAAAAGTAGAATTCCCTTCATCAAGATTATTAATAGATAAAGTTACATCCTTAGTTGTTATATTATTTACTTCATCTGTCGCAGCAACAGTAAAGCTGTAACTTGACTTGGTTTCATAATTCGGACTGTCATTAATAGTAATATCACCTGTTGCGGAATCTATACTAAATAATCCGGCATCAGTTCCACTGATCGCAAAGCTATCTGCCTTTACTCCAGTTCCACTGCCGTCATCTGCTGTAACTGTATAAATTGTGCTGCCACCTGCAATATTTTCGTCTATTGCAGCTGTTCCTAATGAGGTTATTGCTGGACCGGTTGAATCATATATCCAAGTGAACGTACTTGATACATCATTAGTATTTCCAGCTTGATCAGTAAATGCTCCACCTGCTATCGATATTGTTTTTGTTCCGTCACTATCTGGAGTAAAGATTACAGAATAACTATCAGCAGTACCGCTAAAACCACTTAGGGTAGTTATATCACCACCAGTTAAGGAAATATCATTAATATCAAAATCAGTCGTTGCTTCACTGAAGCTAAAACTTACATTTATCGATGCGTCATTGCTGCTAAATCCACTAGTTCCTTCACTAACACTGATTGAATCTACTGTTGGTTTTATTGAATCATATATCCAAGTGAACGTACTTGATACATCATTAGTATTTCCAGCTTGATCAGTAAATGCTCCACCTGCTATCGATATTGTTTTTGTTCCGTCACTATCTGGAGTAAAGATTACAGAATAACTATCAGCAGTACCGCTAAAACCACTTAGGGTAGTTATATCACCACCAGTTAAGGAAATATCATTAATATCAAAATCAGTCGTTGCTTCACTGAAGCTAAAACTTACATTTATCGATGCGTCATTGCTGCTAAATCCACTAGTTCCTTCACTAACACTTATTGAATCTACTGCTGGATTTAAGGTATCAATGGTTATTGCAAAGTCTTTTGTTTCGGATGGTACATCTGTTATTGGATCAAAAGCCTTAACTTTTAATGTATGATCTCCATCAGTAACATTATTACCGGAATAATCACTATCACTGATTGACCATGTATCTGATCCTGCGGTTGTTGTAGCTAGTAATGTTGTTCCATCCTCTGCATACACATTAATGATACTGCCAGAAACATCGGTTGTTCCCGAGAAATTTGGAGTGGAATCATTAAAAATAGGACTCCCTAATCCATCAATTGTTGGTGTGCCTGGAGCTGGTGAATCAATAAATATGACAGGGTCACGGATTAAACCATCTTCATCATCAAGATCAAAGAAACCACCGTCAATCAAGAAGGCACTGACCATTTCAATATCACCGTCGCCATCTTTATCAATTAAATAGGCAGAACCGTCAATATAAGGGGTATGGTTTGTTGCTGTAATTCCTGCATCTACAAATGCCTGTAATATGTTGCCATCATTTTTTACAGTTATATTTGTAAAATCTCCCTTACCTCTCTCTATTCCATCTGGTAAAGTTCCGTAATAACTAAGGCTGTAATCAAGATTATCCAACCAGGAATCAAAGTCTGCCTCTTCTCCTGTATAAGTAACGATCTTGGAGTTATAAAGGAATGAATTTCCATCTTTATTAGTTTTAATTATCCGGTTTATATCTTGGTCGGCCTCTTCCAGTGTCATATTCACAACTGCTGTTCCATTTGCAATCGTGTCAACAGAGAAATCCAATTCTCCTATCGGTGTATCGATTATTGAAGACTCATCAACGTTTAGGATTTCCTTTATCTGCTCCTTACGTTCATCTGTCAGATCTGTAATTGTTGATTCAACTATTAAGACGTCATCCTTTTGTGATGTATCAAGAATTACCATATTGTCGGTGGCACTATCATCTGAAGCGGCAACTACAGCTGTCCCTGTATCTAACTTGTCAATTAAATAATTTTCATTATTTTTTTCAATCTTAAATCTATTAAAGATGTCTACTGCAGCGTTTTGATATTTATGTGTAAAGTTATGATTACGATGCCAATTATTACCGCTACGGAATCTATTAGCTGCACTGAAAATATTTTTAATATTTAACTTTGCTCCATCTCCATCAATACCATCATTCAAAAGGTTTATTGCCTTTTGCCTATCTGATAATTCGCTTTCTGGCTTGATAAAAACTCTTAAAGCTTTGGTTTTTCTTGTTAAATTGTTTCCACTTGACCTTCTCGCAATAAATCTTCTAGATCCTTTTCTAAGGCTAACAGAATTCCCATAATCATCTAGATGATTGTTGAAACGCAAGAATCCATTGTGCTTTCTAAAGTTATATCTATATCTCTTTGGTATTTTTATATCCCAGTCGCTTGTATCAGATTCATCTTCTTTGGCAATACTTTTAATATTAAAAATATCAGAATTTCTCAGAGAATTATCAGAGGAGAAATCTGATACTCTAATTAATTTTTCTGCTTTATCCTCGCTGGTTTCAAAGTCAGGAGCATCACTATCAATTATGAATGATTTGGTTGTTGGGTTAGATACGTTGCCTGCACTATCTTCTGATTCAACCTTAATTTGATGGGTTCCATTTGAAAGAGAATCTGTAGTATATTGCCAATTTCCTGATCCATTTGCTGTTGTGCTGCCTAATTCTGTAATTCCACCATATAAAGTCACTTTACTATTCGCTTCTGCAGTTCCTACAAATGTAGGAGTTGTATCGTTAGTTTTATTATCTGATTTAGATCCTGAATTACTGCTACTAGCTAAGTTGAAAATTGGTGGATTTGGTGGAATTTCATCTATATCTAAAATTCTTACTTCAAAATTTTGAGTATCTGTTAACGATCCGTCACTTGCTCTAATTGTAGTTGAGTAAAAAGATTTAGATTCAAAATCAGGACTTTGTTTGAATTTTATTATCCCTCCGCTGCTACTAATATCAAAACTGGAGGCATCTCCTCCTTGTAGTGAATAGGTTATGGAATCTCCATCCCCATCAGAAGCATTTACATCATAAACAACATCAAATTTAGAGCGGTTTTCATTCCACAAAACAGATTTAGAGAAACCACTATTTGATGTAATTATGGGATTGTTATCATTTAGGTTATTAAGCCTAAAAGTGAGGGATTGAGTATCCTGTCTCCCGCTACCATCTCTCGCATATACAGTTGTTGAATATGATGTTGGACCAGTATCAAAATCCTTCGGTGCTTTAAAATAAACTTTACCGTTACTACTATTAATTGAGAAATCTGAAGTATTACTCAAAGAATAGGTAACAGTATTAAAATTTGAACTCCTGTCAGAATCAGTAGCGTTTACATCATAAATTACGTTATTAGTCGAGTAATTTTCATCAAAATAACGAGTAACAGAACGTCCCGAATCAGAGGTGATTATTGGGGAATTATCATTTAAATCATTAAGCCTAAAAGTAAGGGATTGAGTATCCTGTCTCCCGCTACCATCTCTCGCATATACAGTTGTTGAATATGATGTTGGACCAGTATCAAAATCTTTCGCTGATTTAAAATAAACTTTACCGTTACTACTATTAATTGAGAAATCTGAAGTATTACTCAAAGAATAGGTAACAGTATTAAAGTTTGAACTCCTGTCAGAATCAGTAGCGTTTACATCATATATTACATTGTTAGGCGAGTAATTTTCATCAAAATAACGAGTAATAGAATTCCCTGAATCAGATGTAATTATTGGGGAATTATCGTTTATATCATTGAGCTTAAAAGTAAGGTATTGACTGTCCTGTCTCCCGCCACTATCTCTCGCATATACAGTTGTTGAATATGTTGTGGGACCAGTATCAAAATCTTTCGCTGATTTGAAATAAACTCTACCGTCTTTACTATTAATGGTGAAATCTGAATTATTACTTAAAGAATAGGTAACCTGATTATGGGGATAATTATCTCTATCACTAGCATTCACATCTAAAATGACAGTGCTAGGACTTGTATTCTCGTTAATATTTTGAGTAACTGAATTACCACCATTATTTGTTATGACAGGGGAATGGTCATTTGTATTCTCATTTATATCGTTTAAATAAACAGATACACCTTTAGTATGAGTACTAGTTCGCCAACGTCCTCCAGAGAAAGAAGAATACGAATAATATTGCCCTCTTTGATTAATAGTTATGCTATAGGAAGATTTGGTCTCATAATCAGGATTAGAGTTGAATGATAGATAACCACTAGAACTAATATTGAAATAATGACTATCACTACCACTTAACCAATAACTGAAATTTCTAGTACTACCTGAAGAACTAGGGTTATAATCACCTAATCCTTTTGAGCTATTTTCATTAATCCTGAAAGAACTGCTCCCACTTATTCCAGAAATACTGCCCATCTAATAAAAAATATATTGACTAGGAAATTGTTATTCCAATTATATCTTATTTTGAGCTGAATTACTTAATTTAATAAAAATTTATCAATCAAAACCTCAATTACTTGCAAAAGATTTTTGTAGGTCTTGAATTGTATTTGTAATTTATAAATTACTATTATTTTTGAGCTTTTTAGATTTTCTTATATTATTTTGAATATTAAGGCTATATTCAGATTAGAAGTCAGAAATTTTAGAACATTTTGTGAAAAATAAATATTTTTGTTCCAAATTATTTATTGATAATAGGATTTGTAAGGTTTTTATGAATCGTCTTACAGAGTTTCAACCTGGATTCTATGGATGGAATATTGGATTTGCCATAGGAAAATCCAATAGACAACTAAATGACTGGTTTAAAGAGAAAAAGAATAAAAGAGCATCTTCGTTAAAGTTCAAATTAGTTGGCAAATCTGGTTTAAAGTTTATTCGATATGGTTTTGAGGAAGTCCTTAAATTACGCTGGCATATCCCTCCAGGAGATGCAATAATTTTTGACTGCACCTCGGGCGAACCTGAAAAGCAATTTAGAGCCTGGCATAGATGGAAAAGGAAGCACCCTGATATCTTTGTAGATGAAGAAAAAAAACTATTTATTTGGCATCGACCTCCTTATTACAACGATCCAGTTTGGAAGAAATTTAAAATAATTGGTAAAGTTCCTGAATCTCCCTCTCTAAGCATTTCAAAAAAAAGATATATGCAATGTTTTGACACCCAAAATTGCAATGAAAACACTTTTACCAAGAGTTTTCCTGATATTGACATTCCAAAATTTGACATAAAATTTTATTAGAGTTTAATATTATTTTTTGGCTGAATAAAAACTTTAAATAGTTCATTCCTATGAAGCTATACCTGTTTATATGATTTATTAGTTTAATTAAAGCTCTCTAAAGAGAAAGCGTATCGTAAGGAGAATCGCCTAATCCTGTTCCTACACTATTAAATGATTCATATACTGATTTAGCGTTTGTATAAGATGAATTTTCATAATCCAGCTGCAGATCTGTATCACTAAAGATATCTGCATCAGCCAAGGTGGCACCGGATGCATCACTTACAGTTACACCTGATAAATCTTCAAGAGTATTGATTTCTGTTGTTATTCCCGAGGCATCTAATGTTGTCCAACTTGTACCTGAGAAATCAGCATTACTAGAACCGGAATAATCTAAAGTTTGTCCCCAGTCAGCAGAAAGAACAGCCAGATCGGCAACATCAATATCACCATCAAAGTCAGCATCCACATCAGAGAAGTTTCCACTGGCATCTTCTGCAACTTCTCCTGCATTTAAAAATGCCAGATCACTTAAAGAGACTCTTCCGTCATAGTTAAGATCACCCTGGAAAGTAATCAGGTTAGTTGATAATTTATCGGCAAAGCCGGAAGTGCTGCTGGATTGCTGTCCAGTTAACTGGAATACCTGAGAGCTGGCAGAATAATCTGTTCCAGCTTCAACTCCAGAAGCATCAAAACTTACTTTGGTCCATAATTTCGCACCTTCTATGGTGCTTGCATCAAGGCTGCTGCCGGAGATGTCTGACTGAGAAACATCAAGACCTTCTAGATTTGTTAATGTGGCACCGTTTTTATTTAAGGAAAGATCCCAGCCATCAAAAGATGTTGCTCCACCGGAAATATCGAGAGTTGTATCGATCACACTGAATGCAGATCCAGAAGCATCAGATATGACTATATTTGCCAGATCTTCTGAGAATGTTCCGGTATTTACCCAGAATGATTCAGAGATCAGTGCTGTATTCGCATTGCTTACAACATCATTTGCTCTGATCAGATTACTCTTGTCACTGGATCCTATATAACGTTGGGTATATATATTTGTAGCCAGGTTCGTGAGGTTAGATTGCGCTTCATGGACTGAGACATCATTATATTTATCGACAATATCAAAACCCTGCGTTGTAGATGATCCCGTCAGCTCCGAGATACTCTTAATGGCTGCAGTCTGTGCTCCTCCTCTTCTAGATAGAACAGTGTCATAGATATTTGTATTATCTGTAAATGTAATTTTATCTAGATATTCTCCGACCGATTCATCAATGGTTACGCCTTTTAGTTCAAATAAGCTGTGATAATTTCCGTCATTGGTAACACCGGATGCATCTTTTAACTCGTCAGTTACAGCACCTGTAAATCTGATTCCAGAAGCATCAATTGCTCCAGAAATAGCAGTATTAAATGCACTGCCGGAAGAATCAAATGTTGCGCCGGAGAAATCATTAAAGAATGTGGATCCAGAACCGTCGGCAAGATCAAAGGTTACATCCAATGTTTCTAGATTAATAGTGGCACCACTGCCGGCGTTGGAATCTTCTACCTTTGCATAGAATTTAATGTTGTACTCAGCAGCACCACCGGTACTTGTATCACTGTCAAATGCTATTCCTGAGGCATCGGTGTCGTTGTAGTCATAACCAAGCAGACCACTTATTTTTTCTGTTGGATCAGCCGCATTGTAGATTTCGTATTTATAACTTAGAGCTGTATTTGTATAGTTAAAATCACCGGTTGTATCGATTGTGATGTCAAATGTTTGGGCTGTTGATTCTCCTCCATCATCACTGGCTGTGATTTTTAATGAATGAGTTCCATCAGTAAGAGTATTGCCGGAATAATCAAGATCACTGATTGACCAGGTATTGTCTGACCCTGATGTTGTTGATGCTAATAATGTGATGCCATCTTCTGCATAGACATTGATGGTATTACCGGAATTATCTGTTGTACCAGTGAGGTTCGGGGTTTCATCACTGACGACTGCTGCGCCATCAACTACTGGGGCATTCGGGATTGGAGATACAATCGGGATGATCGGGTCACGGATTAATCCCACCTGATCATCTGTATCAAAGAAACCCTGGTCAAGTAAGAAGGCACTGACCATTTCAATATCACCGTCGCCGTCTTTATCAATTAAATAGGCAGAACCGTCAATTATGCTGTAGTGCCTGTAAGGCACGCCGGAACTATCTAACTGAGGTACCTTCGCTGCTCTTAGAAGTGCATCGATATCAGAAGTCTTACCTGCAGTTAGGTTTAGAGTTAATGGATTGTTTGGATCCTGACCTACCGGCTGGTCATAATAGCTAATTGAATATTGCAGTCCATCAACAAAGGCATCAAAATCAGCTCCATGCTTATTTGGATCATATGTAATTATTGTTGAGTTAAATACAAAAGATTCATCCTGATTATTGGTTTTAATAATCCGGTTTATATTCTGATCAGCTTCTTCCAGCTGCAATTTAACAATCGCAGAACCGTTGGCTAACGTATCAACGGAGAAATCTAATTCAT
This sequence comes from Prochlorococcus sp. AG-355-J23, assembly GCA_003278705.1. Taxonomy (GTDB): domain Bacteria; phylum Cyanobacteriota; class Cyanobacteriia; order PCC-6307; family Cyanobiaceae; genus Prochlorococcus_A. Next base: position 44,400 of record QCDR01000001.1, read on the forward strand.
TTATCGGAGTTTCTATTGTTACGTCGTCTGCAATCGTCAGTCCTTCTGCTTCTAGGGCTTGTTTAATCTGAGCTTGTCTTGTTGCATCGACTTCATTGATCTCTGAGTCAACAATTATTGAATCACTTGTAGAAGATGAATCAATAATGACCATATTATTATTTGTATTTGCTGCAATTTTTGCTGAGCCCTGCTTAAATTTGTCTAAGAAATTATCTTCTTGTGTGGCATCAAGTTTGAATTTATTAAAGATATTATCGACAGCAGAATTGACATTATCAATTTCATTCCAGTTTTGACTGCTATTTGTACGATTCCAGGTTCTTGTCTTACTGAGGTTCCAGGAATTTAATTTATTTATTGCCTGGTCCTGATAACTCAATCCCTCTTCACTGTCAGGTTTGATTTTAAATTTGAGCGCCTGTTTAACTGTATTATCTTCTGATTTCGCAAAAACTCGGAAAACACCCTTCTTTAGATCAGCTTGTGATTTTCCTTCTAGGAAAGAAATCCATCCAAAATCAGCTGCAGTTTTATCATCTTGATATTGAATAATAGAACGTAATTTCTTGGGAATACGGACAGACCCCCAGGTTGTATCGCCAAATCCTGAGACATCATGAATGTCAAATAGGTGCCTGTTAGTGATGCCAGTTGTCGAGGTATCTTCAGCTTTAAGTGTTTTAGCTTTGGTTTCTGTTGTGTTCTCTGGGTTGATGACAAATTCATTTTCCAGTACATCATTAATCCCTAAAGTTACAGTTTGCTCTGTAGTTAGAGTTCCATCACTTGCTAAGACTGTAAATTGTAATCCGCTTCCATCTACTTCATAATCTGGACTTGAAGCCAAAGAGACATTTCCATTTTCATCTATAAAAAACTTATCATCATCAAACTCATCTTTTAATGACCAGGTTATTGCAGATTCATCTGTACCTGTTGCTGTATAAATAACTGTAGATGAGGCGGTGTTTTCATTAATAGCACTCACTGTTGATGATGAGGTTATCGAGGGGGGTTGGTTGTTGGCTTCAATAGTTAAGTAAAATGTTTCTGATGGATCTGATGCTGTAATATTTGTCTGATTATTGTAATCATCGTAACCCTGATCAGTAACTGTTAATTCATAATCCCCTGGAGCTAATTCGCTTGAAGTTATGCTCCAACGTCCATGATTATCCTGAGCTCTTTCAGAACCAAGCAATTCATTTCCATTCCATAAATTGACAACAGCTCTGCCTGCTGCATAACCTCTTAAAGTAGGTGTACCATCTTTAGTGGTAAAACGATTTGAAGCTGTATTAACTGATTCTGTTTGGTCTGCGCCTAGTGAATCAACAATATCAATAATATCTGGTGCATATGCTTTGGTTGAAGTAAGTTTAATTTCCGCAATTCCATACTTTGTATGGGAACCGTGGGCATCATCCCATTTTCCATTTTTGTTAGCCCAATATAATCCAAAATCTTGCCCAGTACTATGATCATCAGGCTGACCAGTATCCCATTTTGTAAAAGTGGATTGAGAACCGTTAACCCAATTCCATACACCTTCCCTATGATGATCGTTATATCCAATCCAGTAATCCCGAGAGGGGTCAATATTTTTAATTATTTCATCATGTTCTTCTTGTGAATCTACAGATACTAGATGCCCTCCTAAAGCTCTTGCAGCAGTTTCAGCGTTATACCAATTAGAAGAAGATAAAATCTGATATCTAGTATTGTCCCAAGTAAAAGATTCGCCTGGTTGATCAGCCTTATTAGTAACTATCTCTATAACTGCAGATGTGGAATGAGTATATCTATGGTCATTCCATAGAAAACTACTACCTCTAGTAAAGTGAGCGACATGTTCGCCACCTGAGTCATTAGGTTCCCTTGAATTCCACTTGTCATAATTAACAGTTGATCCATCCATCCAACGCCAACCAGCCTTTCCACCTTCATAGGCTCCAGAAACATTATTAGGGTCATCTGTTAAACCTATCCAACTATCGTAATATTTTCTACTGTTTAGCTGACCAGTAACATAATTATATTCAGAAAGATCATTAAGACTAACTAAATACCCTCCATGTTGAGCAGCTCTATTTTGGTGCGTTTGCCAAACTTGCCTTCTACTGTCATAGTAGTAAGTCGAATTATCTCTAGTACCAATTTGTATCCAATTACTATCTACGGACATTGATAGTTTTTAACTACTTATCTAGAACTTACTCTAGCATCTAAGAAATATTTTTGAATATATAATTCTTTGCAAATTTAACAAGTTTTTTATAAATAAATTTCTGATAACTATTGTTGATATATCTAGATTAATTAAGTGTAACCTCGTGAACATATTTACTTAATTTCTCTTAATTTTGGTATCTTCGAATACATTAATTTAAAGCAAGTTTATTTTCTTAAATCTTTTTAAGTCATGAAAACAAGATATTATTTTTACTTCTTTTAACTGTATAACTCAAGCATATTCTGAAGCACTTTAGAAATCATGTTTTTTGGATTTTATTGATATCAAACGAAAACCAAAAAGCATGAGATTTATAAAGCTTAAAAGGAAAAAGAAAACCCAACGATTTCTTCACTACTCTTACTAACTACAAACCATAACTAAAGATTTCACTAAAATACTTCAATAGATTTTCTAATAATTTCAAGTTTTATTTTTAATAACTAAACTTTTTAAGCTACCTCCTTTAATTTTGTATACCTTCTAAAAACAAAATAATTTGCGATTATTAAAATTGCCAAAAATATATGAAATTGTTTGCCATAAGGAATTCCCATACCATATATAGCTACCCACGTATTTACGTAGAAAGCCCATACGTTAATTATTAACAAGGGTACAAAAACTCTTATTTTTTTTAATTTTGAACGGATATTAATAAAAATACTAAATGCACTAAAAATCCCAATAAGTAAACCAATCGATGTATATCCATGCAAGATTCTCATCGAAGCATCAGAATGTTCATGTGCAAAAAAAGCAGCAAGAATATTCAATGGAACAAGAGCACCTGGCTCTGGTCCGAAGAATTCTCTCGCTTTTCCAAAAAACCAATTTACAGTATTACTATAATTATCCATTTAAAACTTTAAATTCAGAAAAAGGGCAATCAATTATTGAGGCAAGTAATGTTACAGCCATAAAAAAATGAGCTTATTGACCTTTATTTTAGATCGACTGTCAATTTCTAACTTTAAACGATGGAATAGTAATCGTTTAATTTAAAATCTTCTAAAGCAGGAGTCCCCAATCAATAAAATCTTTAAATATTTATTTTTATTTTTTTTAATTTTTAAAAGATAATTAGGATTGATTGAGAGAGCGGTCCCAATTTTTATAGAACCATCACTACCGTCTTTGAGGATATTAAAAAAACATTTTCTGCTATTTCCAGAAATAATTCCTGGCCAAATTGAAATAACTCCTATAGAAAACCCTAAAATAAAAATTGGAATTATTTGAAGATAAAAGATTTTATAAAATTTTCGCATAAAAATTAATGCCTCATGTATAAAGTAATTTAATTCTAAGATTCAGCATTAATTTCAAATTTATTAGCTACTCCAGGTGATTTATCCTATCTTAAACTCACTTAATTCCTCATTTAACCATAGAAGTATATTAAATTTTTGTGGATATTAGCCTACCTTATATAAATATCTATAGAGTTGGTTTCAATCCTCATTGAGCAATAGCTATTAAGTATTGAAGGAATTTTTACTGGAACTTTGGCAGAACCATCACGAACCATATCATGCAATATATGGCATAGTTGGAGTAATAGTATTATTAGTAATTTATAACCGATTACTTAATAAATATCAGTAACAAGAAACCCTTTCAGAAATTCCAACTACTGAAAGGGTTATTAAATTGACTCGCAACTATCATAGAGTCAATTCATGTCTTGCAGCATACGTAGAGTGTGCTGACGAGGTTTGGCCTAGATTAATTTTTAGCATGAATTTTTAAACTCCCGCTATTTTTCTTTCCGCTTGTCGTTTTTTTAGAATTGAATAAGCTTGTGAAGCCCATTTTCGAGAAATATCAAATTCGGCTTCTAACTTTTCTTTAAGTAATTTGCCAATTTTAAATACTTCTACAAATCCTAGATAAATTATTACTAGCAACTTAGTTATGTTTACTGCAACGGCTGCTATCTTTTCAATTCTTTGATCTTGCATTTGAACTTATCCAAGTCCACTAAAATTAACAGTTGTAAGGAATTATGCAAATATTTTTTCAAATTAAAAATAACTTCTAAAAATACTGCTTTTCTTCCTAGCCACGACCCACATCACTTAGATCAACTTTCAAAACCTTTTAGAGCAATAGGTCAATTTTAGGGGGAAATCCATTAAGTGTTAGAAAGTCTTATAAGGTTTTAGAAGAAAAAAGTGCTCATAACTAGAGTTATATACCTAAATCGTAGATATATGGTCTTCAGCACTAATAATTTGGGTGCACTTGGTCGCAGGTTCAAATCCTGTCGACTCGATTATCTTCTGAGCAATCCCTAATATTCCAAAAAAGATTAAATAGCGATTATTTGTATAGCCGTGTATAAATTAGGTCTATTGAAATAGACATATTCTTGAAAACTGATAATCTATTTCATTAGGATATATTTAGATAATATTTTGGATACGTACTTACTCAGCAAATTATTACCTTTAATTTTCTCTCCATTAGGGATTGTTTTAAGCCTATTATTGATTTTTATTTTTAGAAAAAAAGTAAAATTTATTTACACAGCGTTTATTTTCTTAATTATTTTTAGCAATGGATTATTTGCTGATATTTTATGGAGACTATTAGAATATCCATGGAAAAGATTAGACTATTCTTTAGTTGCTCCTTCAGATGGAATAGTTGTTTTAAGTGGTGGAAGGCATTTGCCTCCAGGAAATACAAAAATAATTGAATGGTACGACCCAGATAGGTTTATTGCTGGAATAGATCTTTATAAGGAGAATAAATCAAATAGGTTAATTTTTACAGGAGGAATAAATCCTTTAACTTCAGAATTACCTCCAGAAGGAGATATCTATATTAAGGAAGCTATTTCTATGGGGATTCCAAAAGAAGATTTATTTACCACATATCCTGTTAATAATACTTTTCAAGAAGCTAAAGCAATTAATAAATTACTTAATAATGAATTACCTACAATAGAGAAGAGAATCATACTAGTGACAAGTGCCTTTCATATGAAAAGGGCAAAAAAAGTTTTTGAAAGTGAGGGGATAAGGGTTCAACCATATCCTGTAGATTTTAAAAGTAATATAAGTTTTTATTCGTCATTACGTAATCCATTAAACTGGATGCCTAGCTCCTATTCTTTAAATAAAAGCTCTAGTGCAATTAGAGAAATCATTGGAAGATTTGTCTATGGAGCGTGGAGATAGATTTATTAACTAACCTTTTATTAATTTGAAGTTATCCGAATCCTTTTGCAGACTTTCTAGTATTCTTTACTATTAAGTGCTTCTAGAAATAAAAAAAATTATGAATAAATTACCCGTAAAAAAAATAGTTCCTTTAATTAAATAACTTATTAGAAAGATAATTCGAATTAGTAAACCAAGCATCAATTTGAAATTACTTTTTCGTAAACCACGCATCAGATTGAAAATTCGAAAGCTTTTATGTCAGAAAAGCCAAAATGGGATCCTTCTTGGGGTTGGGAAAATAAAATATATTATTTAGGTTCTGAAAGTAAAGATTTTAGGGATTTTTTTAATTGGCCATATGCCTTATATGTAGATGGGAAAATTACTTTCAAACCCAATAAGGCAAAACTATGTGCTGGATCTTTTGTGGATGATTTATATTTCGGAAGCCTATCTTATGATGTTTTTTGCAGAAAAAGTAAAAACGGATTCATGGATCACTCTTTTTTTGTTTGTAATCGAGATTGGGAAATTTTATCTGAATTCAGGCCATCAAATTACATTACTGAAAAATCCACTTTATTCTCGCGCTTAAATATTAACTATAGGATGGTTATACCATTTAGGGACCCAGCTTTACTACCAAATGGAAATTTTTCTGTTTGCACAGGAGGATATAGATGGGGAAATATATCGGGGAATTTATGTGAGGTAAAATATGAGGATTCAAAATTTAGCATTACAAAAGAATCTATAATTGAAAACGATATGAGAATTTTCCGGGAATAGAAAGGGCAACTTTTTGGAATGAATATATGTTTTTTTCAATTAATGGAGGTTGTGTTAATAGCGATGATTTTTGTGGAATACAAGTCGCAAAGTTAAATAAAAAAGGGCTTTATTCTTATTTCGGAGAAGTTGAAAATTCAAAAGGGCTTTATGGTCCTTCCGTAAATAAGAATTTAATGATGTTATTTTGGTATCAAGGTCTTTTTAGTATTAATAATCCCTTTAAGCAAAATTTATTCTATTCGTCTGGCAAATGGTCTCTAAAATTTTAATAAATATAAATTTTTCTATTCTTGTAAAAAAAATATTTTTTAAAGAACAATTTCATTCTATTCACACACAGGATTATGTTTATCCATATGTCACTATTCAATTGGAAGAGTGAGAGGAGGGAGCTAAACTTATTTACCAAATATAAAAAATAAATTTTTTACTACATTAATATTAATATTTGATTCACTCAATTAGTTATGAGATTGTTAGGAAAATAATTTTAATTAATCTCAAATTTATTACTTAGTGCTTTGAGATCACTTATTGGATTTGCTTCTATCAAATGGTCTATAAAGAAAAAAATTTGGTTGTTGAAATACCTTTTTAACCTATTTAGCTTTTTTTTTTAAGATATAAAGAGTCTAAATTTCTAAAAAAATGAGTAAATTTAAAGATAACTTTTCAAGCGAAAGCTTTTACCCAGATAGTAATTATTATCTTGAACAGGAAAATAGTCTTAAAGAGCCCCCAAGATCAGAAGCTCAAAAATCTCGTATGGGAGAAAATTTTGAATGGCCAAATACTTATTGGTTTATTGCTGAAAGAACAAATGGAAGGCTTGCAATGATAGGTTTCATGGCTGTCATTATTAACTACACCTTATTCGGATGGATAGCTTATCCAATCCTTTAAATGAGTAATTCTAATTTTGACAAAAATGGTGTAGATGATTCTGGAACACATTGGCTTCAATATGCTGCGTTTGTTGTAACTGCATTTGCCATTTATTTTGGCTGGGCATTTTTCAATGATGCTAATTTCCACCATTTCGCCATAAAAATATTCAAATTCTGGAATTGTAATGGATATAACCCATTATGTTATTGCGTAATGCGTTGGAAAGTAGACTTTTATCCTTAGAAAATAATGGATAGGTCTTATTGGTTGGTTAATTCAAATAGATCAAGGATGAAGAGGTTTATAGAAAATACAAATAATAAAGATCAATTTTTTGAATATATGTTTATTGATTCTGGGAAGGTTACTTCTATATGAGGCAAAGAACCACCTGTCATAATAACCATATAAGAATTAAAGAAAGGAGCAGCTAGAGAAAAATGGAAAAAATTAATTACTCAGGGTTTGAGAAGAACCGAGGAAGATAAAAAAATAGAGAGTTAGGACTGTTAATTCTTAATAGGCGATAAATAATACTCAATGACTAACGAATGGAGATTAAAGAAGTAAGCGTTTCATACTATTAAAATTATTTCGACCAAAGTCGAAAAGTATCAATATTGCATTTTTGCTAACCAATTTACTTTAACTTCCCAATTACTTTTATTGGTTTTTGATTAGTCATATGTTTTTGAGGAGTTTTCTAGTAATCTATTTAATTCCAAGAGTTCTTCTTTACTAAGTTCTCTATATTTTCCAGTTGGCAAGTCTAACTTAATATTCATAATTCTTACACGCTTTAATGATCGTACTCTATATCCTAAGGCCTCACACATTCTCCTGATCTGACGGTTAAGTCCTTGTGTGAGTATTATTTTAAAATTTCTTGGACCCAATTGTTTTACGAAACAATTTTTAGTTTTTGTGTCTAATATTTCAACTCCATTACTCATACTTTGAATAAAGTCGCTATTGATAGGACGATTAACTTTTACAATATATTCTTTTTCATGATTATTTCTTGCTCTGAGAATTTTATTTACGATATCTCCATCATTAGTTAAGAAAATCAATCCCTCACTGAGCTTATCTAATCTTCCGATGGGGAAAATTCTTTTAGGATATTTAATGAAATCTAGTACATTATTGGGTTCTACTTTTCTATCTGTTGTGCAAACAATTCCTACAGGTTTATTAAAGGCTAAATATATGTTTTTTTGTCTCTTTGATTTTTCTATTCTTTGACCTTTAACTTCAACTTGGTCACTATCTTCTACTTTAGTTCCAATTTCTGGAATTTTTCCGTTAATAGTTACCTTTCCTTCTAGTATTAATCTATCTGCTTCTCTTCTAGAACAAAAACCGACTTCACTTAAATATTTATTTATTCTGGTAGCCATTTTGGATGTTTCATTTTATCTGCACTAAAAAAATAATTTACTAATCTCATAATATTTTAGATCAGATGTCAATTTTAGTTAATATTTTTCTTTATTGAATTTCAAATTATTTTCATCAGTAATTTATACCGTACAGATCTAACTCTCATTTTAATTCCAATTTTTTTCAATTTTCCTCCATCCCTTAGAAAGTAATCTTTGATAAATTTCTCTAGCTAAATCTATTTCAACAGAAACTGTATTTGTCATTATTGGTGGTTTGTTTCCTAATCCCCCCACTATTTTTCCAGTATCTATAAACATATATTCAAAAACTCCATCAATACTCTTATCGTTTTTCATAAATCTTTTAACTTCTGACCTATTTGAATTAATCAACCAATAAGATTTAGGCATTAATCTAACCTTGGAATTAGTGAGCGTTCCATTTAAAACAAACTCATTTGATCAGTTTTTTTTTTCTTTACATCCTCTACTAGCCAACCATCAGGGGACCAACTCATCATGATTGTAAATAATCTTTTTAATTCATCTGCATCTTTAACTTGCTCTGTCCATTGTTCCTCATATCCATTAGGAACGATCACAGGCATGCGCCGATGTAAAGGTTTAATTAAATCATTTGGTACAGTTGTTAAAACGCAGCAACTCTCAAGTTCTGCTCCATCTGGTGAAGTCCACTTACTCCAAATCCCGCCCAACCAAAAAGTCTCATAATTCGATTTTCGAACACGATATTTTTTTTCAAAAAAACCGCTCGCAGGTATTAGGCACCTTTTATGTTTCCAACTTCCACTAAATAATTTTTTTTCTTCTACGGTTTCTGATCTTGCATTAAATGGTCTTGGTCTCTCTTTATCAAATGGCTCTCTGGCCCAAGGAGAAATAAAACCCCATGTCATAAAAGTAGTCTTAATTCTTCCTTCGTTTTTAATTACAAGAACAGGATCATTAGGTCTTATTAGACTCTGAGTCTCATATTTAGAATCAAGTCCACTTGGATAGTCTTGTTTCAAAACCTTTGGCAACTTCTCAAATTTGGTTTTTAGCTCAAATCTTCCGCACATTGATTTTTAAAGTATTTTTAAAACTCACTTTAAAAAAATAGTAAATTTACCTTATTTTAGATCTACTTTCAGTTTTCTCAAAAAAAAAAACAATTTTTTGATCGTAGACAGTTTTTTATCCAAATTATTAAGAGAAAATATAGATATTGAAAAGCTTCCTCAAATTTAATTTGAATGTTTCAAACTTGAGTTATGACAGATCCTATTCTTTATTTATCTATGTTATTGGGACTTGGAGGAGTTTATGTATTAATCTCTTCCTTCCATGATGATGACGATGGTGATGATGATGGAGAAAAATATATTTATAATCTCGAACAAACTTATTTGGCAAGATAGTTGATTTGTTTATTAAAACACATTATCTTCAAAAAGTTTTTTCCAAAAAACAGGCTTCCGCTGAAATTCTTTTACCTGAGGCATGGAAATATTTTCTTTTTTTGAAAAATCTACCTGAAAATTATATTAATTTTTAAATTAGGTTGTTGGTCCTCTATCCGTATATATTTGTGCCTTAAACCGTACATTTTTATTAGTCGATTGATAAGCATGACTTGTTAGAACTTAGTTGTAATTGAGATAAATTAAATGCCTTCAACACCAATAAAATCTTGTAATAAATATGTTTTGAGTTACAAAGATTCAACAAATAAGACACATGAAGTTGGCTTCTACGCTCGCGATGCATACGATTGCCTAATGCTTGCGAGAGAATTCAAGACTTACGTACATGACAATCCAGGATCTGTAATCAGAATCCAACAAAAATTTTGAGGAAATTAATTATGAATTTTAAAAGATCACCATTCGCAATTCAAGATAAAAATGCAAGAGATCTTGATAATGCAAAAGATTATCCAACAATTGCAGATTTAATGAGAGAACAGAAAGTTCCAGAAGATTACTCAAATACAGTTCACCATCGTAGAGATTTAGACTCTCTCGGTTAGTTTACGAGAATGGCTATTTACTAATTTTTAAAATTTAATGATTATGATGGATTAGACTTGCAATTCATTCATAAGATAATATTTTCTTCCTCAAGTTTATTTTTAAGCTCTATAGGCATATATGCAATATCTTTTTTTATTGCATTTATGGCATCTCTATACTTTTCAGGTTCAGCTAAAAGCATTTTTATTAAATTGTATTGACTTTCAATTTCTTCAGAAGAAAATTTTCCCATAAAAATTATGTACTACCCTTTTATATTAATTCAACAGTCAAACACACAAAAGATTAACTATTAGTTAGAGGCTGCTGCAATTTCTTTATGGACGGAAAGAAATTCTTTATCCGTTAGAACTGGTGTAACTTCGATTTCTACGCCAAAATTATCGACCCAAATACTACTCCATTTCCAAATGTTCTGATGGTTGGAGGATTCAACTATTGCCCAACCATTAGCTCCCTCAGGATTTACTACTCGATTAAGAACTTTAAACCCATCAAATTCATCACCTTCGCATCCTCCCTCGACAAAACCCGCAAAAGCTTCTGCCCCTTGCATATGACTTTCTTGATCTGGAAATTGCCAGTGAACGATGTAAGTTTGCATGAATAAAATTATTTTCTTAATTATTAATTATCGAATTTAAAAATTAAATAAAAAGTCTTTAAACACTAATTAAAACCTCAGTAACCTAAGGATAAAAAAACAAAAAAAAAGACTCTTACGAGCCTAGGTGATGGGGACTCTTATAATGACAAATTAAACAGAAACAAACAACCCCACCAATAGGTAATTTTAAATACTTACAAACACCATATGTAGTGCTAAGATTTTAAAAAGGCTGGGTGATGGGGATTATCCCGCTTTTTTATTGGGGCGAAGCTAACGCCCTTTTTTTATGGAAAAATTTACTTTAATCAATAAAGCCAGATCGAGGATTAAAGTATTTGAACCTTTTGAAGATAGTTCTAAGAACTCTTATATGGTTAATGCAATTTTAATCTCTTATGGTTGCGTTTTTAAGCGATCAAGTAAGCCAGTTATGAAAGGCTCTAGGGTTGAATCTATCTCAGAAGCAAGAAACGAATCTAAAAAACTTTTAGAGCAAGGGTGGAAAAAAACTTATAGATTCAATAGTTTTTTTTAAAAATAATGGTGAATAGGTACTTTACCTAAAATTTGACATTATTAAAAATTAATTGCTAGATAAGCTTCGGGATGGAAGATTGAAAATGAAAAATGAAATTTATTCAAATATTAAAGATTCAGATGCTTTGGAAAGTTTTTTTGAATGTATAACTTCTTGTAGCATCAATAGTGAGGGAGTAGATTGCACAACAGCATGTTATGTAAAACATTTAGAACCAAACAATATTGATTATCCTTTAAAATTTTCATAAGCAAAGCTTATTAACAATTTTAAATTTCATTGATGTTATTCCCACCTCCTCAAGTTATTTTTGGTCTATTGCTTTTATCTATAGCAGTAGTTCTTATTTGGGATATTAGATACAATCCTTTTGGAGAAGACGAAGACGGAATTTAATCTTCAACTAGGAAGCTGATTTGTAGGTGGTGCGTGAAATTGCCGTTTCTTTCTTTTGAGTCTTTTATAAGCGACTAAAGAGACTAATAATAACAATGTAAAAGCTATTGAGTTAATCATATCAAGTAGTTTTATATATATAAAAACAAATATGTTCTAAATATCAATGACTAAAGTTATTTTTTCAAAAAGTGATTTATTATGAACTAATTTTTAATATTTAGCTTTTTTCATTAGGTACCTAAAACAACTAAAAGAAAATGCACATCTGACCAAAAGTAATTGCTATGTAATAAGAATCACTTTTTCTTATTTCTCATTTGATATTGCAGAACAGCTTTAAGATGTTGTACTTCTTTTTCTAAAGTTTCAATTCTTTTTTCTAGTTCTTCATTAGTTGCCATATTTTTTAGAGATAAATTCCTTAATATTTATAATATTAAAAAAGCGATTTATTACGCATGGTAAATGTCTAATAAGTAATAGAACCTATTGATGTGCATAATCTCTATAGATAAATTATGCAGAGTATAAATTTAGGGGGAATTTATGAGCGGAGATTATGAGACACTAGAAATCAATCAACCTAAAATTACATATTTTCATAAAAGATCCGAAAGTAATACAGAATGGTTAGATGAATTAATCAACCAAATTGAAGATATGAAAAACAATATCTCCAAATCTGCTTAATGACAGAAAAAGAATTTAAGGAATTAGAGAAATTTGCAAAAGAAAATGGATACAATGACGAGCTAAAAGATATATATTTAAGGGAAGTTATTGACAGAAATAAAGAATACTAATGAGATCAAACTTTCGGCCAAATATTCGACTAGCTACAAACGTTCTTCTAGTTATTGGTACTTTTTCTATTGCTTTAAAGATTGCTCCAATAGCCTTGGTATATCAGGAAAAAAATTTATGTATTAAATATTTAAAACATCAAATAGATAGAGACAAACTTATCAAAAGACTAAAAATAATTAAACAAGCAAATCCATCTAGTATTTGTGACTCTATCCTTAAAAGTTAAAAATGAAGATTAAGTCATTTGCCCCCTTAATTGCAGTCTTTGGCACTTCATTTCTTATCACCATTACATTGCTTAAAAGTTTCCAAATTTTTATGGGGATATCAATTTGTCTTTTAGCGATGCTTAAGCTTATGGATATTGAAGCTTTTGGAACAAGTTATAAGAAATATGATTTAATTTCCTCTCAATTTGATAGCTGGATATATATTTATCCTTTTTTTGAATTAATAATTGGGATAAGTTTTCTTAATTCTTCTCCACCTTCTCTAATTATTTTTATTGCTCTAGTTTTAGGAATTTCTGGAATGATTTCAGTATTTAAGGCCGTTTATTTGGATAAATTAAAATTAAATTGTGCATGTATCGGTGGATATGCAAAAACTCCTTTGGGAATTATTAGTTTTATCGAAAATCTTTTAATGGCAATTATGAGTGTCCTGCTTTTGATTAAATAGCACTTTTACAAATTTTCATTTATTGTTAATTAAAAAATAAAATTTAATCGTCTTAATTTGTATGGCAATTAATAAAGTATTTATAAAAACCAGATTTTTAAATTATCTAATTGCTTCTGGAATGCTTTTTGCAAATACAAATAACGTTCATAGGATTAGTGCAGAAACGTCAGAAAATATAGATATCCCAAAAGTTGTTTCTTACAGATCAGCATCATGTGGTTGTTGCAAAAAATGGATCAATCATTTAAGAGATAATGGATTACAAGTTGATGATAATATAGTTGAAGATGTTTCAGCAATTAAAAACCAATATCAAATTCCCAATAATCTGAGATCATGTCATTCTGCTCAAATAGCTAACTATACGATTGAAGGACATGTCCCGATTGAATCAATCAACAAACTTTTTATAGAAAAACCAAATATTAATGGAATAGCAGTTCCGGGCATGCCATTTGGCTCTCCAGGGATGGAAATGCATTCTCACCAATCGCACTCTCATGATTATGAGAACTACAAAGTAGTTTCATTTAGTAAAACTGGCAAAACAAAAATATTTGATGAAATCTCTCCTTAATACAAATACTTATTTGAAATAATGCATATTTTTCTTGGAAATTTTAAATTTTTTATTTTTTTATTTTCCTTATCTCTAAATTTCAATAGTTATTCGCATGCACATATGAGGGGTACATTTCATTCTGAAGAGGACGCCGAAAATAGATCTTTAGAACTTGGTTGCGAAGGAATACATAAGAATCAAGATAAATGGATGCCGTGCAAAAACGAAAAAGAACTACATATCTATTTGAGGAAATAGATGGAAAAATTAAAAGCAAATCAAAGAAAAATTCACAGAAAAATAACCGCAATTTCAGCAATCCCATTACTAATTACTATTTTATCTGGAACTATTTATAGTATTCTTCAGCCACTAGGAATAGATGCTTTTTGGTTAATAAAATGGCATACAGGTAATTTTGGCATTATTAATTTGCAACCTTTTTACTCGATTTTTCTAGGTATAACTTCAATAATCTCAATAATATCTGGCGTTAAACTATTACAAAAAAAATCTTAGATATATTCTAAGCCAAGCCAAAATTTAATTATTTAATTAATCCTATTTGCTCCCCCACTTACTAAGAAAATTATCGCTCCTAGTGCCATTGTTGCTACACCCATATAAGGGTATTTCTTAATTCTTGATTTAGTAATTGGAAGCCATGAAAGGTATCTATCAGATTTATTTAATTCATTTTTTTTTGGTCTAGGTGGTAATCCTAATTCTTCTCTTCTTTTAGCTTCGCCCATAATCTTAAATTTGTTTATGTATCAATATTAAAAATTATGTTCCATACCTGCGAGTTAACTTTATTAAAAACAGAGGTCATTTATAGATAAACAAATTATTTAAAATTTATTTAGCCTTCTTTAAATATAGATTCTTTGTATTTGCCTGATCTGATGTAAATAACAAAATTAAGATAGTTCCAACTAGAAATGAAAAAATCATTGTCAAACCTACAACTTCAACCATTTCACTAGGCAGATAATTTAGAAACATTAATGTATAGATCTCTTATCTTAAACTTAGCAATTGTATTTTTTATGTAAAGTAAGTATTCCTCCTTAAATTTCAAAAAGAACTTTCTGAGACATTTTAATCTTTATTTATTTTTATTTGCGGGATAAATCTACTTCTAGCCGATCACAATCTTCTTACTTAGCTATTCCTATTTTCTTAAGCAATTTCAGGTAAGGCAAGGCCCAATTACCAAAGGTAAAAGAGATTGTCGTATTTTTCGGAGTTGGTAATAATGTTTTAGAACGTGTAGAGGCTAATTTAGAAAATATCTTAATAGTCTCTGCTTCTAGATTATCCATATACAATTTTTTTTGAACACCTCGATCTTTCTTTTGGGGCAAATAATTTTCTATAAACCATAAAACTTGATCTAAATTTGATTTATTAGGTGAGGTGTTAATTTGTTTATTTTTCTCTTTAAACATATTTTTTACCTCTTAATTACTGAATTAAATTTGCCATTTATATAATTTAAATCAATAGTAAAAGCATCAAAATTATGTTGTTTTTAATAATCGATAATCGAAAAAATAAATTAATAATTACTTTGTTTTTATAAAAATAAAAAAAGAGAGGGCTAAAACCCCCTCTTAATTAATCAGTTTCAAAAAAGAATTTAATTTTTTGAGTCTTTCAATTTCATTTCTTTTTGTGTTTTCCTGATTCTTTCTTCAAAGACGGATATTCTGTATGGAGTAACTTCTCCACTTTTAGTAGCCAAAAGTTGGGCTTCATATAGCCTATTGGCTCTTTTGATTTTTTCTCTTATTTGTAAGAGGTTATTCATGGTCTTTTGCAGTTAATGAGAATCCCGTTCCCTACTCCCATTTCATGCGTCCAGAGATATAAACTTGGATGAACGTTAGTGAACAATAACATCTTTAAAAAAATTCCGCGAGAGTAATTTTTACTAAATTTTTCTCAAAAAAATAAATATTGAGTAGAAAGTATAAATAAGGTTTTAATATTTCCTAAATTAGGATAAGAAAATTGTTTGCGACCCATCATTATTATCTTGAATCACTATTTTTTTATTTGGGAAAATATCTGATAATATTCTTTTCAAATTTGAATTATCTGAAGGAATTATATTACTCATATTTTTTGAATTAATTTTCCAATTTTCATCTACAAATAGCTCTTTATCATCCCCTTTTTCATTCTCCAGTGATGTCTTATTTAGAATCTTAAGTAACAGTTGTGAATCATAATCTTTAAATTCTTCAGGGTCCTCTTTAAAATTTTTAATCATTATTTAGAAATCTAATGTTTCTAAATCTTGCATAAGAAATTTGAAGAATACAAGGTATTAATTACCTAAAAATATCTCTTAGAATAAAAAATTTGGATGAAATTAGAATAATTTTCTTTAGAAAATTTAATTCCAAAATAGCTAAAGAATGATATTTAAAAAGATTAATTAATCATTTACACCATTTATTTACTTGTTAGGTTGCAATCAAGGGATTCAGAAAAGATGCCAAGAGTAATTAACAAAAAAATTAGACTTTTAAGATGGTTAAACTCAGGCATGATACTACCATTTATCATTATGGCTGCATCCTCATCAATTATTCTTTATGGTGTTTTATTTATCCTTATAAAATAGTTTTTAAATTTAAGCAGCTAAGTTTTCCTCAGATTTAGACATAATTATTGCAGCTTTTTTTAATAAACTAACTACTTCTTTTCTTCCAACTGCATTATCCGCTTGACGAATTATTTCATCATATTTTTTATTTATTTTTTTCATAAATAGTTTTAATTTAATCTAAAATTACAACACCATTTGATGGTGTCAATCGTAAATAATTCTCATATATTATTTCTTTGATTATTTTTTCACAATAAAAATTGCTCATTTATTATCCTTCAAGTTTCTTTATTGATGATGCCAAAAAATCATAAATATCAAAATTAATAATCCTTTGAATTAAGCTATATTGAAGGATTTAAAAACATAAAATAAACCTCCGATTAGGATCAATATTGCAGCTCCATAAAAAAGAAAAGGGATAATTGGATATTTATACAAAGTAGACCTTACTTTTTGTTGTATGGCTTTTTTATCAAGTTGAGGCAATTTTATATCTTCAGTTTTTTTTCTAGGCGGAATACCTAAATTTTTTCTTCTCTTTGCTTCTCCCATAATTAAAAATGAGGTATTCCCATACATTTTAAATAATTGTTATCAGCTAAATCTAAAATTTGATTCCATTCTTCATGAGATGTTTCCAAATTATTTTTAAAATCTTTTTCAAATTTAAGGATACATCTTTTTTCTATATTTTCTGGAGAATTATAATTTCTTAAAAAAGAAACACTCAAATACGTTAATGATGAAAAAACTACAATTATTTTAGCAATCCTAAAATTATTCATATCTTAGATGTTATTGCCTTATAAATAAATAAGGTACTTGTTGGTTTTATAATTAATTTAAACTATTAAAAACAATTATCAAATGATTAATTCGGTGAATTTTAACCATTTGCCTATTCAGGATTTGGTTGTTTCAGGCTTAATAATCTTTATAATGTCGACGATTATTGCCAATATTTATGACCCATTATTAGGAATAAGTTATGCATTTGGGAATATACTTACTCTTACTTTTTTGAGCTGGTTATACAAAGAAACTTGGAGTGATCCAAGGAAATAAATCTAATTAAGACAAAAGATAAATTAAAACTACTTCTGTGTTTTTAATTTTGAAGAATACTTTAAATTAACAATGTAAGTTGCAACGAGTGAAAGTATCAAAAAAAATAATAAGCTTTCCAAAGTGGATTGGGGCATAACCATGAGTAGTACCAAAAATGATATATCTTTAGAGAAACGAATTCTGAAAAAAAATCAACCCTTTCATTATTTTTTATACTCAAACTTATAAATTTAATTTCTCTTATAAAAACTTATACATTTAGGTTGATATTAATTTGAAAAATATTTTTCTGCCCTCCTAAAGGCTTTTATTGCTCCTTTATAATCAAGATTCTTTAATCTTTCCTTACTTTTTTGTTCCAACATTTTTACTATCTCATTTCTCTTTATTTCATCAATTTTCAGCTTATGATCGAATATAAGATCAAATTTTGAAGAATATAAACTAGATAATTCTTCTCTATATTTTTCAATAATTTTTTCATCACAAGATTTGGATTTCAATATTTCATTAGCCTTCATTTTGTCATCTATTGCCCCTTTAAAATTTCCTAGTTTAAATTTCTTTTCACTTGATCTCGTTAGCTTGATAATATCTCCCAATATCAATTCATTAGAATCGTTCATTTATTTATCTGACACTAGATTAATGCTATCAGAATAAAGAAAAGACAACTTTTTTAATACTCAAATAATTAAACAATTAACCAATAACAAGTCCTTTTTTAAGAAGTAAATCAAAAACCTCCACACTTTTTGTTTTCCCAAATTTGGGGGGCTTGTGTAAATCTAATATTTCAGCAAGGCACATAATCCAATAAGTATCTTTTTTTAAATTTAGACCTTCGCAAATATGGGTTGGGGCCGATTTAAAACAGCCAAAATCTATTGATATATTAATGTTCATGATTTGAGTTTCAAGTTCCAGACTTAAAAGTTCTATTTCTTGCTCAGAAAGGGATGTCCCAAAAGAATATGATTCAATTAAAAGTTGATAATTCATAAAAGATTTATTTTTCAAGAAATCCATCGAGTTATTTTTGTACCCGCATATATATGCCCTGAAGCTTCAACAATAGGTTTTGTTTCAGGGTTCATAAAAATATCGTATAAAACATTTTTTGGTCCTTGAAAAATTACAGTCGCGCGTTGAGGATCATCTAATGATTTACCAATATAAAAAGTTTTAACTCCCATTTCTTTAAACATCGACTGCTGTTCCTCAGCATTCATATGAGATTCATATTGTTCAAAAGTATTACTTAGTTGAAAATCTAAAATAGTCGTTTCAATAGTCATAGCAATAATGAGATGTTTTTTAGATTTTAAATCTTTTTGCAAAAAAATAATTGAATAAAGATTAGTTTTTATTAAGCAACGTATTAACTAATTTTTATTTATGGGTTATAAATCAACTATAAAAAACAGATTTTAATTTTGGACTCAAAAATTTCTCCAAGAGAACAATGGACTAGTAAGTTGGGATTCATTCTTGCAGCTGCTGGTAGCGCAGTAGGTCTTGGTAACCTCTGGGGTTTCGCCTACAGAGCCTCTCAAGGTGGAGGTGCTGCTTTTGTACTTTTATATATACTAATCGTTATGATTGTCTGCCTTCCGGTATTTGTTGCTGAGATGGCTTTAGGAAGAAACGCCACTGCAAGCACATTGCTTGCACCAGTAAAGTTAGCTGGGAAAAATTGGTATCCATTAGGAATTCTTTTCTTTATAGCTCCCTTGGGAATAGCATCATATTATTCAGTCATAATGGGGTGGACCGCAGATACCTTGTTCCATTCATTATTTTTTGGATTACCAAAAAATTTAAGTGAAGCAGAAGCTTTCTTTGGCTCAATTAGTAGTGGCAGCAGTGTTTTATTGGGGCACCTATTAAGTCTTGTTCTTACAGCCATAATAGTTTCATCAGGGATAAAAAAAGGAATCGAAAAGGTAACAAGATTCTTTATGCCTATACTTTTTATAATTCTTCTATCTCTTGCAATATGGGCCACTTCACTTTCAGGCGCATGGGAAGGATATAAAACATTTTTGTTTAAATTTGACTTTGATGAATTAAGGAACCCTCAAACTATAAGAAATGCTTTTACTCAAGCTTTCTTTTCTTTAAGTTTAGGAATTGGAGTTATGGTTACTTACGCTTCCTATCTAAATAAAAAGAGTAATCTTCCAAAACTAAGTGTTGGAGTTGCATCATTGGATACTTTGGTGGGTCTTATGGCTGGACTTATTACTTTTCCGATTGTTTTAACGTTTGGTTTAAATGATGCTATTTCTGAATCAACTGTTGGTGCATTATTTATATCAATTCCTACGGGCCTTGGTTCATATGGAGCGGTTGGAAGAATTGTAGCTGTTGCATTTTTCGCACTAGCTTATATTGCAGCAATAACTTCCTCTGTTTCATTATTGGAAGTTCCAGTTTCCTCTTTAATGGATAAATTTGGTTTTAAAAGAAAAAAATCTGTTTGGCTGATAACTCTTTTCTTATTCTTAGCAGGCATTCCTTCTGCATTAAACTTAAACATTCTTGGAACTATTGATTCAATTTTTGGAGGTGTATTACTTATCTTTGGTGGATTCTTGGTTACTTTCTTTATGGGATGGGTAGTACCTGGAAAGTTTAATGAAGAACTTAGTGATTCAAAAGTTGGAATCAAAACGACACGTTATTTGAAATTCATGACAAGATGGGTTGCACCCCCAATTATTGGTTTTGGACTATTTATTAGTGTGTTTGATTTGCTCAAAGGCTGGGTAAGTTAAAAATAATAATTTATAAAATTGAATAAATTTACTGCGATATAGTGCAAAAATAAGGGGGTAGGCACAAAGCTTTAAGCTATTAAATTTCTTGTATGTTTTTTGAGAATTTTGAGCAAAATAAAAAAATTTAATCAAAAAAACAAGTATTACCAATGACTTCTATTAAAGGCTAAATATTATGAAAATTTCCTTTTGAAATTTTTCAGAGGCAAAAAGTTTTTTCAAGACAATAAATATACTGCAGAACTTTTTTTAATGAAGTATTAAATTTTAACTTCTATTTAATCTCAAACGTGTCGGCAAAAACCATCCCTAATAGAATCTATATAAAATACATTTAGATGTTTAATTTAAAGAAATTTGAACGCCTAAAGAATAGATAACAAATTTGATGTCAACAAAATCTGATTCACTAAAGGGAAAGCTTACAGAAAATTTTTCTGAATTTTCTCAACTATCTGACTATTCTTTTATAAATTCTCTTAAAGCAGATCCTCAATCAACAAAAGATGGAAATGATCATAAGCCGCGTTCAGTATATTCAGGTCATTACGTACCAGTTGTCCCAACCGCTATTCCAGAACCAGAATATATTTCCCATAGCAACAAACTTTTTAAAGAACTAAATCTAAGCTCTGATCTTACTAAAGACCAAAATTTTTGTCGTTTTTTCTCAGGGGATATTTCTGTTGCTAATTATCCAATGAGTCCTGTTGGTTGGGCAACAGGTTATGCATTATCAATTTACGGGACTGAATATACCCAACAATGTCCTTTTGGAACTGGCAATGGTTATGGCGATGGCAGAGCAATTTCTGTTTTTGAAGGTTTATTCAATGGGAAAAGAATGGAAATGCAACTTAAAGGAGGAGGTCCAACTCCCTATTGTCGAGGAGCAGATGGTAGAGCTGTCTTAAGATCTAGCGTTCGAGAATTTCTCGCACAGGAATTAATGGATGCCTTGGGAGTCCCTACCTCAAGATCTTTAACACTTTATGTCTCACGTTCAGAAATAGTTAGAAGACCATGGTATTCCAAAGGGTCCAGGTATTTTGAGCCTGACATCATGATTGATAATCTAGCGGCAATTACTACGAGAGTCGCTCCATCTTTTTTACGTGTAGGCCAGATTGAACTTTTTGCAAGACGAGTTCGCAATAATGCGCATGATGAGGCACTCAATGAACTAAAGATGATAGTTCAACATCTTATTGATAGAAATTATAAAGATGAAATTGAATATGAGATTACAATTGAAAGTAAGATAATAAAACTGGCTTCTTTATACAGATCAAGACTCATATCACTAATAGCCAACTGGATGCGAGTTGGTTATTGCCAGGGTAACTTCAATAGTGATAATTGTGCTGCTGGTGGTTATACCTTGGATTATGGCCCCTTTGGATTCTGTGAATTATTTGATCCAAGATTTCAACCATGGACAGGTGGAGGTGAACATTTCTCATTTTTCAACCAACCTTCTGCTGCGGCAATCAACTTTAAAACATTCTGTTCCTCTCTTAATCCGTTACTTTCACAAAGCAAACAAGATCAAGAAAAGTTAGAACAAATCGAAAAAGACTTTTCTGAATTTATGAATAAGGAATTGATGAAAATGTGGGCAAACAAGCTTGGTTTAGAACATTACAACGAAACTCTAATAAATGAATTTTTTAATCTCATGGTCATTTCAAAAGCAGACTATACAATTTTGTTCCGTAAACTCTCTGAAATACCTGATAACTTAGATTCTTTAAAAGAGAGTTTCTATTTACCAATTAATGATGAGATCAATAATAGGTGGGAAGTATGGCTTGAAAACTGGCAATCAGTCTTGATGAAAGAGGGAAATATTAAAGAAAAATCAACATCAATGAAATCCCTTAATCCAGTCTATACTTGGCGCGAATGGATGATCGTTTCCGCGTATGAAGAAGCTGAAAAGGGAAATTACAAAAAGATAAAAGAGTTACAGGATGTCTTTAGCAATCCATATATAGAACAACCCTCAGAAATAGATCAAAAATATAATCGACTAAAACCAAGCCAGTATTTTAATTATGGAGGAATATCTCACTACAGCTGTTCTTCATAAAAGTTCAATCCTCATGCAAATTGAACAAATTACAGAAAAATACTATTTATTTATGGCCGTAGGTATTCCAACTACTGATACAACTCCCACATGAAGTATGGCCGGCTTCTTCCCAACATTTTTAACATAGTGGGCGCTACCATTGTTACTCTCTATAAATGCATCACCCGCTCTAAAAAAATTAATTTCTTCACCCCTCACATGCTTTAATCTTCCTCTAGTAACATGAATCAACATTGGTGAAGGATGAGTATGAATTGGAGTTTTCAAGCCAACTGGAATTTTTACTTTTAAGAGTCTTAATTCAGGCTTACCCTCGAGATAATTAAAATTTTTACCACTAAGTCCTTTTGAACTTTGAATAATAGGTATAACTTCAATCTTTTCTCCAGCAAGAGAAGGTTGTGGTAAAGCTAAAGTCCCAATAAAAAAGAGGAAGCAAAATGGAATAATTTTTTTTAATTTCATTAGATATTTGAGTTTCACTAATAATAGGTAGTTTGCAAAAATAATAAACTAATTTATTTTTTATATAACTTTTCTAATTGCTTAATTTCCTCTCTTAAATCCTTACCTCTGTTATTTAATTTATTATTCTTAATAACTATTGGGATAATCCACCAGGCTTGAAGACCTAAAAAAATAAATACTAGGATCAATAATTCAAAAGTACCAGGCTGCATTTGATAAATAACCCTTCTTTGTTAATAACATTATTCTAAAAGTTATTAAACATTCATGAGATTTGGAATTTTACTAGGCTGCCTCTAATTCAATATTAAGTTCAATTCCCTTTGAAATAATTGCTTCTTTAAATTCAATAAGTTTAGAAATTATTCTTTGCTTCTCAGGATCAGTTTTGTGGATATCATCTACAACTTCCTGCATTGCAAGTGTTACTTTTTGTAGTTTGATTTCTAGATCTTCCCTGTAATTCATAAGCTTAAAGAAATTATCTTATTTATTAAAAAACAAAACAATTATTAGTAAATAAGTACTTAACCTTAAAAGGATTGACAGCAAAACAAGAAGGATATAATTTATAGTACAAACGTATTAATAATTAACCGGCCGATTATAAGATAAATTATGGAGCCTAAGTACTCATTTGGTTGTAGCACTAGCAAACCCAACGGATGTCTACTAAATCCCGAAGGCAGCAGAATGATCTTTTTCGAAGAATGCAAAAATTCTCCTAAACCTAATTTAAAAATTCATACTCATCTTTTCTACACAAATCACCTTGGAGAACCAGGAGGGTACAAATCCTCTGAAAAACTCAACATAGATTCAGCGTGGAAAAAGTGGCACGAACTTCACCGAAAAGGATGGACAGAAGTATCGCACAATTACGGATAAGGGATCCCTTCAATAAAAAGTATTTTTGTTTATTTGAAAATTTTCAATCCTATACATGTACAACTACAAATTAAATCAGGGTTTGAAAACAATGTAATCGTAGATACCAACAGCTTTTTTATTAATTGATTATAAATTAAAAACACGAGTTAACTCGTTCCAATTTGTTGACTCTGAGGTTTTAACCGTTGACTCCTTATCAACTTCTAGTTTTGACTCGCTAGATTCAAGATTCAAAAACGGTATTTATATAATTTAAATCATGGAAAAAAAAATCGCAAAGAAATACGCCGATCTTATAGTCCAGGCTAATAATTCAACTGGCAGAAAAGAAGCTTTGTCATTAATTAAACAAGCAACAAAATTAAAAACCAAACTTGATCAATACGAAATGATGTAGTTTCTTAATTATCGATAGAAGTTTCAAGATGAGGTAGAAACTAGTTCCTTTTTTTTTATCCTGCTATAAAAATACTAAGAGATTATTTAACTTATCTGCTTTAATAAAATATCGTGGAATTAACTGAGCTAATTAAGGATTACGTTGCTACAGAATTATTATCAAGTATTGAAATTGATTTTCTTGAAGGAGAATTATGGGAAACCACTCAACATATTGCAGAAATAAATACAGTTATCAAAGCTCCAAAAAATATATGCAAGAAATTGGGACTAGATGAAAAATCTTGCTGGCAATTATGTTGTGCAGCCGTTCTTGACTCCTCAAGACCATTAAAAAATGGACAAAAGAGAGTAGATGATTTTAAAAAATTAATTCATCGATATGAAATCAGCTACATATAAACTAAAGACTCAATGATACGTTTACTTATTGCATCAATTCTTTTTTTTACTCCACTAGGAGGTTTTGCTGATGAAAAGCAAAGAGAAATTGAGAATGAAGCTATAAATCTTGTTATTAAAAAATATGGAAAAGGCTTAGAAAATAGATTAAAAGGAACGGGAGTAACTCCCAGTTATCGAAGTTGGTATGAAAATGATTGTTTTGTAAGTATTGCATCAGGTACTTACCAAGAAGATACTTGGTCGGCAATGAAGTGGTTTAGCGTTAATGTCTGTTCTGAATCAGCTGAAATAATGGAAAGTGAATGAAGGAAATAAGACGCCTATTAGTTCTTCAGCATTTAGAAATAGAGGGGCCTGGTCTTTTTGAACAATTTGCTAAAGAAAGAGATTTAAAAATAGAAATTATTCGTTTAGATAACAAAAATGCTCTACCGCAAACAAAAAAAGGTGACTTAATTTTAATTATGGGTGGGCCAATGGGAGTTAAAGATATTGGAAGCGAAAGATATCCATGGCTTAAGTTAGAAAGAGATTTTATAAAAAAAGAATTAGAAAATGAGAGACCTATAATCGGTGTTTGCTTAGGTGCTCAGTTGCTTGCGAGTGCGGCTGGAGGAGATGTAGAAATTCTTAAATGTGGATCACCTCCAAAAGCATTACCAGAAATTGGATGGTCTCAAATTTTTATTAATAAATCAAATAAAGACTTTAAAGCACTGTTTGAAGAACCTTTTCATGTACTGCACTGGCATGGAGATAGGATTTTATTACCTGATAAAGCAGTACTCATTGCTAGTAGTGCGCGTTGTAAGGAACAGTTTTTTAGGATTGGTAATTTTGCTTACGGATTACAATTCCATATAGAGACGACAGGGAGAATGATAAATAACTGGATTAAAGAAGATAAAGAGTTTGTCCTTGAGGGATTAGGCTCAAATGGTCAGGAAATTTTAAGAGAAGAGAATAAAAAATATATTGATAAAACTTTTTTTAAAAGAAAGCTTCTAATAAGTAGATTATTTGAATTATTAGATAATTAAAAGGGAATAATTAATCATCCAGTAAAAAAGGGCTTGATAAAGCCCTGAAAAAAATTTAAAAAGGATTTTTACTAGAAAATACCTGGAAGAATTTGACCAGTAAAATAATAAGCTCCTACAAGAGCAAACATTCCAAGCATTGCGGCTTTACCATTAAGCTTTTCAGCTTTTTCGGTCATGATTTTTTTTGCGAATTCCATAATAAAGTGAAATAGTTTATATCTAAAACCTAATTATTCAAATTTCAGAATGATGTAGTTTTTTCTACCAAATTGATATCTTTCTAAAGATTTAAAAATTAATAATTAAAAACCACATTGAACTCTTAAAAGTTTGCGAACCAATCTGAAAAGCGTAGCGAGCCTAAAAAAACAACTATTTGACAAATTATGTTACATTTATGCTACAAATATGTAATAAATATCTTGAATATAACTTAATTTCGGCTTAATACTTTACATTTGTTAATAGTAGTGTTACATTAGTTAACAATTACACAACTTCAATGGCTAATTCAAACGTTACTACTGAATCAGGTGGCAGACAGAATATGTTTCCTACTGAGACACGTCCTTACATAGATGAGTCTGTTTCTTACGACAGCTACCCACAAAATGCAGAAAAAGTTAACGGTCGTTGGGCAATGATTGGCCTTGTTGCGTTAGTAGGTGCTTACGTTTCAACCGGACAAATTATTCCTGGCATTTTTTAATGAGTCCACTTTCAGGTTTCTTAGCCGTAATTGTATTCTTTACAGCCACCCTCGTTGCTTATTTAACCAAGCAATTTCAAAACGAAAATTTAAACTATTCATCTTCTAATCAAATGAAAAACACAAACACAAAAGTCAAAACAATCGAAAAAGAAAAAGTTGTTGCTGAAACTCTTAACGGCAGATTCGCAATGCTTGGATTAATTGCTGCTGTTGGAGCATACCTAACAACAGGTCAAATAATTCCTGGTTTCGTTTAAAACCTACTATTTAACATTTCTACAAATCAGAAAAATGGAAAATTCAAAAACAACTTATTGGCAAAACGCCGAGAGAACTAATGGAAGAATGGCAATGATGGGCTTATTTGCATTAGTTGTAAATTATGGCTTATTCGGATGGATAATCCCAGGAATTTTTTAAAATGAATTTAGGCTTACTTTTTCTTAAAGTAAATACTTTGGGAGTTATAACTCTTTCTGAACTTGATTGGATAACTAACCATCAATCTGAATTTTCAAGGTTAGATATGGCTTTAGTTATTAAGATCGGCCGTCTTATGGATTCTGGAGTAGTAGAAATTGATAATAGATTGCCTGTTTAATTTTTAAAAAATGATCGTCATGAGTGTTTGTCAATAGGGATACTGACAAACACTTTTTTTATGAGAAAAATATTTGTAAAAAAAAAAAAAAAGAGATTGTTTCTTAGCTAAAAACAATCTCTCAATTACCTAATTCTTACATGAAAATTTCAAGTAAGCTTTCAGATCTTAACTGATTTGTTTTTATAGTAAATCCGTAAAAATGCTTTTGTAATTTATCTTTTTAAACCACCTCTTTTTATCCAAAGGAACCATGTAATCCAAATAGGAGGAAGGAATCTGATTAAAAAAGAAATTTTATACATATAAAATGGGGCATTTTCACTTTGAAATAAATTCATCAAAAAGGAAGATATAGTTACCCAAAGTAAAATTATTAATATATTTGCTCCCAATAAAGCGAACTTATTTTGTTTGAATATTTTTGGCATAAAATAAATTTTCTATATTCTTAATTTTAAATAATCTCGGGAAATAAATTATAAATTTTCAAAAAAACTTCAAATTTAAAATCCATATCCAAATAAAAAAAGTACTAAATTTTAATCCCTCTCCAAATAACAATCCAAAAGCGATAGGAGGAGAAAATATTACAAAAAGAATAGAGAATAAACTAAATAAAGCAAATGATCCTCTTAGAAAAAAATTCTTTCTTTTTGTTCTTCTTAGATTTTTTAAAGTATTCCACTCCCATTCGATAAACTTATAGAACTTTTCTGATAATAAAAAAAAATACTTCATTAATATTATTAATTTCTATCGGCTTTTCTTATTTATAAAATTAATTTCACCTGTTAGCAATAAACCTTTTCCCCTTCTTCAGAAAGATAGTAAATTTTATTTTCTGAACTTACGAAGAAAGTTAATCCCTTATATTGTGATCTTTTAAATTTATCCAATCTAAGTTTGTGTAAATCCCAATTATCAGTACTTATGTCAGGATTAAATTCTTGTTCTTTTAAGAAAGGTAAATGAGTTGGACTAATTGTTGTTTTTTGGGCTAACCCTCTATTTCGTTTTGAATAAAAAACTAATAAAAATAAAACTACAAAAAAAAGAATTAATAATATATTTGTCATTGTCAATTTTTCTAATTTGAAAAAACTTTATTTGGTGAATCAAGAACTTTTCACAATAAATTTCTTAATAAGTAAAAAATCCTATTTTTATATTCTTGTATTTTTGAATACTTATCAAGGGGTTACCTAAATCAGATTATAAAATGAGTCGCATTTTCAACATGACTCAAAATTCCATGAATACTCCTTATGCAAAAAGAGTAGCTGAAAAATTTAGAGAGGCTCAAAACTATTTAAAAACTAATGGTTTTAGTAGATCAACTAAACATTTACTGGAAGATATTGAAAATTCTGTTGAAAAATAATGCCAATACCCCCTCACTTACCACAACTACAATATGGCTACGATGATGGCTTTACAACCATTGTTTTTGGTTTAATAGGAAGTTGCTTAGGATGTATCTTAATTTTATTAATTTCATTTTTTGAATTTAAATTCAAAAAGCAAAATAGTAAGCCTTAAGAGACTTACTAAACGTTAAACAAGAACTCCATTACATCACCTTCGTTAACAATATATTCCTTACCTTCACTTCTTAAAAGACCTTTAGTTTTTGCATTGGCAATTGAACCTGAATCAATTAAATTTTGATACGAAATAGTCTGAGCTCTTATAAATCCTTTTTCAAAATCAGTATGAATTACTCCTGCTGCCTGTGGCGCAGTCATCCCATCTTTTATTGTCCAAGCTTTTGTCTCCTTTTCTCCGGTAGTGAAATAAGTTTTTAATCCCAATAATTTATATGTTGATCTAATTAATGAACTTAATCCCCCTTCTTCTACTCCTAAGCCAATAAGGTAGTCTTTTTTATCTTCTGGTTCTAACTCTATTAATTCAGATTCGACTTGCGCTGATATTTTTATACATTCTGTATTTTCATTGCTTGCAAAACTCTGAACTCTCGATGAAAAATCATTACCTTCAGCTAAATCATTTTCATTCAAATTAGTTGCGTAAATAATTGGTTTAGCAGTAAGGAAGCCTAATTGCTTAATTATTAAATTTTCTTCTTCATTCAAAGACATTGATCTAACTGAAAAGCCTTTCTGTAGCTCTTCTTCAATTTTTTCTAGTAAGGTATCTTCTTTAGCTGCCTCTTTACTAGTTCTAACCTGTTTTTTAATTCTTTCTCTTCTTTTTTGGAGTTGAGATAAATCAGCTAAATTCAATTCCAGATTAATTATCTCAATGTCATCCAGGGGATCTACCTTTCCAGAAACATGAATTACATCACTATCTTCAAAGCACCTTACAACATGAACTATTGCATCAACCTCCCTAATATTTGATAAAAATTTATTTCCCAAACCTTCGCCTTTACTAGCTCCTTTTACTAATCCTGCGATATCTACAAATTCAATTTTTGTTGGGATAATATTTTGGCTAGAACTTAAATCACCTAACTCTTGTAACCTTTGATCTGGGACGGAAACTATACCTTTATTAGGTTCTATAGTACAAAAGGGGAAATTAGCCGCTTGTGCTTTAGCATTTTCTACAAGTGCATTAAATAAAGTTGATTTTCCAACATTTGGTAATCCAATAATACCGGCTTTTAACATTTGAAAAAATTTATTGAAAAATTATTTAGAAAACATCTTCTAGTAATATAGTATTTACTTAACCAATCTTGGATAAGTTAATTATAATCGACTTGATTATTTATTTAGTTCCCAAATATTCTCAATTACTGTTTTTCAAAAGAAATGCTTGATTTAATAAAAAAAAATATAAATCTAAGAAGTGGAATTATATTACTTTCTTTAACGATATTTTTCGTTTTTATAACCAATTCCTTCAAGAAAAATAAGTCAAAAGATATTTCTGATTTTGTAGTTCAAGTTGAAAAAGGAATCCTCTCAGATTCAATTAATACAAGTGGTGAAGTAAAAGCAATCAGGACAAGCAATATTGGGCCTCGGAAGCAAGGGGTAATAAAAGAAATCAAAGTAGATGAAGGCGATCTTGTAAAAAAAGATCAGGTTTTAGCTTCTCTTGATGATGAAGACTTTATCTATAAAATTGAAGAACTTGAATTAAATGTAGAAAAACAAAAATCTGAATTTTTAAGAAGGGAATATTTATATCAAGAAGGCGCGGTAAGTAAAGAAGACTATGAAAGTTTTAAAAATAACTACAACATTAGTAGCGCCAAACTTAATGATGCAAAAGCTGAAAAAAGTTTCTATCTAATTAAAGCTCCTTATGGAGGAAAGATAACTGCAAAATATGCTGAGATAGGATCTTATGTCACACCAAGTACAAACTTAAGTTCAGACCCTAAAACCAAAAACTTCATTTTTGAACTATCAGAGGGCCTAGAAATTGTTGCTAAAGTTCCTGAGAGTGACATTGGCAGAATAAAAATAGGTCAAGTAGCCTCAGTAAGAATTGAGGCTTATCCCTCAAAAAAATATAGTGCCATTGTTAAAAAAATAGCCACAAGAGCTGTAAAAGATAATAATGTAACCTCATTCGAAGTAACTTTAAATTTTAAAGATATTTCTGAAGAAATTAAAATTGGAATGACTGCAGATCTTGAATTTAGAGTCGAAGGTAATGAAGAAAAAATCTTAGTACCAACAGTTTCTATTGTCACTGAAAAAGGTGAAAAAGGAATTTTGAAAGTTGATAAAAATAATTCTCCCAAATTCGAAAAAATCGAGATTGGTATTAGTAGCGGAAATAAAACTTCAATCATTGATGGATTAGAACCTGGAGAGCAAATCTTTATTGATATTCCACCTTGGGCTAAGAAGAGAAAATGAGTTTAAAATCTGAAAACTCTAAAAAACCAATTTTACTTTTAGTCGATGGCCACTCACTTGCTTTTAGAAGCTTCTATGCATTCAGCAAAGGGATTGATGGAGGTTTAACTACCAAAGAGGGATTTCCAACAAGTGTCACTTATGGATTCCTAAAAAGTCTTCTGGATAATTGCAAAAATATTAGTCCTGAGGGTGTTTGTATTACGTTTGATACCGAAAAACCAACTTTCAGACATGAATTAGATCCAAATTATAAGGCCAATAGAGATGTGGCCCCAGATGTTTTTTTTCAGGATATTGAACAACTAGAAATCATCTTAGAAGAAAGCCTTAATTTACCAATTTTTAAATCTCCAGGATACGAAGCAGATGATCTCCTAGGCACAATTGCAAATGATGCTTCGTCTAAAGGATGGTGCGTGAATATTCTTTCTGGAGATAGGGATTTATTTCAATTAGTAGATGATCAAAAAGATATTTTTGTACTTTATATGGGTGGTGGTCCATATGCGAAAAGTGGAAATCCAACTCTTATGAATGAAAATGGAGTCAAAGAAAAATTAGGTGTTGCGCCAGAAAGAGTAGTTGATCTTAAAGCCCTAACTGGTGATAGTTCTGATAATATTCCAGGTATTAAAGGGGTTGGTCCAAAAACTGCAATTAATCTGCTAAAAGAGAACGACACGCTTGATGGAATCTATCAGGCTTTGGACAAGATTCTTCAAAATAATGATAAAAAATATAAAGGATTCATCAAAGGTTCAGTTATAGAAAAGCTAAGAAACGATAAACATAATGCTTTTCTTTCCAGAGATTTAGCAAAAATAAATACTGAGGTGCCTTTAATTTTAAGTAACGGTTATGAATTAAAAAATATAAATCAAGAACTACTTTCAGAGTCACTGAAAAAATTGGAACTATCAACACTACTTAGACAAATTGATATTTTCAATTCAACTTTCAGCAAAGGTGGTTTTGACAAAAATAATGTAGCTAAAGAAGAGGAGGAGACTCCAAAAGTCGCAGGCAATAATGAATTAGAAAATAGTGAAAATAAAATCCCTAAAATCAACGTAACTGTTGTAAATGATTTCGAATTACTTGATAAATTAATTCAAAGATTAGACAAGACTAATCAAATAGTTTCTTTAGATACAGAGACCAATAGTTTGAATCCAATCGATGCGGAACTTGTTGGGATAGGGTTATGTCTTGGAGAAGAAAATGATGATTTATTTTATATACCTCTTGGTCATCAAACAAAAAAGGAGAACTCCAATCAATTATCAATAGAAGATGTTTTCTCAAAGCTAAGAAATTGGATAGAAGATCCAAAAAAAGAAAAGGCACTCCAAAATTCAAAATTTGATAGGCAAATATTTTTTAATCATGGACTTGATCTTAAAGGCGTAACCTTTGACACCTTATTAGCAGACTACCTTCTTAATAATCAGGAGAAACATGGGTTAAGTGAAATTAGTTTTAGATTATTTGGATTTAAGCCTCCTTCATTTAAGGACACAGTTGGAAAAAATAAAGACTTTTCATTTGTTGATATTGATGAAGCAAGTATTTACTGCGGTTATGATGTTTTTCTAACTTTTAAGATTGTCAAAATTTTTAAAGAAAGTTTTTTAAAAGAAAAAGATGAATTAATCAAATTGTTCGAAGAAATCGAGCTACCTTTAGAGCCGGTATTGTCGCAAATGGAAATGAATGGCATAACCATCGACATTCCTTATTTGAATAAACTCTCAAAAGAATTAAAAAGTACCTTAGAAGATATTGAAAGTAAAGTTTATGAGTTAGCAAAGGAGAGTTTCAATCTATCTTCACCAAAACAACTTGGTGAGATTTTGTTTGAAAAATTAAATTTGGATAAGAAAAAATCACGGAAAACAAAAACAGGATGGAGTACAGATGCAGTAGTTCTGGAAAGATTAGTCGACGAACATCAAATAATCCAACATTTAATAAAACATAGAACTCTCAGCAAATTACTTAGCACCTATATTGATGCTCTTCCAAATCTTATTAACGAAAAGACAGGAAGAGTTCATACAAACTTTAATCAAGCTGCTACAGCGACTGGGAGACTAAGTAGTAGCAATCCTAATCTTCAAAATATCCCTGTTAGGACTGAATTTAGTAGGAGAATCAGAAAAGCATTCTTGCCTGAAAAAAATTGGAAACTTTTATCAGCTGATTATTCTCAGATCGAATTAAGAATACTCGCTCACTTAGCAGATGAAGAAATACTAATAAATGCATTTCATAAAAATGATGACATTCATTCTTTGACTGCAAAGTTAATTTTTGAGAAAGAAGAAATTTCTTCTGATGAGAGGAGAGTTGGTAAAACAATAAATTTTGGAGTTATCTATGGTATGGGGATAAAAAAGTTTGCCCGTTCAACAGGAGTAAGTACTCCAGAAGCAAAAGAATTCCTAATAAAATACAAAGAAAGATATTCAAAAATTTTCAAATTTCTTGAACTTCAAGAAAGGCTTGCCTTATCAAAAGGTTATGTAAAGACAATTTTTGGTAGAAAGAGAGAATTTAAGTTTGATAAAAATGGACTTGGAAGACTAATAGGAAAAGATCCTTACGAAATTGACTTGCAATCCGCAAGAAGAGCTGGCATGGAAGCACAATCACTAAGAGCCGCAGCCAATGCCCCAATTCAGGGTTCAAGTGCAGATATTATTAAAATTGCAATGGTTCAACTAAATAAAAAATTCATAGAAATGAATGTTTCAGCAAAAATGCTTTTACAAGTACATGATGAATTATTGTTTGAAGTTGAACCAGATTCTTTGGAAATTACGACGAAATTAGTAAAGAAGACTATGGAAGATTGTGTAAAATTAAATGTGCCTCTTCTAGTTGATATTGGAATTGGAGACAATTGGATGGAGACAAAATAAACCTTATGAAATATTTATTTTAAGATGATCAAACTTTTTAATACTTTTAGCAAAAAAGTTGAGGTTTTTAAGCCTATTGATGATGTAGTAAAAATTTATTGTTGTGGGGTAACTGTTTATGATTTATGTCATCTTGGTCATGCCAGAAGTTATATCGCTTGGGATGTATTGAGAAGATTTTTAATTTACAGTGATTTCAAAGTGAAGTATGTTCAAAATTTTACAGATATTGATGACAAGATCTTAAAAAGAGCGAAAGAAGAAAGCAGTTCAATGAAGGAAGTATCTGAAAAAAATATCATTGAATTTCATAAAGATATGGATTCTTTAGGGATAATGCGTCCGGATAGCATGCCAAGAGCAACGAATCATATATGCAATATCTGCTCCTTTATAACAATCCTTGAGGACAAAGGTTATGCATACTCTAGGGATGGAGATGTTTATTATTCTGTTTTCAAAAATAAAAATTATGGAAAGCTAAGTAATCAAAATTTACAAGAACAAAATATCAATCAGCAAGGAAGAATGGTTAATGAAGAAAATAGTAAAAAACTTAATCCGCAAGATTTTGCGCTATGGAAAAAAGCCAAAGATGATGAACCATTTTTTGATTCGCCATGGGGTAAAGGTAGGCCAGGATGGCATATTGAATGTTCGGCGATGGTTAAAGATGAATTAGGAGATACTATCGATATCCATTTAGGTGGTTCTGATTTGATTTTTCCACATCATGAGAATGAAATCGCCCAATCAGAAGCAGCCAATGGCAAAAAGCTAGCGAACTATTGGTTACACAATGGGATGGTCAATGTAAATGGACAAAAGATGAGTAAATCCCTTAAAAATTTTAAAACTATTAGAGAGCTAATTAAGTCAGGTATAAGCCCTATGACTTTGCGATATTTTGTTATGACTGTGAATTATAGAAAACCACTTGATTTTACTGAAGAAGCTTTAAGGAGTGCTTCAGAAGCTTGGAAAAACATTAATGTAGCCCTTTCTTTTATGGACCTTACAAAAGGTGCTTTTAGATTTATTAATAAAAATGAATCTATCGAAGAAGAATATAAAGAGAAAATAAGCTTTGAATTATCTCAAAAAAAGCTTAAATTTTCTGAGGCTCTTGGAAATGACCTTAATACAGCAGGTGCTATTGCAATTATTTACGATTTAGCAAAACCATTAAAAAACTTTTTAAACCAATTTCAAAGGGTCGAAGGTTTTAAAATAGACCTAAATGAAAAATTCTTTCTACTTGAGAATTTTAAAACTCTTGAAAAGTTGACTGAGGTACTTGGTCTTAAAAAAGAGATTTTAGTAAAAGAAAGTAAAATAAAAGAAGAAGAAATATCAATGCTTATTAATGAAAGATTGAAAGCAAAAAAAGAAAAGAATTATACGAAGGCCGATGAAATAAGAAATTTGTTAAAAGAAAAAGGTATTGAACTTATTGATCAATCAAAGGAAATAACAACATGGATAAGGGTCTAAATTTTAAGAAAAAAACCAATTTGAAATTTTTGTTTTTTAAATACACCTTTAAATGGGAAGATATTAGAAATATCAGAGAAAATTGAAATACATTACTGTGCTCGGTTCTACTGGTTCAATAGGGACTCAAACTCTCGAAATAGCTAGTGAGCAGCCTGATAAGTTTAAAGCCGTAGCTCTTTCTGCAGGAAGAAATATTAATTTATTAACTGAACAAGTTAAAACACATAAACCAGAGGTAGTTGCAATTGAGGATGAAAGTCTTATAGAAGATTTAAAAGATAATATTAATAATTTAGGTTTGGATGATCCTCCCTTGATTTTAGGTGGAAAGCAGGGGATTAACGCAGTTGCAGCATGGGATAAGGCAGATACTGTGGTAACAGGGATAGTAGGCTGTGCAGGCTTAATTCCAACAATGTCAGCAATTAATGCGGGGAAAAATATTGCACTTGCTAACAAAGAAACTTTAATTGCGGCAGGACCAATAGTTATTCCTGCATTAAAAAAAAATAATAGTAGGCTTTTACCTGCTGATTCAGAACACTCTGCTATCTTTCAATGTTTACAAGGATTACCTAATTATGAAAATGCAGATTTTTCAACAGGAGAGATGCCTAAAGGTTTAAAAGCCATACACTTAACAGCTTCTGGTGGTGCTTTCAGAGATTGGGCTGTTGAGGATTTAAAGCATGTCACAGTGGAAGATGCGACTTCACATCCTAATTGGGATATGGGAAAAAAAATAACTGTAGATTCTGCAACTCTTATGAATAAAGGATTAGAAGTTATAGAAGCTCATTATTTATTTGGGACATCTTACGAAAATATCGAAATAGTTATCCACCCTCAAAGTATTATTCATTCAATGATTGAGATGGAAGATTCTTCAGTATTAGCTCAATTAGGTTGGCCAGATATGAAACTACCCATTTTATATGCGATGAGTTGGCCTGAAAGATTTAAAACAAATTGGAAAAGATTAAACCTAAGTGAAATTGGAAAATTAACTTTTAAAGAGCCAGACGAGTTTAAATATCCATGCATGGGACTTGCCTATGCTGCAGGAAAATCTTCTGGGACTATGCCTGCAGTCTTAAATGCTGCTAATGAAATGGCTGTTGACCAATTCCTCAAAGAAAAAATTTCTTTTCAAGAAATTCCAACTTTTATAAGTAAAGCTTGTGAATCACATATGGAGAATTTGAATTTGAGTCCTGAATTGGAGGATATTCTTGAAGTAGATAATTGGGCCAGACTTTTTGTTAAGCAAGAAATTAAAAAAGGGAAAAAATACGTAAGTATTGGATAAAAGTGAATATAAAAAAACATCTTCTACTATGCACAACACCCACAAAACAGAAATGCTTTAAAGGCAATGAAGGTCAAAAAGCATGGGAATATTTGAAAAAGACTTTAAAAAAATTTGAGAATGATCCCTCTACAAAAAACGTTCATATATTAAGATCAAAAGCTGACTGTTTAAGGGTATGCAAGAATGGCCCAATTCTTCTTATTTGGCCTGATGGTATTTGGTATGAAAAAGTTACTCCAGAAAAAATTTCTGAAATTTTTACCTCACATATTATTAACGGTAAGCCAATAGAAAAATGGATTTTCAAAAAAACACCATTTTTAAATAGTCCTAGATACTCATAAACCAGTTCTTTACGACTTCGTCTGACCAGCAGCCATTAATCGAATGAAAACCATTATGACCTCCTTTTTCAGTTATAAAAATAGTGAATTTATCAATAGATTCTTTTCTTAAATTCAAAGTATCCTTATATGGAACCCAGGGATCATCCTTGGCATGAATAAAAAGCATTGGAGGTAATTTTTTTATTGAGTTTTTAATTCTAAATATTGGAGAAGCCTTAATATAATATTCCTCTAAAGAATTAAATCCCCAACTAGGAGCTGTAAATTTCTGATCAAATTCTCTTATACTTTTTAAATTTCTAATTTTTATTCTTAATTTCTCGTTATCAAGGAGTTTGCATTCATCATTAAATCCATCCCATAACTGATTTTTTAAGCGGTGAAGTAACCATTTTTGATAGATAGAATTTCTAGGTTTTTCAATACAGAGACTACATGAAGATAAATCTAAAGGCGTACTCACGCAGGCAAGGCCATCTAAAAGTTTTTCTCCTTTGTTTTCATCGTAATCTAGGCAGGCATTTAAAAGAATTGTTCCGCCTAAAGATAATCCAACTCCGTAAATTGGAAGATTATTCACCTTAATGAGATCTTTAAACTCTAAATTAATCAATTTTTTAAAATAATTAATTGCTGAAATAACATCACTGGAGCATCTAGCACAATAATTTCCTTTAGCTAAATATCTCGCTGATCCAGATCCTCTTAGATTTAATTTAAGAACTCCAAAACCATTATTTGCTAATTTCCTAGATATTCTTCTTAAACCAAACCTTTTAGTTGAGCCCCCTAAACCATGTGTAACGATTACAAAACCCCTAAGCGAGTTTAAGTTTTCAGGTAATTCTAAAAAACCTAAAAGATAATCACATTCAAATTTTTTAGAAAGAATTTTACTAATCGGAAAGAATATTTTTTTATTTTTCTTTGATTTACCAAAATCAATAACAAAAGTATCTCTCAAAGTTTGTAAGTCGCCACCAATCCAAGGTAAGACTTCTCGAAATGGCTTATTTTTTAGGTAATCTGAAAAACTAAAAGATATACTATTATTTCTCCCCAACTCCAAGATCCTTTAATTCTCCAATCAAATCATTCAGTACCTTTTTTGCATCTCCAAAGACCATTGAGGTATTTGGCAGATCAAATAAATCATTTTTTATTCCGGAGTAACCTGCACTCATACCACGTTTAATTACAAATACCGTTCTTGCTTCCTGCACATCAAGAACTGGCATACCATATAAAGGAGAAGAGCTATCATTTTTAGCTTGAGGATTAACCACATCATTTGCTCCTAAAACTAAAACAACATCCGTTGCTGGAAAATCAGGATTTACAACGTCCATCTCTTTAAGTTGTTCGTAAGGAACATCTGCTTCTGCTAAAAGTACATTCATATGTCCAGGCATCCTCCCTGCTACAGGATGAATTGCGTAAACAACTTCGATACCATTTTGCTCTAGTTTTTTTGTCACTTCCCTTAAAGTATGTTGAGCTTGAGCTACTGCCAGACCATAACCAGGAACAATAATTACCTTATTGGCTGCCTCTAAAGTCAATGCGCATTCTTCAACACTGCAAGAAGTTATATTTGTATATTCTCCTGAACCAGAAGAGGCAGTACTTTGAGCCGATAAAGATCCTCCAAAAAGAACTGAGACCAATGATCTATTCATACCCTTGCACATTACTTGAGTAAGTATTAGTCCTGCCGCTCCAACCATTGCGCCTGCTACTATCAAAAGCTGACTATCCACAACGAAACCTGCTGCTGCTGCTGCAATCCCTGAATAGCTATTTAATAAAGATATAACGACTGGCATATCAGCTCCACCAATTGGCAAAGTAACTCCAATACCTAATAAAGAAGAAACTATAACTAAAAGCCAAATAGAACTTGTATTGCCGTTTATCAAATCAAAAAAGGCTATCAAAGAAGCAACTGCAAAAACAATATTTACAAAATGTCTAACTTTGCTTTGAGTCCATCCTGGAGTTGACAGCCAACCCTGTAATTTTGCCATCGCCACAATTGAACCTGTGAAAGTTATGGCCCCGACAAATATAGAAACAGATATTGAAACTTCGTTTATCAGTGACTTAAAAAAATCAAAATTTTCTTGGCCACCAGATATAGGAAAAATAGCTACTCCTAAAGCCACCAAAAGTGATGACATTCCTCCACAACCATTGAACAATGCCACAGTTTCAGGCATGGAGGTCATAGGTACTTTTTTTGCAAGAATTGCACCGAATAAACTACCTATTATTGATCCAATTATTATCCAAATCCAAGACTGAACAGCAATTCCAGAAGTACCTAAATAATAAGAAAGTAATCCTACTACTGATAGCGACATTGCAAATGCAGCTAATCTATTGGCATCCCTTGCTGATTTTACTTTTGACAATCCTTTTATTCCCAAAGCCAGTAAAAGTACTGCTAGAAGGTCAATAACGAATTTAATGATTACAGGGAGATTCATGTTAAAAATTACTTCTTATTTGATGGTTTACGACTAAACATCGCGAGCATTCGATCAGTTACAAAGAAACCGCCTACAACGTTGAAAAGAGCAAATCCAAGAGAAACTGAACCAATGATTAAAAGTGGTACATTACCTTCTGCTTTTACAATTAAAGTCAAGGCTGCAAGCATTGTTATTCCTGAAATTGCATTTGCTCCACTCATTAGAGGTGTGTGAAGAGTGGGGGGAACTTTTCCAATTAACTCGAGGCCTAATAAACTACCAAGTAAAAGAACCCAAAGAAGACTTATAAAAGACATAATTTTAAAACCTCAATTTTCAAAAACATTATTTTGAAGAACAACTCCTTCATCGCTTAATAAACATCCAGAAATGAGTTCATCCTCTTTATCTAATTTAATTACACCATCTTTTATAAATGGTGTAATCAAAGATGTTAAGTTCTTAGCATAAAGTGAACTTGCATCATAAGGAACTGAAGAGGGTAATTCGCCCGCTCCTATAAGTTTTACCCCATCTTTGATAATAGTTTCATTTGATTTTGATCCTTCGCAGTTCCCTCCCTGAGAAACTGCTAAATCGATAATTACTGCACCAGCCCTCATTTTTTCAATCATGGGAGAGTCTATTAAAACAGGGGCCTTTTTACCTAGAACTTGTGCAGTACATATAGCAACATCAGCTTCAGATAAATATTTAGTTAAAGTTGCCTTCTGTTTTGAGAGGAATTCGGGTGTTACAGCTTTTGCATAACCTCCTGTCTCTCCTGGCTTTTCCTCAACTTCAGGAAGTTCTATAAATCTTGCTCCAAGGGACTCTACTTGTTCTTTAACAGCAGGTCTAATATCAGATACAAATACTATTGCTCCAAGTCTTTTTGCTGTCGCAACTGCCTGTAATCCTGCAACGCCTCCACCAAGAACCACTACTTTTGCAGGTTGAACTGTCCCTGCTGCAGTCATAAGCATTGGGAAATATCTATCTAACTCACTTGCAGCCAAAAGAACTGCTTTGTATCCAGCAATATTGGCTTGTGAAGAAAGAACATCAGAAGATTGTGCTCTACTAATCCTAGGAAGCAACTCTAGTGATAAAGCTGAAATCTTATTACTATTTATAATCCTAAGAAGCTCCTTATTACCATATGGGTTAAGAAGACCAAGAAGAACAGCACCTTTCTTTAACCTAGTTAAATTATCCTCTGATGGAGTTTGAACACAAAATATTAAGTCCGCTTCACCCCAAGTTTTTTGATCTAAGTTGTTTATTATTATTCCGCCGGATTCTTCATATGATAAGTCACTAAATCCTGATAATTTTCCTGCTGAACTTTCAATGTAAACATCACATCCAAGGCTTTTTAATTTCTTTACCGCTTCTGGTGTAGCTGAAACTCTCCTTTCACCAGAGCTTGTTTCGGAAGGAATAAGTATCTTTGTCAATTTATTTATTTTTTTAACATACTAAATATAAATTGAAGAAAGTCAAAAGTCTTGGATTTTTGTTAAAAATATATTTTCTTTTCTATAAATAATAGCTATCTAGAATATATAAGTACTAAATAATCTAATGAGTATAAAAGCAATCGAATGTCCTGATGGAGTGTGCCACAGTCATCATGGTGGTCATGCTGTCCCAAGGCAAGCTATGCAGAAAAATCTAGAAAAGCATGGTAAAGACTGGTGCGAGAAATTAGCAGAGAGAATTTATGAAATGTCAGTTGATACTTTTTCACAGACAGTCATGCCCAGTCTCCACTCGGCAGGTTGGCAAAGAAGACATTTAGATTGGGAATTTAAGCTTGCAGAAAATGATTCTGAACCTGATGAAGCTCTTGTTGAAGGAATTATTAATGCCACAGAAAGCTTTCTTAGGAGTAGTGAGGTTCATCGATTATTTATTCAAGAATTAGTTCAGGGCACCTTCGAGGAAGCAAATGATAAAAAAATAATTTCTAAAGCAATAAAATCTATCATTGAAGAAGAAATTGTTAGTTCACTAAGAGAAAAGAAAGAAACTCTTTTAAAGAAAATATCCGCAAAATTAATATCAGAAGAAAAAGTTAGCGAGGAACTTGCAATAAATTCAGCTAAAGAGGGTTTTGAAGAAGTTGAAAGGCTACTTGCAAATCACAGCGAGGCAGTCTAACTCTATTTCTTTATATTTTCTTTATATTTAACCCAAAAATTGGCTCAAATATAAATTAAAGATTAAATTATTGTTTGGAAGTACAAAGTTGTAACTTATTAGACAATACATAGGATCTCTGATGTGTTTACCTATATACAACTTAAAATTTTCAATGGACAATTTCATTAGAAAAAGGATCGACATTGCCACCTGTTGGGCTACTAACAGAATTTCTGCAATGGACACTTTAGAAAGATATGAAGATAGTTATGCAATCGCAGAAGAATTTAGAGAGTGGATATTACATATTGGAGAAAAGAACGAAAATTTAAAAGATTCTGTTTTAAATTTCCCAAAGGAATTAAAAAAGTTATTAGACCAAAAAGTCAACGATTAAATATAAAATCAATCGAGTGAAATCCGCCCTACATTATTTGGGTTTGTTTATTATTATTAATAGTGAAATTAGCAAATAAATGGAAAATAAAGAGAAGATTTCAAATGTAGAAAATGTTGTAATTATAGGCTCGGGACCTGCAGGTTACACTGCTGCAATTTATGCTGCACGAGCAAATCTTCAACCAATGCTGGTAACAGGATTTAATTCTGGGGGCATTCCTGGTGGGCAATTAATGACTACAACATTTGTTGAAAATTATCCAGGTTTTCCAGATGGAGTATTAGGTCCTGAATTGATGGATCTAATGAAGGCTCAAGCAGAAAGATGGGGCACTAATTTATACGAAAGTGATGTTGTATCAATTAATACTGATTCACATCCCTTTGAATTAAAAACTTTAGAAGGGACTATAAAGTCTAACTCAATTATTATTGCAACTGGAGCAAGTGCAAATAGATTAGGAGTGATAAATGAAGATAAATTCTGGAGTAAAGGAATAAGTGCTTGTGCAATATGTGATGGAGCAACCCCACAATTTAGAGATGAAGAATTAGCTGTCATTGGAGGTGGCGACTCTGCATGCGAAGAAGCAGCATATCTCACAAAATATGGAAGCAAAGTGCATTTGATTGTTAGATCAGAAAAATTAAGAGCTAGTGCAGCAATGGTAGATAGAGTAAAAGCTAATCCAAAGATAGAAATTCATTGGAACACAAAAGTTAATAAAGCGGATGGCTCTGAATGGCTTGAGAGAATTGAAACTATTCACTCTCAAGAAGGTAAAGGGGAAATCAATATAAAAGGTCTTTTTTACGCGATAGGGCACACACCAAATACAAAATTCTTAGGCAACAAAATTGATTTAGATAATAAAGGCTATATTGCTTGCAAATCAGGAAGGCCAGAAACATCTATTGAAGGCATCTTTGCGGCAGGTGACGTTGTTGATTCTGAGTGGAGACAAGGAGTTACCGCTGCAGGAACTGGATGTATGGCAGCATTAGCTACCGAAAGGTGGCTAGCCGAGAAAAACTTAGCAAAAACTATAGTCAGAGAAACACCCGAACCAGAAAAAAAACTTAATTCATCAAATTTTAATGAAGAAGAAGTTAATGAAGATACTTTCGATTCAAATTCTGAATGGCAAAAAGGCAGTTATGCATTAAGGAAACTTTATCACGAGAGTAAAAAACCTATCTTAGTAATTTTTAGTTCCCCAACCTGCGGCCCATGTCATGTTTTGAAACCTCAGTTAAAAAGAGTAATTAAGGAACTTGATGGTGCAGTTCTTGGCGTTGAAATAGATATTGATAAAGATCAAGATATTGCAAAGCAAGCTGGCATTAACGGCACACCAACAGTTCAACTTTTTAAAGAAAAATTATTAAAAAAACAATGGCAAGGTGTCAAACAAAGAAGTGAATTTAAAGAAGCGATAAAAAATATTATCTAAAGTAACTTTTTATTTATTATTTCTCTTAGGATTATTTTTATTAGTAGTAGGTCTAGCATTACCTGCATTTCTTTCTCGATAAGTTATCCTCCCTCTAGATAGATCATAAGGACTTATCTCAACTAACACTTTATCTCCAGCTAATAATTTAATTCTAAATTTAGTCAATTTACCCGCAGCTCTACATAAACATTGATGACCTTCAGGTTGTTCTAAAGTAACCAAATAAAATCCATTCCCCTGCTCTTTTTCAATTACACCTGAAGTTTCAATCATTAATTAAACTTTTACTAAGTACATATTATCAGAAAAAGATTAGCCAAAATTGATTTAAAAAAAATTACATACGTAAAAATATGCAATTCAATTCAAATTGAAAATTTAATTTCATTAATTATTTGCAGTTGTCCATAGTAAAAATTTGCTTTCGCAATTTTTTCAGAATCTTCTAATTGATCAAAAAAAACAAACCCAAGGGTTTCCCATAATGAAGATCCGCAAACATTATTCAATTCATTTTTTGCTTCTTTTGCAAAATTATCTAGTTTTCGTTCAAGGTTTTTAGACTTAGAAACAGACATAGGTCAATAATATTTAATATAGTACAAATATACTATCTGATTCTAAAATTGCAATATTAAAAAGGTAATCTCTTTTTTTCTTCAATATTAAGATCTGCTTCCATTTCCCTTAATCTTTTAAGTATTTGTTGATAGTACTCCTTTATATAACTCTCTAGTGAGGTCATATCCTCTTTTTTAAGTTCCAATATTTCGTAAGTTTTGCGCATGTCAGCATCTAATGATTCACCACTACTAGTTACTTCAGCAAAAGCCAATCGCTCAGCAACATTAAGAGAATCTTGGAAAAAGGAAACTACTTTTTGAGTGACACTAATAAGGAAGGGGGAAACTCTAAAAATTTTCGCCTTTTTTTCACTAAATTTTTCACATAAAGATATAACTTCATTTGAATCCCATGCTTTGGGACCTACTAATGGCAATGATGTTCTGTGAGTTTTTGGATTATTTACTGCTGCTACAACAACTTTCGCCATATCTTGAGTATTCATATAAGCAATTTTAGTTGGAGTCCCACTCATCCACACTGCTTGACTATCCAAGATTGGGATTGCGAATTGACCAATAACTCCTTGCATAAAAGCTGCGCATTTGAAGATTGTATAGTCTAAACCAGATTTTTCAAGAAGTTTTTCAGTGCAAAATTTAATGTCCATTAAAGGAACATTTCTAAACTTTTCTGTTAGGAGGATAGAAAGGAATATTACCCTTTTTACGTTTAAAGATTCGCAAGCATTGAATAAGTT
Organism: Prochlorococcus sp. AG-355-J23; assembly: GCA_003278705.1. Classification (GTDB taxonomy): domain Bacteria; phylum Cyanobacteriota; class Cyanobacteriia; order PCC-6307; family Cyanobiaceae; genus Prochlorococcus_A. Next base: position 89,331 of record QCDR01000001.1, read on the forward strand.
AAGTTTTCCATCCCAATCAATTTCATAAATACTTTTTGGATCATCTGGCCTACTAGTCGCTGCATCAATAACAACTTCAATATCTTGCAATGCATATTCGATATCAGAAGAATTTAATAAATTACCTTTTGTTAGCTCACAACCCCATTCTTGTAGAAACGAAGATTTTCTTGGATTTCTTACAAAGCATCTTACTTCATGTCCCTCTTCTATAGCTTGCTTTGCTATTTGTCTACCAAGTGTCCCTGTTGCTCCTACTAAAAGAATCTTCATACTTAAGATTTACTTAACTTTAAGACCATAACTCAAATTGTGATGTATCCGTGAGAATCAGTCTCCCTGAAACTTTAATAACAAAGCCCCACCAACTAATCCTATTGGTATCAGTATCCAAAAAACTGCTGCAATACTAAAAATTTCTTTAGCCATAGTAAAATTGAATGATTACTATAATTTACATTCAAAATACATTTATTTGTTAAAAATGTAGATAATTCAAATATCTTGAAAATTTTTGAATATATGAATAATAATTTTAAAAAAAATTTAAACATTCCTAATTACTGGAATTGGAATGGTTTTAAAATTTGTTGGAGTGTTACAGGCGAAGAAAATGAGATTCCAATTATCTTTCTCCATGGATTTGGAGCAAGTCGAAAACATTGGAGAAATAATTTAGAGTATTTTGCGAAAAAGAATTTTGCCTCTTATTCCTTAGATTTAATAGGATTTGGGGATTCAGATCAACCCGGGATTAGACAAATTGGAAAATTAAATAATGAGATTTGGTGTGATCAAGTGAAAGACTTTATTGCACAGGTAATAAGACCAAAGAATTCTGGGAAAGTAATTCTTATTGGCAATTCCCTTGGATCACTAGTTGCTTTAACATGCGCTGTTTCATTAGAGGATCAGATTGCAACAGTTATTGCATCTCCTTTGCCAGATCAAATTCAAGAAAATAAAAAGTCCATAACAAAAAAATCATCATTTAAGAAATTTCAAGATAGATTCATAACAATATTTTTTTTGTTTTTCCCTTTGGAGATTATTTTATTTTTAATAACTAAATTAGGAGTTATTAAACTGGGACTAAATTCTGCATATTTCAAAAAAGATAATATTGATCGCGAACTAATAGATTTGGTAACAAAACCAGTTTTAAGGAGAACTTCAGCTAGATCATTAAGAGCAATGTGTATAGGAATGTCTTCTAGAGATGAAAAATTTAAAGCTTATCACCTTTTGAGAAAACTTAGCGCCTCAAAAAAAGTTCCTTTTTTATTGATTTGGGGCGAAAAAGATAATTTCATACCTTTGTTTGTTGGTAAAAAGATTGCAAATTTCCATAGATGGGTAAAATTAAAAATAGTATCCAATTCAGGGCATTGTATCCATGATGAAGACCCTTCAGTATTCAATAGAATTTCTTATGAATGGATTAGAGATTTAAAAACCTTTTAAAATATGAAACATACATTATCAGTTCTTGTAGAAGATGAATCTGGAGCCTTGAGTAGAATCTCAGGTCTCTTCGCTAGAAGGGGATTCAACATAGATAGTCTTGCAGTAGGACCTGCAGAATCCAAAGGAATTTCAAGGTTAACAATGGTAGTAGAGGGTGATGATGAAACTCTTCAGCAAATGACTAAGCAACTTAATAAGTTATTTAATGTTCTGGGAGTTGTAGATTTTACTAATCTCGCAGCTGTTGAGAGGGAATTGATGTTACTAAAAGTTTCATCGAAAGAAGATACTAGGAGTAATATCCTTGATATAGTACAGATTTTCCGTGCAAAAGTTGTTGATGTATCAGATATGGCCTTAACTCTTGAGGTAGTTGGAGATCCTGGGAAGTTAGTTGCTCTTGAGAAATTACTCGAGCCATACGGCATCCTTGAAATAGCGAGGACTGGTAAGGTGGCTCTTAAACGCTCTTCAGGAGTTAATACAGAAATGTTGAAAATTAATAAATACTCTCTAGAAATTTAATTAGATATCTGGACTGCCTTGATGTAGTCTTCTTTATTGATTTTTTCGAGTACGTCTAATCCTTTAATAATTTTCCCAAAAATCGAATATCTTCCATCTAGTTCTGGGATCTTAGTAGTTACAAAAAAAAATTCAGTAGATGAAGACTTATTCTTACCGCTTTTAACCATAGCGATTGATCCACTCTCAAAAGTATTAACTAAATTTACTGTTTCACTAGGATTTTTTACTTGATAGTTATATCTTGGTTTTATTTCTTCTTTGAATTTTATTTCTAAAGGTATTGTTGGACTTGTCTTATTCAGATTTTGTTTTCGTTCTATATAAGATTTATTTTCTGGATTAATGCCACCATGTATAAACCTTATTTGGGGATAATTTATTATTTTATAAAATTTTTTATTTTCATAAATATTATTATCTATGTTTTCCAGAAAATTTGATACTGTTACTGGGTTATCTTTACCAAATAATTTTACCTCAAAATCACCTTTTGAAGTTTTAAAATAAATTACTTTATTACTCTGAATACAACTAAATTTAAGTTTTTGGCAGTAATAATTTGAATCAATCTTACTTTTATAACTACAAGCTTGAAGCAAAAACAAAACCTGTAAAAAAGATAATGTTTTTAAAAAATATTTTTTTTTTATTTTAGGCCCTCCAAATTAACATCTAAAAATTTAGCTAGACGAGCTCCTTCTTCTTCAACCTGAAGAAGTGGTTTAAGTTCACCTGCTCCACTTAAAGGGAGAGGTTTTTTTCTACCCTTTAATACTAAAGCAATTCTTCTTCTAGGATTAAATCCCTCACTTATATCCAACTTAACAGATTTAATTTCATCAAAATTTAATTTAACTTCAACATCTTTAAATAATCCCTTTCTTTTTATTTCTACAGATTTTGAGGATTTATCAAAATAATTACTTCCTGAACCAAAGTTTATGTAAACCAAATACCACAAGTAAAAATTTAATAAATTAGCTATTACTCCGTATGCTCCCATTATTATTCCTTGAGGGATAAACAACAAAGTTGAAGGATTTCCTAAAGGTAATAAATCCCTTCCTGTGTAGCTAGATATGGAGGCCAAAAGAAAACCAATACCTCCTATAGTCAGCATTCCTCCAATAATATAATTTGAAATTTTTCTTGATCCACCAATTTTTTGTTCGATTTTATCGAATGACGAGAGGTCTGAATTCATTTTTATCTTTTTTTAGAGCCTAATTCAGATAATTTAACAAACTAAGGGAGTATTCTTACCTAATTTTTAATAAAAAAGTCAGGAAAGCTTTACAAGGCATTTCAGATATACATATATTTCCCCACATTACTCTCAATCTTTGTTACAGTCACTGCGTATCCCGAAGCTAAAAACGATTTCTCATGACGATCGCAGTTGGTAGCGCCCCACAAAGAGGATGGTTTGATGTCCTCGATGATTGGTTGAAGCGCGACCGCTTTGTATTTATTGGTTGGTCCGGACTACTTCTACTTCCTTGTGCATATCTTGCTATAGGAGGTTGGTTTGTCGGAACAACATTTGTTACCTCTTGGTACACTCATGGAGTTGCAAGCTCATACCTTGAAGGTTGTAACTTTTTAACAGCAGCTGTAAGTACCCCTGGTGATGCCATGGGACACAGTCTTCTATTTTTATGGGGTCCTGAAGCCCAAGGTAGTTTCGTAAGATGGCTACAGCTTGGTGGACTTTGGAACTTCGTTGCATTACATGGAGTATTTGGCCTAATTGGTTTTATGCTTCGTCAGTTTGAAATTGCTGGCCTTGTTGGAATTAGACCATACAACGCTCTAGCATTCTCAGCAGTAATTGCAGTATTCACAAGTATTTTCCTTATTTATCCTTTAGGACAGCATAGTTGGTTCTTCGCACCTTCATTCGGTGTTGCAGCAATCTTCCGTTATATTCTGTTCATTCAAGGTTTTCACAATATCACTTTAAATCCATTCCACATGATGGGTGTTGCTGGAATTCTTGGTGGTGCTCTACTTTGCGCTATTCATGGAGCTACAGTACAAAACACTTTGTATGAAGATACAAGTATTTATACAGATGGTAAGGTTCAAAGTTCAACTTTTAGAGCTTTTGACCCAACTCAAGAAGAAGAAACTTATTCAATGATTACAGCGAATAGATTCTGGAGTCAAATCTTCGGTATTGCTTTCTCAAACAAGCGTTTCTTACATTTCTTGATGTTATTTGTACCTGTTATGGGTATGTGGACATCTTCAATTGGTATTGTAGGCTTAGCACTAAACTTAAGAGCTTATGATTTCGTAAGCCAAGAAATCCGTGCAGCAGAAGATCCAGAATTTGAAACTTTCTATACAAAAAATATACTTTTGAACGAAGGTATGCGAGCATGGATGTCTTCTGTGGATCAACCACACGAAAACTTTGTATTCCCTGAGGAGGTTCTTCCACGTGGAAACGCCCTTTAATAATTTATTAAGAGCTCCAAACCAAAGTATTGAGGAAACTGGTTATGCCTGGTATGTAGGTAATGCTAGATTAATCAATTTATCTGGACGTTTATTAGGAGCTCACATTGCTCACTCTGGACTAATAGTCTTTTGGGCGGGAGCAATGATGCTCTTTGAGGTTAATCATTTTACTTTTGATAAACCAATGTGGGAGCAAGGTTTAATCTGTATGCCACACGTTGCAATGTTTGGCTATGGAATAGGCCCAGGTGGTGAAGTTACTGATATCATGCCTTTCTTCCAAGCAGGCGTGGTTCACTTGATAGCTTCTGCTGTACTTGGTTTTGGTGGTATTTACCATTCATTGGCAGGTCCAGAAAAACTTGAAGAAGATTTTCCATTTTTCTCAACTGATTGGAGAGATAAAAATCAAATGACAAATATCCTCGGATATCATTTGATTGTTCTTGGTGTAGGTGCACTAGCATGGTCAGTAAACTGGTGTTTTATTGGCGGTGCTTATGACACATGGGCACCAGGTGGTGGTGAAGTTAGACTTGTAAATCCAACACTAGATCCAAGAGTTATTCTTGGTTATCTATTCAGATCTCCATGGGGTGGAGCTGGTTCAATAATCGGTGTTAACTCCATTGAAGATATTGTTGGTGGACATGTTTACGTGGGTATTACTGCAATTATTGGAGGAATATTCCATATCTTTACCAAACCTTTTGGATGGGCAAGAAGAGCTTTCATCTGGAATGGTGAAGGACTATTAAGTTACGCTCTTGGTGGAATTTGTGTAGCAAGTTTTATTGCTTCAACATTCATCTGGTTTAACAACACTGCTTACCCTTCAGAATTTTATGGCCCAACAAATGCTGAAGCTTCACAGGCCCAAAGCTTTACTTTCCTAGTGAGAGATCAAAGAATTGGAGCTAACGTAGGTTCAACAATGGGACCAACAGGTCTAGGTAAGTATCTCATGAGATCTCCTACTGGTGAAATTATATTTGGTGGTGAAACAATGAGATTTTGGGATTTCAGAGGGCCATGGTTAGAGCCTCTTAGAGGACCTAATGGATTGAGCCTTGAGAAAATTCAAAATGATATTCAGCCCTGGCAAGTAAGAAGAGCTGCTGAATATATGACTCATGCTCCAAACGCTTCTATCAACTCTGTTGGTGGAATCATTACAGAGCCTAATGCTGTTAACTTCGTTAACTTAAGACAATGGTTAGCTGCAGCTCAATTCTTCCTAGGATGGTTTACATTCATTGGTCATCTTTGGCATGCTGGACGTGCTAGAGCAGCCGCTGCTGGTTTCGAAAAAGGAATCGACAGAAAGAGTGAACCAGCTCTAGAAATGCCTGATTTAGATTAATTTCTATCTCAACTTAAAAAAGCCCTATTTTCGGATAGGGTTTTTTTTTGCTCAATTTTATTATCTATACAATTTTCCTCTAAGCCATGGCAAACTTAATCCCATTACATTACTGAAGCAACCCTCTATTTTTTCTATATATTTACCCCCTATACCTTCTAAGGCAAATCCTCCGGCGCAATATAAAGGTTCATTTGTATCTACATAACTCTTGATTTCCCAATCTTCCAAATTAGAAAAATAAACTCTTGAACTTACTGTTTTTTTTATTATTTCAGTGATTTCTAAAATTTTGGAAGTTGAATCAAAATTCCCAATTATTAGAGTATGACCAGTATGTAAAAATCCAGATTCTCCAGACATTTTTTTCCATCTTATAAATGCTTCCTCTTTATTAGATGGTTTTCCATAAGCTTCTCCTTTAAATTCAAAAATTGAATCGCACCCAAGTATTTCCAAAGGACCATAATTAAATTCTTCTGGCAATGATATGTTTTGAATATTTTCAGATATATTATTAGCCTTTTGAAAAGATAATTCCAACGCTAAATTAAATATATTCTTTTCTTGAATAGTAGTTTCATCAAAGTCACTTGATATTTGGAAAAATTCGATTTGACAATTTTCTAGTAATTTCTTTCTAGATTGAGAAGCAGAGGCTAGAATTAACACAAATTTTTTACCAAATTATAGTTCAATTTAAAAATTAATAAATTTTAAAATTAATATAAATTACTAATGGAGTTAGAAGAAAAATTACATAAAATAAAGAAACCAATAATGGTCCTAGGGACTTCCAGTGGAGCAGGAAAATCATTAACGGTTACTGCTATTTGCAGAATTCTTAAAAATTTAGGAGAAGAACCAATACCTTTTAAAGGACAAAATATGAGTAACAACGCTTGGGTTGATTGGGAAGGTGGTGAGATGGCATACTCACAAGCACTTCAAGCTTTTGCTTGTGGTATTAATCCCTCTGCAGAGATGAATCCCATTTTATTAAAACCACAAGGAAACTCAATAAGCGAGGTGATTCACCTTGGCAAAAGCATAGGGACCACAACAGCAAAAAATTACTATAAAGATTGGTTTATTCCAGGTTGGGAAGTAATAAAAAAAAGTTTAAAGTCTATTTACGAACGGAATCCTAATTGCCGTTTAATTATCGAAGGAGCTGGGAGTCCGGTAGAGATGAATTTGATTCATAGAGATCTGACTAATTTAAAAGTTGCTAAATATTTAAATGCAAATTGCATTTTGGTTACTGATATTGAAAGGGGAGGTGTATTTGCACAAATAATTGGTACTCTTGAATTAATGAAGCCTGAAGAAAAGAAGCTTATTAAGGGAATTATTATAAATAGATTCAGAGGAGACCTTTCATTATTTGAAGATGGGAAAAAATGGATAGAGAATAAGACTCAAATCCCTGTCATTGGAATTATTCCATGGTTAAATGATTCATTTCCTCCAGAGGATTCTTTAGATTTAATAGAAAAAAAATCACTTTCTAAAAATCCTGAAATCAAAGTTGGGATTATAAAATTACCATCTATTAGTAACTTCTCGGATTTTGATCCACTAGAAAATGAAGAAACAATATTTATTGAATGGATTAGAAAATCACAAAACCTAAGTAAGTATGACTTCATTATTCTGCCAGGAAGTAAACAAACTATTAAAGATCAAATATTTCTTGAAAATTCTGGTTTATCTCAGGATATAAGGGACTATTCAAATAACGAAGGAAATATTATTGGAATATGTGGAGGTTTACAAATGTTGGGAACAACACTTGAAGATCCTTATTTTAAAGAGGGTTCCAAAAATTATTCTGAACAAAAAATTAAAGGTATTGGATTACTACCATTAAAAACGACTTTCTTTAAAAAAAAATTAACACGTCAAATTAACTCTAAATCTATATGGCCATGCCACTCAGAAATTAATGGATTTGAAATTCATAATGGTCAAACTGTATTAGATGACATCCAAAGTTCATCAAAGATTAATCCTATTTTTAAAGATTTAGATCTTGGTTGGTACAAAGAAAATAATAAAGGCGGAACTATTGCAGGAACATATATTCATGGGATCTTTGAAAATGACAGTTGGAGAGTGCAATATATTAATTTAATAAGGAAGAAGAAAAATCTACCAATATTAAATAAAAAATCAATATCTTATAAAGAGAAGAGAAAATCCATTATTGATAATCTTGCGCATGAATTCCACAAACATTTAAATCTCAAATCATTTTTAAGTTGAAAGAAACAAAAAATATAAAAGTAATATGGCCAAATAATAAAGAAACATTTGTTTCAGACGGAGATGACTGGTTTTCTTCTGCTGAAGAAGCAGGTTTAGAAATCCCTACTGGCTGCCTCTCAGGAAGTTGTGGAGCATGTGAAATTGATGTAAATGGGGAAACAGTAAGGGCTTGTATAAGTGAAATTAAAAATAAAAAATGTACGTTACAGGTTTCTTTAACTACAGACCCCTTTTGGGAAAATAAATTTCACTAAACATTACTTATTATTAGATAAAGGAAAACATAGTAAAAACATGATCCCAAAAATGTGTTTATGAGAATAACCTTCTTTTTGAGTTTTGACGAGGCAATAATATAGCTACCCAAAACATGAGGTAGGATTGGGAAAGATCTAATGATTAAAATATAAAACGATCTAAAAGTAATATTTTCAAAAAATTTATAAAGATTATTTTTTTCTGGTTTTTTTAAAAATAATATATTTCCAGAAAATTTAATTTTAATTTTCCTCAGAATAAGAACTTGAATTGCACTTAAAATTGTTAAAGCAGGAGAAAATAATAAAACATAATTAAACCCAAAAATCTTTAATAATATAAAATCAAAAATAATTGATAGTGGGAGGCCTAAAAATATAGAAACTATATTTAAAGTAATCAAATATTTGTATTGAATATTATTAAATAAGGACTCAAGATCATAAGTATACTTGAATATTAAAGCAAAAAAATAAACCCCTAAATAGGTAAAAAATATTTTAAAAATTACTGATTTAATATTTAGATCTTTTTTATTCATATGAGATAAAAACTAATAAGCATTATCAAAAACGTATAGGACAAATACCATCTTTTCCTACAGGGGAAATTGTAGAACCAAACAGGAAATATTTAGAAAGCAACTCATTTTATTCACTAGCAAATTTTTTTAAAGGGAATACTTGAAACGATACAGGGAAATAAATAGAAGAAGTAAGTTTGGTTAAAAAAAGGCCCCTTTACCGGGGCCTTTTATGGTTTCACTAAATCAAGTGTTTCCTTGTTTCCACTTTTTTCAGTAAAACAACTCCTTCACACAGGTCCAAACTATGTCATTTAATTCTTTTTCGTGGAAGAGCTAAGTGGAATGTTGCTTAACTGTCACAAGTGCCAGTTTTCCAGTTCTGGACATAATGGAAAACACTAATTCAGAGAAAAGGGTGTTTACTTCTCAGAGATTAACGTGTGAAGAGTTTCTAATTTGTACAACATCCTTGGAAAAGGTATAAATTATCTAAAGTATCGTTTGCTATTTCTTTTCCCAAAATAGATAAAGATTTGAAAACAGGTTTTTAGTATCTACTATTGCAGTGCTTGTAGAGATCAACTTCCATCCTGCAGAATTTCGTTTTTTCATAATTGCTGCAAGTTCGTTTTCTTGTCTTTGAGTATTTGCATTTCCAACTGCATAATATATATCAAGATCATTTTCTACTTTTGCCATTTTTTAAGGTGATGCTTTATTCAGAGTTAATATTACTCAATCTTTCTTAGTAACTGGGAAAGATTCGATATAGTGGCTGTAAATAAGTCTCATATGGTATTACCTTCGCCCCAAATTTCGACAGGACTACTGCTTATAAGAATTGGAATAGTAGTTACTTTCGATATCAAAATTGATCAGTTTAAAGGTAAATAATTAAAAAAAGTAGGATATCTGGGTGAATATCTACATATATTTGATCAATAAAGAATTATCTTATTTAGATCAAGAATAAAAAAGACCCTGCAATAAATCCACTTAAATGACCTAATAAACTTACCTCTGGCAAAAATGAGAAAACCAAACCTATAAGGCATATTGTCTTTAACATTTTTTGCACTTCGTAATTGGATTTTAAACCAATTTTTTTGCCTAAAAAGTGACTCTTTCCATAAAAAGACGTTAGCAGTAAGAATCCAAATAAAGCATAAATTATTCCGCTAAATCCTAAAGCAGCATAATTCGGATAAATATTAAAATAAGATATGATCTTTTCGTAAACCCAGATAATAAAAAAATTCAAAAAGGAACAAATTAAAATAAATTTCAGATAAAAAAATCTGCTTTCTATTCCAAGTCTCATCAAAAAATATCTAGTAATGATTATTCCACCAATATTTGATAATAAATGATTTAAATCTGCATGAACTAGGATTGAGGTGAAAATCCTGTAAGGTTGATCACTAATTAATTTTGGTACAAAGTAAAAATATCCTTTATCAATAACGCCAATTAAATCTGTAAGTATAAAAACTGAAATCAAAAGAGATACGCTTAGGATGTATTGCCAATCATATTTAGATATTGAATTATTAATAGCCATATTTTCTCTAGTTTTATACTAAAAGAATATCTACTTACTTAGAAGAAAAGACCCTCAAAAGGGTCTTTTTAACGTCTTGAATTTATATTAGTTTTAGTAAACTTTGCAATGAGAACTTGTTGGGTGGTCTATACATTCTTTTTCCCAATAATCTTGTCTTTGATCTTTTGGTAGTTGATAATTAAAATCATGCATTCTCCAAATATCTGAAGTTGCATTTCTAAGGGCAGTAAATGGAGTGGTGAGTCTCATAAACATAAAACCTCCTATATCTCTACTCCTTAATTATCCTCCTATTAAATTGAAATTAATAGAGTATTAATACCCGAGTATTAGTGCTTTGTGGTTGTCGCGACTATACTTTTCCCATTCAGTAGGATTGAAATAATTTAGGAATCAAAAGCACTTCATCGACTTTGTGGACAGCGAGGTGCATAAGACTCGAAAAGGGCACATAAATGCCCTCTTATTTTATTTTGGGATTTCTAGAAACTATTATTAACGGAGAGGGTGGGATTCGAACCCACGAATAGTTTCCTATTAAACGATTTCGAGTCGTTCGCTTTCGACCACTCAGCCACCTCTCCTGCTTTTTATAAGTATGCAAATAAAAAAGAAAAAATTTTGAACTATGTAATTATCTTAATTTTAATTCCAACCTGCATCTTTCATCAATTTAATAGCTAGAGAATTTTTTTCTCCAAGGTCTTCTACTGTTACACTATCAGGCGTAAACTCTCCAAAGTTCTTCACTATTTCATTCTGATTAACTTCCTTCAAAGGATGTTCAAAAGTAGGAGCAGCTAAACCTTTACTTCCTTCCGGAGACGCTAAGAATTCAAGCAACTGAATGGCTTCATTTTTATTTGTTGCATATTTTGCAACACCGCCGGCACTAATATTTACATGTGCAGGATTAGGAATAAGGACCTTTGTTTTTTTTGCATACAAAGCATCTCTTCTTCCATTAACACCAGCTAACATTCTTGCTACGTAATAATGATTAACAATTCCTACCCCACATTTTTTCTTAGAAACTGCTCTAATTATTGCAATATCCCCTGGGAAAAAAGGTTTTGAAACGTTTGAAATCATACCAGATAACCAAGCTTTAGTTTCTGATTCACCTTTGTTAATTATTTGATTGGCAACTAAGGATTGATTATATGGACTTTTTCTATTTCTTAAACATACTTTGCCTTTTAAAGAAGGATCTGCCAAATCAGTGTAATCATTAATTTTGCTGATATCTACCACTTTTGAATTGGCTATCATAACTCTAACTCTTCTGGTCAATGCATACCATTCCTTATTTGGATCTTTTAATCCAACAGGTACATCATTTTCTAAATTAGAAGATTTTATAGGTTGCAGTAATCCAGCTTTGGCTGCATTAGTAATTCTTGCAGCATCAACTAATAAAATTAAATCCGCCTGAGAATTCTTACCCTCTCTCTTCAATCTCTCAATTAAAGATATACCAGCAGCTTCAATAAGCCTTACTTTAATACCTGTTTCTTCTGCAAATTTTTTATAAACGCTCCTATCAGTGTTGTAATGTCTTCCTGAATAAACTTTAACTTCTTTTTCTGTTGAATTAGCAGGTATATTAACGTTGAGCAAAAATGTACATGTTAGTGCTGAATAAAATAGTTTTTTGAGTTTTTGCACTTTTTCAAATTAGTATCTATGGTTACTTTATACCTATCAAAACTGTTAAAACTCTAAAAGCGATCTTCTATACACAAAGATGTATCATTTTTTATAGTGCATATGAATTATTTAACTCAACAGTTATTAAATGCTGAAGAAATCAACCTAATAAATAAAGATTTAGAGGATGAAACTCAAAATTGGGAAGATGGGATAAAAACTGCTGGCAGTCACGCCTCAATCGTCAAAAATAATTTGCAATTAAATAGAAATTCTGAAATATCAAAAAAGTACTCACAATTAGTTAATAAAAAGATCCTTTCGAACCAATTAATAAAAAGTTTTTCTATACCAAAAAGAATTCATGGAATAATGTTTACAAAATCATCAAAAAATATGCATTATGGGAGACATATTGATAATCCATACATGTCTTCAGGTAGATCAGATTTATCCTTTACTCTGTCTTTAACAAATAAAGATTCTTATGAAGGTGGAGAATTAATTATTGAAACATTGAATTCAGAAGAGAAATTCAAATTAAATGCTGGACAGATTATCATATATCCAAGCTCTTACCTACATGCAGTTAGCAAAGTAAATAGTGGTAACAGATTAGTATGCGTGGGTTGGATAGAAAGTTATGTTAGATCAATTGAAGAGAGGGAATATTTATTTGATTTGGACGCAGGTGCAAGAAGTTTGCTTACAAAGCATGGCAGATCTGACGAACTTGACCTTATTTTTAAATCTTATTCAAATCTCCTAAGAGTTATGGGAGATTAAATAAGAATCATTTTATACAACAAAAAGAATATTAGTTTTAAATTGATTATTATAAAAGCGATTATATTTATCGAATGCCCAAAAAAAGTTCAATTGCAATTTTTATCGCAGCTACAAGCGCATTAGCTATCGCAACGGCAGATAGTAATTCAGTTAAATCAGGTGAAAATGATTTAGGTGGATTAAAAGAATGGAATACTGATATGCCTTTAGATGCGGATTTCAAATTAGATGCAGAAGCACAAAGAATAGCTGACGAAGCAGCTAAGTCATCCGCATGTATTCCTATTGGCGAAGGAGAAAACTGCTGGTGATTATAAAAAAGATTTGAAATTACTTTTTTATTTAATGAAATATTCAAATATATCCAATTTTCAATAGACACTTCTAAAATTCTTAGGAATTTATATTTTCTAATTATTGTTCACCCAGAGTAAATAAATTTTCTTCAATCAAAATATTTATGGTCAAAAAAAACAATTTAGAATTTGAATGTGGTTTGCAAAAGATAACCCGTCATGTCTGTTTCAACATCACTGGAATTTTTAGAAGTTCCACCAAATATTGTAGGAGTTACTGAAATTGAATCATTTACTTTGTACTTATAGTAAAGTTCGTACAAGAAAGGTTCAATTGTCTCTCCTTCAACCATTTGAGGCTGACCAAATGCTAAGCCAATTTTGTCATCTGCATTGAATACGTCAGTCCAATTAAGTCCAACAAAATAAGCAGTAGTATTTGAATTTGATGAAGCATCTGTTTCTGAGGTGTCATAACCAACTGAAATAGAAGGTACAGCAGTTTCTGCTCCTGTTGGTCTCCACCAAGCTCTTAAACCTACGTTAGTACTATTTCCATCACCTGATCTTGCTTTTCCATCAGTTGTCATGAAATAAGAATCAGTCCAACCATTATATTTCATGTTAACTAAAGCAGAAACAGAATAATTAGGCTGTGTATAACCAATTTGAGTTGCCCAACTTTGTTTACCTTCATCAGTTAAGAGAGGGTTTTTAGATGTGATATTAGAGCTCATTGCAAAGCCATTATCTGAAGTATATGCCCAACCAGCTCCTGGACTTGTACTTGCACCATAACCTGCTGCATTACCCCCTAGAGTAAATGCCTTCAGTACTGGTTCATATATTGAAGGAGTTGTTGCATGCATATAATAATTTTCAATCTTTGGACCGAAAGTTACCGTATGATTGCTATCCCCAATTGGAGTTGTGTACCAAAGTTTATCCACCTCGAGGACATCACCATTACCGTTACCAGAACTTAGATAAGTGTTGTAAACAGATTTTGTTTTAGACCAAGAAGAGTGATTTCCAGTCTTGATTCTTGTATAGAGGTTATCATCACCAGTGAAGCTTGTATTTAAGTTCAACGTATATGTGTACATGAACTGTGTTTCACCAGTGTAAGTGTCGTCATCAGTGTCAACACTACCTACGTCAAAGGTTGCTTTTCCGTCTAAAACTGTTGTATCAGAGAAGCCACCAGCTTCGAATTCATTTAATCTAGATTCAATACCATCAACTCTCTCATTTGCATTTGCAATTTCATTGGAGAAAGTTTTGCTATCAAACTTTTTGTTAGAAGATTTGCTGCTACGTGAATAGCTGTTCATTTCTTCAATATTAATGTCAGAAGCTTGTGCAACTAATGGAGTGATTAAACCCAAAGAAGCACTTGCAACCAACATTTGTTGGAAGAGTTTCATTTTACCTCACACTAAAATTACCCATAGAAATGGGTATACAAATTGTATCTAAGACGACTTTTTTAGGTAGGCAAATTAGATTCAGTTATAAGTATCATTTTTTACATAGGCTTAATTTTAAAAAACTCACTTAAAGAGTTTTTATTTTTTTAATAACGGAAAATTCAAAGCATTTCTTTCTTCCGTCCATGAAGATGCAACTTCTCTTGCTAATTTTCGAATCTTTTCAATATATTGAGCCCGATCTGTGACTGAAATAATTCCCCTCGCGTCAAGCAGATTAAAAGTATGGCTACATTTCAGAACAAAATCAAGGGCTGGATAAGTTAATTTCTTTTCGATTAAATTATTTGCCTCCGCTTGGTAAATTTCAAATAATTTTCTGAGATTGTCAGCATTAGATTCAGTAAAATTATAAGAGCATTGACTTTTTTCAAATTGAAGCCAAATGTCGCTATATTTCAAATCTTTGTTCCAATTCAAGTCCCAGATACTTTCTTTATCCTGCAAAAACATTGCAATCCTCTCTAATCCATAAGTGATTTCAATTGGGATTGGATTACAATCTATACCTCCGCATTGTTGGAAATAAGTAAATTGAGTAACTTCCATTCCGTCCAACCAAACTTCCCAACCTACGCCCCAGGCTCCAAGTGTTGGTGACTCCCAGTTATCTTCCACAAATCTTATGTCATGATTTCTAGGATTAATTCCAAGAGATTCTAAAGATGTCAAATATTTTTCCTGTATTCCTTCCGGTGAAGGTTTAATTATTACTTGATATTGAAAGTAATGTTGCGCCCTATTTGGATTATCGCCAAAACGTCCATCTGTAGGTCTTCTACATGGTTCTGCATATGCCACACTCCAAGGTTCTGGCCCAATAGCCCTTAAAAAAGTATGCGGGTTCATTGTTCCAGCACCTTTTTCGGTATCATATGGCTGCATAATTAAACAACCTTCTTCTGACCAGAAATTATTTAAATTTTTAATTATATCCTGAAAAAACATCAAATTTTAAAAGTGAAGAAATTTAGATCAATGCCACTAAACATAATAACAAAGCTTTAAAGTAAAAAATATTTTGTAATCCAATTTCTCAAAAATATCATCCTATAAAAAGCTGTAATTAAATTAGATCCTTGATGAAAATAAATGAAAAATTAATTATGTAAAAAAATCTAATGGCAATGGTCCAAAAGTATTAGATTCTTTAGCACCTTCGTCAAACTGACATGTTATTAAAATTCCTTCTCCAAGACCATTTTCAGATCTGACAAAAACATTACTAGTTTTTTGATTAGCTTTTAAAAAAACACCTCCATCAGCATGGAGAGAACCAAGATTTCCAAATTTAATTGAGGAATATTTATTAGAAATTGATTGCAATGCTTCAATAGCTTTATAATCACTAGGTGCCATTATGCCTATTGTTATCCAATCTGCATTAAAAATATTTGCTTCTAGTTCCTCTAAAAGTTTTTTTTCTTGACTATTACTTAATTGAGGTGCAGTTCTAAGATCATTTAAATCGACTAATTTATTTATTTCCATAAGCCTTATATCTAATAAATTCTTAACCAAATGTTCTTCCATTCCAAGCCCACAATGAAGCTGGGACATCCTCAAAAGAAATATAAATCCTATCTATTGGGATCCCCATTTTTTCATATACAAAATCTGATATTGGCCTTGCCATTTCTGAAGGATTAAAGGAACCTATTGATTTGATTTCTAAAAAGCAAGAAGGTGTCTCATCATCAAAATACATTTGGCAATTATCATCTATTTTCGCCATAACAAAACTTCTTGATTTTTTAGTTAAAGATGAAATAAGAATTGAAATTTCTTTGAGTAATTTACTTTTATCATTAACTTTTGCTGAAGTCGAAATATTAATATAAGGCATCTCTAGGCAGCAAGATAATCTTTCTTAGAATCATTTTCTAGATAAACCGTTTTATTTTTTAAATTTTTTTTTGATGAAAGAAATGCCATATCGTATGAACTTATTCCGTTTTTATAAGGATTGAAAAGAGCATTTTTAGACCTGTTTTTTTTGCTCCTCTTGAACTCAATCATCATTATTAGATCATTAATTAATAATTTAACTTTTTTTGAATAGATGTCTAGTTTTTTTGAGAATTATTAATTTAGCTAATGAATAAATTTCTAATACACAATTAGAATTTCTTTTTACTAGATTTGAGATGTAGATTCTAAATTAGTTTTTTGGAAGTTTTAAATAATTATCAAAGGAAAAAACTCGATGAGAGTAATGATGAAGAATTTTATTCTGATCCCAAATTTGTTTATCATCTAGATGCAAACTTTAGGCAAAATCTATCAGATTTATATGAAAAAGAAATTGATAATTATTCAACCGTCCTTGATTTAATGTCCAGTTGGGATAGTTATTTACCTAAAGGGAAAAAATATAAAAAAGTTATTGGTCATGGTTTAAACGTAAAAGAACTTGAAAAAAACAAAATTTTCGATTCTTTTTGGATACAAAATTTTAATTTAAGTCAACAAATTCCTCTTGAGAAAGAAAGCGTTGATTATTGCTTGATGGTAGCCGCATGGCAATATTTACAATATCCAGAGAATTTAACCAAAGAAATTGCAAGAATATTGAGTAGAAATGGGAAGATTATTATTGCTTTTTCAAACAGAGCATTTTGGCATAAAGCTCCTAACATATGGACTTCATCTACTGAAGAAGACAGGGTCAAATATGTAAGAAAAGTATTAATCTCAAACGGATTTAATGAGCCAAAAATTATCAAAAAGTTTACTGAACCGGCACTTAATATCTTTAATTTTTTAAATAAAGACCCATTTTATTGTTTAATCGCAACCAAAGAATAATTTTTTAATTGTATTTCATTAAACAAAAACTCTATGAAAAAGTCATCTAGTATTTTTCATAGCCATACTTTAAATTTTTTACTAATATTGGGTAGTTAAAATTCATCATATGGGTTCTAAAAGAGAAAAATATCCTGAAAAATGTCCTTGGGATCTTGGTCCTAATCAACATTTAGCAAAAGAAGATAACTGGACTTTAAGATTAGGAGAAGCAAATGTATGCTTTAGCAAAAATAAATTAGATAATAATTATTTTCATGTAATTAGTAATGAAAATGAAGAGCAGATTCTAGCTTTTAGAGCAAGACTCTTATATCAAAAACTACTTGATAAAGGGTTTAGATTGGTTGAATAAAAAAACCTGATTTAAAATAAGCATAGATCCTCGAAGACAAACTTTTGTGTTTCTTCTTCTTGATTTTGGTTTAAGTATTTTATTGTCCTCGAATTTAATATCCAATAATCGTCTTTACCCATATTTAGAAATTCATCCTCGTATTTCAATTTTTGAGAATTTGTCTCAAGTGTTTTTGGATCAATTTGTTGACTACTATATTTTTTACTGAGGGAGCCTGCTCCTGTATCTAAAAATTCTTCTACAAAAATTTCTATTATAGTTCCATGAATTTTTCTGTAGACCATATTAATATAGTTATTTTTAACTCTATATTTATCACCTTGATTCTTACCTGAAACACTCATTTCAATTCCACTCTCAGAATTTTTAAGTAAATTAAAATTATTTTCTGAGTGCACTGATTCAAATTCTCTCTTTACCCTATGTATACACACTTCAAATAACTGAGAGGCAATACTTTTAACAACTTTCTCATCTTCTATATTTTGAATATTTGGTTTAAAATCTTTACCTAATACAAATTCACCTTTATAGGTATTATCATTAGTAAATAAAATACATTTACCTTGGTAACCATGAAAATCATGTTTCCAGGTGTAACGATTTTCATAAGCCTTTTTAAAAATCTCCTTACAATCAATTTCTTGTAGATTATTCATTAATTTTTGAATACATGAGACGATTCTACAAAAAAAACCTCCCTATTAGAGGAGAGGTTTTTTTTAATTGATTAAACTAGTTTTGAGTGATTTTTGTATTTTCAATATTGTCAAAAGCTTGACCAATTTTCTTAAAGTCAAATCCCATTGCTCTTAGTGCATGCCAAAGATGACCTTGTAAGAAAAAGAAACCCAAATAAAAATGAGTATTAGCAAGCCAGGCTCTTGAACTATACGCTCCTGAACCTAAATCTACTGTATCAGTAAAATAAGGAGCAAATTCAAATTGAAGCTTTAAAGGTTCTCCATATAGATCAACTGGATATATGGTTGTATTTGAAGCACACCAAAAAGCAGCAACAAAAGCCATATAAGAAACACCAACAACTGAGTATGACAGTATTGCCTCAGCGCCAAGTAATCCTTTTCCTTTAAATTCTGTATATTCTCCAAATTGTTTAGTACAAATATGGAAAACACCTCCAATTATTTCGAGAAAAGCTAGGAAAGCATGTCCTCCCATAACGTCTTCAAGACTATCTATTTTTAAAAAATCAAATTGATGATTCCAGATAGCTGCAATGTCTAAATTGTAAATAACTTGTCTTGTAGATCCTATTGCTGGGTCGTAAATTCCATGAATACGAGCCCATTCAACGAACATAATTGCTCCAAGCCCAAGAAAGATAAGATGATGACCAAGAATAAAAGTTAATTTATCTGGGTCATCCCATTCGAAATCAAATTTTTGTGGCTTACTATTTTCTGGGTAGTCTCCAAGATCACCTGCAAATTTGTTGGAATGTAGTAATCCCCCAGCTCCTAATACTGCTGAAAAAATTAGATGTAATGTGCAAATTACAACAATTCCATATGGTTCTGTAATAACACCATTTTCAACGCCACCAATTCCAATACCTGCTAGGTGAGGCAAAACAATTGCTTTCTGTGCACCCATTGGAATACTCGCGTCGTAACGAGCCAATTCAAATAATCCAAAAGCTCCTGCCCAGAACATCATTAGACCTGCATGGGCAGCATGAGCAGCTATGAATTTACCTGAACGGCCAACAACACCAGAATTCCCTGCGTACCAGTCATAGGTGACATCAGATTTTCCGTAAGTTTGTAACACTTGATTTAAGTAAACAGCAAATTGAGCATATTGCTTATCGCTATTGTTTTTACATGTTCTTTACAGATTTAATTACTTATGTAAAAAAAACATATTGTGAAAGAACAAATGTTACAAACTAAGGAAGTAATATCTGAGAAAGCTTACGACAATGAAGGGATTTCACCCTTAAGCTGAGAAGCCCATGTTTCAAGACGCGAATCTGTCAAATCAGATTCACTATCCTCATCAAGAGGTAATCCACAAAAGCTTTCTCCAATAATGCTTTTAGACTCATCAAATGTATAAGAAGATTTGTCTACATATCCGACCATTTCGGCACCTGCTTTTGTGAAGTAGCTATGAAGTTCTTCCATTGCATCACAATAGTTTTCTGTATATGTAGAAGAATCTCCTAAACCAAAAATTGCAACTTTTTTCCCTGATAAACTAAGTTCACCAATATCCTCTAAGATTGAATCCCATGCAGTTCCAGATCTTTCTTCATCGGCACCAGTATTCCAAGTAGGTATCCCGCAGATAATTCCATCAAGACCTTCAAATTCTGAAAGATCATCCACATCAGATACATCTTTTGGTGCTTCTGCTGAAGAGATAAAGTTGTGAAGACGATCAGCTACGTCTTCAGTTTTTCCAGTTGTAGTTGCGTAATAAATTCCTACAGTCATAACTTCAAAATGTTTACATTAAAATAATAAAATCTAAAAACGTTAAATTAATTTCTTTAAAAACTTTTTCATGTAAAATTTTATACTAATCAACGTAAGAAAAATTTTTTGAGAATAATTTATAAAAAATTCAAGCCATCGTGACTGACAAATTTCAAAATGAAATAAAAAATCTTATTGAAGAATTCAACTTTAATGGGCATAAAAAATTCAAATTAATTGTTTTATTTGGTTTATTGGGAGATTTTGATAGCTTTGAATATGCAATAAATTTGAAAAGTTTTATCGATAAAAATCAAGAAAGAAATTTAGATGTTTTTGCAATTGCTATTGGGAACCAAAAAGGGAAAGAAAAATTCTGTAAATTTACTGGCTTTCATAAAGAAAACTTAATAGTTGTTTCTGATAATCAAATTCATAATAATTTAAAAGTCTCAAGAGGATTAGATATTGGACTAGGAGGTTGGATCAATATGCTTTTGATGTTATCAGGAATAAATTCTTTTAAAACAATTAAAGAAGTTATTAGAGGTTATACCGGCGACCGAAAAGCAAAGAAAATCTATTCAGAATTTGACAAAATTGATGTTTTAAACTTTTTAAAATTTTCAGGTAATTCGTTTAAAAAGGTTTTCGGGGATGGTTATTTGAGACCATTTGAATTGGCAACATTTAGATTAAATAATATGAATGAAATAATTCAAAATTGGAGTGATTATATTCTTAATGAAGAATACCTTCCACAAAGAGGGGCTTCTTTTCTGTTGAATAATAAAAATCAAATTATTTATAAATTTTTTTCAAACGATGTCCTTGGATATTCATCAAACATGAGAGATCCCTTAGGATTTTTAACCGATTTAATTAAAGAATAGTTTTTATAATATTTTTATGAATATAGATATATTTGGATATTTTGCAGCGATTTTAACAACAGCAGCATTTCTACCTCAATTGATAAAAACTTTAAAAACAAAAAAGGCAGATGATGTTTCTTTGACAACATTAATAATGTTTATTATCGGTGTTTTGTCTTGGATTATTTACGGTTATAAAATTTCTTCTACACCAATACTGATAGCAAATTTGATTACCCTGATCTTAAATTTATTGATATTATTCTCTAAAGTATATTTTTCAAAAAACTAAAAAGAGTAAATTTTTTTTTAAAAGTAATTAACCTTAGATTTATTACTCTAATCTTGATTAAAATAGAACAAAAAATTTACTAATTTTGAAAACTTCAAAATGCTGGGTTTGGTTTAAAGGAAGCCTTAACAATGGTGGCTATTGGAAAGAAGGTTTTACATGTACTTTTGATGAGAACCCAGGAGTTTTAATAGAAAGTCCTGCTTACGTAACTTGTCGGGTTCCTACATGGAGAGTTTTGACTAAAGAACCAGAAAATTTATACAAATCTCCTCTCATTCCTGATAAAGCAATCTGGAAAATAATTTAAATTCTCAATTAACAATAAAAAACTTTTTGACTGCACTATGGCGAGTTAAAATTGCTTAAATAAATATTTAACTAATACCATCTACTCTCTTTTTATAAATATTATACCTTTTTTAATCTTTGGTTTTCTTCTAGGGAAAAAGAATCCAAAGATATCAAAATATATAGCAAGACCTCTAATAAGATTTGGCATTCCATTAAGTGTAATGGGTCTCCTATTAAAAGAAGGTATAGATATAAACCTAATTAAAAGTGCATTTTTAGCATTCTCTGTAATTGGATTTTTAATAACTTTAATAAATATAATTCCAATATTTAAGAAGAGGCTTCCAAATTACACATTGCAGCTAGCAGGCCTAATAGGTAATACATCATTTCTTGGAATACCAATTGCGCTAGCTCTTTTAGATTCAACAACTATAAATTTCACTATTGGATTTGATTTAGGAACAACACTTTTCGCTTGGATATTTGGACCTTTTTTTCTTCAAGAAAAATCCAACAGCAATAACATCCCAAACATCAAAGGACTAATAAATGCATTGATAAATAGCCCTGCATCAAGAGGGATTATTGGTGTACTTCTCGCATATCTTTTTCAAATAGATAAATTTTTGGGCAATTATCTTTGGATTCCTGCAAGAATAGTTATTGCTTTAGCAATAATAATTGTGGGGACAAGACTTGGAATAATCACAAATCAAAATGAGAAGATTTTGGATCTAAATGAAGAAATTAAATTTTCAATATTATTAAAGTTATTTATTTTTCCCTTTATTATCTTTTTAATATGCAAATTCTTAAATTTTAACTTCTATCAATCATCTGCAGTAATTCTTCAGGCAGCAACCCCAACGGCAATATCCACAATATTAATGGCCGAAGCTTATGGTGTTAAACAAAAAATAGCTTCAAAAATTCTTTTTACAACAACCTTAATTTCAATAATTACAATTCCTCTATTAAAATTGTTTATGAATTTATTTATTCAAACAACTTGAATAAAGGCCCTTTATGCATGATTAATGAATATTGTAAAGATTATATCCTGATAACTAAATAATGTCTTAAGATTTAGTGTATGAAGTCAGCAAACCCTGAAAATGAATATATCCCTTTAGATCTAAGGATTTCTGTGAGGAGGGATACTCTAAGGCTTATCTCAGAGATGGCTCAAGATATGGGAATAAGCATTAATGAAGTTTTTAGTTTTTTAGCCGAAGATTCTGTCATCGATCTCGAATTAATGGAAGATTTAAATAAGATCGATATCCCAAGCAAGTGCAGCATTGATGATTTAAGAAATGCTCTTCTTAAAAAAAGACTTTGTTAAAATTTTTCAACTTTTCTATTTTCCCAGTCAGATTTATAACCACTTTTAACTAAAAGTCTCGAATACTTATTTAAATCACTTTTTTGAATTCTCCATAAATTATAAATTCCAAATTTGCCCAATTTCTTATGATTAATTTTTGACCATTGCTGTTGGCGGGCAGAGTATTCATCAATCACGACCAATAGAGATTTGTATTCATAATCAGGTTGATCCTCATAATTCTCTCTCCTATCAGTATTTAACCTTTCTGAAAGATTAATTAATCCCTCTTCAGTGTTTGGTTCATAAAAAACTATTTGTCTCGAATAATAATGTAATGAAGGTTTTCTTATCCCAATCATTGCTAAAGTTTCCCTTCCCTCGCGAATATCTAAAATTAATTTTGAGATATTCCTTAAAGGTAATTGCCTTGATGTATCTGCTAATTTTCTAATTGGCGACATCAAATAAGATTGTCCAATTAAAAGCAAAATTTGGAGATAAACAAGGATATTTCTAGATTTTAAAGAAAATAAGATTATTGCAAAAAGGGTAAATGAAGAAAATAATAATTTAGCTTTAAAAATTATCCCGGAGCTTATAAGATCGGATGCAAGATTAGGCATTTCGGGATCATTAATTGAACTCAACCAAATATTTGAGAAAAAGAATGCTATTGAGAAGCCAAACAAAATTAAAATATTAACAACCCAGAAATATGAATAACTTTTATTTACCTTTTTTAAGCTTATAAAGCTATTACTTGTTAATAATGCAGCCGCTGGAATTGCTGGCAACCAATAGCTAGGTAGTTTCGTCGCAGAAAGGCTAAAGAAGATTAAAACTGACGTTAACCAACAAAAAGAGTATGTATAAAGGGTTTCAGTTACATTGCAACTTTCTTTTGAACTTTTATAGAAATCCTCAAAGGTTTTAAATATCCCATGATACAAAAAAGGAGTGAATGGTAATGAAGCCAATATCATTATGTAAAGAAAAAACCAGAATGGTTCTGCATGATTATTAACAACTGAGGTATATCTTTGAAAATTATGGTAACCAAAAAAATTATCCCAAAAAGGCTTTCCCTCTTTTAAAAGTTCTAATATGTACCATGGAATACTTATTAGTATTGTTATTAAAAAACCTTTCTTAGGGTTTATCTTACTGAGCAACTTTTTCCAATTCTTCTGACAAAACAAGAAAGACGTAATAGTCAATAATGCCAAAACAAACGCAACAGGTCCTTTAACTAAAATTGCAAAACCTAAAAAAACCCAAGCTGAAATGCATTGATCATTCTTTTCACTTGCCATTCTTCTCCAAAACAAAAGAAGACTTATCCCTAAGGTTCCAGTTAAAAGGGCATCACTCACGGCAGTTCTACTCCAAATAATTATTAATGGAGAAAGAGCAAAGCCTAATGATGCAACTATTGGAGTGAGGAATTGACTGTCACTCTTCTGTGGCCAACAAAACAACGTATCTCCAATCATCAGCATTAAGAATAATGATGCCAAAGCTGAAGGGAGTCTTGCTGAGAGAGTCCCGAAACTATCCCAAATCTCGTTTTTCGGTAATGAGTAAAAAAAACCCATTAGCCAATATATCAGTGGAGGCTTATCAAAACGAAATATTCCATTGACTTTTGGAGTTAACCAATCACCAGATTCACTCATTGACCTGGCTGCAGCAGCAAATAAAGGAGGAGTTTCATCCACCAATCCTGTAGTACCTAGACCTAAGATAAATATAATGATCCCACAAACTAAAACTATTAATAAGGTTATGAGCCTTTTTTTTGAGTTAAGAAAAATCATTCTATATTACTAATATTCGTGCATTACCTTATTAAGCCAGTTCACAACCTTGTTAGCAAATATATTTGCGGAGGCATTTTTTTCTACCCATTCTCTACATTCCTGACGCTTTATTTTTTCAATCATCTCTACATAGGAAAGCATATTTTTTTTATCATCAGGATCAGCAAGAAAACCTGTTTGGCCATGCTTAATAATTTCACTAGGCCCTCCCCTTTTATAAGCTATAACTGGCACCCCACAGGCTAAAGCTTCAACAATTACGTTCCCATATGCCTCATTCCATTTCGGAGTATTTAGCAACCCTCTACATTTACCAAGTTCTTTTTGTAATTCATTGGTTGATAAAAACCCCATCCAATCTATAGCGCCTTGAGGAAATGATTTTTCTATGTTTGACGCATACTTCTCATCTTCTATAAGTCCCCAAACTTTTAATTTTTCGCCAAGTTCATTTGCCACATAAACTGCATCCTCCAAACCTTTTTCCGGAGCTACTCTTCCAACCCATGCCAAGGGGCCCTTTACTGAATCTTGAAAAATATAATTATCTAAATTAAACCCATTCCCAATAATTATTGGTTTTTTTATGAATGGATAATCATTAGCTTGCATTTTCGAATGAAAAGCAAAATTATTTGGATATTTAGCATATACTTTAGATATTAAATTACTAATAACTAAACTTTCAGAACCCATACTAATAATATGTGCTATAGGTATCTCTAAATTTAGAGTCATCCAAATTGGCAGCCAATCATACGACATGTTCAACAATACATCTGCATTTTTAGCAATATCTAATCCCTTTTCAAGCATTCCTGCTAAAAGAGAATTGTCTGGGATACTCACGGGAGAATTGTAATTTTGATGCTGCCAACTAATTTGATCTTCACCTTCCACTAAATGTAATTTTACTTTTACATTACTTTCATGTAACTTAGAATTTTTTGGAGCTACAACCTCAACAGAATGACCTAAAGAAATTAAACCTGAAACTAAAGAATTTAAAGTTAATTCAACTCCACCACCTTTGCCACTCCCTAAAAACCCTATTGGAGTACTAATCAAAACTATCCGCATTATTAGACTTTTTACAAAAAGAGGCTAATTAAATACTAGTGTCAGAAAATTTATTTTCCCATAAACTCTTTCTCTGGCTCACAAAAAATACTGAGATAAGAACAAACGCCACTCCAATCCACTGTACGATAGTGAGCCTTTCATCTAACCAAACACCTCCACTGAGAAGAGCAAATACAGGTGTTAAAAATGCAAGAGTGCTAAATCCAGTTATTTCTTTATTATTAGCAAAGTAGAAAAACAATCCATACGCTATTGCTCCTCCAAAAATACTTGCAAATGACATAAGTCCCCAATCAAATATTGACCAATCAGGAATTATTGTGAAATTTGATTTTAAGCAGTGCTTAATAATTAAGGGCAAACTCCCTAAAACCATATGCCATCCTGTAACTGCCACTGGATCACTTTTTGTGCAAGTGAATCTAATTAAAATTGTTCCTAATGCCATAGCGAGAGAAGCTGCAAGCATCCAAAGTTCTCCAAAGTTAAAAGCAACATCATTTATAGACTTATCAGACATCAACCACCAATTCCCTAAAAATTCTTGTGGAACTCCTAAAAATACTATTCCTCCCAATCCAAAAAGTAGTCCTAACCATCCTATTGGATTAATTAAATTCCCAAAAATTGCCCTCGCTAAAATAGCTACCAAAAGCGGTTGAGAATCAATTAAGACAGAACCTAAACCTGCTCCAGTTTTTTCAATACCATAGGTTAAAAACAACTGAAAAAAAGTGGCATCTACAATCGTAAAAACAAAAAACCACTTCAAATCGCACTTATAAATTTTTAAATCTCTTTTGAACAAATATGTTGTTATTAGAACAAGAATCCCTGCAGGAAGTAATCTTAAAGAAGCCACAAACTCTGGACCAGCACTTGATACTAAAGGAGTCATGGCCGCCATTGATGTCCCCCAAAGTGCAAAAGGGAGTATCATTAAAAACCAATTTAGGATTGAATTCATTAGGTCTGCTGATAGTCTTTTTAAAGTAGTTTTATGAATTTACCTTAAAAGAATGATTTGGCCTTTTAGACGAAAGTCAAAAAAAAGATTAGCTCGTATAGTAATTGATGAGCCTATTACTAGTACAACAAGAGTTTCGGTCCTTAAAGCTCTTAAACAAATTGAGGAAAGAGAATTTCCTGCTTTAATCGTGAGAATTGATTCTCCAGGGGGTACGGTTGGGGATAGCCAAGAAATATACTCTGCTATTAAAAGACTAAAAGATAAAGGATGTAAAGTCATTGCTAGCTTCGGAAACATCTCAGCATCAGGAGGCGTTTACATTGGTGTTGCATCTGATAAAATAGTTGCTAATCCAGGCACAATTACAGGATCTATTGGAGTAATTATAAGAGGAAATAATTTATCTGAATTATTAGATAAAATCGGCATTAAATTCGAGACTGTTAAAAGCGGTGTCTTTAAAGACATACTTTCTCCAGATAAACCTCTAAGTGAGGAAGGTAGAGGTTTACTCCAAGGGCTTATAGATGAAAGTTACAAACAATTTACTGAAGCTGTTGCTGAAGGAAGGAATTTACCTGTTGAAGAAGTTAGAAAATTTGCTGATGGAAGAATTTTCACTGGAACACAAGCACTCGAACTTGGTCTTGTTGACAAGGTTGGAGATGAATTTGTTGCAAGAGAGCTAGCTGCAGAAATGGTTAATATTGATCCTAAAATTCAGCCCTTAACATTTGGGAAGAAGAAGAAAAAAATACTTGGACTAATTCCTGGAAGTAGCATGGTTGAGAAAATTATCAATAATATCTTTTTTGAGTTTGACTCATCTAATAAAGTACTTTGGTTACACAAGCCTTAAATCGATATGTATGAAAAAATGAAAGATGATTATAAAATTACATTTATTCGTGGAGCTACAACAGCATCTGGGAATTCTGTTAAGGAAATAGAAGTTGCCGTAGTGGAATTAATGGATGAATTAATTTCACGAAACAATCTAATTAAGAAGAACATACTATCCATTACATTCACAGCGACAAAAGATTTAAATGCATGTTTCCCCGCTTCAATTGCAAGGAAATTTAATGGGCTTGATTCAGTTGCCTTTTTAGACTGCCAACAAATGCACGTATACAATGATGTTGATTTTTGTATAAGAATAATGGCTCAAGTTTTATTGCCCCCAAATTATGCAATAAAGCACCCTTATTTAAAAGGCGCTGCAAAATTAAGGGCAGATAGATGTTAACCTTAGTGAAAATTATTTTTCTGCTTTAAATTTAAATAGCACGAAGTCAACCTTTAAATTCCATTTCCTTAATGTTAAAAATCAAAAAGAAACATACTTTAAATCTTAAAATTTTAAGATTTTTTATTATCCCTACAATTTTTGTTTTAACTCCTTTTTTTAACAACATCCAAAATGCTAAAGCGGGGTTGGAATTTCAGTGGAATCAAGATGATAATTATAGAAGATTAAAGTGGTTTCAAAAAGAAGATAAAAGGAAATTTAGAAATACAATTTATTTTTTCTTTAGGCCATCTGACAGAAGAACTGATCTCTTAAAAATTAATCTAGCAATTCCTAAGACCTTTAAGTCCACTCTAAATAATGAAAAAATTAGTTTTTGTAAAGTAAAAATAGGCGGTTTTGAGGGTAGAACTAAATGTTTAGAAGACATTCCAGCTGATTTCGAAATCAAAACTGATGAATCAGGCTTACGATCACTAGATATTTACCCCTATAGCCCAATTCCCTCTAACAAAGATAGTTATGCAATTGTCTTTAAAATCTTTAATCCCAAAAAATCAGGTTTATATCAATTTCATTCATTTGGGCAACCTAAAGGGAAATCTTTTTCAAGTTATTTAGGAAGCTGGACTATAGTGATCGATTAAATGATAAATTAAATAAGGACTATTAAACAAATGACTAAAAGAACTTTTGGCGGAACATCAAGAAAAAGAAAACGTGTATCTGGTTTTAGAGTAAGAATGCGTTCTCATACAGGTAGAAGAGTTATTAAAAGCAGAAGACAAAAAGGTAGAGAAAGAATAGCCGTATAAATTCCAAATTAAATGGCCTTACCCAAGGATATGCGTTTAAAAGGTCACAGGACTTTTAATTATATTCACAAAAATTCCAAAACATATCACGGTAAATTAATGACCTTTAAAGTTGCAAAGTCTAATCCAGCAATACTCTTAACCCATAAAATCACTAATACCTCAAACAATTTTAGGGTTGCAATTGCTATCAGCAAAAAAGTTTCAAAAAAAGCTGTAGAAAGAAATAAATTAAGAAGAATTCTACAAGAGTGGTTATTAACAAACATTCAAAAGATTAATAACCACAAACCTTATTGGTTACTTGTTAACCTTAAATTTGGGGATTTCTGCAATGATAAAAGCAGACTTTTGGAGGAATTTCAAACCTTAATGTTCAAATCTCATCTAATCAAATGATTAACATAAATGAAGAAACCTTTTATGAAGGTGGACCTGCAAAAAGTGATTTAATAATAAATCTACTGGCGGGAATAACTATACTTGGTTTGCCATTTACCTTTGCTGCAATAGTTAGAGCACTGTGGTTGAGATATAAAATCACGAACAAAAGAATTACAATTGATGGCGGCTGGTTTGGCAAAAACAAAACACAAGTCTCATTAAGTAACATTGAAGAAATCAGATCTATTCCAAGGGGATTCGGTTCATATGGCGACATGGTCCTTATCCTTAACGATGGATCAAAGGTTGAAATGAAATCATTACCTTTATTCAGAGAGAAGCAAAAATTTATTGAAGAAAATATAAATAAAAGATCACAATTACCAAATCTCAAAGAGGTAGAAGGATTTGCTACTAAATCCTAATTAAATTAATTACAAAAATCTTTTTTTCCTGTAAAATAAAATGTCCAGTAAAATTACACTCTCTTTAATATCGTGATAGGGTTCATTTCTGAAAAACTACTTATCCCGATTCTAGATTTTTTCTACGGTTTAGTCCCAAGTTATGGTTTAGCGATTGTTGCATTGACAGTCGTAATTAGAATTGCACTTTTTCCTCTAAGCGCTGGTTCCATTAGAAGCGCAAGGAGGATGAAGATTGCCCAACCAGTAATGCAAAAGAGGCAAGCAGAAATAAAATCTAAGTTTTCAGGCGATCCAAAGAAACAGCAAGAAGAACTTGGGAAATTAATGAATGAATTTGGCAGTCCCCTTGCAGGTTGCCTTCCTTTAATTGTACAAATGCCTGTACTATTCGCATTGTTTGCAACCCTAAGAGGTTCTCCATTCGCTGATGTCCCCTACAACATAAATCTCAAGGTTGTCCCACAGGATCAAGTAGCAGCTATTGATCCAAAACCATATAAATCACCACGACACTCTATATTTATTACGGAAAAATCACATTTTCCTGTTTTGGCAACTATTCCTAGTGGAACAAAATTGGGAACGGAAGAATCAATAAAAATAAATCTACAAACAACAAATGGCAATAGCTACTCCGAAGTTCTATCTAAATACGACAACGGATCTAAATTCCTCCCCACTTGGAAGGTTTCCAAAGGATCCGAAAATCTTAAAGTTTCCCAAGACGGTACAGTAACAGCAATTAAACCTGGTGATGCAACAATCGAGGCGAAAATCCCTGGTCTAGCTGCTAAAAGTGGTTTCTTATTTATTAAAGCTCTTGGTCAAGTTGGTTTTTATGTAGATGGTGCAATTAATTGGGATATTGCTGCACTAGTAGGTGCCTTTGGATTAACCTTACTTCTCTCTCAAGTTTTATCAAGTCAAGGTATGCCTGCGAATCCACAGCAATCAACAGCAAATAAAATTACACCAGTAATGATAACTGGAATGTTTCTGTTTTTCCCACTACCAGCTGGAGTCTTGCTCTACATGGTTGTAGCAAATATTTTCCAAGCATTTCAGACTTTTCTACTCAATAAAGAAGCTCTCCCTGAGAATCTACAGAAAATTTTGGATCAACAATTATTAGCTAAAAATGAAGTAATAGCAACTTCAGCTTCAACTATCTCAGATAAAAGATTACCTTTCGAACCTAACAGTAAAAAATAGTCTTAATCTTAAATAATGAATTCTTGGTGTAGAAATTTAGAATTACTTATAAAATCAAGAACCTCATTAATTTGGATCAGGACTAAAGAAGAGGAAAGATTAGAAAAATTAGTTAACTTTTCTTGTGAAAGACTAAATAAAAAAAGATTCGTTTCCTGGGATTGTGTTAGTGGTATAAAAGGATTAATAAATGAAGAAGGTAAATTTTCTAATAATCCGTTAGGGGTGCTTAATTGGCTAAAAGAAATAAATCCTGAAGTTCCAACAGTTTTATTAGTTAAAGATTTTCATAAATTTTATGATGATCCATCTATTAATAGAACTATTAAAGAACTATCCTCAGCACTTAAAAAAACTAGTCATAATTTAATTATTAGTTCTCATTTATTTCCATCATCAGAAGAATTGGATGAATTAATGGCAATTGTAAATTTACCTTTACCTGATCAAAGAGAATTAAAAAATCTAATAAAACAAATTGCTATCAATACCAATTCAAATTTAGAGGAAGAAGACTTAAACGAACTTTCCATAGCTTCAAGTGGACTTACCGAAATAAAAGTAAAACAAGTCACTGCAAAGGCCCTTGCTCAAAGAGGGAAAATAAGTAAAGAAGATATTAAAGATATTCTTGAAGAGAAAAAACAAGTAATCGCCAGAAGTGAAATTTTAGAATTTTTCGATGCCAAATCAAGTCAAGATGATATTGGGGGTTTAAATGTTTTAAAAGTTTGGCTTAATCAAAGATATAGGGCCTTTTCTAAAGAAGCTAGAGACTATGGATTACCTATACCAAAGGGAGTCTTACTCGTTGGAGCTCAAGGAACAGGGAAATCACTAACCGCAAAATCAATTTCTAAGAGTTGGTCGATGCCGCTGCTTAGGCTAGATGTTGGAAGACTATTTTCTAGCCTTGTTGGTTCAAGCGAGGCAAGAACAAGAGAAGCAATATTAAGGGCTGAGGCCATGTCTCCTTGTATCCTATGGATCGATGAAATTGACAAGGGCTTTGGTGGCGATGCTAGAAGTGATGGAGGAACAAGTCAAAGGGTTTTGGCAAGTTTGCTAACTTGGATGGCTGAAAAAGAATCCGCCGTATTTGTAATAGCTACAGCTAATGCTATAGATAAGCTTCCTGCTGAATTATTAAGAAAAGGTAGATTTGATGAGATATTTTTTCTTGATTTACCGAATTCTGAAGAAAGATTAAGTATTCTGGATTTGCATTTAAAAAAGAGAAGACCAAGTTACAAGTTTCCTCTTTCCACTATCATCGATAGAACAGATGGATTCTCAGGTGCAGAACTTGAACAGGCAGTGATAGAGGGGATGCATATTTCATTCTCTGAAAATAGAGAACTTATGGAGAAAGATTTAATAAAAGCAGTTTCTGAATTAGTTCCCTTATCTAGAACAGCTAAGGAGCAAATTAATTTACTAAAAGAATGGTCAACTACTGGGCGCGCGCGATCTGCATCATAGCTTAAAAAATTTATCTAAAAATACTCCGTAAGTTAGGAATCATTAATTTAGTTAATTTTTAGTCAAAAATCCCTAATATTGAATTTAGATTAACTATTTTAATTAAGGTATAAAAAAAACTAGTGTTAGATCAAAAATTAATAAGAGAAAATCCAACTTTAGTTGAAGAAAGTTTATTCCTAAGAGGAAAAGTTTTTAATATTTCCCAAATACAAGAATTAACTCTTCAAAAAAAAGAAATTGATATAGAAATATCCAGTCTCCAATCTGAGAGTAAAAAGTTAAGTAAATTGATTGGTCAAGAAATCAGCAAATCTAAAAACAATAATTCTCCAGAATTAAATAACTTAAAGAGAAAAGGAAATGAATACAGAACCAAAATTTCAGAATTTGAAGAGAAAAAAAGAACCTTAGATAAAAATATACAATATGAGATTTCTAATTTACCAAATTTACCTAGCAAAGATGCTCCTATTGGAAAAGATGAAAGTCATAATGTCCAAGTAAAAACTTGGGGAGATCCGTTGGTAACAGAAAATCTTAAATCTCACTGGGAAATAGGCGAAAGTCTTAGTCTATTTGACTCTGTCAAATCAACTAAAATATCAAAAAGTCGTTTTATTACACTTATTGGTAA
This sequence comes from Prochlorococcus sp. AG-355-J23, assembly GCA_003278705.1. Lineage (GTDB taxonomy): Bacteria > Cyanobacteriota > Cyanobacteriia > PCC-6307 > Cyanobiaceae > Prochlorococcus_A. The sequence continues at coordinate 122,486 of QCDR01000001.1, forward strand.
TGGGGCCAGATTAGAGAGAGCATTAATAAATTTTATGCTCGACATGCATGCTAACAATGGTTATTTAGAGTTAATGCCTCCAGCTTTAGTTAATTCAGAGAGTCTTACCGGATCTGGTCAATTACCCAAATTTTCAAATGAGAGTTTTAAGTGTTCTAATGACGACCTATGGCTTTCTCCCACTGCTGAAGTTCCATTAACTGCTTTTCATAGAAATGATATTATTGATTCCACGAAATTACCCCTTAAGTATGTCGCCTATAGCCCATGTTTTAGGAGAGAAGCTGGAAGTTATGGAAGGGATACAAAAGGTTTAATAAGACTTCATCAATTTAATAAAGTTGAACTATATTGGTTTTGTGATCCAAGTAAATCTATTGAAGCTCATCAAAAGATCACTTTAGATGCAGAAAGTATCCTAAAAAAGCTCAATCTACCTTACAGGTTAGTTGATATTTGTACTGGAGACTTAGGTTTTTCTTCAAGCAGAACTTTTGATCTTGAAGTCTGGCTACCAAGTAGTAAATGTTATAGGGAAATTTCAAGTTGTAGCAACTGTCTAGACTTTCAAGCCCGCAGATCATCAATAAGAGCAAAAATTGATAAAAAAAATACATATCTGCATACCTTAAATGGAAGTGGGCTTGCGATTGGAAGAACTATGGCTGCTATTCTTGAAAATGGCCAACAAACGGATGGGAGCGTAAAAATTCCAGATGCTCTAGTTCCATATTTTGGATCAAATATTTTAAAAACTTCTTAGTATATTTAAATGAACGTTTTAACCTCGATTACAGTTCTGGGATTTCTCATTTTTTTTCATGAGATGGGGCATTTTCTTGCTGCAATTTTGCAAGGTATTTATGTTGATGGATTTTCAATTGGTTTTGGACCATCAATAATTCAGAAAAGATATAAAAACATAACCTATTCACTTAGAGCCTTTCCATTAGGGGGTTTTGTTTCCTTCCCTGATGAAGAAATAAATAATATTGACCCTAAAGATCCAAATCTATTAAAAAATAGGCCAGTTATTCAAAGAGTAATTGTTATATCCGCTGGGGTATTTGCTAACTTAATTCTTGCCTATACTATCTTGATTGTAAATGTAACTACTATTGGAATTCCATTTGATCCCGAGCCTGGTATTTTAGTTTTGGCTACTCAGCCCGAGAAGCCTGCTTCTCTTGCTGGATTACAAGCAGGGGATAAAATCTTAAAAATTGAGAGCAATACTTTAGGAGTTGGCGATCAAGCAGTTTCTGCTTTAGTAAAAGAGATTCAAAATGCATCAGAGCATCCAATTTCGATAACAATTGATAGAGATGAAGTTCTTAAAGATTTAACTTTGGTCCCTAAAAACATTGATGGGAAGGGTACAATAGGAGCCCAATTACAACCTAATATAAAAAAAGAGACTAAAAAGACAAAAAACATATTCGAACTTTTTAAATACACCAATAATGAGTTTTCATCACTTTTGGTAAAAACAATACAAGGTTATAAAGGATTAATTACAAATTTCTCCTCAACAGCTCAACAATTAAGTGGTCCCGTCAAAATAGTTGAAATTGGTGCCCAGCTATCACAACAAGGAGGAACTGGCATATTATTATTTGCCGCGCTAATTTCTATAAATTTAGCAGTTCTCAATTCTTTACCCTTACCACTATTGGATGGGGGGCAACTTGTTTTTACTTTGATTGAAGGTTTTAGAGGAAAACCAGTCCCAGTTAAGGTACAAGTTGTGGTTACTCAATCAAGTTTCTTTCTTTTAGTTGGACTTAGTGTACTACTTATAATAAGGGATACTAGTCAACTTTTAATAGTACAAAGATTATTAAACCAATAAATAAATTTTTAAAATTGTTATCCAAGCTGTTAAAATACAACCAGTTTAAAATTTTTTACTAGATGGCCAAAAAGTCCATGATTGCGAGAGAAGTCAAACGCAAAAAGCTTGTACAAAAATATGCTGCAAAAAGAAAATCATTATTAGATGAATTTAATGCTGCAAAAGACCCAATGGAAAGATTAGAAATACATAGAAAGATACAAGGTCTTCCTAGAAACTCTGCCCCAAACAGAGTTAGAAATAGATGTTGGGCAACTGGCAAACCAAGAGGAGTCTACAGAGATTTTGGTCTTTGCAGGAATCAGTTGAGACAAAGAGCTCATAATGGTGAACTCCCTGGAGTAGTCAAATCAAGTTGGTAGTACCATTAGTTTTTTTGTATCTTTATTGTTTGGCGTAAAATAAAAAATAAACAAATTAAAATTTGTTTTGGAACAAATTTAAGAATTTTTATAGCTAATCTAAATAATTTACTCAATATGTCCCTATAAAATGTAAGAATAAATCATGTATAGATTAATAATTTAAAAAGTGGAAGGACAAAATAAGTCGATCACGTTTGACGGACGAGAGATACGACTAACTACAGGACTATATGCTCCTCAAGCAAATGGATCAGTAATGATTGAGTGCGGTGACACCTCTCTATTAGTTACAGCAACAAAAACTACAAAAAAAGATGCTTCAGACTTTCTACCTCTGATATGTGACTATGAGGAGAAACTATATGCTGCTGGAAGAATTCCTGGTGGTTTTATGAGGAGAGAAGGACGCCCTCCAGAAAGAGCGACTTTAATAGCAAGATTGATTGACAGGCCAATGAGGCCACTTTTCCCATCATGGATGAGAGATGAGATACAAATTGTTGCCTCTTGTCTTTCTCTTGATGAAAGAGTTCCAGCAGATGTTTTAGCTGTTACAGGGGCTTCAATAGCAACTTTACTTGGAGAGATTCCATTTTATGGACCAATGGCTGCAGTTAGAGTTGGTCTCATAGGAGATGATTTCATTTTAAATCCAAGTTATAGAGAAATAGAAAGAGGAGATTTAGACATTGTTGTTGCAGGTTCGCCTGAAGGAATTGTCATGATTGAGGCAGGTGCTAACCAGTTATCGGAGCAAGATACTATCGAAGCTATAGATTTTGGTTATGAAGCAGTTACTGAACTTATTAAATCGCAAGAAGATTTATTAAAAGATTTAGGAATCAAACAAATTAAGCCAACTGACCCTGAAGAAGATAAAACATTACCTTCTTATTTAGAGAAAAATTGCACAAAACCTATTGAGTTAGTTTTAAAGAAATTTGATCTTACAAAGGAAGAGAGAGATCTTGAACTCGAAAAAATAAAAGTTGAGACGCAAGGTAAAATCGAATCTTTGAAAGCTGACGACCAATTAAAAGTTCTCTTATCAGAAAATGATAAGTTATTAAGTGCTGACTTTAAAAAACTCACCAAGAAATTAATGAGATCGCAAATCATTAATGATGGGAAAAGAGTTGATGGAAGAGATCTCGACGAAGTTAGAAAAATATCTGCTTCAGCAGGAATTCTTCCAAAAAGAGTCCACGGATCGGCTTTATTTCAAAGAGGTTTAACCCAAGTTTTATCTACAACTACATTAGGTACTCCTAGTGATGCGCAAGAAATGGACGACCTCAATCCAAGCACAGAAAAAACTTATCTCCATCACTATAATTTCCCTCCATATTCAGTAGGAGAAACAAGACCGATGAGAACTCCTGGGAGAAGAGAAATTGGCCATGGAGCATTAGCAGAAAGAGCAATAATACCTGTGCTCCCTGGCAAAGAAACATTTCCTTATGTGCTTAGGGTAGTTAGCGAAGTTTTAAGTTCCAACGGATCAACTTCGATGGGTTCTGTCTGTGGAAGTACTCTTTCATTATTAGATGCCGGAGTCCCCTTAAAAGCACCAGTAGGTGGTACTGCTATGGGTTTAATCAAAGAAGGTAAAGAGGTGAGAATCTTAACAGATATTCAAGGAATTGAGGACTTTCTTGGAGACATGGACTTTAAAGTTGCGGGGACTGACAAGGGAATAACTGCGTTACAAATGGATATGAAAATCACAGGATTACCAGTATCTATTATTTCTGATGCAATTAAAAAAGCTCGTCCTGCAAGATTGCATATTTTAGAAAAGATGCAAGCAGCAATTGACAAGCCACAAGAAACTCTTTCTCCTCATGCTCCCCGATTACTAAGCTTTAGAATTGATCCTGAGCTTATTGGAACAGTTATTGGACCAGGCGGAAGAACTATTAAAGGAATCACTGAAAGAACAAATACAAAGATAGACATAGAAGATGGAGGCATTGTAACTATCGCTTCTCATGACGGAGCTGCTGCAGAAGAAGCTCAAAAGATAATCGAGGGATTAACACGCAAAGTTCATGAGGGTGAGATTTTCTCCGGAGTCGTAACAAGAATAATACCGATCGGTGCTTTCGTAGAAATATTACCTGGAAAAGAGGGGATGGTTCACATTTCTCAATTATCTGAAGCCAGGGTTGAAAGAGTCGAAGATGTAGTAAGACAAGGAGATGAAGTGACTGTAAGAGTAAGAGAAATTGACAGCAGAGGAAGGATTAACCTTACTTTAAGAGGAGTAGGTCAAAATAATGGCATGTCTTATCCAGAACCGACCCCTACTCCAGTTGCTCCACTTAACTAAAAATTAAATAGGATAAATATCTTCCTTCTCAATAATTTTCTTTATTTCGCGACAAATACTTCCATGAGTTTTCTTGTTATTAGTTGCGACTATAATTCCCCCTTGTTGGAAATTAGCTTGCCCATAAGTTAGCTCTTGATTATCTAAATTTGTAATAGATCCACCAGCTACTTTCAGAATAGATTCTGGCGCAGCAAAATCCCAATCTTTTGGTGAGCTTTTCCCCGGTAAACTCAAACAAATATAAATATCACTTTCTCCTCTAACTAGAGATGCAATTTTGCAGCCAATGCTTCCCATTATTTCGACTTTGCGAAAATTAATTTTTTGAATTAAATTTCTTAAAACATCATTTCCATGATTTTTACTTGTTACTAAAGTCATTTCTTGAAGATTTCTATTATTTAAAAGATTTGGGTAATATTTTGTACTATCTCTTTTTTCACACCATGTTTTTTCCCCATCTGTAATCCATAATTGATTTTTATCTGGAATCAAAACAAATCCGATATAAGGTTTTTGTTTAAAGTTCAATGCCAAATGCATTGCATAGTTGCCAGTTCCCTGAATGAAATCTTTCGTTCCATCAAGAGGATCAAGAACCCAAACCCAATCATTCTTAGTAGTAAAAGTATTTGAAGTTTTTACATTTTCTTCACTCAAAATGTCCCAGTTAATATTTTTATATTTTTCATTTATTCCTTTAATAATTATTTCATTAACTTTTAAATCCGCCAAAGTCACAGGATCATCTTCATTATTATTCTTTAATATTTTTCTTTTATCATCCGAATCTTCTAACAATTTAGAGTAATAAAGCAAAATATCTGCTGCTTGCCAGCTGAAAATTCTTATATCATCGATAAGATTATTAATATCAACACCAGAAGGTAATTTAATCATTAAATGAATAATAATTCTTCATTATCCCATAGAAAAGAAGAACCTGAAAATGGTATTTTGTATATAGTTGGGACACCAATTGGTAATTTAAATGATATTTCCGAAAGAGCATTAAATATCCTTAAAAAAGTTTCTTTAGTTGCTTGTGAAGACACAAGACAAACAAAAAAAATAATGAACAAGTTTAATATCTCGAATAAACTTATAAGTTTTAATAAACATAACTCTTCAAGTAAAATACCAATAATAGTAAAAGATCTTAAAGAAGGAAAATCCATAGCAATTGTAAGTGATGCTGGTTTGCCTGGAATTTGCGATCCAGGAGAAGATATATCTAAGAGTGTAAAATCAGAAGGACTAGATATAATCTGCATCCCTGGAGCATGTGCCGCAGTAACAGCACTTGTTTCAAGTGGGTTTCCATCTTCAAGTTTTGTATTTGAGGGTTTTCTTCCTAGAAAGGAAATTGACAGAGCAAAAATTCTTTTAGAAATTAGTAAAAATGAAAAAACAACTATTATTTACGAATCACCTAAGCGACTTAAAAAATTATTAAATGAATTACTTGAATTTTGTGGAGGTGATCGTGAAATAATGGTTGCTAGAGAATTAACAAAGAAATTTGAAGAACATGTTGGGGAAAATATTAATGAAGTTATAGAATTCTTTAATAGTAAGGATGTAATGGGAGAAATAACAATCGTATTAAAAGGAATAAACAAAAATAGAGTTTTGCATCTTGATAAATTTAGTATAAAAAAAGATCTTCAAGATTTAATAAATGCAGGCTTAAGTTTGCCAGCAGCATCTAAATACTTAGCTAAGAAAAATGGTCTTAAGAAAAGCGAAATTTATAATTTGATTTAAGATTTAGAATAAAGGATAAATAATATGAGTTTCTTAATTAAAAAATTATTCTTTGCAGTAATTTTCAACTCTTGTTTATTTCTAGCTTTATTTATAGGAATACAAAACAGTACAAACAAAAGCAAAGTAAACTTATTGATCGACGAAACAATTGAGCTCCCAATTGGTTTCATAGTGGGATCAAGTTTTATATTAGGTTCTATTTTAGGAAGCTTTCTAGTTCTCGATATGGATAGTGAATAAAAATTGATCAAAGCGCTATTAAATTTTCAACACAAACAATTCTTGAAATTCCTTTCTCAATTAGAACAGGGGCTGCGATTCTAAATACATCAGTATTAGGAACCTTAAGTACCTTTTGATCCTTGTTACAAGATCTTTTAGCAAGATTCAAATCAAAAAATATTTCTATAGTTTTTCTATTCAAATCTTCATTCGGCAGAAAGTCCCATTCTGGAAAATCTTTTAATAATTTTATTTCTAACTCAGTTTTTTTATCCACAAGTATGTAAACAACTTTAGGGAAATCGACCTCTGATAAAGGAACTGAAGATAATTCTTTTCTTGGAGTATTATCTAATTCAATATGCAAAGGTGTTATTTCAAAGAAAGTTTCTTCTTGATGGGACTGTGGATCTAGAGTCAAATTATTTGAAGATTTTATTTCAGAAGAATCAACTTCAGCAGAGTTTTTATTTCCTTTATCTGAAGTAACCTTATTAAAAACTTTTGTTACTTCAGCAAAATCAAAACTTTCTGATTTATTTTTTTTAACTAACTCTTTAAATAATTCTTCACCAATATTTTTTTTCAAGTTACGAGTGATTGTTGATTTTGTGGCATCAAAAATCCCACATAAATCTTCTATGGAAATGCCTTTTTTAAAGCTTCTAATTATTTCACTAATTTGTTGCTTAGATAATCTTTTAGCCAATTTAGGATTTTTGTTAATAATTATATTCTAGGTAATACAATAGAAAAAACATATTTATGGCTATCACGTATACCTATCATTAAAATTGCTTGTTTAGCTTGCGATAATAATTTATAATTTCCTCAGAATTACATTTAACAACTTAATTTTCAATCTTAGGATTTTTGAGAATTGATTGAAAATATATTTAAATTTTTGTATATTTCAAATTTCTAAGAATAAATAAAAAATTAATTATGGCTAAGACTGCTATTTGTTTTTGGGGTATAATTATATATCCCGAAGGTGTCATAGAAAGCATTAGAAAAAATATCTTCCAAAAAGCATCAAATTTAGGAGAAACTAAAGTATTCTGCCATTTTTTTAACCTAAAAGTTTTAAATAATCAGAGATCAGGTGAAAAAGATATTTTTCTTGAAAATAATTGGGAATTATTTAATCCTGATAAATTAATATTTGATGAACCAAGTTTTGTAATTAATGAATATTTACAAAATATTAAAAAATAAGGTGATGCTTTTAACGATAACTACAAGTCACTAAGTAATTTATTACATGCTTTATATTCATTAAAAAAAGTCTTCAATTCCTGTAAAAATTATAAGGCTGATTCTTATTTATTTGTAAGACCCGATTTACTTTATTTGGACTCTATGGAAAGGTATCTTTATAAGTCGTTAGTTACTAAAGATGATTGTATTTTCCTGCCGGCATGGCAATCACATAATGGATTGAATGATCGATTTAGTATCTGCTCTACGAGAAATGCCGCATTAACTTACGCCACAAGAATTGATTATGCAATTGATTATTGCAGAACTAAATCACAACCATTGCATTCTGAATATTTACTCAAATATGTTGTTGAAAAAAGCGATAATAAAATAATATTTATTAATACTAGAGCTGCCAGGGTAAGGGCAAATAAAAAAATTAAAAAAGAAGATTTTAAAATAGCTAAAAGGTTAATTCCTAATATTTTAATACAAAATGTTTTTTTAGATTTAGTTCTTTTAAGAAAGAAATTCAAGGAATTTTCAAAAAAACATTTAAAAAATAAGTAATTAATAATTTTCAAACAAATATTTTTTTAAATTTTAAAGTGAAATTGCCAAAAATATGTTTTAAATTTTTTATTAATTATCAGTTTGTGCTCAAGTCTGATATAAAGTAATTAAGGTTATAAGTCAGTATATTAATAAAACTGATTATTTCCCTAATTACTGAAAATTGTTTACTTTAGTACTACGAAAGTTAACAAAACACAGTTAAAGACTAGCTTCCTTAGCTCAGCTGGATAGAGCAACTGCCTTCTAAGCAGTGGGCCGCAGGTTCGAATCCTGCAGGAAGCGTTAACATAAATCTACTTTCAATCTTAATGTTTTTTAAATATATCTTTTTGATTAATAACACTAATAAATTTTCATAATGTAATTTGTCAACTTCATATCTAAAAAAACTTCATCTTACAAAAGATTTTGGCAAATTAAGTTTCATAATTGGCATTTTCTTTTTGCCTTCTGCTTTTTCTTTATCGCTAATTTTTTTATTAATAGCTTTAATTATTAGTGCTATACGGAATAAAAAAAACTATTTAAACGATAAATATAATATTTCTTTTTTAGTGGGGAGTTTATTGTTAATAACAAGTTCTATTGTACATTCATTTAGGGATGAATTAGAAATACCTTATGATTATTATTCAGCCTTATCTTGGATAGGTCTAGCAAACTGGATTCCACTTTTTTGGTGTTTTTATGGTTTTCAATCTTATTTAAAAACTCCCAATGAAAGAAAGATTTTTAGTTTAGTACTCATTTCAGGAACTTTCCCTGTTATTGTTTCAGGACTAGGCCAGTCTTTTTTTAATTGGAATGGGCCTTTAGAAGCTTTAGGTGGTCTTATAATTTGGTATCAAAGACCATTACAAAATATCACAGAACTTACTGGTCTATTTAATAACCCTAATTATGCAGGACTTTGGTTAAATATTGTATGGCCATTTAGTTTTGCTTTTTTAATTAATAATAGAGAAAACATTTTTCAAATCGTTTCAAGCTTTATATTCACATTCAGTATTGCGATTACAACCGTTTTGACAAATTCTAGAACAGCATGGTTAGGGTTAGTATTAGGAACAATTTTGGTATCAGGAAGGAAAATAACAAAATCCATACCATCACTAATATTAACTTCTGTTTTTATTTGCTTAACTTCGTTTGTACCATATTTAAGAAATTATTATAAAAAGATTTTTGAGATTGCAATCCCAAATCAAAGTTGGATATCGGTTGATCAATTCAATTTAACGAGGTTAGATATTTGGCAAAGTGCTCTTCAGAATATATTAAAAAAACCTTTTTTTGGGAGCGGGTCAGGTTCCTTTCCTGAAATATTCTTAAGTGAAACTGGCATTTTCAAAGGACATCCTCATAATATTGTTTTGGAATTGATGATTAGTTATGGGATTCCAGCTGCATTTTTAATTACAGCAACAATTTCAATTATTTTTTCTGTAGCATTTGTAAAAATATTCCTAGATAGTAATAAAAAAAATTCAACAATTATTTTTGAAAAAGCCTGGATTATTTCTCTTTTTTTAATAATAATTTCTCAAATGGTAGATGTACAATATTTCGATGGAAGAATAAGTATTATTTTCTGGATATTAATTGCAGGGGCAAGAAATATGG
>QCDR01000002.1 GCA_003278705.1 Prochlorococcus sp. AG-355-J23
TCAAATTTAACTTCACCATCACTATTTAAAATTATCGTTTGTGGAATTAATCCGTTCCAATAATAATTAGGTTCATTTCTAAGATCAGACTTTTCTTTATCCTGTAATTCATCAGTAGTTAGAGCAATAATATCTATATTATTTCTCCATATCAAATCTAAACCGGATATTATCGGAGCCATAGCTTTACTATCCGAGCTGTCGTCAAGATAAAAAAATAAAACTGCAACTCTTTTATTTTTTAATGATTCCTGAAGAGTTGTCTGGGGAGGAACTATAGCCCCATTACCTGCGTATATTGGGAAAATGTTGCCATCGTAACTATCAGTATCTCTAGTGGCATTTGCTTTAAATGGGCTTAAGAAAATTAATGCTATCAGGATCCATTGAATTATTTTCATTAAAGTTTAATAACTTACTTTGAACTTGATCTTCCTAATCCTTGAAGGATTCCTTTCCCCACTAAACCGATAGCTTTACCAACGACCTTTGTAAGGAAAGTTACAAAAAGATTACCGATATATTTTACAGCAACTTCTAACTGCGGTGCTACGGCATCTCTTATCTCAACTAACAATGTAACTTGTTTTTGTAGCCATTCTAGATTTTCTAATTCTTTCTCCCTATTTTCATTTTTAAAGTAACGGGTAAATTTTTTATCGATAATATCAATATATTCTCTTTTACTCTCATACAAGTAGATAGGCATATAAATATAGTCATGCCAGCGATTGTAGTTATTGATATTATTTCTAAATCTTTCAAAATTTCTTGTCGATTGTAATTCGGGATTTATAAGTACAGTTCTTAATTCAGGCCAAGAAGAACAAATATTAAAGATTTCAGAAGCTAATAAATTACAGTTCCTTATTGTCCAGTTTGAAATAATATTTTCAAGGATCAAAAACGATTCTGTTTCATATAGAGGGAGTAATTTCCCATCATAGTCAAGAGCTTCATTTTTAATAATTGGCTCAATAAACATAATTGATTCATGTGATTCCCTATCTATCTCTTCGCAACTTACCTCACTATAAATAAAATCATTTATTGAAATAGATTCGCCTCCTTTTTTTAATCGAAAATAACTGTCTGTGATATTTGAAATTGTATTAACTTTAAGTTCTTTTATAAGAGAATTTAAATCATCTTTAAAATCTTTCACCTTATAGTTTTCCTTAATATTTTTGACTAAATTATCTAACTCATCTAACATTTTGCAAATTAGTCGCGAAATGAATTCTTTCTTTATTCCAGAGAGAATTATTGATGAATTATTAAATTCAACCTGTAAGTTAGTTGAGCTATACCTTTCTTTTAGTCTATCTAAAATCAAATTCCATATTTCTGCGGTGTTTTTATCTTTAATGAAAACAGTGTTCTTATTTTCAAGATTAATTTTATTTTCAGTGTAAACTGCCTCTGTATAAAGTTCTAGTGAATTACCCCATAAGAAAATTAGGAAAGATTTTGCAGTAATAAGTTCTCTTAATCTTCCTTTTAAAATGAATTTATAAAATTCTGGTGTTGAATCAGAGTTGACATATTTGAATATGTAGTTAATTTCAGAATCTATTTGTTTAAGACCTGATGTTAGAATTTTTTGACTAAAAGAGAGAGGCTTATTCTTGTTTAATTGAACTCGGGAATTATTTTCAATATCAAATACCCTTCCTCCATTTAAAATGGTATCAATAGATTCAAGAACTTTTTCTGCACTGGGATTTAAAAGAAAACCTTCAGCATTTAACGATGGGGGGGTATTTGCTTCATAAACAAGTTCGCCAGAGAAAATTATAAGAAACTTTGAATCATCATATCTTTCCCTTAATTTTAATAATTCTAACCTTATAAGATCTTCTGATTGGAAATTAAGAACATTCCATATAACTAAATCTGGAGTTTTATCACCTGTTCCATTATTAAAATTAATTTCTAAATTTTGGTCTAGTGATGTTAACTTAAGCGATAAAGATTCCGCTATTAAGCTTGGAGCAATAATCAATATCGATTTTTTTGAAATTAATTCCAAGACTAGATTTCTTATCTCTTATACAAAATTAACTAACAATTACTGCAAACACCAGCCTTAAATCAATTTTTATACTCTTTTAAGCGTAGTAATTTGTGTTTAAATCAATGTCATTTAATCTCTCTGCTGACAATACATTATTCGCTTCGTTTATCGTGAATTTATTTTCATATAGAGCTTTACCTACTATTACTCCAAATAGTCCAGAGTTTTCAAATTTTACTAAGGATAATAAATCAGAAATTGAACCAACACCTCCTGAGGCTATTACTGGAATATCTGTAATTTCAAGTATGCTTTTTATGAATTCTTCATTTGTCCCTTCTAAAGTCCCATCTGTATTTATATCTGTAACAATAAAACTAGCAATTTTAAATGAAGAAAACTCCTTTACTAGATCTGTGGCAAAAATATCAGATTGTTCAAGCCACCCCCTTGTACTAACTTTTCCATCTTTTGCATCTATCCCAACAATTATCCTTCCAGGAAATTTATTTGATAAGTCTTTAACTAGTTCTTTATTTTCTATTGCAGAGGTTCCCATGATAACTTTCTCAATACCATAAGAAAATAATTGTTCTATCCTTTCTTGAGACCTTATACCCCCACCTATTTGAATAGGTATGTTTACTGTTTTTGCAATCTTTTTTATTGATTTATCGTTTGTTGGGGATCCAGTTTTTGCAGCATCCAAATCAACTATATGTATATATTTTGCTCCTTCGCTTTCCCAAAATTTAGCTTGCTCATGAGGCTCTTTTGTGAAGTCTTTTCTTTTATTAAAGTCGCCTTTAAAAAGCCTTACACACTTACCATTCATTAAATCAATTGCTGGTATTAGGTCCATAGAATCATCCTTTTCATTAATTACTTATTAGTAGTACTATTCAATATGTAATTCTATTTAAGATTACTACTTCAGTTAAATATTTTTTGAATATGAAAATTCTTGTAATGGGTGGCACTAGATTTGTTGGCAAGTCTTTGGTTGGAAAGTTATTAAGTAAAAATTATGATATTGATATTTTCACAAGAGGTAATAAAAGTAATCCTGAAAAAACAAATTTAATTAAGGGTGATAGAAATAATTCAGAAGATATCGTCAAACTAAGAAATGAAAAGTATGATGTTGTTTTTGATATTTCAGGACGAGAGTTAGAACAAACCAAACTTCTTATAGAAAATTTAGATAACTCTTTCCAGAGATATATATATGTAAGCTCTGCAGGTGTTTATAAAGATAATTCTGAACTACCCCTATCCGAAGTTGATCCAATTGATCCAGAAAGTAGGCACAAAGGAAAGTTTGAGACAGAAAATTGGTTAAAAAAACAAAAAATTCCTTTTACAAGTTTTAGACCTACTTATATTTATGGACCAGGAAATTATAATAAAATTGAAAATTGGTTTTTTGAAAGGTTATTTACTAAAAAATCTATACCAATCCCTGGTGATGGTTCTTTAATTACTCAGCTAGGCCATGTTTCGGATTTGACTGATGTAATGATTAGGTGCATAAATTTTGAAAATTCCAAAAATAATATTTACAATTGTTCAGGTGAAAAAGGAGTGACAATAAAGGGTTTAATTTATTTCTGTGCGAATGTTCTGGGATTAAACCAAAATGAGATTTCTTTAAGAACATTTGATTATCAAAAATTAGATCCTAAGTCTCGAAAGGGATTTCCAATTAGATTAAATCATTATCAGACTGATATCTCTAAAATAAAACGTGATTTAGAGTGGGCGCCAACTTTTGATTTGCTTAATGGTCTAAAGGATAGTTTTGTGAATGATTTTAATAATAAAAAGAGTGAGGAGTTTGATGAAAATTCAGATAATATTCTTTTTAATTCTTAAATAGCCTAATAAAGTCACAAAAGTCAGGATGAATCCTAACCAATAAAAAATTAAAGCCAAATTATTCAATAAGCTAATTTTTAATGGTGTAAAGAAGGTAATTACTGAAATAAAAAAGAAAAATGTTTTATATTTTCCTAACATTGATGCTGGTAAACCGTCTTTTGTAGATTTCCTTAGGCTAGAGATAATTAATTCTCTAAATAAAATTAATGATAAAGACCAGAAGGGTATAAAATTATTTTTACAAAGGAAGGTCAAAGGAATTAAATAGAATACTTTATCGCTTAAGGGATCAAGAATCGCGCCTAATCTGGTTTTAAGATTAAATTTCCTTGCAATTAACCCGTCAAAATAATCAGTTAAACCTCCAATAATAATCAATATAAAGACATAAAAAGGTCTGTTAATTTGTAAAAAAAGTATTAATGGAAATACAAGGAAAAGGCGAGATATCGACAATAAATTGGGAATATTCAATGCCAAATTTTTAAGATTTTTTCTTAATAACAAATTAGTTTTTGTATATAAAAAATATATTACACTCTCAACAAGCTTAAATTTTTAGTAAAAAATTTAAATAGTTTTTGATGCTAGATTCTAAAATTTAATTTAAATCTGAATCCTAAAGATTATAAACTCAACTTTTCTTTATGAATGATGATGTTTTATATTACAAAATTATTCCTAATATCTAATGCAGCCTCATAGCCTAAAGCTATCTCCAGAATCTGATTTGATAAATTCAATTAAAGAATATTCTTCATCGAATAATTTATACGGGTATGTTTCTGGAGTGGTTGGTAATCTTAGAAAAGTTTGTATTCAATGCCCAGGTAATCAAGAGATAAATAAATTTGAAGGAAATCTAGAGATAGTTTCTTTAAACGGACATTTTAATAAAGGAGATGTTCATTTACATTTGAGTTTTGCAGATGAGGGATGTAATGTGTTTGGCGGGCATCTTGAGGAGGGATGTATCGTAAAAAAAGGTACTGATATATTATTACTTTCTTTTGAACAGAAAATTATTAATATCTCAAATCATGATTTAATCACTGATGAATCACGTGTAAAAGCATATATTTTAAAGGATTGTCCTTGGTCTAAAAGAGCAATTAGGTTGCTTAATTCTTTATCTATCCCTCACGAAGTTACTCTAATAGACAATGATGAGAGCTTTCAAAAAATTATGGCTCAAAGTAGCCATAATACTTTCCCTCAAATATTTTTGGATAATAAATTTTTTGGAGGATATGATGAACTTTCAGAACAAGCAAAATTGGATAACTTAATTTCATTTAAGTAATCTAAATTTTTTAACTATCACGATTAGTAAGCTTTTCAGCAACTAATTCTTCCTCTAACTGCTTTATTAATCTTGATACAAGACTTTGAAATTCTGGTTGACAGCCTTTAAATGCAGCTTTATGTCTTATTGGCTCATTTCTAGTTCTTAAATCAGTAAGCATTAATTGTAATGCGTCAATTTTGGGATTTATTTTCATAGTTTTAATTTATATATTTACATCTTTTAAATCATTTGCATAGCTTTTTTAAAAGATATCTTTTTATTATCATTTGAACTTGTAACTTCTATTAATTTATTTATGGATTCTTTGTTTTTTAAAGAATCTATACAACATTGCGCAACTAATCTTCTTGGGATTGATCCATTAATTTGAGTATCCTCTTTTGAATAATTTATATTTTCTGATTTAATATCTTCATTTTCCTTTAATCCTCCAGGTCTAATAATAGTCCATTCAAAATTTGAATAGCGTAGAAAGTTTTCACCTAATTTCTTCCAAATAAGAATTAAACCAAATAAGTTTAATGGGTGAAATAATTTACCAGTACAAAGGGAACTAACTAAAATAACTCTTTTAATACCAACTCTTTTGCAACTCTCTAATTGCCTGTATACTCCCAATGCATCAACCTTTGCAGGACCAGTTAAATCTAATGATGCTCTCGCTCCAGTCGCAATTATCAAAGCATCAATATCTTTTAAAGCTTCATCAAGTTCTCCTTTTTTGTCTAATGAAACCCTAATTGTTTCTAAACGCTGTAGTCCTGATGAGACTTTTGAATTCTTTCTGATGATTTGCCTTACTTTATATCCTTTTTTAACTGCTTCTTCGGAAATTCTATAACCTGTTTTCCCTGATGCACCAGTAATTGCTATTTTCATGATTAAAAAAACTAATTTAAATATTATATAAATTTCTTAAGGCTTTTTACATATAAATTTCTTTTTTCTTTTGGGATAAAGAGTGCGACATAAATAACATTTTGTTCCATCACAGCCTCTTGCTGTACAGTATTCTCTGCCATAAAAGATTATTTGCAAATGTAAGGTATTCCAATCGTTAACAGGAAATATTTTTTTTAGGTCTTTTTCTGTTTGAACTACACTATCACCATTTGATAGGCCCCATCTTTGTGCCAACCTGTGTATGTGAGTATCGACAGGGAATGAGGGTATTTTAAACACTTGAGACATTACAACTGATGCTGTTTTATGACCTACCCCTGGAAGAGATTCAAGCTTCTCAAAAGAATCTGGGACCGTACTATTATGCTTCTCAATCAATAATTTAGATAAGTTATAGATGTTCTTTGATTTTTGATTAGATAGACCTAAAAATTTTATGTATTCGTAAATGCCATTAATACCTAGCTGCATCATCTTTTCTGGATTATCTGCAACTTTAAATAAGCTTTTTGTTAATTCATTAACTTTCTTATCTGTTGATTGAGCACTTAAAACTACGGCGATTAGAAGAGTATATGCATTTGTATGATCAAGGGGTATTGGAGGCGATGGATATAGCTTTTTGAGTTCCTTGCATATTATTTCTGCTCTTTCAGACTTTCTCATTAAATTTGAAAATTAAATGGTGTATAAAATTATACATGAGATATTTTAGGTGAATATTTTCTGCTAACTTAATATATTTGAATAAGAGGAACTTAGTGAATAATGATGCGTTAATAATTGATGATTTGCATCATAAATATGATAAGCGAGAATGTTCAAATTGGATATTAAACGAAATTAACCTGAAAATTGAAAATGGTGAATTGTTAGGGTTGCTTGGTCCTTCTGGTTGCGGTAAAACTACTCTTTTAAGATTAATCGCGGGGTTTGAATATCCCTCTAAAGGGAGGATTTCTCTAAATGATAAGGTAATTTCAAGTAGGAAAAAATTTCTTAGTCCTGAGAAAAGAAATATTGGTATGGTTTTTCAAGACTATGCACTTTTCCCTCACTTAAATGTTTTAGAAAATGTAATTTTTGGTTTGAAAAACAAAAAAGACAGATCTAGAGTTGATTATTTATTGAATGTTGTTGATCTTGATAGTTTTGTTGAAAGGTACCCTCATGAACTGTCTGGAGGCCAAAAACAAAGACTCGCAATTGCGAGAGCTCTTGCTCCAGGTACAAATTTTATTTTATTAGATGAACCTTTTTGTAGTCTTGATATGCATGTCAAACTAAAATTAAGAAGTGAACTCCCTAATATCCTAAAAGGTTGTAATGCAAGCGGATTGATGGTTACTCATGATCCGGAAGAAGCGATGTCAATTTGCGATAAGGTCGCCGTTATGAATGATGGAAAAATACATCAAATTGATACGCCAATTAACCTTCTAAATAATCCCAAAACCATATTTGTTAGTAGTTTTATTTTGGGAAATAATATTATTAATCTCAAAAAAAATGGTAATTCATATATTTCTTGTTTAGGTGAAATAAATTGTTCAGAGTATTTGAAAAATACAGGTATCAAAAGTATGTCAATTTCGCCTAAATTTATTTCAATTAAAAGATCAGAATCTGGTGATGCGATTGTTATATCTAAAGAATTTCTTGGAGAATTTCTTATATATAAAGTATCTATTAATGGAAACATATTAAGGGTTAGAACTGATATTAATAATCTCCTTAATAATGGCGATAAATGTTCTATTTCTATTAATAAAAATAGTTATTATTTTTTATATCCTGGAGCATATAAGGAATATATATAGACTTTTTTTATAGGCAATTACACTTGCCTCCTTTCCAATTAGAGCATTTTTTCTTTTTACATTTCTTTTTTTTACTGTTATATATTTTATTAGTTAATATCAGTTCAGAAAATCTGCACTGTAAATTCATTTATAGTATTGCGAGTGATTTTCATTATCATATTATTTAATTTATTTTAAAGAATTAATTTATTACTAATTTATACAAAATGTTGTATTATTTAGTTAGTTTCTTTTTGTAAAATGATTGAAAATAATTTAAAAACTAAGAAATTAATTAATTTTGGTCCATCTGGAAGAGCTGTTGCTCAACCGATTGACAATAGTTTATTGGATAATATTTTTGAACATTTAACTATGGAAAGATATGCTAATGTGCAATATTTTTCTATGTATCTCTGGTTTCAAGAACGTGATTTAAATGGATTTGCGTCTCATTTTCTAAGTGAATCACAAGGTGAAATGGAACATGCACAGAAGTTTGCAGATTATTTAATCGCAAGAGGACAAAGCGTAAAATTAGATGAAATTTCTGCTCCAGTTCAAACATGGGATTCGATAGAGGATCTTATCTCTTATTCTTTCAACATGGAGGCTGATTTAACTTCATCTCTGCAGCAACTTTATTCTATTTCAGAAAGAATTTCCGATACAAGAACTAACGTATTTTTAGATCCAATAATTGATGCTCAAACCAAATCAGAAGATGAATTTGCAAACATACTTGGCAAAGTAAAGTTTGCTTCTAATCAACCTTCTGCAATCTTATTGATAGATAGTGATTTAAAGAAAAAATAAATTACTTTCAAATTTATTTTCATTCAATATCCTTTTGCTTATTTCAACAAGTAACGTAGAAAAGTTTATTTTCTCATTATTTTTTTTATTTAATAGCTCAGCTATTTTATAAATTTCATTGACTCTTTTAAAAATATTTTTGTTTTCCAAAAATAACCTTTCCTTCAATGATTTATTATTTGTTGTTTTAAAAGATTGTTTTATATTTTTGAGTCTATTCGATAAAATATCAACTTCTATTAATAAGCTGTTAGTAACTGATTGTGATTCCTTCATGTTTTTATAGAGGTGATGTTTCAATAAAAGAAGGTGCAACACTGACTGTTTGTGTTCCAATAGGAGCTATTAATAACTCAGATGATCTTAATTTAGAAATTAATCTTGTTGACGTTACACGAGTAGAACCGATTAATTCCCCAATTCTTTCGTGAGTTAACCTAAAAGGTAACTCACACCATTGCCCACATCTCCTTCCTAAACGATTTACTAGTATTGAAAACAACGCTTGTAATCGCTGTTCTGCATTTCCTAAGTGTCTTATCCTAAGGAGTTGCAAAGTCCATTCATTTACTGCATCGAAACCAATATTCTCATCAATATTCACATTGCTGTGAAATGACAAATCTGTTAGTGCTTCAACGCAGACACCTTCGCTACATAAAAGGTCCGTTCTTAATTGATCTCCTGATTGTAAAAATGCGAGTGTCATTCCTTCAGTTTCTTCACAAGGGCAATAAACCCTAGCAATTCCACTTTCAACTTCTAGGCATGTCCCTTTTGGCCTTGATGAGGGATCTATTAATACAGATTGTCCAGTTATTATTCTTACTGATTTTGAGAGAGATTCTCCATAACTATGGAAATTCATATATTTAAATTTGATAATGAGAATTATTATCAATTATGCACTAAAAAATTACTTATTGCAATAGATTCTCATTATCATCATATTTCTGAAGTTTTTCTTTACAGATTATTTATGAATATAATTTAGGAAGAATTTCTAAATAATTTATTTTAAATGAGCATAAATAGAGTTTGCTTTAATTGTGGATCTTCTTCATTCGTCTCAGACCGATCTTTGGGAGGTAAAATTGTCTGCTCTAAATGTGGATCTTCTTCATTTAAAAATAAATCCTCTTCATTTTTAAAAAGTAAAAAATTAGTATTTCTTGCTATTGCGATAGCTATTTTTATAATAGTTATTTAGATAATCTGTTTATATTCCAAAGTCCATTATTATTAGTTACCTCTACTTGAATACCAAATAACTTATTAAAATTTTCACTATTCATAACCTTATTTTGATCTCCATCAGCGATTATTTTGCCATCTTTTAGCATTATGACCCGGTCATAAATTTTAGTAATCATTGAAATATCATGAGTGACGCATAAAATTTTCGTATTTAATTTTGATAATTCATTAACCTTATCAATTACAAAAAACTTTGATTTATAATCTAAATTTGCAGTTGGTTCATCTAGGATTAAAATTTCCGGTTTTTTGATTAATGCCCTCGCAATGAGAGAAATTTGTTTTTCTCCATCTGATAAATAGGAAAAATTCTTTTTAGATAAATTAGAAATATTCATTTTCTTCATGATTTTTTCCACCTTATAAGAATCTCTATCAGATTTTTTTTGTACGTAACAATATCTTCCATATAGTCCACTTAAAATTAAATCAAAAACTTGTAAATCTGGATTTATTCTATTTTTTATATCATTATTTACGGTACTTATTTTATTTCTTAGTTCCCATAAATTTACAAGTTGTTTGTCAAATATCTTTAGTTTCGATTCATTAGCTACTACTGGGTATAAGTTTCTATTAATTATTTCAATTAGAGATGATTTACCTGAACCATTTGGTCCAATTAATATTACATTTTCTGAATAAGATATCTTTAAATTTAAATCTTTAATTACTCTAAAGCCATTTTTAAAACAATTTATATTTTTTGCGTCAAACCAAAATTTATTAAACACTAAAACTTATTACTCCAAAATATAATCAATTGAATCGAGCTTAAAATAAATATAAAGAGATAAAGCCAATTCAACCATGAAGGTCTATCTACTTTCTTCATGGATTATATTATTAACATAAAAAATATAAGCGGAGCAGCAAATCTTACAAATGTTTTTCTAATAATATCTATATTATTTGCAATTTCTAACTTCTTTATCTCAGGAGGATATTTCAATATAACTTTGTCATATACATCAAGATTTTGGGTTTTGTTAATATTTTTCCATGGTTCATCTTTATCTTCAGACTTCTTGTACCACTTCCAAAAATAATTTATAATCCTGTCTTCTCCCAATAATTTTATTTCATCCTTACTTATAAATCCCATATCGTGATTATATGTTTGAGTTTTTAAAATCATATAATCCTCATCGAATATCTTATAAAAAATCTTTCTTTGAGTCTCTTTAAATAATAAGAGATTATTAACCAGTTTATTTTGTAGAAATTTCCTGTAGTGTCTTACTATAACTCTTGCTTTGTTTTTTCCTAGAGGGATATGATCTAAAACTTGTAAATATCTTGATGAGGAAGGATCGCCTTTGTAAATTAATATCCTTCCTGGAGGTATGTACTTTATCCGAATAAATTCTTTTGTAGGGTCATTCTTGTAATAATAAATACTTTCAATGTATGAGGGATTAATATTAATTTTCTGGTTAAAACTAACTAATACGTTTTTATTCACATCTTTATCTGGGATTGTATCACCATGAACCCAAAAGATATGAAGTATATCTAGGTGATTTTCAATAATTCTTGACCAATCACATTTGAAGTCGACTAATACCTCCTCAAAGACATAATCCTTATGTGAAAAACCATTTTCATATAATTCGTAGTTACTTATAGGTGTATCTTCACTTATATTATTTAAATCAGTCTCAGACTTTTTAGAAAAATGTACAAAAATATATCCATTTTTTTCTGAAGTTTTGTATTGAGATAAGTGAATCCTTTTGGCGTAGTTATCGTAATTATTATCAACTATATGGCGACATGTTATTCTGTCGAGATTTTGGCAACGTCCTCCAGATGAAAACTTAGCTCCATGATATGGGCAGGTTATTACTCCATCTGATAATGTCCCTCCAAAAAAGGAGGCCCCTCTATGTGGACAAATATTTTTAATGCACCTAACGTTTTTATTTTCATCTCTATAAAGAACAAGAGGCTCATCATAGAGTGAAAAATAATATAGCTTATTTTTTTTTAGTTCTTTAGAGGGACAAATTGCATACCAACCAAATAAACCTATATTTAAATCTTTTTGAGTTTCTCTAATATCAAACGAGTCAATTTTTACTACCGTTCCTTTTTTAAATGGCTTAAGAACGGTATTAAAGTCTTTTGATTTAAAAAAATTAATTTGTCTGTTTTCCATAAATTAATTTCTTTTTTTAAATGACTGTTTATCTTTCGGAACTATAACTCAAGTAAATAATCAATTTCTTATAAAAAGAAAATTCTCTATTATTTGTAGCAATAATTATGTAATTATCGAAAAATATTGAGTCTCTATCGTATCTATGTATCTTTATTTCATATTTTTTGTATCTTTTGTGATTCTTTCAAATTTTTTATGTAATCAATAGCATCATCAATATTTTTGTGGAAATTACATTGACCCAAGTAACAACCTATAAATCTTAAAAATTTTCTCTTGCCACCACTAATTTCATATCTATGTATTGTTCCGCCATCTATAGGAGCATAAATAAGTTCTGGTAGTGCCATATTAAGTTTGTATTTAATGCTTAATTAAACAATAATTCATGTTTAAAAACATTTCCATAGCTCAATCCATATATTTAATAATTAATTTACTTATTTTTATACAATTATTTATTGAATACCCATATATTATTTGTTATCTATTAATTATTGATATGGATTTTTTATTATGCCAAAAGCATTTAGGCGTTTTTTAAAAAGATTACCAAAAAAAATTCAAACTATGAAATACTCATTTAGAGATTTTTTATCATCCAAAATATGAAATAGCTTTTCTGGTTAATAAATTTTTAATTTCTATAATATTTAATAAAACATAGTCGGCAGAGTTAAATTTTAAACTATATTAAATTTGCAATTTTTGAAATATTATGATCAAAAGGGTTTTTGCGATATTCACTTTAACTTTTCTTTTTCTGTTTAGTAGTCCAGTTTACTCATTAGATACTTCTTCAAAAACTCTTGAAAAGTATACTAATAAGATTTCTAGCAAGTTCACTAGAACTTACTGCAACACTACCAAATTCGGTATTTCTTATGAAGGAGCTTTAGCATTTGCTATTGGAGAAACTAATAAGGAATTTAAAAATAATAAACTCAATAAGTTGATAGATTATTCTCTACTAAAAAATTCAATAGTTAATGATTTAGAAAATAATTGCCAGGTTTATGATTTCGATATTAATAATTTGGAAAATTTGAAGTTTAACTAGAAAATGTATATTGTATGAGTCTTATTTTTTACCTATCCAATCATTTGGTTTCTCCATCATCCATTCGAAAACTCCCTTGGCATCAAGGTTTTTAGAAGCATAAACAAATAAAATTGGAAATATTAAAATTACTGCGCCAATAACTACTAACTCTATTTTACCGATCCCCATCTCAGTAACTGTTAAAGCAAAATAATTAATCATTATATTTATTGCATTTAAATTTATTTCTACATAATTTATGAAAAAATTTGTATCCAACCGCTTTTTTATAAAATATCTTAATTTTTTATAGCGAAGGATATTTGTATAAAGTACCTATTTTATTGATACAGAAATTTTAATAATTTAAATAATATGCTTCTGTTTGATGGTTATGAATCATGAAATTATTATTTTTACACCTATTTTTGCATTAATGATTGGATTTATAGTATTGAGAATATTAAAAAAAAGAAAGAGATCAGCTAAAAGTATTTATAAATTAATAGATGATTTGGAAAAAAAATACATATATTGATTTCTTTTGTAAGAAGAAAAATTAATCAAATTCTATTCCAACTTCTTCTTTTAAATTTCTTTCCAAATCTGGAAGATGAGGTTCAACCCAATGATCTTTGTTATCAATTCCTGCTGCATTTACATAATTCATAATATGTTGATCAACTTGCTTGTAAAGATCATGCAAATTTAAATCCATACGAATATCATGTGCAATTTCAGAGACTTGTTTTTCTGTTAGACAATGATCTGGATGAAGTAAATCACAACATGGGATTCTCTTCTCGATCAATTCATTTAGATTGATTTTTATTTCGTAATCTTGATGGACAGTCATTGAATTAATAGCTTATTAATATAATTTTAATTATGTTTAAGGTTTTGTATATCTTTAGTCAAGAAACAAAGTTCTTTAGTGCATATAAGGTAATTTCAAATAAATAAGTCTTCCAAATCTTTATACAAATCATCATTCTTTTTTTGGTTTTCTATAAGTTCATTGTGATCTAGAGAAATTTCTTTTTTTGAAGTATAGAAAAGATATCCAAGGGCTCCTAAGAGTAATGTTGTTGGTAAAATCATTAGCATTAAATTGACTTATAATGAATATAGTGCAACACTTATATCAGTCAAGTGCTGAACTTTAATTAATTTTTAAATGCCTACCAAGAAAAAAAGAGTTGGTTTTATTCCTAGAGAAGATGTTATGAGAATAATTGAAAAGTTGAGCACAGAGAACAATTTAAGTAATTCAAAAATAATAAGTATTTTGGTAGAAGAAGCACTTTCTATAAGAGGTATATTTAATAAAAAAAATGGTAAAGTAACTCAATCATATCAATTAAATATAGATAATTCAAAAAACTTATTTGATAATGCTGGCGACTTAACAGATAATGCAAAACTCTCAATTGATACTAATTTAGGAAATCATTTTACTCAAAGTAAATCAACCCATTTAAATAAAAAGAATCAGGAGACTTTTGACTTGCAAACTTATAAAAAGTTTTTATCATTCCTAAAATTTCAGGAAATGATGGACAAATACAACACTTAATAAGGTGTTGCTAAGTGATACACTGTGCGTTAAATTTTATTTGTATATAAAGGAGATTCGCATATTAAGATTATTTTTCATCATTTCAAAAATCTAAATTCAATTAATCTATAAATTTTTTCCTATGAATTCATCTCTCCCAGGTTTATCTGTAAATCTTCTCCCTCCAGACAAGTTATATTGTAATTTTAGTTATTGGAGTTCTTTGTTCTCTCAGGATATGCAAATTTTATGGGATAGAGCGCATGGAGTACCTTTAGAAAAACTGCCAAAAGGGGTTTCTGATATGATTTTCCCGTATTTATTGCTTGCACTCTCAGACTATAAGACTTCGCAAATAAATAAAATGAATGGAATAGGATTAGACAATCTATTAAGCCTTTGGTTTGATAAGTACTTATTAAATAAAAATGGTTACTTCGAGCTAATTAAAAAATAATATTTAAAATTACCTATTAATATCAAATTTGATTGCTATAAAAATTTATTACGATTACTAAATTTTTACAGTGATTCTTTCCTAATTGGCACATCAATAGTCTTGCTATAAATATATTAAAAGGTTTGATGATGATGCATTCTTTAAATTTCTTTTTAGCAAATATGTGTATTATCATTTTGATAATGCATGCAAATCAGGAGTGATATTAAATTAAGAAAAGCCAGATAAATGAAATTTAATTCAAAAACCTTAAGCTTGATATTAAATCTGTTATTTTGCTTATTTATATTTATTATTTAATTTTTAAGTCTTTATTAATTAATTTACAAAAAATTCAAAAAATAATATTCAAATTTGGTTGACTTTTAATGTTAATGGGATGATAATGGCAAAAATAAATTTTTATTGTGAATATTCTTTCAGATACTTTTGATGATTTTGTTGATGATCTACTTTCATCCGATGTTAATTTGTTAAAAGCGGAACTTGATTTTCTTCTTATGCAACATTTATTTAATTCTATAGATTTGAAGCTAATAAATAAAAATGAAACTATAGATGACGAATCATTAGCTGCTTAATTTTTATGAAATTTTTTTATGAAAAGTTTTGGGTTCCAGTTTTTGGTTATATTTTATCTAAATTTGTTTTTTTAATAGAAGGTAAGAAGCAGGGCTCTAAAAAAAAATAGATTACTTTTTTTCTTCATTAAGTATTTTTAAATACATAATCTATGTGCATATATTTTGATAACAACAAAAGTAATGCTTTAATTTTACGAACATATGCATGGTTGAGATATAACTTAAATGCTCTTTAGCAAATTAAAATGAACGAAAATAATATGTTGAAGCCATATACAGTACATTACCGTGATTTTCAAAATATAAGATTAGAAAATTGTTTTTATGCTTCTGATGCTTACGAGGCTAGAACACTAGCAATGGAATTTAATAAGTATATAAATGAACATCCAAACAGTATTGACCTAATAAGATGCGAAAAATGAATAAAAGTTTTTAGTAATCAAGAAGAATTTATTTAAACACTTAAGAACTTATCTATGACTGCTTGACTCAACTCACTAGTATTTCCGCTAGCAACAATACCTCCTCGTTGCATCGCGTAATATCTATTAGCTTGTCTTACAAAATGCAAATGTTGTTCTACTAATAAAACACCAATTCCTGTATCTTTAATTATCTGATTGATTGCATTTTCGATGTCTAAAACTATATTTGGCTGAATACCTTCCGTTGGTTCGTCAAGTAATAGAAGTTGAGGTTTGCCTAGTAATGCTCTTGCAATCGCTAATTGCTGTTGTTGTCCTCCACTAAGATCTCCTCCTTTCCTTTGAAGAAAATCTTTTAGGATTGGGAAGAGATCGTAAATAAATGAATCTATTTTCTTGTTCCTAGATAATCCACCAGGTAGAGACTCCATTCCTAACATAAGATTCTCTTCAACTGATAGATATGGAATAATTTCTCTCCCCTGAGGGACGTAAGCCATTCCTTTCCTCGCCCTCTGATGAGGTGCTTTTCTATTGATATTTTCACCAACCAAATAAATATCGCCTTTTTTCTGCTTTAACAAACCAATAAGTGATTTCAACAAAGTTGTTTTGCCAACTCCGTTTCTTCCAATCAAACAAACCATTTCTCCTGATTTAACGTTTAAATCTACATCTCTAAGAATATGACTCTCGCCATAAAAAGTATTTAACGATTTTATTTCTAGTAAATTTTCCATAACTAGTCCTCAGGTCTTCCTAAATAAACATCAATAACTTTTTTGTCTTTTTGTATGGTTTCCATCGTTCCCTCACATAATACTGTGCCCTGATTTAATACTGAAACATTACTATCAAGTCTTCTTATGAATTCCATATCGTGATCTATTACCACTACTGTATTTTCGCCTGATAATGATTTTAATAAATCAGCTGTAAGATCAGTTTCTTCATCAGTTAAACCGGCAACAGGTTCATCTACTAACATTAAATCTGGCTTCTGTCCTACTAACATAGCTATCTCTAGCCATTGTTTTTGGCCATGTGATAAGGATCCAGCTTTAGAATCAACTTTTTGAGCTAAATTAACAATCTTCATAAGACGATCAATCTCATTAAGCTGCTCATCCTTAATACTTTTGTTTATAAGGTTTAAGGGACTTTTAGGAGTTGTCACCGATATTTCAAGATTTTCTTTAACTGTTAGATTTTCAAAGATTCTTGGACTTTGGAACTTTCTCCCAACTCCAAGTCTGGCTATTTTATGCTCCTTTCTACCTACTAAGGATTTCCCTTTAAAAATTACTTCACCGTTTGTTGGCTTAACCTTTCCAGTTATTACATCAAGAAATGTTGTTTTACCTGCGCCATTGGGTCCTATTACAGCTCTTAATTCTCCTTTCTTTAAATTTAAATTAAGTTTGTTGAGAGCTAAAAAACCCTCGAAACTAACAGTAATATCTATTAAATTTAAAAGATCTTTATTATTCATTATTTCCCTCCTTATTGTTAACTTCTAAGCTTGGATAGGTTTCAATCTTTCTTTTCAAACCAAATCTTTGAAGAAGATTCCTAGGACCATCGCCTTGAATCCAACCTAAAACTCCTTCAGGTAGAGCTGTTACAACTAAGATAAATAACCCTCCTTGAATAAACATCCAGCTAGCAGGTAAAGCTTCACTTACTAGACTTTTTGCATAGTTGATGAAAACTGCTCCTAGTATCGCTCCCAATAAAGTTGCTCTTCCTCCAACAGCTACCCATATAACCATTTCTATAGAAAAGGGAACCGTCATAAATTGAGGAGATACTATTCCAGACTGAACGGTATATAAAGCTCCTGAAATTCCGGCGAGACCTCCAGCAATAGAAAATATTATCGTCTTGAAAATAACTGGGTTATATCCTGTAAACCTAACTCTTGGTTCATCATCTCGTATTCCTATAAGGATATTTCCAAATCTTCCTTTAACTACCCACTTTGCAAAAAACCAAGCTGCTATTACTAGTATGGCGGTTATCCAAAAGAATATTCTTTGCATGGACTCAGAGCCTACCATCTGACCAAACAGTTGTGTTACATCTGTTTTTAAGCCATTTGTTCCATTTATAAGCTTTTGTTGTCCATTAAAAAAGTTAAAGAATACAAGAAGAGAAGCTTGGGTAAGTATAGAAAAATAAACCCCTTTGATTCTATTCCTGAAAACGAGAAATCCAATTAAACCAGCAACCAATGCTGGAATTATCCAGATAGCGAAGAAGGTAAAAACAGGCGATCTAAACGGTTCCCAGAAAAAAGGTAATTTTTCAACACCATATAAAGCAAAAAATTCAGGAATATTATTTGGAAATTCAGAGGAGCTGGTTATTTGCAAATACATTGCTGCACAATATCCACCTAGTGCAAAAAATATACCTTGTCCAAGACTTAGTAAACCTGTATATCCCCAGATAAGATCAACACCAAGAGCAACTATGGATAGGGATAAGTATCTACCTAGAAGGTTTAGTCTAAATACAGGGAGTATAGTTGGTGCTGCAATAATTAAAGCTATTAATATTATCCAAAATGATAATACTATTTTTTTGTCAAATTTAATTTTACTTAAGGACATTAGTTCTCAACCATCCTTCCTTTTTGAGGAAATAAACCTGTAGGTTTAAATTGTAAGAATATAACAATTAGTGCAAATATCATTACTCTTGCCATACTTGTGGTTGCAAAAAAGTTAATTGTGTTTGATAAAGGTAAAGGCATATCTGGCCATATTGATAAGAGCCTTCCAGCTCCAATTAAATCAGTCATTATTCCTATCCCAAATGAAGCAAGTACTGTTCCTAATAAATTTCCTACTCCTCCCAGCACTACAACCATAAAACAACCAACTATATAGTTTCCGCCAACATTTGGTCCTACAGAACCTAAAAGAGATACCGCTACCCCAGCAACTCCTGCCAAGCCAGATCCAATTCCAAAAGTAATTATATCCACTTTTTCAGTAGATATACCAAGACAATCACTCATTTGTCTATTCTGAGTAACTGCTCTTATACGCATCCCCCAAGCACTTTGATTAAGAAATAATGTTATTGCTATTACAGAAATTAGAGTAATGACAATTATCATTAATCTTGTTTTAGGAAATGCAGTGCCAATAATTTCTACTTGACCCCTCATCCATGAGGGTGCTGTTACATCAACATTTCGAGCGCTTGCTCTACTTAGTTTGCTGACTGAAGATGAGATTAGGCTACCTGTCAGGACCCCAGTTAAAGCGGCAAATACCCATGAACTAAATTTAAAATATTTGAAATTTATTGATTCCTTTATTTTTGAAGGGAATGTTGTTGGTAAGAATAAACCAATTAACAGACTTATAACCAGACCGGTCCCATAAGCTAAAGGAACACTTCTGACAAATTGTTGAAGAATTAAGCTTACGCCCCAAGTCGCGAGAAGTGTTTCTAGTGGACTTCCATAAAGCTTTCTTATGATAGTTTTTTCCAGTAGAATACCCACTACTCCACTAACAATAAAAGCAAGGAAAATAGAAACTATTATGTACGAATTATAGAAAGGTTTTAATATAGGTAATTTGAAAATTAATTGTGTTACATATGTTGTGTAAGCCCCAAGCATCATAAGTTCTCCATGAGCAAGATTAATTACACCCATAAGACCAAAAACAATTGCTAGACCTAATGCAGCAACAAGTAGTACAGATCCAATTGCAACACCATTAAAAAGACTATCGAGAAGTAACTCCAATTTAAAAAAAGAAAATTTTAGATTATATAAAATAAAAGGAGGCGTTAACCTCCTTTTATTTTGAAGTATAGGTTTTAATTATATTAAAGCTTATACTTTTCTCCTTTTGAAGGATCTGTCCAATCGCATGCAAATCCTTTTGAACTTGGATGCTTTTGGTTCCATGCTTGAGGAAGAACAACTCCTGTCTCTTCAAGGATTGTAAATCCACCCTCTGCATTAATCTCTCCAATTCTTACTGTTTGAGATAAGTGGTGATTAGGCATAACTTCAACAGGACCTTGTGGAGCATCAAACTTTTGTCCAACAAGGGCTTCCCTTACTGCGTTGTCGTCGAATGTTCCAGCATCTTCTACTGCCTGTTTCCATAAGTAAACCATGTTATAAGCAGATTCTTGAGGATCAGCTACAACACGATCGGCTCCCCATCTTTTCTTGAAACTTGCAGCAAATTTCTTAGATGCAGGAGTATCAATTGACATCATGTAGTTCCAAGCGCCGTAGTGACCTTCAAGGAACTCAGGACCAATTGTACTAATCTCTTCTTCAGCAATTGAATAGTTCATTACATAGTATCCACTTGAAGGTGTAATACCTGCGTCTTGAATCTGTTTGAAGAATGCAACGTTTTGGTCACCATTAAGTGTGTTAATGATTATTCCGCCGTCAGGCAACGCTTTTTTGATTTTTGAGATAATTGGAGCAACTTCAGTATTTCCTAATGGAAGGTAATCTTCTCCAACAACTTTACCTCCTAACTGTTTTACCTGAGCTTTTGTAATTGTGTTTGAAGTTCTTGGGAAAACATAATCAGAACCTACAAGGAAGAAATCTCCACCAGCTGCAGGAGAACGCTTATACATGAAATCTGTAGCGGGTTCTGATTGTTGGTTTGGTGTGGCTCCTGTATAGAAAATGTTGTTAGAACATTCTTGAGCTTCATACTGAATTGGGTAGTAAAGGAAAGCATCCTTTGATTCGTAGACTGGTAACATTGCCTTTCTACTTGCAGATGTCCAACCACCAAATACGACAGGAACACCGTCTTGGTCTATAAGTTTCTTAGATTTTTCAGCAAAAGTAGGCCAGTCAGATGCACCATCTTCGACAATGTATTCTATTTTGTAGCTTTTGCCGCCAACTGTTACACCACCAGCAGCATTTATCTCTTCAATAGCCATCTTTTCAGTATCAACAAGTGTTGATTCAGAAATCGCCATTGTTCCAGATAACGAATGTAAAATACCGACGGTTACTGTGTCATCGAAACTTCCGGAGGTTCCGCCTCCACCACATGAAGTTGCTGTGACAGCAAGTGAGGCAGTAGCTAATCCTGCCAAAATACGCCTTGAAATTCTCATGAATTAGGATAAATTAGGTTATTGACCCTCATTAGGGGGATAAAATAAAAGTTATTAACGAGTGAGGATTAGTTTTGTATCAGTCGTAACTTTTTGTTGAATCCAATATATTAGTAATGGACATTTTTCTAGTTTCGATTGTTTGGTATATGTGATTCTAAAAATTGAGTTATTTCTTCAACTCCTGTTCCGCTACAAAGGTTTGTAAAGAACCAAGGTTTCCCTTTTCTCATAAATTCCGTATCACTTTTCATAATATTTAAATCTGCACCAACCATATCTGCTAAGTCAATTTTGTTTATTAATAATAAATCTGATCTTGTTATGCCTGGCCCCCCTTTTCTAGGAATTTTGTCTCCAGCAGATACATCAATTACGTATATTGATAAATCTACAAGTTCTGGACTAAAACTAGATGCTAAATTATCACCTCCACTTTCTACAAAAACAAAATCTAAAGGATTATATTTATTTTCTAAATCTAAAACTGCATTTTTATTTAAGGAACAATCCTCTCTTATCGCTGTATGAGGACAACCTCCTGTTTCTACACCAATAATCCTTCCTTCCTCTAAAACTTTTTTATTTATTAGAAAGTTAGCATCTTCTTTGGTGTAGATATCATTGGTGACAACTGCTATCTCATAATTTTTTTTCAGGCTTAAGCATAGAGTCTCTACTAATGCAGTTTTTCCTGAACCTACAGGCCCAGCAACCCCTACTCTCAATTTACTGCTCATAAATTAATTTCTAAAAAGTTTTGTATAAAGGTCATTATGATTTTGTTGTGCCATAGCTAAACCTACATTGCCAAAATAGATGTCATCAATTTCTTTGTCCATAATTTCTTTAGAAACTTTTGAAATTATTGCTAATAGGTCTCTCTGAATTAATTGTGCTTTTGTTGAGCCAATAGGAATTATTCTTATTGCTGCACTCAGTTGGTTTGCACTCCACGCGTAGAAAAAATTTTCCACCATTTCTAACTTTGTAATTTCAAAACAGTAACAAGCCCAACTCCAGGCTAAAGGCCAGGAATTCTTTTTATTTTTTTTATAAAGATATTCAAATCCAAATTCTTTGGTTAAATCAAAAAGAGATTTTGCCATTTGAAACTGTTGTTCTCTCATTTCGACAGAGTCTTTTGATGAGAGGATCCATTTATCTAAACTCAAAAGCTTTTTCAAATTAGTTTTTAAATTTTTGCCGTCTTTTAACTCATTGAAAACATCATAAAAATCCAATAGAAATCTAGCATCTATTCTGATCTGGCCAATTTTTAGTTCACTTATGATTAATTCTTTTACCGAATTTGAGTCTTTTAAATCTTTAGTGTTAAGGTAACATTCCAATCCCTCCGAATAACAAAATCCTCCAACTGGTAAGTTAGGGCTTATTAATAAATATTTTAATAAGTGACTTTTACTCATGACTATGGGCACCTCTTTCTGGAAAAAATTTTTTCTGGGTATTTACGATATCAACATTAAAATTTTTAAGCATATTTTCAATTACGTAATCACCTTTTGTTAGAAGAATGTCTTCTTCAATTTCTACTTCCACGTGCCGATTTCCGAGATGATAGGCAGTTTTAATTAGCTCAATTTTAGAATTTGAACTTATTTCAATTAAATCTTCTGTTTTGGCAATTATCTCTACATAAAAATTGGAATTATTAGTTGAAAGAATATCTCCATCATTTAATTTACCCTTTCTAGGTAATTGTAAAATTATTTCTTGATCACAATCAGTTATTCTTTTACCTCTTAAGATTCTTCTTTCATCTGAACTTAAGGTAAGTTTTAAAAATGAACCTAATTTCGGTTTCTCCTTAATCCAATCAATTACAACAATTTGTTTATTCATTCTCATAATCAAAATTTTTGGTTACTTTAATTTAGTAATTAAAGAAAACAATTTATGATTAAAACTTCATGGGAAGGTAATTGTTTCTTAAATTTTTTCAATAATAAAGCAAGTTTAGGAAATGTTGATAAAACAATCTTTAAATCTAAATCAACTTCTCCTTATAAGTTATTAAAGTCTACTCATGATCAAGAGGGCAGATGCATTTTACCTGTTCTACATACTGCAGGGGGATTGGTAGGAGGAGATTTGCTTGAGTTTGAGGTAAATCTTGAAAAAAACTCTAAGGTTTTGTTGACTACCTCTTCAGCTCAAAAAGTATATGGATCAGTTGGAAGATCTAAAATCAATCCAAAAGGAAGTTTTTCAAAGCAAAAGAATCTCATAAACATTCTTGAAAATTCTCATTTAGAGTTTCTTCCCCAAGAAACAATCATCTTTGCAAATGGTTTGTATGAGCAAATTTTTAAAGTATCTATTTCAGAAACTTCAAGTTTTTTATTTACTGATTTAATAAGACTTGGAAGATCTTCATCCGGAGAATCTATTGAGAGTGGAGTTTTTAGGTCTAAATTAGAAATTATGAGAAATAATGATTTACTTGATGATTGGGAATATGTTGATCAGATTGAATTATCTAAGGCAAGTTTTGTGGCTAAGTCAGGCATGGATTACATGCCCGTTTTTGGATCCTTAATTTGGATTTGCGAAAAAGATTTCTCCAAGTCAAAAATAAATAATCTTGTAGGAAATATAAAAAAGATTTTCGATGAAACTAATAATAATTTATCTATTGGAATCCTTGAAAATGGAATCTCTGTACGATTCCTAGGAAGTTCTTCTCAAGATGCTAGAAAATGTTTTTTTTGTATTTGGAAACAAATTAGGTCTGTTTGTGGATTTTGTGAGCCAAAATATCAAGGTGTATGGCCTTTACAAGATTCTATGAATTATTAATTATGTTCAGAAAGAACCTTTTTTAAGAATTTATAGATTAATTTTTTATTATGCATCTTTCACCTCAAGAAAAAGATAAATTATTGGTTTTTTCTGCTGCCCTCTTAGCTGAAAGAAGGCTCAGTCGAGGTCTTAAGCTTAATTATCCTGAAACAATTGCTTTTTTAAGTTTTCAAGTTCTTGAAGGAGCACGAGATGGTAAAAGTGTAAGTCAATTAATGTCAGAGGGAACTACATGGCTTTCCAAATCACAAGTTATGGAGGGCATTCCTGAAATGGTTGATGAAGTTCAAATAGAAGCGGTTTTCCCAGATGGGACTAAATTAGTTACTATTCACAATCCGATTAATTAGTTATGAGTAATTTAATTCCTGGCGAAATAATTCCTGAAGAAGGTGAAATCGAACTAAATCTTAGTAAGCAAGTTAAAACAGTAACGGTCTCTAATTCTGGAGATAGACCTGTGCAAGTTGGATCTCATTATCATTTTTATGAAGCAAACATGGCTTTAATTTTTGATCGAGAAATAACAAAAGGTATGCGTCTTGACATTCCTGCTGGAACAGCAATTAGATTTGAACCGGGTGATACAACAGATGTCAAATTAGTGCCATTTTCAGGTTTAAGAAATGTATATGGTTTTAATTCATTAATTAATGGTTCTTTAAATAGTTAAAATTATGTCTTATAAAATTGATAGAAAAACTTACGCTCAAACTTACGGACCCACTACCGGAGATAGAGTAAGGCTCGCTGACACCGAACTTTTTATAGAAGTAGAAAAGGATTTAACTACATACGGAGATGAAGTAAAATTTGGTGGAGGTAAAGTTATTCGAGATGGGATGGGACAGTCTCAAGTAAGAAGAGCTGATGGAGCTGTAGATACCGTAATAACTAATGCTTTGATCGTAGATTGGTGGGGAATAATTAAGGCTGATGTGGGTATAAAAGATGGAATGATTTTTGAAATTGGTAAGGCTGGCAATCCTGATATCCAGGATAATGTTGATATTGTTATTGGTGCATCAACAGAAGTAATAGCTGGAGAGGGGCATATTCTTACTGCAGGTTCAATAGATACCCATATTCACTTTATCTGTCCCCAACAAATTGAGACAGCACTAGCCTCTGGAATTACAACCATGTTGGGAGGAGGAACTGGACCTGCAACTGGTACAAATGCTACTACTTGTACTCCAGGTTATTTTCACATTTCAAGAATGCTTCAATCTGCAGAAGCATTTCCTATGAATTTAGGATTTTTTGGAAAAGGAAACTCAACAAACGAGAGAAATCTTATTGATCAGGTTGAAGCTGGTGCATGTGGATTGAAGCTTCATGAGGATTGGGGAACCACTCCTTCTACAATAAATTCTTGTCTAAATGTTGCAGATAAGTTTGACGTACAAGTATGTATTCATACTGATACTTTGAATGAGGCAGGCTTTGTTGAAGATACCATCAACGCTATTGCAGGAAGAACTATTCATACTTTTCATACCGAAGGAGCAGGTGGAGGTCATGCTCCAGACATTATAAAAATCTGTGGAGAAACAAATGTTCTTCCTAGTAGCACAAATCCAACAAGACCTTATACAAGGAACACATTAGAAGAACATCTTGACATGTTAATGGTTTGTCATCACTTAGATTCTAAAATCCCAGAAGATATTGCTTTTGCGGAATCAAGGATCAGAAGAGAGACTATTGCAGCTGAGGATATCTTGCATGATTTAGGTGCCTTTTCAATTATTGCTAGTGATTCTCAAGCTATGGGAAGAGTTGGTGAAGTGATTACAAGAACTTTTCAAACCGCACATAAAATGAAAGTCCAAAGGGGGCCGCTATCGCAGGATTCTGATAGAAACGATAATTATCGAGTAAAGAGATATATTTCTAAAGTCACAATTAACCCTGCAATAGCTCATGGTATTGATAAACATGTTGGGTCTATTGAAAAGGGTAAAATTGCGGATTTGGCATTGTGGAAACCTTCTTTTTTTGCGGTAAAGCCTGAATTAGTTGTTAAAGGAGGATCTATAGTTTGGTCCCAAATGGGTGATGCAAATGCTTCAATTCCTACTCCAGGTCCTGTACATGGTCGACCTATGTTTGCAAGTTTCGGTCAATCTCTAATTAAGAGTTCTTTTACCTTTTTAAGTAAAAATTCAATTGAACAAAATATTCCACATAAATTAGGCTTACAAAAAAAATGTATTGCCGTAGAAAATACCAGAAATATCAATAAATCAAACTTAAAACTTAATAGTAAACTACCAAATATTTCAGTTGATCCTCAAACTTATGAAGTTTTTTCTGATGGAGAACTTCTTACTTGTGAACCCCTGGATGAAGTCCCAATGGCTCAGAGGTATTTTTTGCTTTAGAAGTTTTTAATTAATTCTTTTTCACTTATCTTTATGTCTTTTGACCCTGCAATAGCTAAATCTTCTTGCAGTTTGTTCTCACAAGATAGAACTCTTGACCAACTTGGTAATTGAAGTGTAGTAGGACAAGCCAGATAATTTTCAGTAGCAGGTCTTAATAGTTTCGCAAACTTTTGTACTGATAATTCTTCTTGGTGCCTATCGTATGGAAGTTGATTAACTGCTGAATCTAATCCAAATTGTTTTACCCGATCTTCTCCAACTCTTTTGTAGAGAACTTCTAAAGTTGCTAGTTGAGTGCTAGTTAAGGTCTCGGCTTGATGCTCCATGAGACCTCTTAAAACACTTGAAAGTATTTCTGTACACATTTTTTGCAATCCTTCTTTAGAAGAATCACCAATATTCTTGTGTTTATGATCAAATAAACCTAGGTCAACCTGTGCGATTTTGGAAGTCCTTACGTTTCTATAAACCTCTGATAACAAACCTATCTCTAAACCCCAGTCACAAGGAATTCTTAAATTCATAGCAAGGTCTTTAGTAAAAGCAAACTCACCTGCTAATGGATATCTAAATGATTGCAGATATTGTAAAAACGGACCCTTACCAACTAACTGCTCAAGACTTGCTAATAAAGGACCCACGAATAATCTTGTTGCTCTACCTTGCAATTGATTTGTTTCTAGAGATAATCTACTGTAAAAAGCTTTTACATATGATATTCCATATGATTCATCCAGAAGTGGAAGTATCATTCTTGAAGGATATAAAGGACTAAAAGTTCTTATATCAGCGTCAAAAAGAGCAACAACTTCTGATTTTCTAGTCGCAACTCCAATGCCTTGCCATACAGCCCATCCTTTACCTGGAGTTCCTAAAAGTTCTAATCCATTTTTTTCTTGGCTTTTTAATAGCTCAATTACAGAGGGAGAATTAGTCCATTGAACGTGAACTGGGAATGGCATTGAGTCAAAAAATGATTTTGCTGACTTAACTTGCTCAACAGTTTTTGCAGATAGAGCAATTACTAATTCATTTAAGCCTGTAAGATTCTTTAAAACTTCTCTTATATCTTTTAATGCTGGACGCTCAAACTCTTCATATAGGCAAGGTATTAAAATGCTAGTTGATCTTCTTTTAAGACTTTTGTTTAATTCTTTAAGTAAATTTCCTGTAACTCCATATTCATGTATTGTTGTGATTAAACCTTGTTGAAAGTCCATTTTCTAATTGATGTGCAGAATGGTATTAATACTTCGATGATTTTTTCAAAGTGAAGCAAGTTGATTCAGAGAAAAAATTAGATAGATTAAAAATTGATAAATTGTTAAAAACAATTTATTCAAATCATACTACAGAAGAAATTAATTTTATTTCAAACCAATTATTACAGATTTTAGATGATTTCTCAGAGAAATCTGCTTATGAAGAAATAAGAGATAAGGAAAGGTGGAATGAATCTCATTCAGTTTTGATAACTTATGCAGATAGTATTTATAAAAATGGCGAGGCAACGTTAATAACTCTTAGGAAGTTATTAAGTAAACATTTTGGCAGTCTTTCTAAGGTTGTACATATTCTTCCTTTTTTGAAATCCACAAGTGATGGAGGTTTCGCAGTCTCAAGTTATGATTCCCTAGAAGAAAAATTTGGTGGTTGGGATGACCTCAAAAGTATTTCTAACAATCATGATTTGATGGCTGATTTAGTACTAAACCATGTCTCATCATCTCACCCATGGGTTCAACAATTTATTAAATCCCAAGAACCAGGTATATCAAATGTTTTTTCACCAGAACAAAATCTTGACTGGTCAAATGTAGTTAGACCTAGAAGTTCCTCTTTGTTTTCTCAAATAAATACTGATGATGGTCCTAAACAAGTTTGGACAACTTTTGGGCCAGATCAAATTGATTTGAATTGGCATAATCCTAAAATGACTCTTGAGTTCTTGAATTTAATTACTGCTTATTTGTCAAATGGAATTAAATGGTTAAGGCTTGATGCTGTAGGTTTTATATGGAAGGAATCAGGGACTACATGCTTACATTTACCTAAAGCACATTCAATTGTGAAACTCTTAAGAGTTCTTTTAAATAATCTCCTTGATGATGGTGTTTTAATAACAGAAACCAATGTTCCTCAGAAAGAGAATCTATCCTATCTCATTCCTGATGATGAAGCCCACATGGCATATAATTTCCCATTGCCTCCTCTTCTCTTAGAGGCAATTATTACTTCAAGAGCTGATATTCTAAACTCATGGATTTTTGATTGGCCCAAATTACCTGAAGATACCACTTTATTTAATTTCACTGCATCGCATGATGGTGTTGGGCTAAGAGCCCTTGAGGGTTTAATGAATGAGCAGAGAATTAAGGATTTATTAATTAATTGTGAGAAAAGAGGAGGATTAGTAAGTCATAGACGTTTATCAAATGGTGATGATAAACCTTATGAATTGAATATTAGTTGGTGGAGTGCGATGGAAGACTCCAGTAGAGATGCTAAAAGATTTCAATATGAGAGATTTATTTTGAGTCAACTATTAGTAATGGCTCTGAAAGGAGTCCCTGCATTTTATTTGCCAGCATTACTAGCTTCAGAAAATGATATTAAAAGTTTTTCTATGACAGGTCAAAGAAGAGATCTAAACAGAGAAAAGTTTAAATCAGAAAATCTTTCAGCTGTTTTAAATAATCCTGAATCTAATGCTAATAAAAACTTAAAATATCTTCGTAATGCTATGGATGTCCGATCAGAATTAAAGCAATTTCACCCTTGTTCACAAATGAAATGTTTGTCTAAAGGTAGAAGTGATATTGTTGTAATCAAAAGAGGTATAGGCCCTGGGTCTGTTTTTGCAATCCATAATATGACTGAAAATAAAATTAATTATCAATTGAATGATAATGATCTACCAAAAATAATTGATAATGATTTCAATGCCCATGATTTTTTAACATCAACAAAATACAATTGCAAAAATATTAGTCTTGATCCTTTTCAAGTAATTTGGCTTAGTGCTTTATAAAAATGATAGAAAATTCTTCTATTTGGGTAGTAAGTGATGTAGATGGTACTTTAATGGATCACTCATATGATTTATCACCTGCTAAAGAAACTATAAAAAAACTAAAAAAATTATCTATACCGGTAATTCTTTGTACAAGCAAAACCGCTTCTGAAGTAAAAGTTATCAGAAAAGAACTTAACTTGACGGATCCTTATATTGTTGAGAATGGTGCGGCAATATATGGTGAATCTCTTAAAAGAGTAAATGGAGAAATTATTCTTGGAATAAAATACGAATCTCTTGAAGAAATTTTAAATTTTATTTCTAAAGAAATTGATTACAAACTTACTCCTCTTAATAATCTCACTGATCAAGAAGCCACTCAGCTTACTGGTTTAGTAGGCAACTCATTGAATTTAATGCGTGATAGACACTGGAGCATGCCTTTTTTAAATCCGCCAAGTTATTTAGAAGAGAAAATTAATATTTGTTGTAAAAAATTCAATGTTGATATTTTTAAGGGCAATAGAATGAGTCACTTATTATCTACAAAATCTAATAAAGGGAAAGCAATAAATGCTCTTAAAGAATATTCAAATGTTCATAATATTGAAATTATAGGTTTAGGCGATTCTCCAAATGATTTGCCTCTACTTTTAAACTCAGATATTAAAATAGTTATTCCTGGTATAGATGGACCTAACTTAAATTTACTAGATCAATTAAAAGGTTTGGAATTTACTTTGGCTTCTGAACCAAATGGATATGGTTGGAAAAATGAAATCAATAAATTAATAAATAAGCGAGTACTAAGTTAGAAAGATGAAAGATTTAGATATTAATTTTCCTCTAGAAAAATTTGAAAAATTAATTATTGATATTGGTTGGGAATCCTTGGATGATTGGTTCAATTTTTGGAATAATAAAAGAAACATTCTTTCAATTGATCAATATTGGAACAATAAGGTAAATGATGATTGGATTTGGGGTTTGTCTTTACCTCTTTTATCTCAGGCTTATAAATTGCAAAATAATTTTTCTGATAGAAAAATAATTGGAATCTCAGCTCTGCCTGGCACAGGTAAAACAACACTAGGTAAATGGCTCGAAGCTATATCGTTAAAATTAAACTTCAAAATTGCGGTTATTTCAATTGACGACTTTTATCTCCCCTCAAATGAAATGAAATTAGCAATTCAGAATAATCCTTGGAATGTTTCAAGAGGTTTTCCTGGAAGTCACTCAGTAAAATTAATGCATGAAAAATTATTAAATTGGAAGATAAATGGAGAATTAAATGTACCAGTTTTCGACAAATCTTTAAGAAATGGTTTAGGAGATAGATCTCATTGGAGATTAGATAATCCTGATTTATTAATTCTTGAGGGATGGTTTTTGGGAATAAAACCTTATTCTATTGACATAAATGATCGACCCACAAATAAAATAGATTTGACTCTTCATGAATCATCTTATGTATTAAAAATTCAAAATAACCTAAAAGAATATTTAGATATTTGGAGTTTAATAGACAATATTTGGCACTTAAAGCCATTGAAGATTGAATATATGAATATATGGAAAACAAATCAGGAAAAAGAAATGTTTTTACAAAAAGGTAACGCCCTTAAAAATGAAAATTTATCTAATTTCTTGAGAATGCTCAATGTCTCAATTCCTCATAAAAGTTTTGATGTTATAAAATCCTATGCGCTTTTATTAATTGATCAAGAAAGAAAGTTAGTTGAGGCTGGATTGAAGTTGTAGTATTTTCTAAATTTCTTTTTTTTCAGTAATTTTTTATACATTTTTTTTAGTACTTAATAGTGTTTAATTATATATATTTTGATGCTTAGGGATGGTTGAGTTTTCTTACAAAAATGAAGGCTGTAGGATGGTTGTCTTGAGATGTATTGGTCCATCAAATTTTTTCTTAGAAAGAGTTTTATTCCCAACTGACATTCTTACTTTTATGGCCCCAAATGATTCAAGAGTTGAAATCTGGGGAAATGAATTATATGGTCCTAAATTGGAAGAGAGAATAAGAATTTCTGCTGATAACGAAGATTCAACTTTAGTGGCATAGAGCAGATATTATCTAATTGTCTTCGAGTCAAAATTTTTTACAAATACCTATTTTTTATTGATATTATCAAACTAGTTTTAGTTTTATAGATGTATTATTTTT
Source organism: Prochlorococcus sp. AG-355-J23 (assembly GCA_003278705.1). Taxonomy (GTDB): domain Bacteria; phylum Cyanobacteriota; class Cyanobacteriia; order PCC-6307; family Cyanobiaceae; genus Prochlorococcus_A. The sequence goes on from QCDR01000002.1 coordinate 31,769, forward strand.
CTTCCTTTGCAATAGGTGGTTTTGTACCTTCTGCAGCCATAGCTGGAGTTTTACTTTTAGTTGGATTAGGAGCCTTCTTTTATCTTGGTATTAAAGGACCCACAGATTATTAAAATTGAGTTAATGAACAAATTTTAATATTTAATAACCTCCTGAACAAGTTATCACTATGGATTTAACAACTATTTTATTTATATTAAGCTTACCTTTCGTTCTATTAACAGTTTATTTTGGGACAAAAAATGATTTTTACGAGAGTGAAAACTATAAAGGTGATGGTTGTGCTCATGATGTTAAAAGGTAACTTTAATTCTAATTACCTGTAAACACGCAGGTCCATCTACTATCAAATTGCCAAACAGAATTGTATATTTCATTAGTAATTTTTTCGCCTGACTTATTACAAGTATCTAAATTTCTCATTGGAATAGAATGTAAAGAAGGACTTGTTATTCCGCTAACCTCTGGCCTTCATCCAGGTCCTTGTCTATAAGTTCCAATTATTACCAATAGTTAGCTTTCGCAGAACTAGAAAAGATTAACGAAAAAAGAAAAAATAATATTAATAAAGATTTTTTTTTCATTAATCAATACTAGCTTTTTATTTTTAAATGTAAATTGCTATTAATTAATTAGGTAATTTAATAATTTTTGGAATATTTAAAATTTGTTTTATACGGATTAATTCAAGGGTTGACGGAATTTATCCCTGTAAGTAGTACAGCTCATTTAAAAATCATATCCCTTTTTTTAGGTATTGATGATCCTGGAGCTTCTTTGTCCGCTACTATCCAACTTGGCAGTGTTCTAGCCATAGCCTGGTATTTTAGGAATGATATTTTTAATTTCAGAAGACAATCTTCCAAAAACTTTCTTGAATATCTCTTACATGAAAGATTGTTAAGGTCTATTTTGATTGGTACTATACCAATCGTTTTGCTTGGTGGGATTATAAAAATATTTATCCCTTCTTTTTTTGAAAACGTTCTTCGTTCAAATTTATCAATAGCATTGGTTTCATTTCTAATGGCTATTTTTATGTACTTGGCAGATAGTTCTAAAAGAGGTTCTATTAATATTAAAAACCATAATTATTCAAATAGTTTATTGATAGGTTTCTTTCAAGCATTTGCAATTTTCCCTGGTGTTTCAAGATCTGGGGTCACTATTTCTAGTGCTTTAATATCAGGATGGGAAAGAGGCGATGCTGCGAAATTTTCTTTTCTTTTAGGGATGCCAGCTATTTCTCTTGCTGCGATTGTTGAGTTTATTTCTTCTTTTAATGATTTTTTTTCACTAGGTTTTTTCCCTCTTTTCGTTGGTCTTATTACGACATTTTTATCCTCTTTATTAGCAATAGATTTCTTATTAAAGTTTTTTTCTTCAAATGGATTGAAAATATTTATTATCTATCGAGTAATTTTTGGTGTTGTAATTCTTTTGAATTTATAATTGACTTTGAAAAAAAAATTTTGCAATTATGTTAAGGTTTTAAAAAATTCTTTCAAATGAACATTTTTATATCTTTCCAATTAGGTGAAGTAGAAGTTTCTAATCTAACTATATTGGTTTTAGCTTTTTTTTCTTCATTTACGTTCATAGCGGTAGGCATAAGTTCATATAAGCTGTACAAATCGCTTATAAATGAAGACGATAAATAATCGGAACGGCGGGATTTGAACCCACGACCCCCACTACCCCAAAGTGGTGCGCTACCAAACTGCGCTACGCCCCGTATCTTTACTATAAAGTTTAGATTGATTTAAACGTTATTCTTTATAGGATTGTTATCAGATCTCAATACACACTTGTCAACTTCCCAATTAAAGTTTCCCCATATATGGTCTTCTAATTTATAGTTGCTTCCATTAAAAACTCCTAACTTAACTTTTGTAGGTGAAGCGGAACAATACTGCCTGCTTCCAGCTGATGCAAGATATTGTTGATGGTATTCTTCTGCATAAAAATATGAATCAATCATTTTTATTTCCGTTTCAATTAAACCAAGATTTTTTTTGCTTAGTTCGGTTTGATATTGTTCCTTACTGGCTAATATAGTTTTAATATTATTTTCATTTTTGTAATATATTGCTGATCTATATTGTGTTCCCATATCATTACCTTGTCTGTTTTTTTGAGTAGGGTCATGACATTCCCAAAACATTTTTAATAAATCACTAACATCAATTTCCCTTTTATCCCATATAACTCTTACAACTTCTGAATGACCAGTTAAGCCGGAACATACTTCATAATAAGTTGGATTGTTTTTTTTACCTCCAGCATAACCTACAGATGTTGTGATAACGCCCGGAAGTTTCCAAAAACATTTTTCAGCACCCCAGAAACAACCACATCCAAAAATTATTTCATCTTCTTCTACATTAGGATCTTTTTTGATATCTGTTTTTAATATTCTATGCAATGAATAAGAATCATTAGTTAAATTTACCTCCTCATTATTCATAATGTTTTTCAGGAATTTAAACATAATTTAAAATCTGTTCATTATAAGAAAAAAAATTACTTTTAGCTCTTAACAATTCTTGTAGCTAATTCTCTATCCCAAAGTTGTTTGTATAGTCCATTCACTTCTACTAAATCTTTATGAGCCCCTTCTTGTACTATTTCTCCTTTATCCATTACTAAAACCCTATCACAAGTAGCTGCAACGGAAAGTTGGTGACTAATCATTATGATTGTTTTATTACTTCCATCATTCATTTCATCTATTATTCTTGCAGCTGTTTTATTATCTACGCTTGCTAAAGCATCATCAAGAACAACAATAGGAGAATTAACAAGCAGTGCTCTCCCTAGTGCAGTTCTTTGTCTTTGTCCACCACTTAATGTAATACCTCTTTCACCAACAATCGTTTTAAACCTTTGTGGAAAATTATTGATATCATCAATTAATCCAGCTTTTGTAGCGCTTTCTTTAACTAAATATTTAGAAGCTTTGGGTTCCCCAAAACTTAGGTTTTCTGAGATTGTAGAAGTAAATAAGAATGCTTCTTGAGGCACGATAGAAATATTTTTTCTAAGATCGCTTAATTTTAAAGTTTTTACATCAATTTCATCTAAAAATAATTGATTGTCTGGAATTTCAATAGTCCGTCCAAGAGACTTTGCTAGTGTTGTCTTTCCACAACCTACAGGTCCAACAATTGCAATAAGTTCTCCAGGATAAATTTTAAAATTGAGATTATTTAATGAATTAAATTTTGATCCTTTATACTTAATTGTTAAATTTTTTGCTTCTAAGAATCCTCTAACCTTTCTTTTTAAAAACTTTGTTTCTGCTTTATCTACAATATTTGGGTTGTTCTGAAAGATTTCTTCCACACGATCTAAACTTACTTGACCAAGTTGAAAAGTATTTAAGGTAAAACCTAATAGAGCTGTTGGGAAGACAAGTCTTTCTACGTAAAGAATTAAAGCTACTAAACCACCTATCGAAATAAATCCACTCTCTAATTGAAAAGTTCCTAACGATAATAAAATCAATAATGAAATTGAGGAAATCCCTTGTAACAAAGGAAAAAGGGTACTCGCTGTTCTTGCAAGTTTTATCGCTGAATTTCGATAATCGTTATTATATATGTCAAATTCTTTTTTCTCAGCATTCTCTTGGGCGTAAATTTTAATAGCACTTATACCAGATAGATCTTCTTGTATAAGATCACTAAGTTTTGATAATGATTCTTGTTGATCTTTTCTTTGTTTAACCATTCTGCCGCCAAATAGACTTACAATTCCAAGAATTAATGGAAAAATCATTAAAGCTGATATTGTTAATGTTTTATTAATCGAAAACATTGAAGGAATTGTGAAAGAATAAGCTAATACAATGTTGCACAAGCTTAAAACTGTAAAACCCAAAAGTCTCCTTATATTTTCAACATCACTTGTAGCTCTACTAATGATGTCTCCACTACCTTTTTTTTGAATCCATTCTGGATCTTGAATAAGTAAATGATCAAAAAGTTTTTGACGAAGATTTACTTCTACTTTCCTACCTATGCCGAAAACAATCTGTCTTGAAAATAATCTTATTAAACCCATACATGTTGCTAAAAATATTAACCATAATGATTTAGAAATAATAAAATCCGAAGAAAACCCATTTTGTAATTGGTCAATTATATTTTTTACTTCTAAAGGTATTACAACACTTAGTATATTTACTATTAATAGAGCTAAAGCTCCATATAAGAATTCTTTTTTGTAAGGTCTTAGATATTTAGATATAACTTTTATCTTTAAATTTTTCATTTTATTTTGCCGATATGATTAAGATAATGTTTCATTTTTGAATATGTGAGCTAATTTTATAAATGATTCAGTATTTATTTATGAGTAACGAGCAAACTCATCCATTACATGAAACAGACAAGAGCATTATAGATTCCCTTATCACTAAAAAAACACCAGAAGATCTTGACTACATAAATTTAGCTAGATTAATAAATCGTTATACCAATTTCCCAGGTGAAATTGAAATTAAAAACGATATTGAAAAAATTTTAAATTTTTGGAAGATCACTAAAAATGAACTTTTTTCAAAAACAAAAAATATTTGGTCAAAAAGCTTCAGGCCTTCCAATACAAATAAAGATTTAGTTGGCTCTGGTTTTGATACCTCAAATTGAACTTTATCTGCATAATTTTTCTTCTATAAGTAAATGTCTTCTAATCTATCAAACGCTGAAATCCTAAATCATTTGTTGGAGGGAAGGAACCTTGATGATTTAACTTCTAGATCCTTAATGCAAAGATGGCTGAATGATGAAATATCAGATGTTGAAACAGGAGCTTTTTTGAGTGCTTTGAGAGCTAAAAGCTCAACAGGTGTCGAACTAAGTTCTATGGCGGAAGAACTTTTGAATGTTTGCGAATTGCCAGTTGCAAGACCAAATTTGTATTTGGTAGACACTTGTGGAACAGGGGGAGATGGAGCTAATACTTTTAATATTTCAACGGCAGTAGCATTTGTAGCTGCATCTTGTGGAGTAAAAATTGCAAAACACGGAAATAGAAGTGCTAGTGGTAAAGTTGGCTCTGCTGATGTTTTGTTGAATCTTGGCTTGGATTTAAATTGTTCATTAGAAAAAGTAATCACAGCAGTAAGTGAAATTGGAATAACTTTTTTGTTCGCACCTGTTTGGCATAAATCTTTAATAAAACTTGCACCATTAAGAAAGGCCCTTGGAATAAGGACAGTATTTAATCAACTTGGACCATTAGTAAATCCTTTAAGACCAAATGCGCAAGTTTTGGGTGTTGCTTCTGAGGAACTTTTAAAACCTATGGGAAGCGCGCTTTTAAAAATGGGTATGAATAGAGCAATAGTCGTTCACGGTTCTGGCGGCCTTGATGAAGCTTCGCTTCAAGGAGAAAATAAATTAGTATTTGTTGAAAATGGTGAATTACGATTTTCAGAAATAAACATTTCAGATTTTAATCATGAAAATATCTCTAACGAAAAGCTTGTGGTTTCTGATATTGAGTCTAACGAGGAGATATTAAAGTCTGTTTTAAGTGGTTCCGGACAAAAATCCCATATTGATGTAGTTGCCTTGAACTCTGCTTTAGTGCTTTGGGCAGCAGGAATTGAGGATGATTTAAATGAAGGATTTAATAAAGCTTTGTTTTCTATTAATCAAGGAGATCCTTGGAAGAAGTTTTTACTTCTAAAAAATTATTTATCCTCAAATTAGTTAATTTCAAATTGATGATTAATCCATATAAGAAAAACGCGAAATTAGTTTTAAGTAATGGAATTGTTTTCCCAGGATTCTTTTTTGGTGCTTCTGGTACAGCCATTGGTGAAATAGTTTTTAATACAGGAATGACCGGATATCAAGAAGTTATTACTGATCCAAGTTATTATGGACAGTTATTAACATTCACTTATCCGGAGATTGGAAACACTGGTATTAATTTTGAAGATTCAGAATCTAATATTAATGTTAAAGGTATAATTGTTAGAAATTTTTCATGTAATAGCAGCAATTGGAGATCTAAAAAGAATTTTAATCAATGGTTAGTAGAGAAGAATATCGTAGGTCTACATGGAATTGATACAAGGGCTCTTGTTAAAATTTTAAGGTCAAGTGGTGCGATGAATGGAGTTATTACCTCTCTAGATAAGTCTGATGATAGTTGTTTAAAGATAATTTGTGATACGCCAAAGATGGAGGGATTAAATTTATCAAAAGTTGTTTCAACAAAGCAACAATATTTATGGAAAAGTCATACGCAAACAATTTTTGATTTAAGAAAAAGATATGATGAATCTTCTAAAAAGTTAAAAATAGTAGCAATTGATTTTGGAATTAAAAATTCTATTCTAAATAGACTTGTATCCCATGGCTGTGAAGTTTTGGTTTTACCTTCCCGATCTTCTCTAAATGATGTTCTTTCTAACAAGCCGGATGGTATATTTTTCTCAAATGGTCCAGGCGATCCTTCTTCTGTTTCTGAAGGTATAGACTTAGCAAAATCACTTATTGAATATGGTGAAATACCTATGTTTGGCATTTGCCTTGGCCACCAAATATTTGGATTAGCATTAGGAGGTTCAACTTATAAATTACCTTTTGGACATCGTGGTTTAAATCATCCTTGCGGTGAAAATAATAAAATTGAGATAACGAGTCAGAATCATGGTTTTGCTATTGATCCCAATTCTCTCTCAAAGGATATAGTTAGAATTACCCATTATAACCTTAACGATAATACTGTAGCTGGTCTGGAGGTTTATAATAAGCCTATATTTAGTGTGCAATATCATCCTGAAGCAGGACCTGGTCCACATGATTCAGATTATTTATTTAAAAAATTTGTTTCTCTAATGTTAGAAAGATGTTGACATGTTGTTTTCTTTTGATTTGATAATTACATTTGATATATTAATTTTTTGGAGGTATTAGATCATAGAAGATTTCCAGAAGTTAACCGTTTCTTTAAGAGGAAACCTTGAGGTTAAAACAAACATTATGGTTTTTACTTTTAAAGGCCAACTTGATGCTTTCTCAGAAAAACAATTTAAGACTTTTGTTACCAATAATTTAAAAAATGAGCTTCCATTCATTATTGATCTGACAAAAATAGATTTTTTAGATTCTTCGGGTCTTGGAGCACTCGTTCAAACTGCAAAAGAATGCAAAAAGTCGAAACTTGGATTCTCTGTCGTTGGTAATTCAAGAGTGGCCCAAACAATTAAACTTGTTCGTTTAGGGGATTTTCTTAATTTGAATTCAACTCTTGATGATGCATTAAATTATTTAAAGAATTGAATTATTGGATTCAAAACTTGGTTCCATATGGATCTCCCGAGGATATAGGTGTTATTCAACTTGCTTGGCTTGGAGATTCGGTATGGGAGCTCCACCAAAGACTAAGGCATGTTCATTTCCCTTTAAAATCTAAAGATCTCCATTTATCTGTAGTAAACGAAGTAAAAGCAAAATCTCAGTCAAAATCATTAAGTCAAATTGAACATTTATTAAATCCAAATGAAATGGATCTAATTAGGCGTGCTAGAAATAAAACAAAGAGATACCCAAAATCTTCAGACCCCACCATATACTCTAGAGCAACTGGTTTTGAAACTCTTATTGGCTGGCTATTTTTAAAAGATCCTCAAAGATTATCAACACTTTTTGAATATTTAGAATTAAAAATGAATTGAATCTATGAAAAACTCCTCAAATAAATTTCACGGAAAAAATAAAGACTACAAAAAAGATTCAGATTTTGGATATTACTCAAAAAATACAAATCGTTCAAAAAAAAATGATAGATTTTTGAACAATTCCGCTAAAAATAAGAAATTTGAAAATTTAAAAAAAAATGATGAAAATAATACTTTCTCGTCCTTAAAAAGAAGAAAGCCAAGTTTTAAATCTAATACAGAATTTCCGAATAAAAATTCTGATGTGTATCAAGAGTTTACTAATAAGAGAAATTTTGATGATTGGATATGGGGTAAACATTCTGTTTTTGAGGCTCTTAGTAGTGATAGAGCGATTAATAGGATTTGGTGTACTGCGGAAATTTTTTCTTCAGACAAATTCTATACTTTGCTTAAGGAACTTAAATCGAAGGGAGTTCTTATTGAAGAAGTTTCTTGGAAAAGACTATCGCAATTGACATACGGTGCTTCACATCAAGGTGTCGCATTGCAGTTAGCATGCTCTAAAACAATATCCCTAGAGAAATTAATCGATTTTTCTAAAAACAATTGTCCAAATCCTATATTAGTCGCATTAGACGGTATAACCGATCCTCATAATGTTGGTGCGATTATAAGATCAGCGGAAGCATTTGATTGCAAGGGTGTAATTATTCCTCAGAGAAGGTCTGCAGGATTGACTGGAACTGTAGCCAAGGTAGCTGCAGGAGCATTAGAACACCTTCATGTAAGTCGAGTTGTTAACTTAAATAGAGCACTTGAGGAACTTAAGAAAAATGGTTTTCTTGTCGTTGGCTTATCTGGAGATAGTCAAATATCTATCTCAAATTTTCAAGAAAAAGCACCTCTGGTAGTTGTAGTTGGCTCTGAAGATAAAGGTATTTCTTTGCTAACTCAGAAAAAATGCGATTTTATATTAAGTATTTCTCTTAAAGGTAAGACTTCAAGTTTAAATGCCTCTGTGGCGGCCGCCATATCCCTATTTCACTTGACAGGTAAATAATTTTATCATTAAAAATCGCTGTTTTTGGATACCACTAAAATGTTGTTGTTTCAATACATTTATATTATTAATAAAAATTTATTGAATTTTCACTACAAAATTGTATAGAATTTAACAAGAATTGATGGTCTAACAGGCCAAAAAAATTTGATTAGAGACTTTGGAAACAAACTTGGTTTAGCCTGGTGGGCTAAAATTGAGACAGATCAACCTAGTACTACCTACTGGTTTGGCCCATTTATTACTAAACGTAGTTTAAAAGAAAATATGTCTTCTTTTATAAAAGATCTTTCTGATGAAGGGTCTAAAAATATTAAACATAGTTTAGTACGTTGCAAAAAAGAAGAACCATTAACTTCTTGATAACTTTGACTTTAAGAAAAAAATTAAGAAATGAATTTTAATTCTTTAAGAAAAGAAATTACAAGCAATAATGTTTCTGTTAAGGAAATAGTTAATGATATCTTTGCCAAAATCGATAATAAAGATCCTGAAATTAATTCATATATTTGTACTACAAAAGATAATGCTATTGCGCAAGCAGAGAACATTGATAATTTAATTCAAAATAGAGAAAAACTGCCTCCTCTTGGGGGTATGCCAATAGCAATAAAGGATAATATTTGCACCAAAGGAGTTGCAACAACTTGTGCAAGTAAAATGCTCAAAAACTTTGTTGCGCCTTATGAATCCACCGCTTCGAGTAAATTATGGTCTTCAGGAGGGATTTGTTTAGGAAAAACAAATTTAGACGAATTTGCAATGGGTAGTTCAACGGAAACTTCTGTATTTGGGGTCACTTCAAATCCTTGGGATATTAATAGAGTGCCAGGAGGCAGTTCAGGCGGTAGTGCTGCTTCAGTTGCCGCTGGATTTTGTGCAGCCGCTATAGGTTCTGATACAGGTGGATCAATAAGACAACCAGCTTCTTTTTGTGGTGTTGTAGGTCTTAAACCTACTTATGGCAGAGTTAGCCGATGGGGACTTGTAGCATTTGCCAGCTCTCTTGATCAGATTGGCCCAATTACAAATACTGTCTCTGATGCGGCCGAAATTCTTTATTCAATATCTGGTAAAGACCCCTTTGACTCAACATGTCTTGATAAGCCTGTACCAAATTATTTGACTGACTTAAATAAATCTATAAAAGGTTTAAAAATTGGAATCATTAAAGAATGTTTTGATCACCCTGGGCTTAATTCAGAAGTTAAGGAATCTGTTCTTTCTGGAGTTTATAGATACCAAGCTTTAGGGGCTGAAATTATCGAAATTGAATGTCCTAGATTTAATGATGGAATTGCGACATATTATGTCATTGCACCCTCTGAAGCTTCCGCAAATTTAGCTAGGTATGATGGAGTTAAATATGGCTACAGATCGAATGAAGGTTCAAATCTTATAGATATGACTTCAAAAAGTAGAGCTGAAGGTTTTGGAGATGAGGTACAAAGAAGAATTTTGATAGGTACTTATGCTTTGTCTGCTGGATATAGTGATGCCTATTACAAGAAGGCTCAAAAAGTTAGGACACTTATAAGAAAAGATTTTGATAATGCTTTTAAGAAAGTAGATGTTTTATTAACTCCAACTTGCCCAACCACGGCTTTTTTGAAGGGTGATTTTGTTAATGATCCACTCTCAATGTATTTGTCTGATCTATTAACTGTTCCTGTCAATTTAGCAGGCCTCCCGGCAATCAGTATTCCTTGTGGTTTTGATACTAAAGGATTACCTATTGGAATGCAATTAATAGGCAATGTATTAGAAGAAGATAGAATATTGAATGCCGCAAATATCTTTGAAATTGATGCTCAGGTAATTAAGAGCAGACCTTTATTTTAAATTTGTATTAATAATTAATTTGTAATCACAAAGTATAGATCTTTTAGAAATTTTCTCTATCTTATATATATAAATAATTTGAATATGGCATTTGTTCCGCTTCATAATCATAGTGACTACAGCTTACTTGATGGTGCAAGTCAAATTTCAAAAATTGTAGATAGAGCTTGTGATCTTGGAATGGAATCGGTAGCCCTTACTGATCATGGAGTTATGTATGGTGTTCTTGATTTGGTCAAGAAGTGTAAAGCGAAAGGTATAAAACCAATTATTGGTAATGAAATGTATGTGATAAATGGCTCTATTTATGATCCTCAACCAAAAAAGGAAAAAAGATATCATTTGGTAGTGTTAGCAAAAAATTATACTGGTTATAAGAATCTAGTGAAGTTGACAACAATTAGTCACCTAAATGGGATGAGAGGTCGAGGCATTTTTTCTAGACCATGTATTGATAAATCTCTTTTAAACAAATATAGTGAAGGTCTTATTGTTTCTACAGCTTGTCTTGGTGGAGAGATACCTCAGGCTATCTTAAAAGGTAGATTAGACGTGGCAGAGGATATAGCTCTTTGGTATAAAAAATTATTTGCAGATGACTTTTATTTAGAAATACAAGATCACGGATCTATTGAGGATAGAATTGTTAACGTTGAATTAATTAAAATTGGGAAGAAGCATCAAATAAAAGTTATCGCAACCAATGATGCCCACTATTTATCAAGTATGGATGTTGAAGCACATGACGCTTTGCTTTGTGTATTAACAGGAAAACTAATAAGTGATGAAAAAAGATTGAGATATACCGGTACAGAATATATTAAAAGTGAAAATGAAATGCTTGAACTTTTTAAAGATCATATTGATGATGAATCAATTATTGAGGCAGTGAACAATACTGTAGAAATTTCTCAAAAAGTTGAAGTATTTGATTTGTTTGGTAATTATAGAATGCCAAAATTCCCTCTTAACGAAGATACAGATTCATTTTCTTTCCTTACAAAATTATCTAATAAAGGCCTTTTAAAAAGACTTAAAAAAAATGATCTTACAGAAGTTGATGAGAACTATAAAAAAAGACTATCTTCTGAATTAAAAATTATTAAAGATATGGGCTTCCCAGATTATTTTTTGGTTGTTTGGGACTACATCAAATTTGCTAGAGATAACTCCATTCCTGTAGGGCCTGGTAGAGGTTCTGCAGCAGGCTCACTAGTAGCTTATGCTCTTCAAATTACAAATATAGATCCTGTTGAGCATGGATTGTTGTTTGAGAGATTTTTAAATCCAGCAAGAAAGTCAATGCCAGATATTGATACCGACTTTTGTATTGATAGGAGAAATGAAGTTATTGATTATGTTACTAATCGTTATGGAGAGGATAAAGTTGCGCAAATAATTACTTTCAATAAGATGACCTCTAAGGCAGTTTTAAAAGATGTTGCAAGGGTTCTAGATATCCCATATGGAGAGGCAGATAAATTGGCTAAATTAATACCGGTTGTAAGAGGAAAACCTCATAAATTAAATGAAATGATTGATAAGAATTCACCTAGCCAAGAGTTCCGAGACAAATATATTAACGATAATAGGGTGAAAAAATGGGTAGATTTGGCTTTGAGAATTGAAGGAACTAATAAAACATATGGAGTTCATGCTGCTGGAGTTGTTATCGCATCAGATCCTCTTGACGAACTTGTACCTCTTCAAAGAAATAATGAAGGACAAATAATCACCCAATATTCCATGGACGATATCGAATCACTTGGATTATTGAAAATGGATTTCTTGGGTCTTAAGAATCTTACGATGATTGAAAAAACAGTTTCTCTTATTAATCAATCTACTGGAAGGAAAATAAACATTGATGAGTTACCACAAAATGATGGTAAAACCTTTGAGCTTATCGGGAGAGGAGATCTTGAAGGTATTTTTCAACTTGAATCTTCCGGCATGAAACAGGTCGTTAAGGATTTCAAACCTAACTCTCTAGAGGATATTTCGTCCATACTGGCTCTTTATAGACCAGGTCCTCTTGATGCAGGACTAATTCCTAAATTTATAAATCGAAAAAATGGGAATGAAAAGATTGATTTCCCTCATCCTTTTATTAAGTCAATTCTCACTGAAACGTATGGAATTATGGTTTACCAAGAACAAATCATGAAAATTGCTCAAGACCTAGCAGGTTATTCTCTTGGTGATGCTGATTTACTTCGAAGAGCGATGGGGAAAAAGAAAGTTTCTGAAATGGTAAAGCATAGGAATATTTTTGTAGATGGTTCTATGAATAAAGGCGTAAATGAAAAATTAGCAAATGATCTTTTTGATCAGATGGTTTTATTTGCTGAATATTGTTTTAACAAAAGTCACTCAACTGCTTATGGTGCTGTAACTTATCAAACTGCATTTTTAAAAGCCCATTTTCCTGTTGCATATATGGCAGCACTTTTAAGTGTAAATTCCGGTTCAAGCGATAAGATGCAAAGATATATTTCTAATTGTTATTCAATGGGAATAGAAGTTATTTCGCCGAGCATTAATTATTCTGGGGTTGATTTCACTATTAAGAACAATCAGATTTTATTCGGGTTATCTGCAATTAAGAATTTAGGGGATTCTGCAATAAGAAATATAATTGAAAACCGAAAAAGTTTTGGAACCTTTAAGTCATTATCTGATTTGTGTGACCGTTTGCCTTCTAATATTCTTAACAAAAGAAGTCTTGAATCTCTTATTCATTGTGGAGCACTAGACGAGTTTTCAAGTGATAATAATAGAGCTCAGTTATTGTCAGATCTTGAGCATATTATGGAGTGGGCCTCTTCAAGAAATCGAGATAGATTATCAGGCCAAGGGAATCTATTTGACTCTAAAGAAGAATTTACTAATGTTGCCTTTTCAGACTCACAATTAGCTAAGGTTGATGATTATTCACTTATTGAGAAGTTAAAGTTAGAAAAGCAGTTATTAGGCTTTTATTTATCTGATCATCCTCTAAAGCATTTAACTAAGCCAGCAAAACTTGTATCGCCTATAAGCATTTCTCAGTTAGAAGAAACAAAAGATAGGACCAAAGTCTCTTTAGTCGGAATGATTCCTGATTTGAAGCAAATTACAACGAGAAAAGGAGATAGGATGGCTATAGTTCAGTTAGAAGATCTTTCTGGATGTTGCGAAGCAATAGTTTTTCCAAAAACCTATGTAAGATTATCAGAATTTCTTTTGACTGATACTAGATTGTTGGTGTGGGGAACAATAGATAAAAAAAGTGATAAGACTCAATTAATAATTGATGATTGTAGAGAAATAGATAACCTTAAATTACTTATCATTAATCTTGATAGTTCTCAAGCATCAGATGTAAGAGTACAAAATACCTTGAGAAACTGTTTAACTAAATTTAAACCAGATAAAGATAGATGTGGAATCAAGATTCCTGTTTTAGCTGCAGTAAGAAATAAAAATAGTGTTACCTACGTTAAATTTGGAGAACAATTCTGTGTTGGAGATATTCAAGGCGTATGCAAATTATTAGAAGATAAATCATTCCAAGTAAATTTGAAATCCTTAGTTTCCTAGATTAACTTTTATCCTCAAAATTTTGAGTAGCAGGTTTAAAGGCAGCTTTTGCGCGTTGTATATTCATTGGAATATTTTCAATACCAAAAAAAGAACCAGGATCCCTATCCCAACTAGCTGATAAAATTCCAAAACTTAATCCTGCTAGGCCTAACAAGAAAAACAATGCTGAAATTGCAATTGTTGAGGAAGGAGGTATTTCGGCAATATTTCTTGTAACGATAATGTAGCTAACAACAAAAACAGACATTCCTAATATTGTCGGTATTCCAGCTGTAAAAAATATTCTCCTTGCCATTCTATCTGCTACATATTTAGGTATGCCACTTGCGGATCGTTTTGGGGTGGGTAAAGGGTTAGATGTTTTTTCTAAATTCGCGAAAGCAGTTGTTTCAGAATAATTTTTTTTCTTTTTATTTTGTATCTTTTTTTTAGATTGTTTTTTTTTCATTAATTGAGATCATCCTCTGATTCCAATTTTCTTTACTATTTCATGATATCTCTGCATGTTTCTATCTTTTATATAAGATAGTAATCTTTTCCTTTTCCCAATCATTTTTAATAATCCTTGTCTTGAAGCGAAATCATGAATGTTTCCTTGGAGGTGGTCACTTAATTTAGATATTCTTTTAGAAAGCATTGCTACCTGAACTTCAGCTGAACCTGTATCAGTAGGATGTACTTGATGTGTTTCAATAAGCTTCTGTTTTTCAGCTGTATCTAATGACATAAAATTTTTCTCTTTTTTCTATGATACTACGTCATCAAGCTAAATTACTACTATCTTTATCTAGATAATTCATAGCTAATTTCAATATATTTTCAAATGATAAATTATTTTCTTTTTTAGCAATGAGATCTACCTCTTTCATAATAATTGGCAAAATAGTCTTTATTTCTTTGTTTTTGTAATTTAATGACTGAAGGGTTAACTGAAGGTCTTCCATTATTTTATTAATTTCATAATCCTTAATCACTAATTCATCTTTGCTTTTTTCTTCAGCAAAAAGTATTTCACTTTTGAATTTATTTTTAAACTCTAAAATTAATCGGTCACTCATCTTTTGACCTATTCCAGGTACGGAACAAATTAATTTTTTGTTTTGTGTTTTTATTGCATTGATTAATTCATTAATAGAAAATTTGTTTAATATCCCCATGCTAATTTGAGATCCAACACCTCTAATACTTAAAATTTCAATAAAGAAATTCTTTTGTTCTTTTGATTTAAAGCCAAATAATAAATCTGAATCTTCTTTCTTAATTTGTTTTATCCAAAGAGTTATGTTTTTATTTGATACCTGATTTGTTTTTAATTTGAGAAAAAAGGATTCTAATATTTGTATTTCGTATCCTAATCCTTGACAATTTATTAGAACAAAAAACTTTTGATTAGATTGCCAAAAATCAACTAGGTCTCCACTAATCCAACTAATCAATTAACCACCATCCACTTGACAGCCAATTAATGCCCCTGCAGTTCCTCCTGCTGGTACGGCCCAAAATCTGTCTTTTCCTCTAGTGGATGAAAGAGCTAGTCCGGCCCCAAGAAGACCTCCGATAACAGAACCTTCACTGCAATCATTATCATCAACTTTTTGTGCTTGCTCACCTCCACAAGGGATTTCTATATCAACTACATAATTTTTTACGTAGCCTGGACTTGATTGTGTTCCAGGAATATATTCTTCTCTGTATTCCTTTCTAGTGCATGTGGCAGCTTTTGGGGTTGATGCTTTTGCTTGGAGGAAAGGAGAAAGAAAAAATATTGCAAACAAAAGAAATTTCATCACTAAACAAGTATTTTTTTTATTTTATATCCTTTTATGTATTTTGGTTGTAGAAATAATAGTTCCTAATAAAACAAGTAGAGCGCCTAAAAGGAAATTTATGTTTATGATTTCACTAAAAAACAAAACTCCCCAAATAGATCCGAATAAAACTTGTAAATAGTTTATTGTTGAAGCTTCAGAAGCAGGTAAATTTTTTAATCCTATAGTTAAAAAAGTCTGACCTAATTGTGTAAATAATCCAATCCCAATTATCCAAACCAAATCATTCCAACTTGGCGTTACCCAGTTGATTAATACAACTGGTAATAAAGTTATAAAAGAAACAAGTGGGAAATATTCAATTATTACATAAACATCTTCAGTAAATGAAAGTTTCTTCACTGTAACGTATGCTAATGCAGTGCAGATTGCCCCAAGAAATGCTATAGAAATAGAAACTTTTTCAATTTCAACGTTTATATTCGATAATTGGTTTGGATTTAATATTACTAATATTCCAATCCAGCCAATAATTAAAGCAAAAATTATATTCCTAGTTATTTTTTCGTTAATAAATATGCCAGCAAATATAGATATGAAGATAGGATATGTGTACTGAATTACAGTAGATATACTAAGAGGCATATTTCTAATCGCATAAAAAATACAAACTAAAGCTAATGTTCCTAAAATACCTCTTAGGATAAGTAATGGTCTATTTTTGCCCCAAGGATTTATATTTTTTAGATTAATTATTAATAATGTAATTATTAAACTTAACAATGATCTGAATAAAACTAATTCATAAATAGGTATCCTTTTATCAATATTTTTTACGCACAAAGTCATCAAACTAAAGAAGAATGAGGCAAATACCAAATTAAACTTATTCAATGAATTAAATTTTTTTTCTAATTCTGAGATATTTATCATTTAAAAAATAGTTTTATTGTGAAATTAAGTAGATTCTTACTTGATTTTGACCTATAACAAATAAATCATTATTCATTTTTTGATTAAAATCTCAATGGTTCATTCTATACACCCAAGAACTATTCAAGAGGTTAAGGAAAAGGCAGATATTGTAGATGTTATCTCTGAACATATTGTTCTTAAGAAGAAAGGCAAGGAATTTGTTGGGATTTGCCCTTTTCATGATGATACCAAGCCATCTATGACAGTATCACCAAGTAAACAATTCTACTATTGTTTTTCTTGTGGTGCTGGTGGTAACTCTATTAAATTTTTAATGGAATTTACGCGTGCAAATTTTTCTGATGTTGTTCTTTCTCTTGCTAAGAAGAATAATATTAATGTTGAAAATCTTGAGGGTCCCCAAGTAGAGGCTTATAAAAAACAACATTCTAGAAAAGAAGAGCTTTATAAAATATTAAGAGTCACTAAAAATTGGTTTAAGTCTCAATTGAATAATTCTCTAGGTTTTGAAGCTCGGAAATATTTAACATCTAAGAGAAACTTGAGTAATAAAATTATTGATGACTTTGAATTAGGTTTTGCACCAAATTCATGGAATGATTTATTTAACTATCTATCCAAGGTAGAAAAATTTCCTATAAAACTAATACTTGCTTCGGGCCTTGTAATTTCTAAAGATAATTCTGACAAGATATATGATCGTTTTAGAAATAGATTAATCGTTCCAATACATGATATGCAGGGACGAGTAGTTGCCTTTGGGGGAAGGTCTCTTGATGGACAGGAACCTAAATATCTCAATTCTCCTGAATCAGAGATATTTGAAAAAGGGAAAATGTTGTTTGCATTTGAAAAAGCATCTAGCAATATAAGAAAAAGAGATAAAGCTATCATTGTTGAAGGATACTTTGATGTGATTTCTCTTCATTCAAAAGGTATTTCTAATTCTGTAGCTTCCCTTGGTACAGCATTAAATAAGTATCAAATCTCTCAATTATGTAGATGTACAGATAATAAAAATATAGTTTTGAATTTTGATTCTGATAATGCAGGAATATTAGCTACAAAAAGAGTAATAAAAGAAGTAGAAAGCTTATCTCTTCATGATCAAATTAATCTTAAGATACTTCAACTTAATGATTTTAAAGATCCTGACGAATTTTTAAATAACCATACCCCTGAAGATTATTTTAATTTAATTGATAATTCGTCCTTTTGGATTGATTGGGAGATTGATCAAATCTTTAAAGATAAAGATTTAACTAAGTCTGAAAATTTTCAGAGTGTTATTTCTTCATTGGTTAAATTGTTGAGCAAATTACCTCAATCTTCTACAAGAACTCATTACCTACAAAAAGTTTCCGAACGATTGAGTAAGGGACAAGCAAGGTTAGCGATACAGTTTGAACAAGATTTACGAAATCAAGTTAAGGGATTTCGTTGGCATGGTAGATCAAAAAAATTTGAACAACCAAATGAAATTTCTCGTCGTGAGAAAAATGAATCGGAAATAATTTTTTATTATCTCCATTGTCCTGATCTTCGTCTTTTTATTCGCGATGAATTTCTTAAAAGAGAGATTAATGGTTTTAATACTAAATATATTCAAAATTTATGGGAAATTATTTCAAAAATTGAACAAAATAATTTTGGTTTAAATTATTTAAATGAATTAAAACAATCGAATAGTCAAATTCTTCAAAAAGATTTTTCTGCTATTAACCTGATTTCACTTCTTCCTGATTTCTTAGCTATTAATAATCCTGATTCATCAAATAAAATTAATAGTTTTGTTAACCCAAATGAATTGTTTTTAACATTGCTGAGTAATCCTAAAGATAATTTACTTGGAACATTATCACTTCTTGAGAAATATAATTCTTTAAAAAGATGTAGACACTTGATCGAATCTTGGGGATCTCAAAGATTAAAAACTTTAGAAAATTGTATATCTATCTTGATTGATAATCCTTCTTCAGGTTTATCAGACACTAATAAAGAGATCGATGATCTTTTTAAGGATTTAAACTCAGATGCTATTAAATTTCAGGAATTATATTACTCAGAAAGACAACATATGAATTTTTTAGATAAACAGCGCTGTGGCAATTTTATTGCTAGTTGACATATTTTATTTGAATTTATAGGCAGTATTTTTTAATCATATTTTTTACCTTTTTAGGCTTGTCTTCAAGAATATAAGCTTCCACTTCTTTTTCATAAGTTCCAGAAAAATTGGAAGTCGAGAACTCTAATGATTTCCTCTTACTTTTATGTAATTTGCCTTCTAAATGTTTTATATCGCCTACTATCTTATTGTTGTTACATTTTTGTATAGCATGAGTAGCCTCATGTCTTAATGCTTTTCTTATTGCCAATTCTGTTTTGAAGTTATCTTTGTTTGGTCGATTCTTTTTATTTCTATAATTTGTTTTCCTTTTTGCATTTTCAGTACATATTATTATTTTATTTTCTACAAAATTATGTAGGCCTTTTATTTCTTTATTTAATAGGCATTCAATTTTATTTTCTTCAACTACGTAGTTCGCTTTTATTAATAAGTCAAGAATCTCTTGGTCTAATTTGCTTAAAAATATAATAAATTCCATTTTATTTTTTTACTTTACTATAGTTGGGATCTGTTCTATATCAGTTGTAGATGAGCGACTTAAGAAATTCTTATTCATAGTCCAATTTTTTGGTGTTTTCGTAATAGCCCATGTAATTGCATTGTTATTAAATCTTTTATTTAATAAATCAATAGTTCTCATGAGAATTGCTGATTTTTTTAGGTCTTTCTGAGATTTGTAATTGATAATTGATTGCTGTAAATATTCGCTATTAGTTAAATCCTGCATTAAAACACCAGCTTTTGAAAATTTATATTCGGGATTATAAATTTCTTTAGATAATTCAACTACTATTTTTAAAATGCTGTTTGTGTCGTCTGTTGCATTTGTAAGTTTTCTATGAGCACTTCTTTGATAATTTTGACTTGAATATTTACTGGTTCTTGCAAATACTCTAATATTAGATGATTGCAAATTCTGACTTCTCATTTTTTCAGATGCTTTTATTGCGTGAGTCGCTAGTGCTTGAGTTAAGTCTTCCAATTTTGTGACAGGAGTACCGAAACTCCTGCTCACCTGAATTTCTTTTTTTGATTTCTTGTTTTTTTCTATAGGCAGACATTTATAACCTTTCAGTTCTAATTGCAATCTTCTTCCTACTATGCCTAGTTTCTTGACGATTTCATTTTCTTCCATATCTCTTAATTCTTTCGCATTCTTAATACCTTTACTTTGCAACCAATTAGAGGTTTGTTTCCCGACTCCCCATATCTTATCTACACTAATTTTTTTTAAATAATTATTTTCATTTCTGGTTCTAGCTAAATCAAATATTCCAGCTGAATAATCAATATTTTTAGCTAATTTATTAGCAATTTTTGCTCTTACTTTATTTTCTCCTATTCCTACTGTTATGGTAATCCCTAGATTCTGATATATTAATGATCTTATGTTTCTCGCCCAAGGATATAGATTTTTATCATTAGGTCTAGAAATTGAGACAAATGCTTCGTCAATAGAATAAATTTCTATTCCTTCACAGTAGTTTTTTAGTAAATTCATTAGTCTTCTGCTCATATCGCCGTAAAGAGAGTAATTTGAGCTTAAGACTGCTACATCTAATTTATTTAATTTTTCTTTGATCTTAAAATAAGGAGTTCCCATTTTAATTTTTAAAGCTCGCGCTTCAGGACTTCTCGCAATGATACATCCATCATTATTAGATAAAATTACTACTGGTTTATTTCTCAAATTAGGATTAATATTTTGTTCACATGACGCATAAAAATTATTAGCATCTATAAGAGCTATAGCATCATTAGTTGAAATTCTCATCAATAGCTATGTATTGAATAAATAACAACTCCCCATATCTGTACATCAATATGGTTTTTAAAGCTAAAATCAGGATAATTATGATTTTCCGCTTTTAAATATAATTCATCATTTTTTATAGATAATCTTTTTATTGTAAATTCTCCGTCTATCATTGCAATGATGATATTCCCTGGCCTGGCTGTTAAGCTCTTGTCTACTATTATTAAATCTTTATCTTTAATTCCTGCATTTATCATTGAGTCACCTTTAACTCTAAGAAAAAAAGTGCTAAAAGGATTAGATATTAAATGTTCGTTTAAATCAATATTTTCTTCTGTATAGTCATCTGCAGGAGAAGGAAACCCTGCTGATACCGAATCAGTTAATAAGGGTATTTTAAATATTTTAGTAGTTGAATCAAAAGAATCCAAGATGAAATTAATAGTATATATGTACTATATAGCAAAAATCAAAAAATAGTTAGTTATTAAACTTTTATAAATTAATTTTAGATTGAATCTAATCTTTTTAAGAACGATGGTAAGGGGAGTTGTTTGATATAGAAATAGCTCTATAGATTTGCTCGATTAGGATTAATCTAGCTAATTCATGAGGAAAAGTTAAAGGAGACAGGCTTAGTACAAGATCTGATTTTTCTTTTATATCTGAACTAACTCCATCAGTATCACCGATTAAGAAATTAATTTTTTTATTTTTAAAATTCAAGAGTAAGGAACATAGTTCAACTGAATTAAACTGTTTTCCTTCTTCACTTAGGCAGATAATAATATTGTTATTGGATCTAAGATTATTTAAATTAAAAGCCTTTAACTCATTAATGATAAGTTCAGGCATTCTTTTTTTGTATTGATTAATTCCATCTCTAATCCAAAGTTTCTTTATTTTGCCGATAGCATAAATTGCTAATCTATTACTCTGAATCATAAGTAAATATCAAAAATAATTATTCATCAAGAAGATAATTAAATTCATCATATAGTTCCTCTTCGGTTGTTAATTCCTTGGAAAAATTATCTTTTTTAGAATTCATATTATTTTGATTAATCTCACTTTGTCTTAGTGAATTATTAACGTTAGAAGTCTCTTCTAAAGATTCTGAATTATCAATTAAGGAATAAAAAATTTTATTGGGATCTTCTGAATTAAGTGAATTGGTGATTAAATTATCATTATTAGTTATATTTATATAATTATTTATATTTTTACTTTCGTTATTTAAATTTTTCTTTTTTTTAAATTTATTGAGTTTATCTAAATTTTTTTTTGATAAGCTCATGATATAAAGAATTAAATAAATTCATATTTAATTTAAACATATTATTTATCTTTTAGATGAATTCTAAAAACTATCATCAAAAAAAAAGATTTGGACAACACTGGTTGGTAAATAAAAAAATATTAGAAAAAATTAAAGAAATTGCTGTTCTTAATGAAAATGACTTTATTTTAGAAATTGGTCCTGGTAAAGGAGCTTTAACATCTAAGTTGTTAGATTCAGAAATTAAAAAATTACATGCAATTGAATTAGATAAAGATTTAATAAATTTATTAAATGAAAAATTCAATAATAATGATAAGTTTTCACTGCAGCAGGGAGATATTCTTTCTGTAAATTTAGATTCGATTAATAAGAAGATTACAAAAGTGATTGCAAATATTCCTTACAATATAACTGGCCCAATATTGGATATTTTCATAGGTCGATTGGGCATTATAAGAAACTATAATTACGAAAAAATAATATTTTTAATGCAGAAAGACGTTGTAGATAGGATTTTATCAAAAGAAGGTAGTCCTAATGCTGGTGCGCTTAGTATAAGAATGCAACTTATATCAAAAATAAAAAGAATATGTGATGTGCCGCCTTCATCATTTAGTCCGCCTCCAAAAGTTTTTTCTTCTTTAGTAGTTTTCGAACCAATTAAAAATGATTTAAGATTAGATATTAGTCTAGAAAAATATATAGATAAACTTCTTCGAATTACATTTAATTCAAGAAGAAAAATGCTTAGAAATACACTTAATTCAATACTTTCAAATGAAGAGATAAATGAATTATCTGAATCTTCAAAAGTTTGTTTTAATTTAAGACCACAAGATATTTCAATTGACCAATGGATTAAGCTTGCAGAAAATTGTATTAAAATTAAAAAATAAAAATTTAAGTATATGCAAGATTTAGCTAGAAAGAAAATTAATATAAAATCCCCTGCCAAAATAAATTTGCACCTTGAAGTTATTGGTAAAAGAGAGGATGGATTTCATGAGTTGGCAATGATTATGCAAAATATCGATCTTGCTGATTATTTAGAATTTGAAATTAATAATGAAGGTTTAATTAAACTTGAGTCTGATTGTAATGATTTGAGCCTATCTTATGATAACTTAATTGTTAAATCGGCAAACCTATTAAGGAAAAATTCAAATATAGATTACGGTGCGAATATATTTTTAAGAAAAAATATCCCAATTGGCGCAGGATTAGCTGGTGGATCCAGTAATGCAGCAGCAACATTAATTGGTCTTAATAATTTATGGGATTTGAAATTAGATCAAGAAACTTTATGTTCATTAGCATCAACTTTAGGATCTGATATTCCCTTTTTTATAAATGGTGGTGTTCAATTATGTTTTGGAAGAGGCGAAATTTTGGAGAAATTAGATTCAACTCTTGAATATGGAGCAATTCTTTTAAAAAATCCGAATGTATCAGTATCAACTGCTGAAACTTATAAAAAATATAGTAATAGATTTTGTGATCAATATCTTACTGATAGAGAAATGATTGAGAACATAAGAAAAAATTTAAGAGATAATGGTTTAAATAACTTAAATTTTAATAATCAACATTTATCTATTAAAAATGATTTGCAGTTAGTTGTTGAAAATGAAAATGATTCTGTAAAGCAGGCATTATATTTACTTTCTAAATTAGAAAATTGTCTCACATTTTCAATGAGTGGATCAGGCCCTACATGCTTTGCACTCTTTAAAGATATAGAGACTGCTAAAAAGGAATTAACTGCAAATTCTAAATTATTTAAAGAAAAAGGCTATGATTCATGGGTTTGCACTTTCCTTGAAAAGGGAATAACATTCATTTAAATTTTTTTTATATAAAAATCTATAGTGGCTGATAATAGTAATGAGAATATTGAAAAAAATATTCCCGAAAAAGGACCTTTAAATTTTATTGTTGGATCATTAACAAGTTTTTTATTATTTATATTTTTTTATTTTTTAAGTAATAAAATTGCAATTTATTTTTCAGTACATAAACCCTCTAATTCTTCTGAAATTGTCCAAAATATTTCCTCTAGTATTAATACATTAATAATTGGATTATCTTTTTTGCTAACTTTTTCTTTTGCTTTTATAGGTATAGGTCTTTTTATTGTATTTATTCGAAGTTTTATTGTGAAGAAAAGTTGAATTGCCAATATTATTAAGAAAACACTTTCTTTGAATGTCTTTACATGACTTAGGCCTTTTAGTCCTTTTGCTGTCGCCAGGAATGATTTTATCAATATTACTACTCATAACCTTCGCTGAAGGAGGTTGAATTATTCAAAGTGGTAGGATTATATATGTGATTAATTAGGTAATTAATTGTGGCTGGAACATTATTATTTAATGCTTTGAAAGAGGCAATTGATGAAGAAATGGCAAATGATGTAAATGTTTGCGTAATGGGGGAAGATGTTGGTCAATATGGAGGATCTTATAAGGTAACTAAGGATTTATATGAAAAATATGGAGAGTTAAGAGTCTTAGATACTCCAATTGCAGAGAATAGTTTTACAGGTATGGCTGTGGGTGCGGCAATGACTGGCTTAAGACCAATAGTAGAAGGAATGAATATGGGTTTTTTGCTTTTAGCATTTAATCAGATATCAAACAATATGGGTATGCTTAGATATACGAGTGGCGGAAATTATAAAATACCAGCTGTAGTTCGAGGACCTGGTGGAGTTGGTCGTCAACTTGGTGCTGAGCATAGCCAAAGACTTGAAGCATATTTTCATGCAGTTCCTGGCATAAAGATTGTTGCATGTAGTACGCCCACAAATGCTAAAGGTTTAATGAAAGCAGCTATAAGAGATGATAATCCGGTTCTATTTTTCGAACATGTTCTTCTATACAATTTGTCTGAAGAATTACCTGAGGGTGATTATACTTGCGCTTTAGATCAGGCTGACGTTGTAAAAGAAGGAAAAGATATTACTTTATTGACTTATTCAAGAATGAGACATCACTGCCTTAAAGCTGTTGAAGAATTAGAAAAAAAAGGAATAGATGTTGAGTTAATAGATTTAATAAGTTTAAAACCATTTGATATGGAAACTATCTCAAAATCATTAAGAAAAACAAATAAAGTAATTATTGTTGAAGAATGTATGAAGACTGGAGGTATTGGCGCAGAATTAATTGCCTTGATAACAGAAGAGTGTTTCGATGATCTTGATGCCCGACCAATTAGATTATCTAGTCAGGATATTCCAACTCCTTATAATGGAAATCTTGAAAATTTGACAATAATCCAACCACATCAAATAGTTGAAAAAGTTGAACACTTAATTAGTGGGAGTATATAGACAATGAAAAAAAGGCAGGGTTGGCTTTTTTTTATTATATTTCTACTTACTTTATCTGTTTATCTATTAATAAATTATCCCTTACAGTTGGGATTGGATTTACAAGGGGGGTCTCAACTTACACTACAAATTATTAAAGAGGATGGTAAGGTAACAAGTGATGAACTTGTAGCAGTTAATTCGGTCATAGATAGGCGAGTTAACAATTTAGGAGTTTCTGAGTCTAATTTGCAAACCCTCGGTAGAGATCAATTGATTTTAGAATTGCCAGGAGAACAAAATCCATTAGTTGCTTCAAGGGTATTAGGTAAGACTGCTTTATTAGAATTTAGAACCCAAAAAGAAGGAACATCTAGAGATTTAAAAACCCTGCAACTACAGAGATTTAGTATTAAAGAATTAATTGAACAATATTCATTTGCAGAAAAAATTCAAAATGATGATGATTTCTTTAAAGTTATTCAAGATAATCTTAAAGATATAGAGCAAGAATTGAATTACTCATCTACTAGTAATGATTTATATGGGAAGTTAATTGAAATCAAAAAATATGTTGATAAAGAAATT
Organism: Prochlorococcus sp. AG-355-J23; assembly: GCA_003278705.1. GTDB lineage: Bacteria > Cyanobacteriota > Cyanobacteriia > PCC-6307 > Cyanobiaceae > Prochlorococcus_A. The sequence continues at coordinate 57,673 of QCDR01000002.1, forward strand.
ACAAATTTATTTACTAAAACAGATTTATCTGGTAAGGATCTTATTAACGCAGGAAGGAGACAAGAACAAACAAATAGTAATTGGGAAGTTTTATTAACTTTTAGTAATTCAGGAGGTGAAAAGTTTTCAGAAATCACAAAGTCAATTGCTGGCACTAATCAACTATTGGCTATTATTCTTGATGGTGAATCAATAAGTGAAGCTAGTGTTGGTAGTCAGTTTGCTAGTACTGGGATTACAGGTGGATCAGCAACAATAAGCGGTAATTTTAGCGCTGAAGATGCTAGAGAATTAGAAGTTCAACTTAAAGGTGGTTCATTGCCATTGCCAATAGAAATAGTAGAAACTAATACAATAGGAGCTCTATTAGGATCCAAAAACATTTTAAAAAGTCTTTATGCAGCAATTATTGGATTAATTTTTGTTGGTATATTTATGATTTTTAATTATAGAATTCTAGGTTTTGTTTCAGTTCTTTCTCTAGTACTATATGGTTTCTTTAATTTGGCCCTATATTCTTTAATTCCTGTAACTTTAACTTTACCTGGAATTTCTGGTCTTATTCTTAGCATTGGTATGGCTGTTGATGCAAATATTCTTATATTTGAGAGAATTAGAGAAGAATTATATGACGGTAATACTCTTACAAGATCTATTGATAGTGGTTTTCAAAGAGCTAATTCATCCATAGTTGATGGCCATATTACAACTCTTCTTAGTTGTTTTGTATTGTTTTTATTGGGAACAAATTTTGTTAAGGGTTTTGCGGCAACATTAGGTATTGGAGTCTTAATAAGCTTGTTTACCTCATTAAATTGTTCTAAAACTATTTTGCGATTTTTTACAACATATCAATCTTTGAGGCAGAAAAATCTCTATCTGCCAAGGAATAATTTTTCAAATTAAAAATTTTTTTTCTAAGTAGCCATGAAATACAATCTTGAACTAATAAAAAATAAAAAAAAGATAATTAGTTTCTCAACTGTTCTTATTTTGTTGAGTCTGCTAGGGATTTTATATTCTACATTTAATACTTCTTATAAGAAACCTATAAATTTAGGGATGGATTTTGTTGGGGGTAATGAACTAAGAATAGAAAGAGTTTGTGAAGCGGAATGTTCTAATCTTTCCCCTGATTCAGTTTTGGATAATTTAAGAGAGATCTCTAAAAATAATAATGTTTTAAATAATATTAAATTACAATTCCAAAATAATAATAAATTAATATCAATAAGAACACCTTATTTAAGTATTGAAGAATCAAATAATCTTATTACTAATCTTGATAATATTATTGGACCTCTGAATTATGAGAGTAAGGATTCAAGATTAATAGGTCCAAAGCTTGGGAAAAGATTACTTACTAATTGTGTTACTTCATTATTAGTTTCTTTATTTGCAATTTCTCTATATATAACCATTAGATTTGATAAAAAATATGCATTATTTGCATTATTAGCTTTATTCCATGATTTATTTATTGTTTTCGGAATATTCTCTTGGTTGGGAATTATATTATCCGTCGAGGTAAACAGTTTATTTGCTGTGTCATTGTTAACTATTGCTGGCTATTCTGTAAATGATACAGTTGTTATATTTGATAGAATTCGTGAGAATTTAAAATCAAAGAAAGAAGGCTATAACGAAACTATTCAATTATCAGTTAACGAATCATTTAGAAGAACAACTTTTACAAGTATTACAACCCTTATCCCTTTATTAAGCATAATTTTGTTTGGATCTTACTCACTATTTTGGTTTTCTTTGGCCTTATCATTAGGAATAATAGTTGGAAGTTATTCAAGTATTTTATTGGCTCCATCTTTGTTGCTGAAAGACTGAGTTTAACCTTCTAAAATTATGAAATTGAATTACTATTTGATAATTTTATTTTCTTTAGTTTTAATAGATCTTTCTACCGAGTTAAGAATATTATTTGATCATTTTACATTTAGTTCACTATATTTTGCTATTGGCAAACATCCCTTAGCTTTCTTTATAATTTTTTCCTACCCATATTTATATAAAAAATTAATTAATTAGTTTTTAAATATCTTTAAATGATTCTTTGATTAAAACCTGAATTACTACAGCTAATGGAAGAGAAAGTATTAAGCCTAAAGGACCAAAAATGAAAGTAAATCCAAATTGCGATATTAATGTCAAACCAGGTAGTAAGTTTGCTTTTTTCTTCATTATAGAAGGCATTATTATGTAGCTTTCAATATTTTGAATTATTACATATGCTCCTAAAACAGCCAGTGGCTTCCAAAAATTATCAAGTAGTGCAATAGAGATTGGAAATATACCACTAATAACTGGACCTATATTTGGAATTATATTAAGAACCATTGCTATTAAAGCATTTGAGACAACATATTTGACGTCTAATATAGACAAAACTATTAATGACAATAGACCTACTGATAATGAGCTTATAACCATAGAAAAGGTCCAATTTGCTAATGCAATATTGCATTTTTCCAGAATATTTCTAAATTTGTTGCGATAATTTTTTGGAATTAAAAGAAGTATATTTTCTTTATACTGTTTTGGTTCAATAGAAATCATCAAACTCACTGCTAATACGAATATTAATTTCAAAAGACCTGAACCCAGATTTCCGGCTATATTTATTAAATTCTTAAAACTTTCTTGGACAGCTTTTGCAATAGTTGAAGCATCTGGAATGGTAACTACATTATTTAAAAGACTGAATATGTCTATAACATTTTCTGATTGTTCTCCATATAATAAACTATTAAATTTGTTCAAATTTGTATTAATCAAAATATTTATTTTTGATAAACCATTTGGAATATCAACTAGTATTTCATTGAATTCTTTTATAAACGGAGGCAATACAAGAATGAAAATAGTAAATACTATTACTGATATAACGGTTAAGACAAGAAACAAAGAAAGCGATCGGGGGATTTTCAAGCCCTTTTGTATTTGATTACATAAATTACATACAATATTTGAAATAACTAAAGAACAAATTATTAACAGGAGAAAATCTCTTAAAGACCATAGTATTAAAGAAGTGATTAAAATTACTACTAACTTGAAATATGATGAACTATTCAATTTTCAGAACATTCTACTTCTTCTCAGAATATCCTAATCCATTTGATTTGGCATAACTATTTGCAAATCTCATAAATCTCTCAAAGTCTGATGTATTCTTCCAAATATAAACTGCTTCTAAAAATATGGGTTCTCCATCAACAAACTTTACTTTAACTTCCCTAGTTAGTATTTCACCTTCGGAATCAATCATACGCATACCCGTGATTTCACCGTCTGTAATTGAAGATAATGCCTGAGGTTTTTCAAACAAAAATAGTGCTTGGCCGGTTGTACCATCCTTACTCCTAGTCAGTCTTATTTCAGGCACTACTGGTTCATCGGTTCCTTCATAAAATTGTATTTTTGCAGTTTTATTTGCGGTCATAATATTCAGTCAATAATTTACTATCTTAGGAAATATTTTTCACATTCGTTTGTAATTATTTTATAAAACATTATTTATTAACTCTAGAATCCTTTCATCATATTTTTTGTCGGTTAAATCTAATAACTTTATATTTGTCTTGCCAACCTTTTCAAATTCATAACACTTATCGTAATAATCTAGAACTGATTTGCAAACTAAGTCCCATTTCTCATTGTCAATTGATTCTAGAGCTATTTTTGTTCTTTGCGGTCCTAATCTTTTTTTTATCCTTAATACAGATTCTTGCAGTTCCTCTTTCTTAAAAACACTATAAGTATCTATCAACTCATCTAACCTGTTAGATTCACTTCTTATAATTTCAATTCTCCTAGAATTTTTCATCTGATTGAAGAATTCATGAGGAATTTTGCATTTACCTATATTTGCACTTTCAGCTTCTACAAAAATATTATTAGAACATTTAAAAGAATTTAATTTTTCCGCAATTTTATTTTCAAATTGTTCATTCGAAGGTTGTTCTTTCATTCCTAGACCTCCAAATGTACTTCCTCTATGACAGGCAAATCCTTCAAGATCAATAGTTTGATATTTATATTTCTCTAGTAATGATAATAATCTTGTTTTCCCTGTTCCTGTTTTCCCGCTAATAACTACTATATTCATTTTTTTTGAGAAACTATCTAATACCCACCTTCTATATATTTTGTATCCTCCCTTAAGTGTTATTGGATTTAATTTGTATTTTTCTAGTAGCCAAGCAATGCTTTGTGAACGCATTCCTCCTCTAGAGCAATATATTCTGATAAAAAATTCATTATTTTTATTAGGAATAGTTTTACAAGAATCAATATTCATGAATAAATCATCAAGAAGTAATTCCATTTTCTTTTCAAAAAATTTTAATCCCTCTATGACTGCTTTTTTTCTTCCTTCTTTTTTATAAATCGTGCCAATTATATTTCTCTCATCATTATCAAATAGTGGAATGTTAATAGAATTAGGCAGGTGTCCTTTATAATATTCACCTGGGCTTCTAACATCTATAAGTGGTCCTTTAAAACGTCTAAATTTCTCTAGTTCTTTTCTTTTGAAACACATGGATAGTTTTTATTTTTTTAGAATGATTTTTTAAAATGAATAACAAAGAACAAGATATCTATAATGCTACATTAGATCTTTTAAAAAAATTTGTAGATTCCAATCAAAGAAAAAGAATAAATTCATTATCTCAAATAGAATCTGAAATCGAAAATATTTTTAATCTTGGACCTTCACTGTTTGATCTCTTTGATAGAGATGGTGATGACTGGGCTGCTGGTTGGATATTGCAAGTTTTAAAAAAATTTAAGCCTGAATTCTTTGAAAATTCAAAATTCAATAATTGGTTTAATACATATTCAGATATTGATATTAATTATGAAGATTTGCAATTAAAGTTAGTTGAGCAAAAATTTGAAGAGGCAGATAGATTAACAAGTTCCTATTTGCGGAAATTAGCTGGAAAATTAGCTGAGAAACGTGGATATGTTTTCTATAGTGAAGTTAAGAATATGTCAGGTAACGATCTACAAACAATAGATAGATTATGGACTATTTATTCTACTGGTAGATTTGGATTCTCAATTCAAGCAAAGATATTAAAATCAGTAGGTAAAAAATATGAATTAATGTGGCCGAAAATAGGTTGGAAAAAAGAAGGCTTATGGACTAGATATCCTGGATCTTTTAGCTGGTCATTGGATGCTCCTGATGGACATATGCCTTTAATAAATCAATTAAGAGGTGTAAGACTTATGGACTCCATCCTACGGCATCCTGCAATTGCAGAGAGACATGATAATGTTCTTTAAACTGAGGTATTTAATAAGTTAAAATTAAGACAGTATCAAAATATTATTATGTCCTTACTTCGGGGCAAAAATATTTTAAAAAAATTTTTTAAAAGACCAAAGATTAACTGGTCAAACCACGAATTTGAATCTTCATTACAGTTAAATGAATTTGTCGATCAATTATTAGAACCTATTAAAAATTCTGAATCAAGCTATCTTATAAAACTTGGTTTACATGAAGCTTTAGTTAACGCAGTAAAACATGGAAATAAATTAGATCCTAAAAAAAATATTAGAGTAAGAAGAATAATTACTCCTAATTGGTGTGTTTGGCAAATTCAAGATCAAGGTAATGGTTTAGAAATAAAAAAAAGAGACTACAAGTTACCTAAAAAAATAAGTAGTGTAAATGGCCGTGGCTTATACATAATTAATGAATGTTTTGATGACATTAGATGGAGTAGTAAAGGTAATAGGCTTCAGTTGGCTTTAAAAAGATGATTTTTACTAGGGCAAGGTTGATCTACGTTAATTTCTTTTAACCATTTAATACTTTCTTCTATATATTCAATAGTTTCCTTCTCATTACAAGAAATAATTAAATGGCATAATCCTGCCGAAATTAGTTCTGCAGATCGTTTATATTTATTTCCTTTATCTTTATGCCATTTAGAATGATCAATTTTTAATTTGTCATTAAGACTTTGAACAATCTGAATTGTATCTTTATCCCAATAGGTCATAGAAGTTTTTATTTACTTTACCGCAGACCATACTTTGGTCATAAAAAAGGAGTTTGATTTTACATTTTTAAACCCTACATCCTCAATTTTAGAATCTATATCCTCTTTTATGTAATCACAATAAAAAGGCTCATGAAATGATTTATAGAAGCTTTCCATAACGGATGTGAAGTCAGGAGAATCACTTATTTGAATTGAATCAGCTAAAACTAATATACCCCCAGGTTCAAGAACTCTAAAAAATTCATTTAATACTTTAGCTCTAATTGTTCTAGGTAATTCATGAAATAAGTAAACACAAGAAATGCATTGAAAACTATCATTTTCAAAAGGTAATTCCTCAGCATTACCTTTTATTAACTCAATTAAATCTCCATCTAAATCTGAAATATATCTACTTGCCTCTTTTAAGTATGAATCAGATAAATCAATTCCTGTAATTTTTTCTTTAGGAAATGCGGCTCTTAATTGTTTCAATGTTCTTCCTGATCCTGTAGCCACATCAAGTATTTTTATAGAACTTTTTTTCCTATCGCTAAACATTTCAAGTCCTTCTTTTATTGGCTTAATTATTCTTCTCCTCATTGAGTCAGCACTACCATTGAAAAGTATTTCTACTTGTAGGTCATAAATACTTGCTGAAAAATCTGATAAATAACCATCTGTTTGATGATGGAAGTTTCTCAAGTAATATTGAGGATAATTATCCTTATCAATTGATTTTGGAAGATCATCAAAGTTTTGTTTTCTGCGTCTATCCCATGTATTAGGCATATCGAGCCAAATTTTAGGATATTGAGTTAGATATCTCAGCCATGGTTCATCAAACAATAATTTTTTTGGATATATATTTTTTTCTGCATCATTCCAATCTTCTTCTCTTAAGATATCCATTGAATTTTGGATTTGCATTAGAAGATCCTTATCTATATTCAAATTTTCAAGCTTTGAATCGGGAAGAATAAAATTCATTAACCTTGAACTGATCTGCTTGTGAGCGAAACCTGCAATGCTTTTACTTTGTTGTAGCGTTTTATATGCAATTTTTGAAATAGATTCCCTAGCCATTTTTAAATTTATATATCTATATTCCAACAAAAAAAAAATCAATTTGAGAAAATTTTGTGATATTTCTCAAATTGATTAATGTAAACTAATTTCTTCTTTTAATTATGCATCGTAATACATGAAGAATTCATGGGGATGAGGCCTTTGTCTTAGTTGTTGTACCTCTTCGTATTTTATATCGATAAAGTTATCAATAAAATCTTCAGTAAATACTCCGCCAGCTAATAAATAATCCTTATCTGCTTTTAGCGCGTTAAGCGAGTCATTTAGAGATGAAGGTACTGTATCAATTTTTGCAAGTTCATCAGCTGGAAGTTCAAACAAATCTACATCTACCCCATCACCAGGATCAATTTGATTTTTAATTCCATCAATACCAGCAAGCATCATTACAGAGAAGGCTAAGTAAGGATTTGCAAGTGCGTCACCTGATCTGAATTCTAATCTTTTAGCTTTAGGGCTTGGACCTGTTAAAGGTATTCTTACCGCAGCTGATCTATTACCCTCAGAATAAACTAGATTTACAGGTGCTTCGAATCCCGGAACCAATCTTTTATAACTATTTGTAGTTGGGTTAGTAAATGCTAAAAATGATGGAGCATGTTTGAGTATGCCTCCGATGTACCATCTTGCTGTTTGAGATAAATTTGCATATGCTCCTTCACCAAAAAATAGTGGCTGTCCACTCTTCCATAAACTTTGATGAACATGCATTCCTGTTCCATTATCGTTAAAAACAGGCTTGGGCATAAATGTTGCAGTTTTTCCATATTTTTTTGCAACATTTCTGACAACGTATTTATAAGTCATAACGTTATCAGCAGCATTTATTAACGAATCAAATTTCATTCCAAGCTCGTGTTGGCCAGCACCAGCAACTTCATGGTGATGTTTCTCTGTAGGGATACCTAATTCACCCATAAGAAGAAGCATCTCAGATCTGATATCTTGCGCAGTATCATTTGGAGCTACTGGAAAATATCCTTCCTTATATTGTATTTTGTATCCTAAGTTTCCCCCTTCTTCAATTCTCCCTGTATTCCATGGCGCTTCAATAGTATCTACACTATAAAAACAACCTCCTTCTTTAGAGTCATATCTAACATCATCAAATAAAAAGAATTCTGGTTCTGGTCCAAAGAATGCAGTATCTGCTATTCCAGTCGAGTCTAAATATTTTAAAGCCTTTTGAGCTAAAGCTCTTGGACATCTATCATAGGGCTCACCACTTCTAGGCTCTTGAATAGAGCAAATCATGCTAAGTGTTTTATGTTTATAAAAAGGATCTATCCAAGCTGTACTCGCATCGGGCACCATTGACATATCCGAAGCATTAATTGCTTTCCAACCTCTTATTGATGAGCCATCAAATGCTAAGCCTTCTGTAAATGAATCCTCCTCTATCATGTCTGAAGTAAGAGTTAAATGTTGCCATTTTCCATGAATATCTGTGAATTTTAAATCGATGAGTTCAATTCCTTCGTCTTTAATTTGACTTAAAACATCTTGAGGAGATTTAGACATAATTTTGTAATACCTTATATGAAATTAATAACTTGAGGATTCTTGTTATGTATCAACGGTAACTTTTTTTAAGACTAGATGACTTCTTTTAGTGTTTCAAGTCATAAGTTTAATAATTGTTTACCTAATTATTTAAATTGAATGAATTTCTTTAAATAAATATCGCTTATGTGGCAATATTAGTTTAATTTAAAAGTAATTGAATGTAATGCTTTGACAGAAGCTAAACTTATTTCGGCTTTAAATGAAGAGAACTTATCTTATTTCTCAAAGACTTATGTTCCCTCTAGACTTCTATTAGGTCCTGGACCATCAAACGCACATCCTGAAGTTTTAAATGCTCTTTCACTAAATCCAATTGGTCATTTAGATGAAGCATATATATCATTAATGTCTGATGTTCAAAAACTTCTAAGATATACTTGGCAATGCAATAATCGTCTGACTCTTCCAATGAGTGGAACTGGAAGTGCAGCTATGGAAGCTTCAATAGCGAATTTTATAGAAGAAGGAGAAAAAATTCTTATCGCTAAAAAAGGATACTTTGGAGACAGACTAGTTGATATGGCAAATAGATATAAAGCAGATGTATCTGTTATTGAAAAACCTTGGGGTAAATCCTTTTCTTATGAAGAAATCAAGTATGAAATAGAGACTAAAAAACCGGCTATATTTGCTATTGTTCATGCTGAAACATCTAGTGGGGTTTTACAACCTCTCGATGGAATTGGTGATGTATGTAGAAAAAATAATTGCTTGTTTTTAGTTGATGCAGTTACTTCACTTGGGGCTCTAGAATTATTGATAGATGAATGGAAAATTGATTTAGCGTATAGTTGTAGCCAGAAAGGATTAAGCTGTCCGCCGGGATTAAGCCCTTTTACAATGAATGAGAGAGCTGAAGCAAAACTAAGTTCAAGAAAAACAAAAGTTCCCAACTGGTACCTAGATTTATCCCTTTTAAATAAATATTGGGGTTCTGATCGCGTTTACCATCATACTGCCCCTGTTAACATGAATTTTGCTATTCGAGAAGGTTTACGATTAATTGCAAATGAAGGTTTAGAGAATGTTTGGAATAGGCATAATACTAATGCAAAGAAACTGTGGAATGGTCTAGAAAGTCTTGGTATGGAATTACATGTATCAGAGGATTATCGATTGCCAACTTTAACCACAGTTAAAATACCTCCAGCTGTTGATGGGGATGGTTTTAGAAATCATCTTTTAAGAAACTTTGGAATTGAAATAGGAAATGGACTTGGAGAATTATCCGGTAAGGTGTGGCGTGTAGGGCTAATGGGTTTTAATTCAAGTGAGGAGAATGTAGACAGATTATTAAACCTATTTGATACTGAGCTAAAGAAATTTTCTATTTTTGAGTCCTCAACTTTTTAAACCATATCCGTAAGATTTCACTGCATTCATCTTCTAGGATACCTCCAATTATTTCCATTTTATGATGAGCACTTTCATGTTTTGATAGGTCAATTGAGCCACCTAATCCACCTCTTTTCTTATCGTAAGCACCGAAAATAACTTTACCCATCCGCGCTTGAATAAGAGCAGAGGAACACATGGTACAAGGTTCTAAATTTGTGATGATAGTACATTCATTAAATCTCCAATCATTTTTTATTAGAGATGCCTGCCTAAGTGCCATTATCTCAGCATGACCTAATGGGTCTTTATTTATATTCCTCCTGTTAACACCTCTCCCGATACATCTTCCTCTCTCATCTAAAATTATTGAACAGATTGGTAGCTCAACTTTTCCAATTTCTCTAGATCTTTTTAATATCGAATTCATCCACAAAGTGTATTTTGAATTATTTGTTTTTTTTTGTTGATCTTTATTACTATTTCCATTTTCGAAAATATATCTCATTTACCAATATTGAGAATAGAATTATTAATAGATATCTTATCTGATGGCTGAAGATTTAATTAATAATAATGATACATATTTTCCCTCATATTCAGGGACTAATGACAAATTGATTACTCTTCTCAATAGAGCTAGTCAAAATCTTTGTGACTGGTTTTCTAAAGCTGATAAAAATGGTCCTTTACCTTTTGATGAGAGTTTCAATTGTATTATGCCTTCGGAAGATGGTAACTCTGAAGAAGATTTGTTTTCTGAGATTAAATCTCTTTTGAATAATTCATTTAATCCCGTTCATCCTGGCTCACTAGCTCACCTTGATCCCCCACCTTTAATTTTCTCTATTTTGGGAGATTTAATTGCTGCTGGTTTAAATAATAATCTTCTTGCTTACGAGTTATCACCAAGTGTTACTTTGCTCGAGGAATCATTATGCAAATGGTTTGCAAATAAAATAGGTTTTAATGATTTCTCAGGTGGTATAGCTGCAAGCGGAGGTACATTAAGTAATCTGAATGCACTCATAGCAGCTAGAAATAATGCTGGATTAGGTACAAATCCTAATTCTGTATTACTTGTTAGTGAAGATGCTCATTCTTCCTTCGTTAAATGTATAAGGGTAATGGGTCTTGATGAAGCAAATCTTGTCAGAATTAAAACTGATAATCAAGGTCGAATGGATATAAACGAACTCAGAATGTCTTTAGATAAATGTTCAATAGAAAATAAAAAAATATTTGCTATTGTTGCCACCCTTGGGACAACTGTAAGAGGAGCAATTGATCCTGTTAAAGAAATAAGTGAAATCTGTAAACAAAGAAATATATGGTTACATCTTGATGGTTCAATTGGAGGGATTTTTGCTATAACTTCTATTCCAATAGAAGGTTTAAATAATATTAATCAAGCTAATTCGATAACGATAAATCCACAAAAAATAATTGGCATCACAAAGACTTCATCTTTGTTATTGGTTTCAAATATGAGTACTTTAGAAAATACTTTTAATACTGGACTACCATATATATCATCTAAAAAAAATATTATAAATAGAGGAGAAATAGGCATACAAGGTTCTAGACCTGCAGAAGTTATCAAACTTTGGCTTGGGTTACGTTTTTTAGGTCTGGATGGAATAGAAAATATATTAAAATCATCAATTAAAAGAAAGGATTTTTTTATAAAAAATATTAGTAAAAATAAATTTGATATATATTCAGGCCCTCTTCATATTGTCTCATTCTTGCCAAATAAACTTGAGCCAAAAGACTCTGATGTATGGACTCAAACTAAAGTTAATGAACTAATTAAAAATAATTTTATGCTTTCTAGACCAAAATTTAAAGGTAAATATTTTTTAAGGGTTGTTATGGGGAATTACAATACAAAAGAATCTCATATTGAAGAACTTTTGAGACTTCTAGATGCTTAACTAATGAATATGGGTAGACCAAAAATTATTGCAATATTGACAGGGTTTATATCTATAGCTATTTGTATTGCTTATTTACTCCTAATAACTATTTTTGATTTCAGAACTTATTTAAGTGATCAATTATCCAATTTTACATAGTAAATGGAGGCAAACTTTTATTTGATTTAAAATACTTTTTCATTTCAATTTTTGAAATAGCCTCTCTTACGAAGTTGTTTAAAATGTCTTCTCTTTTACTTAATCTATAGATCTTATCAACTACTTCTTGAATTCCTCCATCTCCCCAATCTTGCCCATTTTCAAAATATTCAATCAAACTTAGTCCTACTATTCTTATTAACCAGCCTGCTGTAACTGATTGTATAGATTTAGATAATATTATTTTAGTCAAGCTTGTAGCTAAAGCAGGAGAAAGAATTGCGAGACCCCCTTTTAGTATTCCTTGTTTAGCCAATGCGCCTAGCAATGATGTTGCTAAATCTTTTGCATCTTTTTTTGTAAGCTTTATTTCATATATTTTTGATAATTCCATTATCATTTGAAGGTTAACGGAGGTAGTAGTAAGGAAATCAACAGCTGGTAGTGGATTAACTAGTATTACTCCTCCTGTTATCCACATATATTTTTTAATCACTTTATTTGACATTAAATATCTTTGTTCTTGCAAGAAATTTTTACTTTTAATACCTAACTTATTTGATCGAAAAAGAATATTATCCGCCAATAATTCTTCACCATTATTATCGAGCGTTTCAATTATTTCTCTAAATAAACTTCCTACTTCTGGAACTAAATTTAAAGCATCTGATTTTTTAAAGTGAGATTGTTGTGGTACTGCTATTGTTTGCACAAATGAAATTTTATTTTTTCTAGCGGAAGTTATAGAAATTATATTATTTTTGATGAGATTATTTTCATCTCTAGATCTCAAATCACATTTATTTAGAACTATTATTATTTTTTTCCTTAATTTTAATAATTCCTTAATTAGATAGTTTTCGTATTTATTTATGTCCTGATCTAACACAAAAAGAACTAAGTCAGAATTTGATGCTTGTATGATTGTTGCTTTTTCTCTTTCTTCTCCTAATTTAGATGGTTCGAATAAGCCCGGAGTATCAACTATATTAATGTTTCTTTTTAAGATGGGGATACGAATTTTATAGCTCTTAATTTGCTTTGTTGTACCAATTTTTGCTGAAGTTTGTCCTACAATGTTTTTCAATAAGGATCTTGCTATAGATGTTTTTCCTGAGGAACCTGCTCCAAAAAGAGTAACTTTATAATCTCCAGTTTTTAATTGGGACTCTAGTTTATTTTTTTTGTAATTTAACAATTCGACTTTTACTTTATCGTTAATTTTTTTATTAATTTTCTCGACTCCTTCCAAACTTATCTTGGCAGCACCATATTTATTTTTGAATGAAAGTGAATTTTTTTTATTTTTATATATAACTTTATAAACTATTTTTTTAAATAATTTTTTATCAATCTTATAAAAGATATAAATAGTTAATATTAAAAATAAAAGGGTGTAAATATTAATTGTTCTTATAAATATCGATAATAAAATATATAGAAATAATATAAATGCAATATACTTTATATACTTTAATTTCAAGTAATTCATTTTATCGATTATTTTTAAAAATACTAAACAGTAAAAAAACGAATCCAATATTAATAGCTACATCAGCAACATTAAATACTGGAAAATTTATAATATTTAAATTTATAAAATCAATTACATAACCTTTTAAAATCCTATCCATTCCATTACCAATAGTTCCGCCAAGAATAAAGCTATAAGAATAAAGATCAAGTACAATTAAGTTGTTTTTCCATAACATTAAATAAATAAGTAATATTGAAAAAACAATACTTATTAAAGATAAAAATATTCTACTACCACTAAATATGTTGAATGCCGCCCCGTAATTTTTTACAAAGTCTAATTTGAATAAAAGAAAATCTTTATTAATGAATAATTTTTTATTATAAAACATTAAATATTTCGTAAATTGATCTATTAGAACAATAAAAATACTTAAAGATAAAAAATATATTCTTGTTTGTATTTTATTATTCATTATTTACTATGTTTTAAAAGTTCTATAGTTTTAATAAGTAATAAAAGAGGAAAAAGCATTAAAAAATGATATCCAATCTTACCTAATGAGTATTTCCCTAAATTATATAAAAATAAATTAAATTGACTGTAGATTATAATTTGTATTGAGTTGTAAAATATTCCAGTTAAATGCATAGCACCTATTGCAATAAATCCATTTTTTAAAAAGTTTACAAAGTTTATTTTATTTCTATTATTTAAATTATCAATGATTTTTATTAATGGATAAAAACCTAATAAATAACCAAAATTTGGAGTGAGCAAATAGCCTATTGAACCTCCTTGATGAAAGACAGGAAATATAAATAATCCCAAAATTAAATATATAGAAAATGCTCTGAAAACAACCTTTTTATGAAATATAAGTGTTAATAAAATTATTGTTGGAATTTGCCATGTTATAGGCAACTCAAAATTATTACTAGATTTATAGATAAAAGGTAGTGGAATATAAACAGGTAACATTGAGGTTATTACTAATGATTGAAGACTCACTAGTATCTCAATGAATTTATAAAAATTGAGCATTATTATAAATTCTATTTATAAACTTCTCAATGCAACAATTGGATCTAATTTAGAAGCTCTTTTTGCAGGTAAAACGCCAAAGATTAAACCTATTGATCCTGAAATGATCATGGTGGAAAAAGTTGTTGTAATTCCTACTGATGCAGGAAGTGGTGTTATCAGAGATAAAAGAAAAACACCTGATAATCCCGTTGTTGTTCCAATTAATCCTCCAATTGTAGATAAAATCAATGCCTCAATTAAAAATTGAATTAATATATCTGACTGTTTAGCACCTATTGCTTTTCTTAGTCCAATCTCTTCAGTCCTTTCGCTTACAGAAACGAGCATAATATTCATTATTCCTATACCTCCAACCACTAAAGATACTGCGCCTATACCAGCCAATAAAAACGTTAGCCCACTTGTTATGTTGGTTACTATATTCAATGCATCTTCTTGCGACCTAACCGCAAAGTCATCATCTCTGATTATTTTATGTCGTTGCCTTAATAAGTTAGTAATCTGAAATTTAGCGGCACTAGTTGCATTTTTATTTATCGCTTCAACACTAATGAAGCTTAAACTTACACCATATGTAGGATCCTTCCCTGTAATCCTATTTACCATAGTGGTTAATGGAATATAAGCATTTTTATCTTGATTACTCCCAAATACAGCACCTTTTGGTTTTAATATTCCAATAATTTCGTAAGTATGATCTTTAATTCTAATTTTTCTTCCTAGTGATGATGATTTATCTTTGAAAAATTCATCTTTAAGATCAGGACCTATTACTACATAACTTCTTGCACTGTTAACATCGCTTTTAGATAAAAATCTTCCCTTATCTACTTCAAAGCTTCTTACATCAAGAAATTCAGGAGTAACTCCTGCAATAGATATATTGAGGCTTTTAGAGTTTGATTGCACTATTTCGTTTGCAGAGATTTGAGGAGCAACTTTTTTAACTGTTGGGACTTGATTACTTATTGCTTCTGCATCTTCTAAAACTAGGTTTTTAGGAAATGAAATGCCTCTTCTTCTTGTGTCATTATTTCCAGGAACAATGAATAAAACATTTGCACCTAAATTACTTAATTGGTTTTTTGCTAATGTTTGAGCACCTCTTCCAAGTCCAACAAGTGTAATAACTGATGCATTTCCTATAATAATCCCCAGCATTGTTAAGGAACTTCTCAATTTGTTCGAAACTAAAGTTTTTGTGGCCATGCCTAAGGCTTCTTTTATTGAGATATTCCTAGACATATTTATATTTATCTATTGAATCATCATCCTCAATTTGCCCCATATATATAACACCTTCATTAAGCTGAAGTGTAATAAGGTCGCCATTACTAATTTGATGATTATCCATATTTTCTAAATTACAAATTGTGGAAAATTTTTTATTATTTTTGTTAAACAAAGCATAAACATCATTTACATTTTGGTTGGTAACAATGCCCGCAATATTTTTACTCAGTGGAATATTATTCATTAATTCCTCCGGAACAAATAATATTTCTCCTGGACAAATTAAGGAGATGTCAAGATTATTTTTTATTATTCTTGCTTTACCTGTAACACCAATTTCCCCTATTGAAATTCCTCTCGATACAATCTTTCTTACTAAACCGACTTTTATTAAATCTGTAGAGCCGCTAATTCCAGTTAATGTGCCCGCAGTTTGAACTACTAAATCTCCTTGATTTAAGACCCCCATCTCCTGAGCAATTTGCATAGCTAAACTAAATGTCTTTGCTGTTCTATCATCATTTTTAACTACTATAGGAGTAACTCCCCAAACAAGTTGCAATCTTCTCGCTACACTTCTCTCTGTAGTAGTTGCCAAGATAGGTGTTGGTGGTCTGAACTTACTTACATTTCGAGCAGTAGAGCCTGATTTTGTTAAAGGGATTATTGCTCCTGCATCAAGTTGTCTAGCTATATTACTAACTGCCGCACTAATTGCATTTGGGATCGTACTAGGTAAGTGACTCTCAATAGCTTTAAGTGGATAATCCCTTTCAATTCTTCTCGCTATGGTTGCCATCGTTTCTACTGCCTCAACAGGATAATCGCCAACTGCAGTTTCATTTGAAAGCATTACTGCATCTGTTCCATCCAAAATTGCATTTGCAACATCACTAACTTCTGCCCTAGTTGGTCTTGGATTTGAAGCCATAGAATCAAGCATTTGAGTCGCAGTAATTATTGGAATACCTAATGTATTGGCTTTTCTTATTAATTCCTTTTGTAAAAGAGGAACCTCTTCAGCAGGCATTTCTACTCCCAAATCACCTCTTGCAACCATAACCCCATCGCATAAGGGTAATACAGTATCAATTTGATCAATTGCTTCAAATTTTTCTATTTTCGCCACTACAGGAGTTGAATGACCATTTTTGTTTATTAAGTCTTTAATCTCATTTATATCGGATGGATTTCTTACGAAACTTAGAGCTATCCAATCAACTCCTTCAGATAAACCAAATTTTAAATCCTCTTTATCTTTCTCTGTTAATGCTTTTACGGATAACTGAACATCTGGAAAATTAACCCCTTTATTATTAGAAAGAACGCCCCCTACAGTTACTAGGCACTCTAAAAGATTAGCTTTTATATCTACTTTTTCTACAATCATTTCTATTTTGCCATCATCTAATAGAATTCTTTTCCCTTCGCTAACTTCCTGAGAAAGTTTGTCATAGGTTACATTTGCAATAGTAGTTGTACATTCGACTTCATTTGATGTCAGTGTAAATTTATCACCTTTTTTAACTTTTACTGGACCATCCTTAAAGCGTCCTAATCTTATTTTAGGTCCTTGAAGATCTTGTAATATTCCAATATCTATATCTAACTTTTTTGATACTTCTCTTATTGTTTTTATTCTCTCAGCATGATCTTTATGATCTCCATGTGAGAAATTTAATCTGAACGTTGTTACTCCAGCTTTAATTAAATCTGTAATTATCTCTTCAGATTGGGTTGCAGGGCCAATAGTTGCTACAATTTTTGTTCTTCTTTTTAAATCAATATTCGACATATATAGATAATATTGCTAGATATAAATAAATTTAACATACCCAAAGTTAGTTATTTAAGTCATGGATTTTAAAACTTATCAGAAAAAAGCGAGGGAAACAGCACAATATCCAAATTTAGGCTCAAATAATATTTATCCAACTCTTGGTTTAGTTGGCGAGGCTGGTGAGGTAGCAGAAAAAGTAAAAAAAGTTATAAGAGATAAAAATGGAATATTTGATAACGAATCAAAATTAGGAATTAAGAAAGAGTTAGGGGATGTATTGTGGTACATATCAAATCTTTGTACAGAATTAAATTTTAATTTAGAGGATGTTGCATTACAAAATCTTGAAAAATTAAAATTAAGAGCTGCTAAAGGAAAAATAAAAGGTTCTGGAGACGATAGATAAATTTAGTTATAGCCTAAGCTTGCATACTGGAGATTTGTAATTAAATTTTGAATAACATTAAGAAGTAAAAAAGCTAATAAAGATGAAATATCAAATCCGCCTATTGGAGGGATAATACCTCTAAAAATGTTTAAATAAGGATCTGTGATAGACGTTAATGCAGACAAAACACCGTTACTCCAATCGATACCAGGGAACCAAGTAAGTAAAATTCTTATTATTAATATGAAAGAATAGATTGATAAAGTTTGGCCCAGAACTGCGAAAATCTCAGATACCATTATCTTGTAATAATTTAGTTTATTCTAACATTTACTTATTATTGCTGCTTGTTATCATGACTTCCTATCTTTGAAAGATATTCATTGCTTACAGCAAAAGTTTGAAAAAACTTTTCTGATAATGATAACCAATATGACCTACCATCTTTTTGCCTCCTTTTTACAATAAACTTTTTTTCTAATAATTCTTTAATATGATCATAAGCCCCTGAACCTCGTAGAAGAATAAGATCCGATTGTAGAATCTTTTTTTTGATTGCAATAGTTGCTAATGTCCTTAATTCTGATGTTTTCAAATCAGAAGGAAGTAAATCATCGACGAATTCATTAAGATTAGATCTTAATTCGAGAGAAAAACTATTATTAATTTCATTTAATTCAATAGCTGATTTTGGATTTGAATATTTAATTTTTAGATCTTTAATTGCATCACTTATTGAGTTGATATCAGAATTAATAATTTCTGAAAGCTCCTTTTTTGATATTGGTCTACCTTTCAAATATAGAACAGCTTCAACTTTAGTAACTAGATCTATATCAGATATTTTCTTGTCATTCAGATCAGATTGATTAATTTTTTTTACCGAAATCTTTCCTAATTTACCTTATATTTATTCTGATGCACCAAGGAATAATTTATATGTATCGTTTTGAGTTTCATCCCAGAATTTATATCCTAGAATTCTTATAAATTTATTCCAATCTAAAATTTCATTTCTATCGATTAAAACTCCAATAACAATTTTTCCTACATCAGCACCATAATTTCTATAGTGGAATATGCTTATCGACCAATTAGATTTCATATTATTTAGGAAATCTATTAGTGCTCCAGGTCTCTCAGGAAACTCAAATCTGTATAATAGCTCTACAAAGTTTTTATTACTCATTTCTTTAAAATTGGTTGGTAATCTTCCACCTACCATATGTCTTAGATGATTTTTGGATAATTCATCATCACTTATATCAATAAATGGGTACTCAGAATTTCTAAATTTATTTAAGAGATTTTTTTTATCATTTAACCCATAGACTTGAACTCCTACAAATATCTGAGCATCCTTAGAATTTGACATTCTATAGCTAAATTCAGTTAAATTTCTATTATCAAGTAACTTACAAAAATCAATTAAACTACCAGCACGTTCTGGAATTTCAACAGCCATCATTACTTCTTTGCTCTCTCCAAGCTCTGCTCTTTCTGCCACAAATCTAAGACGCTCAAAGTTCATATTTGCACCACATGCAATCGCAACCATTTTTTTATTTGAATGATTCGAATGCAAAATATCTTTTTTCATTCCTGCTATTGATAATGCGCCTGCTGGTTCTAGTATTGATCTTGTATCTTCGAAAACATCTTTTATTGCAGCACATATTTCATCTGTATTAACCCTAATCATCTTATCTATATATTTTTTCCCAATATCAAAAGTATTTTTACCAATTTTTTTGACCGCTACTCCATCTGCAAATTGACCGACAGAAGATAATTCAACAATTTTTGATTCTTCTAAAGATTTTGTCATTGCGTCTGCGTCTTCAGGCTCTACGCCAATTATTTTTACTTCAGGCCATATTTTTTTAATGTATAAAGATATTCCTGATATCAATCCTCCACCACCAACAGCAATATAAATTGCATAAGGTTTTTCCTTTAGTTGTTGTTCTATTTCAATAGCTATAGTTCCTTGTCCTGCTATAACATCAGGATCATCAAAAGGATGAATAAAAAATAAATTTCTTTCTTGGCTTATCCTTATTGCCTCTTTGTAAGTTTCATCATAATTATCACCAAATAATATAACTTTTGCTTTTAAATTTTTTACTGCATTAACTTTTACTAGAGGTGTTGTAATGGGCATTAATATAGTTGCTTGGCAATTTAACTTGAGAGCGCTAAGTGCAACGCCTTGAGCATGATTGCCAGCACTTGAAGTAATTACTCCCTGAGTAAGCTGAGATTTACTGAGCTTACTCATTTTGTTATATGCTCCTCTTATTTTGAATGAGAATACATCTTGTAGATCTTCTCTTTTTAGGAAAATTTCATTATTAAGCGTATTACTTAAATTATGAGCTTTCTCTAGCGGTGTTTTTTTGGCTACTTCATAGACTTTAGCTTGAAGTATTTTTTCAAAATAATCATTCATATATATATTTTTAGCATTAATTATTAATCTAATAAAACATTACATGATCTATTTCAAAAAAAATACTCATTTTGCACCTCGGCGTTTTAGATTAGATAGATACCAATTTTTGTTAAATGCTTTTAAGTGAGTTAAGTCATCCAAATCAACTTCATGGCTTAACAGTTTCACAATTAGAGGAAATTGCTTGTCAAATCAGAGAAAGACATCTTCAAGTAGTATCTACTAGTGGTGGACATCTTGGTCCTGGTTTAGGTGTAGTTGAGCTGACGTTGGCTTTATATCAAACTCTCGATCTTGATTTTGACAAAGTTGTTTGGGATGTAGGACATCAAGGTTATCCTCATAAATTAATAACAGGACGATTCAGTCAATTTGATTCCCTTAGACAACAAAATGGAGTAGCTGGATATCTAAAAAGAAGTGAAAGTAAATTTGATCATTTTGGTGCTGGACATGCAAGTACCTCCATTTCTGCTGCTTTAGGAATGGCAATAGCAAGAGATAGAAAAGGTGAAAATTATAAATGTGTTGCTGTTATTGGAGACGGAGCATTAACTGGAGGTATGGCATTAGAAGCTATAAATCACGCAGGGCACTTACCAAATACTCCTTTAGTTGTAGTATTAAACGATAATGATATGTCGATTTCACCTCCTGTTGGAGCTCTTTCATCTTATTTAAATAAGGTAAGAGTTAGTCCTCCATTGCAATTTTTGTCAGATAGTGTTCAAGAAAGTGTAAAAAATATTCCCTTAATCGGAAAGGATATACCAGAAGAATTAAAAAATATTAAAGGAAGCGTTAGACGATTGGCTGTGCCTAAGGTTGGAGCTGTTTTTGAGGAACTTGGATTTACATACATGGGTCCAATAGATGGTCATGATATTGGAAATTTAGTTAATACTTTTAACGCCGCTCATAAACTTAAAAAACCTGTACTTGTTCATGTTGTCACAACAAAAGGGAAGGGTTATCCTTATGCAGAAGCAGATCAGGTCGGATATCATGCACAGTCTGCATTTGATTTGACAACTGGGAAATCTATTCCATCAAAAAAACCTAAGCCTGTTAGTTATAGTAAAATATTTGGTCAAACCTTATTGAAAATATGTGAACAAGATAGCAAAGTCGTTGGCATTACTGCTGCAATGGCTACAGGTACTGGTTTAGATATATTGCAAAGAAATATTCCAGATCAATATATTGATGTAGGAATAGCAGAACAACATGCAGTTACACTTGCGGCGGGAATGTCGTGCGATGGTCTTAAACCTGTTGTAGCTATTTATAGTACTTTTCTTCAACGTGCTTTCGATCAATTAATTCATGATGTAGGGATACAAAATTTACCTGTATCATTCGTTCTTGATAGAGCTGGAATAGTTGGAGCTGACGGTCCTACTCACCAAGGTCAGTACGATATCAGTTATATGAGATCTATACCAAATTTTGTATTGATGGCACCAAAAGATGAGTCTGAACTACAGAGAATGTTAATAACCTCAATAAACCATAATGGTCCTACAGCACTAAGAATTCCTAGAGGCTCTGGGTTAGGAGTGGCTGTAATGGATGAGGGTTGGGAACCTTTAAATATAGGTGAAGCTGAAATACTTGAAGAAGGAGAGGATGTTTTAATTATTGCTTATGGTTCAATGGTCGCATCAGCTATCGAAACAGCAAAGATACTAAAAAATAAGAACATTAATGCATGTCTTATTAATGCAAGATTTGTGAAACCCCTTGATAAAAATCTTATTATGCCTCTAGCAAGTAGGATTAAAAAAGTAGTAACTATGGAAGAAGGAACCCTAATAGGTGGATTTGGTTCCGCAATAGTTGAATTATTAAACGATAATGAAATAAATATTCCTGTATGCAGAATAGGTATACCTGATGTTTTAGTTGATCATGCTTCACCTGATCAGAGTAAAGAAAAATTAGGACTTATGCCTGATCAGATGGCAGATAAAATTATTAAAAAATTTAAGTTAGATATTTAAAAATTTAATAAATAAATTTTTATAAAACACCACGTGAGGCTAATCCTAAGATTGCTCCAATTCCGAAAATATGACCTAGGCAATTAGCACCTACAACTGATGCGTGACTTAAACCACCATAGAATTTTGAATTAGGTATTTCAAAACCTTCATTAGGTTTTCTTATTGTTGCTCTAGCAATTGCATAAGCAAAAACATTACATGCAATCATTACGACGGCACACTTTGGAGACCAAGAAAAAGTTGCTGGATCTGCAGCTGCAAATAATGTAGTAAACATAAAAAATCGTTATTTTTATATATTCTCTAATACTTTTACCTAAAAAACACAAAATTGTAAAAGGTCTTAAGAGTTGTTTACTTCTAGTCTATTTAATAACTTTATAAATCCTAACAAAATAACAAAATCACTTAGCGTTAGGAAGGATTCTGCAAAGCCATGCAGGAAGTCAACCTCTACAAGGGTTTTATCATAGTAATTTAGTGTGAAGATAGATACCAATATAGTTATTAATACGAATAAAACAGTTAAGGAAAATCCTGTTTTTATAAAAATATTAACAGTTTTGATTTTACATAAGTAAAACAAAAATATTGCATATGGAATTATTGATACTGCGAACAATAATGTATTATCAATGGAACCTAATTTTTCTATAAATTTAATAAATAAATCATTCATAAGTCTCTTCCTTTTTATAAATAGTGAATGATGCGAGAGCTAATGTTGTATTACCAATAAATGTAAATATCCCTTGAAGCGTTACTAATCCATACAATACATCTTGATTATCATAGATATGCCAAGTAATAGCGCACATAGCTCCTATTAAGTTTGGTATCATAGCTAAGCTTAACCAAAAAAATACATTGTATTCTTTATATGTCGAAATTTGGTATATAACAAAGATGGTAAGTATCCATTCAATTACCGAAGAGATGTGAATTAACCAAGTTCCAAATGTAAGTTCGTGCAAAATTTATATTTTTTTCTTTAGTACATTAAGTACTTCTTTGGCATGATTTATAGGTAAAACACTTATCCATCTATAAGAAATTTCACCTTCTGGAGAAATCAAAAAAGTATTTCTATCTGAAAATGGAGGAATCCAAGAACCATATTTATCGCTAATAATTCCTTCAGGATCGGATAATAAAGTGTAGTTTATAGATTTCTCGCTGCAAAAACTTTCATGAGAGTCTTGATTATCAGCACTAATACCAACAATTTCGGCATTATATTTTGAAAAATCTTTTTTTAATTCCGAAAAACCTTTAGCTTCAAGAGTGCAACCTGCGGTAAAGTCCTTTGGATAAAAATACATAACAAGCCACTTACCTTTAAAATCATTTAATTCCCAAATATTTTTTGATTTTATGTTTTTATTAAAACCTTCTAATTGAAAGTTTGGAGCAATATCACCAACTTCGGGAGCAAAGTCAAAAGCTATTGCTGAATTACAATTAAATAAAAAAATAAAAGATATTAATATACTTACAACTAAATTTCTCATCAAATTTAGAATTTTTTTAAATCAACTCCATATGATTTAGCAAATTTATCTAAACCTACTTTTTGAATAGACTTTAGTGCTTTGGTGCTAATTTTAATATTCACCCATTTTTTGCCTTCTTCCCACCAAAGTCTCCTTTTTTGGAGATTAACTTGTTGCAATTTTTTTGTACGAATATGTGAGTGACTCACTGCCATCCCGTTATTTGCTTTTGCACCTGTCAGTTCGCAAACTCTTGACATATTTATTGAGTTATATCTTTAAAAATTCTAACACATGACTTAATTTGTTGAATTAAGTAATTCTGAAATTAATTCGGCATTATTATTTTGTAAATTAATTATCTGTTCTTGATCTAATCCACCAACGGAAAGCTTAGCCATATCGTAGACATGATTAGCAATTTTAGAAGCTAATGGATTCTCAATAGGATCTTTTTCATCAATAATTATTTTGTTGCCTGTAATTTTATTAAGACCAACAATAAGTGGATGTTCTTTGTTAATTAAGAGCACATGATATTCAGGTAAGCCAGGCATCTTTTGTTCCATGTAAGCACCCATATCATTAATTCTTCTCATTTGTTCTGGAAGCAAGATCATCGCTGCTGGAGCATCTTTACTTGCAAGTGACTGCACTTTAACTGTTACTTTCTCATTATCAAGGGCCTTAACTATCGTATCTCTAAGATTATCTGTATTTGATTTGCCATCCTTATCTACAATTTCTTTTGATTCTTTATCTTCTAGTTCATTTATTTCTGAATCTACTCTTTGGAATTGATAATCTTCATTTTTACTTTCCAACCATGGAAGAAATTGTGCGTCAATTAAGGGATCTGATTTAATAACTTCTTTATTATCAGATAAACAGATATTTAATGCACTAGATTGTGCAATCAAATCTGAACAATAAATTATTTTTTTAGAATCAGTTAATTTATTACGCTCTTTGTAATTTGCGAGAGTTGTGAAATATTTATCATTGGACTTGATGAGGGATTTATTTTCAATATCTTTAGTTACGTCTTTCTCTGAATTTAAAATTGTTTCGAAAATTATACTGTTATTAACTAAATCAGCAAATTTTTCATCTTCGATAGCACCAATTTTAATAAAAGCAGAGATTGAATCCCAAATTTCTGCATAAAATTCTGGAGAATTTTTTATCAAATCCTTCAGTTTATTAGCGATTTTTTTTGAGATAAATGATGATATAGACCTTACTTTTCTATCTGTTTGTAATGCACTTCTGCTAACGTTTAGAGGTATATCTGTAGAGTCAATAACCCCTCTTAGAGGTAAAAGGTATTTTGGAACTATCTCTTTAATTGAATCGCTTACGAATACTTGATTGCAAAATAGTTTTATTTCTCCCTTTTCCCAATCAGCTCTACCTGACAACTTTGGAAAATACAAAATTCCTTGTATGTCATATGGGTAATCTGTATTTAGGTGAATCCATAAAAGTGGATCTCCCTGAAAAGGATAAAGGTATTTATATAACTCAATATAATCTTCATCTTTTAATTCACTAGGTTGTTTTCTCCAAGGAGGATTTTTCTTATTGATTGTCTCTCCTTCTAATAAGACATCTATTGGCATAAAATCACAATATTTTTTTATTAGTGATTTAATCCTTTCAGGCTCGATAAACTCTTTTTCTTCTTCAAGTAGGTGAAGAATAACATCTGTACCAATTGTTTCTCTTTCAGATTCCTCTAACGTGAAATTTGGTGATCCATCACAAGACCATTTGAAAGCTTTTGATTCCCCAATTGCCGACTTAGTTAATATATCAACTCTATCTGCCACCATGAAACTTGAATAAAAACCTAGTCCAAAATGACCTATGAATTCATCATTATCTTTTTTGTATTTTGTTAGGAATTCTTCAGCACTAGAAAATGCAACTTGATTTATGTACTTCTTAATTTCTTCATCACTCATTCCAATTCCATTATCGGAAATTGTTAATGTATTTTTTTCACGGTTAATTGTTATTTTTACTTGAGCCTCCTCAGTATTCTCGCAATCACCTGCCATAGAGGCCATTCTTCTTTTACTAATTGCGTCAACACCATTACTAACAAGTTCTCTTAAAAAGATTTCATGGTCAGAATATACTGCCTTCTTGATAATTGGGAAAATATTTTCGGTATTAATACGAATTTCGCCTTTTTCCATTTAAAAAAAAATCAAACATATTAAATACTATTTCTTAAAAACTTGTTAATCAAGTTTAATTAGGAGTATTGTCCGAACAATATTTGAATTTTAAAACTAAATAAACTTTTAAAAGGTTTTATTTAACCCACAAAATCTCACTACAATTGTTTTCTTTCATAATTTGATTGGCTTTAGCCAAATCATCACATGGATTTAAATGTAAGACGGCAATGTTTCCTCTTTTTTGTTGTTCTTTTTGTTCATTCATAGCTTTTTCTAACAAATAAGAATCTTTAAACATCAATAAAATCCTTTTTTTATCTGTCTTTTCTTCCTTAATTAAATTTCTTAAAATATCTACTGAAATTGTAAATCCAATACCATTAAATATTTTCTCATTAGGACTAAATGATCTTACTAACTCATCATATCTTCCGCCTTTTGCGATGACGCTTTTATTTTTACCATTATCCCCTATTAGTTGAAAAACTATTCCTTCATATAAATTCAAGTGAGGTTGAAAAGTGGGATCAAGTTGTAATTTAACACCATATTTATTTGATATTTTTGATAATGTCTCAAATAAAAAATTTAAGTCATTTAATGTTTTACTAGTACCATATATAGTTTTTAATTTTTTTAATATCGCAATTGGCTCTCCTCGTGTGAATAATAGATCTTTAAGAATATATTTATCATCTTCATCTATTCCTAATTTAGATAAATTATCTTGATCAAAATTAACCAGACTTTTCTTAATTTCTTCAAAATTATTATTCTTATATTTGTTCAGTATCAAGTCCATTATTTTTGTGGTGCTCACTAGTAGAAATAAATTACAACCATCCTTCAAATTAATATTATCGATTGAATCAAATAAAATATTAATAACTTCAATTTCTGGGTATTTTGTATCATATCCAATTAATTCAATTCCACTCTGCAATTTTTCTTGTAACTTAAATGAATTTTTATTATTTTGTTTTTTATCAAAAACCATTCCATTGGTGAATAATCTTATAGGTCTTTTCTTATTTATTAATCTAGTAGATGACAATTTAACAATAGATGTTGTCATTTCTGGCCTAAGACATAATGAATTATTACTTACTATTCCTACAACCTGATTTTCGTCAATAATGCCACGGCCTTTTATGGTCTGTAAAGTATTTATAAATGAGGGTGAAACCTCTTCATATCCCCAAAGTTTATAAATACTATTTAAATTATTTATGATGTTCGAATTATTTTTTACATCGACTAATTTAATTTCCTTTATATCTGACATTTTAATAGTTAACTAAATTTAGGTATAGAGATTTTTTTTAAATGGAGAAACTTTATCTAGTTCATTTTTTAATTCATTCTCAAGGCTGGGAGAACAAGCTAAAATTCTTCCTGAACTTAAATTAAATTCTCCTGATGGATAATCAGAAATAATACCACCAGCCTCTTTAACAATAATAGCACCAGCCGCTAGGTCCCATACCTCCAATCCTCTTTCCCAATATCCATCTACCTTACCTGCCGCAACAAATGCTAGATCAACTGCTGCTGCACCTCCTCTTCTAACGCCTCTAGTTTTATGTGTTAAATAACAAAATTCAGCATAATTATTATCCTCTGTCTCAAATCTGTCATAAGAGAAACCTGTTACAAGTAGACTATCAGAAAGATTAGAAGGATTCGATACTTTAAGTTCACTATCATTGCAAAATGAGCCTAAACCTATACATGCTGAATATAGTTCATTTAAATAAGGTACTGATATAGCGCCTATTATTGGCTTATTTTTATATACAAGACCAATAGAAGTCCCAAAAAAAGGATATCCATGGGAATAGTTTGTTGTACCGTCTAATGGGTCTATACACCAGGTTAAATCCGAAGATTTAGTTAATTTACCCGATTCCTCTGCATTTATGGATATGTTTGGTGTCTCTTCTAATAAATATTCTTTTATTTTATTTTCAACTTCCAAATCTACATTGGTAACTAGATCACCCTTCCTACCCTTTGATGATATTTTCTGAATTTTGTTGTAATTAACTTTTAAAATTTCATTACCAATTTGAGCGGAATTCTTGGCTATTTCATACAAAATTGATAAGTTTACTTGATTTGCAAGTTCCTCTATTTCACTTAATTCAAACACGTTAGTTAATCTTCCTCAAATTCCCAAGGTGGCGCAACTCTTGTATTTCCTCTGCCAAAGTATTGTCCAAATTGTAAATCATAAACTTCATCTTCATATGTAGTTTCTACCTCAAGATCTGAATTTGCTTTAGCTACACAAAGAAGTGCATAACCTTTATCTTTTAATGCTTGCGATACACCCATGGCTTCAGGTTGATCCAAAGTACCAGATTTAATTTTAACTGCACAACTTGTACAGCAACCATTTCTACATGAAAATGCAAGTTTAAAACCTTTCTTTTCAAATTCCTTAAGTATATAGTCGTCACTATTAACCTGCTCTTGATAGACCTTACCGGTTTCTTTATTTTTAATCGTGACTGTGAAAGTTTTTTTCAAATAACTTTCCTCTAAAATGGGATGATCAAGGGTTAAAATAGTTATCTTGGGAGAGGTGGCCGAGTGGTTGAAGGCGCAGCACTGGAAATGCTGTATAGAGGCAACTTTATCGAGGGTTCGAATCCCTCTCTCTCCGTTTTATATTAGTTTATTTTGGTTAACTACATCAATACCTTTGTCATTAAAGAATCTTTTAAAATAGATAGTAATCTTTTTAACAAGTTAGAAATAATCTTATTTATTTAAATTAAGTTGAAAATATTTGATTTTTACTATTATATGTAAATATCTAAGATAAAAATTAATTAAATTATTAGTAAATTTTGATTTAATTTAGCCATCTAAAATCATGGGGCAAATAGTTGGAATTGATTTAGGTACTACTAACTCTGTTGTCGGAGTTATAGAGGCTGGTCGTCCAATTGTTATAGCAAATTCTGAGGGATCTAGAACTACACCTTCAATAGTTGGATTTACAAAAGACAAGGAAATAGTAATAGGGGACCAAGCGAGAAGACAACTTGTTCTAAACCCTAAAAATACCTTTTATAACCTAAAAAGATTTATTGGTAGTGACTGGGATGAATTAGATGATAATAGTATTTCTGTTCCTTATAACGTAAAGGCTAATACCACTGGAAGCGTTAGGGTTCTTAGTCCAAATACAGAAAGAGAGTATGCACCTGAAGAATTAGTGAGCTCATTGATTAGAAAATTAATTAATGATGCTGAAACTTATCTTGGAGATACTGTTGATTCTGCAGTTATTACTGTTCCTGCTTACTTTAATGAATCTCAAAGGCAAGCTACAAAGGATTCTGCAATATTAGCTGGTATTAAGGTAGATAGAATTCTAAATGAACCTACCGCTGCTGCTTTAGCTTATGGTTTTGAAAAAAGTTCTTCCAATAATGTTTTAGTTTTTGATTTAGGAGGAGGCACATTTGATGTTTCATTATTAAAAATTTCTAATGGAGTATTTGATGTTAAAGCGACTTGTGGTGATACACAGCTAGGAGGAAACAATTTTGATTCAAAAATAGTTGATTGGCTTGCAAAAAAATTTATTACTAAACACGATATAGATTTAAGAAGGGACAGACAGGCTTTACAGAGATTAACCGAGGCTGCTGAGAAAGCAAAATGTGAATTGTCAGGATTGCAAAAAACAAAAATATCTTTACCGTTTATCACAACAAGTAAAGAGGGTCCGTTACATATTGAAGAAACCTTAGATAGAAAAATATTTGAATCATTATCACAAGATTTACTAGATAGATTATTAGAACCTGTACAAATAGCTTTAGATGATTCTGGATGGAACGCAGAAGATATTGATGAGGTAGTTCTCGTAGGTGGCAGCACAAGAATTCCAATGGTTCAGCAATTAGTAAAGACTCTTGTACCAAATGATCCATGTCAATCTGTTAATCCAGATGAAGTAGTAGCAGTTGGAGCTGCGATACAATCTGGCATTATTAGTGGTGATTTACAAGATTTACTCCTAAATGACGTCACTCCCCTATCTTTAGGTTTAGAAACTATTGGTGGTCTTATGAAAGTACTCATTCCTCGTAATACCCCAATACCAGTAAGACAATCTGATGTTTTTAGTACTTCAGAAGCTAATCAATCTTCTGTGGTTGTTCAAGTACGTCAGGGTGAAAGGCCTTTAGCCTCTGAAAATAAATCACTTGGCAAATTTAGACTATCAGGAATACCGCCAGCTCCAAGAGGAATACCTCAAGTTCAGGTAGCGTTTGATATCGATGCTAATGGTCTTTTAGAAGTAAGTGCAACTGATAGAACAACTGGAAGAAAGCAAACAGTTACAATTTCTGGAGGCTCAAACTTAAATGAACAAGAAATAAATTCTATAATTGAAGAAGCTAAATCAAAAGCTAATGAAGATAGGAAGAGAAGATCTGTAATAGATAGAAAAAATAGTGCTTTAACTCTTATTGCGCAAGCTGAGAGAAGACTTAGGGATGCTTCATTAGAATTTGGACCTTATGGGGCTGAGAGGCAACAAAGAGCTGTTGAATTAGCCATTCAAGATGTTGAGGAGTATATAGATGACGATGATCCTCAAGAATTAGAAATTTCAGTAAGTGCTCTACAAGAAGCTTTATTCGGCTTAAACAGAAAATTTGCGATAGAAAAGAAAACTGATAATAATCCCTTACAAAGTATTAAAAATACATTTGGATCATTAAAGGATGAACTCTTTTCAGATGATTATTGGGATGATGATCCTTGGGATAATCAAATGAATAGAAATTATAGAAATTCGAGGTATGGTAATTCTAGGGACGATGATCCATGGGACAATGACTACTTCCTCTAAAAAAGACTATTTGTCGATTTTGGGTTTATCTCCTGATTTCGATGATAATGAACTTAAAAAGGCCTTTCGAAGAGAAGCAAGAAAATGGCATCCAGATTTAAATAAAAATGATCTTAATGCTGAAGAAAGATTTAAATTAATTAACGAAGCATACGAATATCTACGTGATCCTAATAAAAGGAAAAAAAGTTCAGATGAAAATATCCAAGATGATTACGAAAATAATAATTTCAAGACAGGTTTTCCTGACTTTCAAGATTATCTTGATTCATTATTCGGATATGAATATTCACCAAAGAATTACGAGGAAAATGATAATGAATCATTTGATGATGAATCGATAAATACAACTAATGACGAATATTATAATCATGATTATCCTACTACCTCTCCAGAAGAGCCACCTCCAGTTAAACTCCACCAAGATATCGAGACAATTATTGAATTAACTCCTGATGAAGCCTTAAATGGAGCTTCAATTTTAATTGAGCTTGAAGATGAAACTGTAGTAGAAGTTGATACACCACCTTTTGCTGGAGATGGATGGAGATTAAGACTTGAAAATATTGCAAGAGGAGGTAAAGATCATTATCTACAGTTAAAAGTTCAAACTGAAAGTGGTCTAAGAATTGATGGTTTAAGAGTTCTATATAAATTAGAGTTATTTCCTCATGATGCTCTTCTTGGTTGTGCCGTAGAGGTTCCTACCCTTGATGGGAATGTCACACTTCAAGTACCACCAAAATCATCTACGGGAAGAATGTTACGTTTGAAAGGTAGAGGTTTAACTTTCGAAGATAATGTAGGTGATCAATATGTTGAAATCCTGGTTGTGATACCTGCTGATATTAATGATGAAGAAATAGCTTTATATACAAGATTACAAGAATTATCACTTTCTGATTCTTAATCAAATATTATATAAATAGAAAAATCGACACTTATGAACGTATTTGTTCTTTTATATAATTCAGGAACAGATAAGGAAGGAATTCATTCAATTGAACTTAAAGGAAGAACAATAGTTCTTATGTTTGAAGATAAGGATGATGCAACAAGATATTGTGGTCTTCTAGAAGCTCAAGATTTTCCTTTACCAACGGTTGAAATGATAAACATAGAGGAAATAAAGGATTTCTGTATTAAGTTAGATTATGAATGCAAATTAGTAGAAAAAAATTTTGTACCTAAAACCGCAGAAGATAGGTTATTAATTTCACCACCCCAGAAAAATCTTGAAGTTGAAAATTGGGAGGAAGACAAAAATAGTAATAAAGATAGCATTGATATAAACACTATTAAGGAAAACCTTGAAAAGTTGCTTTAGCTACTAAAATATTTATTAATTACTAAACAAATAAAACATGACAACTGCATTATTTGAAACAGAAGTTGGGAACATTAATATTGAATTTTTTTCTGACGACGCACCAAATACAGTTAAAAACTTCACGAGCCTAATTAGTGATGGATTTTATGATGGCCTAGCATTTCACAGAGTTATTCCTGGATTTATGGCGCAGGGTGGATGTCCAAATACTCGTGATGGAGCATCTGGTATGCCTGGAACTGGAGGCCCTGGATATAATATTAAATGTGAAATAAATTCCAATAAACATCTAAAAGGTTCACTTTCTATGGCGCATGCAGGAAAGGATACAGGTGGTAGTCAGTTTTTTATAGTTTATGAACCACAACCTCATCTTGATGGTGTTCATACTGTTTTTGGTAAGACAGACGATATGGAAGTAGTACTAAGGCTTACTAATGGTTCAAAAATTATAAAAGCAACTTTAAAGTAGTAATTTAGCCTTGAAAAATAATACTAAATGTCTCTTTATCTAGATTAAATTTTCTTGTAGATGAATATAAGATTTCATTATTAATAGTAAATTTAGTATTGATTAATTTGATGCTACTTTTTGGGTGTAATGCTTGTTCAATGTTTCTAGAAACAATAATTCCAATCTTTGTACTATTTTCATAATTGGACAAAAACTGAATAAATAATTCTATATTCTTTATTTCTTCATCAGTAATGTTGGAATTGGTTCTATTTTGATCATGCAAAATTCGCCATACTAATTTGGGTCGATTCCAAAAAGCCAATAATCTTGGTGTACTTTCCAGTTTAATATTAATGTTCTGATCACTACAGAATTTAATAACGTTATTTTTTATTGGAACTAAATCAATAGATTTATATTTTCCGTCAAGAAAAATTGATATAAATGGATCTATATTCCTGGAATTAGTATTATCTTCATCAATCATGTGGCCTAACTTAGTTTTTTTAACACTCAAATATTCTGCATTATTATCGTTAGGACAAATTACTAATGGAACTCTCTCAATAACCTCTATTCCATAACCTCCTAATCCAGCTATCTTTCTAGGATTGTTTGTAAGTAATTTTAATTTTTTTATCCCTAGATCGGTTAATATCTGTGCTCCAACTCCATAATTTCTGAGATCAGCTGGAAAGCCTAATTTTTCATTAGCTTCTACAGTGTCTAATCCACCATCTTGCAAACTATAAGCCTTTAATTTATTTATTAGACCAATACCTCTACCTTCTTGTCTCAAGTAAACAACTACTCCCTCTTCTTCCTTTTCTATCCTTGATAAAGCAGCCTCTAATTGGGGTCTGCAATCACATCGTAATGATCCAAAAGCATCGCCTGTTAAGCATTCTGAATGCATTCTTACTAGTACAGGTTCGCTTAATTTTGATGATTTTTGTTTAACTAATGCAACATGCTCTGAACCATCAAGTTCATTAACATATCCATAAGCTTTGAAATTACCAAAAATACTTGGAAGTACAGCATCCGATTTTCTAAATACAAATCTCTCAGTTTGAAACCGATAACTTATTAAATCAGCTATGGATATTAATTTCATCCCCCACTGTTTTGCATACTCTTTAAGTTGTGGAAGTCTTGACATGGAACCGTCAGGATTTTGAATTTCGCAAATCACTCCAGCGGGGTAAAGACCTGACATTGCCGCAATATCTACTGCCGCTTCGGTATGACCTGCCCTTTTTAATACTCCACCTTTTTTAGCTCGTAATGGGAAAATATGTCCTGGTCTCCTTAAATCATCAGGCTTTGTATTTGGGTTTATAGCAACTTGAATTGTCTTTGCCCTGTCTTCAGCGGAAATTCCGGTAGTAACATTGTTTTCAGGTCCAGCATCAATTGATATCGTAAAAGCTGTTTGATTTTCATCTGTATTTCTATCTACCATTAATGGTAAATCTAAAGAGTCAAGCTTTTCACCTTGCATAGCTAGGCATATAAGACCGCGTCCCTCAGTAGCCATAAAATTAATTTGCTGTGGAGTTGCAAACTGCGCTGCACAAATTAAATCTCCTTCATTTTCTCTTCTTTCATCATCTACAACAATTATGCATTCTCCATTTCTTATAGCTGCTAATGCATCGCTGATAGGGTCAAATTCAATTTTAAAAGATTCATTTATATCCAAAATTGTTCCATTATTTGATTTGGGACTTGTTTCTTTCATTATTCCTATCAATATAGAAAAATAGTGTTTTAGTTACCTTAAATTCAACACTTTATAATCCTATCTCAAAGTCTGCCAATTCAAAGAAATGAATGTTGCAATAGTAGGTGCTACTGGTTACGGCGGTATTCAAGCGGTAAATCTTTTAAAGAAAAATAAAAAATACAAAATTTCATTTTTAGGTGGTAATAAAACATCTGGTTCAAAGTGGAATGATAAATTCCCTTTTATTTATCTAGAAAATGATCCTTATATAGAAGAAATTTCAGTAGATAATATTTCAAAAAATGCGGATGTTGCTTTGCTTTGCTTACCAAATGGCCTATCTTCAACATTGACGAGGAAATTATTAGATAGAGGACTTAAAGTTATTGATTTATCTGCTGATTACAGATATAAGTCTTTAGATCTTTGGAAAAAAGTATATTCCAAAGAAGCTTCTATTTATAAAAGGAATGATGATGATTTATGTAAAGAAGCGGTCTACGGTCTTCCTGAAATAAATAAAGAAGCCATTTCAAAAGGAAGATTAATTGCATGTCCAGGATGTTATCCAACATCTGCTCTTATTCCATTAGTTCCTTATCTCTCGCAAGGAATTATTGAAAATGAAGGTATAGTAATTGATTCTAAAAGCGGAACTTCCGGAGGTGGTCGAGAACCAAACCAAAAGCTACTCTTATCAGAATGTGGAGAAGGTCTATCAGCATATGGATTGATAAACCATAGACATACCTCAGAGATCGAGCAAGAAGCATCATTAATTTCTGGAAATAAAATTGAACTACTTTTTACACCTCATTTAGTTCCAATTTCAAGGGGTATGCATTCGACTATATATGGGAGATTAAGAGACCCAGGGCTAACTTCTGATGATTGCAGAATTCTTTTGGATAATTATTATAGAAATTTCAAAAATATTAAAGTCTTACCTGTTGATACATTCCCTTCAACTAAATGGGTTAAAAATACAAATCAAATTTTCCTTTCTGTAAAAGTTGATATTCGAAATGGAAGGATAGTTATATTATCTGTAATTGATAATTTGTTAAAAGGACAGACTGGGCAAGCAATTCAAAATTTAAATATTATGAGCGGATTTTCAATGGATGAAGGTCTTGATTTAACTAATAATTTTCCATAAAATTACTTCTTATCAAAAAACCAGCAATAGAGATTGATTGAGGTAAAATTTTATGCTCAAGCATTTGAATTCTTTTGGTAAGTGATTCAATATCATCATCATTTCTAATTGACAATGCAGCTTGCATTATCAATGATCCACTATCTACTTCCTCTTCAACAAAATGTACGGAACAACCAGTTATTTTTGAACCATTTAATATAGAGTCCTTTATCGCAGAACCACCTTTATATGCTGGAAGTAATGAAGGGTGAATATTTATTATCTTATTCTTAAATTTATTAATAAAAAATGGAGTAACAATTTTCATCCAGCCTGCCATTACCACAAGTTCAACATCGTAATTAATTAAAGTATTTACAATTTCTAATTCAAATTCCTCTTTTTGCATAAAGTCTTTGTCTCTTATAATTTTGTGAGGTATTTTTTTACTTTCTGCTCTAAGAATACAACCTGCATCATCTTTGTTTGTTATTAAAACTTTTATATCTATATCTATTTCTCCTTTTTCTGAGAGATTAATTAATTCCTGAAAGTTTGTTCCTTTCCCAGAAGCAAGTACACCTATTTTTAATTTTGGGGAAAATCTTCTAAATTCAGATATCTCAGGCGAAATTATGTAATTAAATGATTTATCCAATGTTTTTTAATTTTATCCAATGATAAATTCATATGAAATAAAAAAAACCCTCAATTTTAATTGTTTATATTCAAAAACATATTTATTTGAAGATAATAATTTAAACAAATTTAAATGATTCAAATCTATGTACTATTCGAATAGATATAATTGAATAATAAATAAAAGAAACAAATATATAAAATGAATGGAGATTTTAACTCTTGGGATAAATTTTGTAATTATCTTTGGTTTGATAAAAAATTAAACATTTGGTTAGACATAAGCAAAATTAATTTCACAAGTAAAGAGATAAAAAATTTAGAAGAAAAATTTATAGATGTTTTTTCATCAATAAAAGAATTAGAAAATGGTGCAATCTCAAATATTGATGAAAATAGACAAGTTGGACATTACTGGCTTAGAAATCCATCAATTTCACCCTCTTCAATAATAGGAGAGGAAATTAGAGCAGATATTAATGCAATCTCTGATTTTGGAAAGCAAATTTTAAATGGAGATATTAAGAATAAGAATAATCAGAAGTATACTGATGTTCTATGGATAGGAATTGGTGGAAGTGGATTAGGACCATTACTTATTACAGAGTCATTGCAGAAGTGTTCTAGAGGCCTAAATTTTTCTTACATCGATAATGTTGATCCTTTTTTAATTAGCGAAAAGTTAGAAGAGTTATATGAAAAATTATCAACAACATTATTTGTAGTTGTAAGCAAATCAGGCGGTACGCCTGAACCTAGAATTGCTATGGAAATTATAAAAAGTCACTGCGAAAACAATTCTCTTGAATGGAATTCTAATGCTATAGCTATAACTATGAAAGATAGTAAGTTATTTAAAAAAGCCACTTCTGAAAATTGGTTAAAAATATTTAATTTGCAAGATTGGGTTGGAGGAAGAACTAGTATTACAAGCTCAGTGGGATTACTACCATTAGCTCTTATTAATGAAAATATATTTGAATTTATTAGAGGTGCATCATTAATGGATGAAGCCACACGTATAAGTGATTTCAAAAATAATCCAGCAGCACTATTATCATCCGCATGGTATTTAACTGGGGATGGTCTTGGGAAAAGAGATATGGTCGTATTACCTTATAGAGATAGGTTACAGGTATTTAGTAAATATCTCCAACAATTAGTAATGGAATCATTAGGAAAGAAATTTAATAGGAATGGTGAAGTAGTTAATCAAGGTATTTCCGTTTTTGGTAATAAAGGATCTACAGATCAACATGCTTATGTTCAGCAACTGAGAGATGGTATTGATAATTTCTTTTGTATTTTTATTGAATTATTAGATTCTCCATCTACTAATATTTTTAATGAAAAAGAGAATCCTAAAGAATATCTTTCTGGTTTTTTACAAGGAACAAGATCAGCACTCTCTAGTGAAAACAGACAAAGTATCACTATTACATTAGAAAAGTTAAATTGTTTTTCACTAGGTGCCTTAATCGCTTTATTTGAGAGGGCTGTATCCTTCTACGCTGAATTGGTAAATATAAATGCATATGATCAACCTGGAGTTGAAGCTGGAAAGAAAGCAGCTGCAAATATTATTGAGTATCAACAAAAAGTAAGTAATTTATTAGATGAAGGTGGAGAATATTCTATAAATGACATAACATCATTATTTGATAATTCAGTTAGTGAACCTATATTTTTTATACTCCGTGAAATGTGTTTCGGTAATGATAATTATTTAGTTAAGGGGAATTGGTCAGATCCAAATTCATTAGTTATTCAAAAAATAAATTCTTAAACAACAATATTCATTATTTTTCCTTTAACAATAATTATTTTTCTTATTTCCTTATCTTGAGTCCATTTTAATATGTTAGGTCTTTTAAGAGTCAATTCTTTAATTTGATCTTCGCTCATATCATTATTAATATTTACTTTGTCTCTAACTTTTCCATTCACTTGTATTACTAGTTCATATGAATCTTCCTTTAGTGCCTCGGGATTAAAGGAAGGCCAGTGTTCTAAATGTACAGATTTTTTAAATCCTATAAGATGCCATATTTCTTCTGCAATATGAGGTGCAAATGGAGCCAACAAAATACAAAATGTTTTTAAAGCATCAATTTTTAAATTATTGTTTATATCATTAATGGAATTTGATAATGAATTATAAAACTTCATTAGTTCTGAAATCGCAGTATTAAATTGGTTATTTAATATGTCATTTGAAATTTCTTTTATAGCAATATTCATTGACTTTATTAAACTTTTTTCTTTATCTGGATAGGAATTAGATTTACTATTTATATCTTTTGCACAATTTATATAAAGCTTCCAAATCCTACTTAAAAATCTAAATTGTCCTTCAACATCTGTATCTCCCCATTCCAAATCTTTTTCTGGTGGTGCTTTAAATAATATAAACATTCTTGCTGTATCTGCTCCATATTTTTTAATTACTGATTCAGGGTCTATTCCATTATATTTAGACTTAGACATCTTCTCGAAAAGAACTTCAAGTTTAGAATTGTCAATTGGATCTGTAGGATTTGATAAGTCAGTAATATCGGAAGGAGAAACATATTTACCGGTTTTATTGTTTTTATAGGCTGCGGACTGAACCATTCCTTGCGTTAATAGTTTTTTGAAAGGTTCATCAATATCAAATAGTTTATTATCTCGCAAAGCTTTTGTGAAAAATCTTGCATATAACAAATGCAATATTGCATGCTCTACTCCTCCAACATATTGATCTACAGGTAACCACTTATTAATTTCATTCTTTTCAAATGGCTTAGTTGAACATTTTGAAGATGGGTATCTTAAAAAATACCAAGATGAACACATGAAAGTGTCCATAGTATCAGTTTCTTTCCTTGCCGCTATTCCACATTTTGGACATGTTGTATTTATCCAATTATTATTATTACCTAAAGCATTAATCTTGTTAGCGGAAATTTCTATATCTTTTGGTAATGAAACAGGCAAATCCGATTGGTTTAAAGGAACAGCTCCACATTTTTTGCAATTAACGATGGGTATCGGACATCCCCAATATCTTTGTCTAGATATTAACCAATCTCTTAAACGATATTGAATTTTATTTTCGGCCCATCCATTATTTACTCCCTCCTCTGCAATTTTTAATTTAGCAATAGTATTTTCTATACCATTGTATTGATTTGAATTAATTAGATATCCATTTTCTACATAAGCATTATCAAGCTCAATACTTTGTTCACTTTTATCCTTTACTATTACCTGTTTAATATCTATATTGTTTTTCTTAGCAAACTCAAAATCCCTTAAATCATGAGCAGGTACACCCATAACAGCGCCTGTACCGTATTCATCAAGAACATAACTTGCCACCCAAATAGGTATAGTTTCAGAATTAACTGGATTTATTGCTATTAAGCTAGTTTTTATTCCAATTTTTTCAAGTTCATTATTTTTATTATCTTTTAAATATTGTTTAAGATTTTCTATATCTTGTATGGTTTCTTGATCAGTAATTTTTTTAATTAATGAATGATTTACAGAAATTGCTAAATAAGTAACTCCAAATAAAGTATCTGGCCTTGTTGTAAATACAGTTATTTTCTTTTCTGGATTTGTATTGATATTGAAATTAATATTTGCACCAATTGACTTTCCAATCCAATTATCTTGCATTATTTTTACTCTTTCTGGCCAGTTATCTAATTTTTCTAAATCCTTCAATAACTCATCCGCATAATTAGTAATTCTTAAAAACCATTGCTTTAATAATTTCTTTTCAACTACTGCCCCAGATCTCCATGATTTACCCTCTGAGTCAACTTGTTCATTCGCTAGGACTGTATTATCTATAGGATCCCAATTAACTTCTGATTCCTTTTGATATACAAGACCTGACTTGTATAACTCTAAAAATAGATATTGAGTCCAAATATAATAATTTTCATCACATGTTGCAAATTCCCTATCCCAATCAACTGATAGTCCCAATAGCTTTAATTGTGACTTCATATGAGAAATATTTTTTTTAGTCCAGATACTTGGACTAATTCCTCTTTCAATTGCAGCATTTTCAGCAGGCAAACCAAAAGCGTCCCAACCCATTGGATGTAAGACAGATTTACCCTTAAACCTTTGGAATCGAGCTATTAAGTCTGTAATAACATAATTCCTAACATGTCCCATATGAAGATTACCTGAAGGGTAAGGAAACATTGATAAGGCATAAAACTTATCGCTATTCTCAGTTAATTCATCGGTTTTGTATAAATTGTTTTCCGTCCATATTGACTGCCATTTTTTTTCTATTTCAGATGGATTATATAAATTGGTATCAGCCTCATATTGTTTATCGGAAGAAATCACTTAATTTTTATTTGTTAAATTATTATTTTAATATCCATTGTATAAAATAGAAATAAATTGTTAAAAGGAATAATTTATAATTAAAATTTAAGATATATAAATTACAAATGAAAAATATAAGTTTTGAAAAATATCAAGGTAACGGAAATGATTTCGTAATAATAGATTCTAGAAGAAATGAATTATATAAAAATTACAAGACAAATAAAATATTTGATATAAAAAAAATTTGCAACAGGCAATTTGGTATTGGAGCAGATGGTGTGATTTTTATAGAAGAACCTAATGAAGATAATTATGCAAAAATGATAATTTTTAATTCTGATGGTTCTGAAGCACAAATGTGTGGAAACGGAATTAGGTGTTTAGTTGAGTATCTCCATGTAAATGATTCAATGAATAATAAAAATATAGAATATAAAATTGAGACTAAAGCAGGTTTAAAAATTGCAAAATATATAAATGATGAAATTACAGTAAAAATGGGAGTTCCAATTTTAGAATGTCAAAATATTCCAACAACAATTGAAAAAAAAATAAATTCAATTCCTTCACACGAATTTATTGAGAAAGATTTTAATAATATGGGTTATGCCGTAGGAATGGGAAATCCTCATTTAATATTCTTTGTAAAAGACATAGAGTCAATTGTTCTTTCCAGACTTGGTCCTATATTTGAAAAAAATGAATTATTTCCTGAAAAAACTAATGTTCATTTTTGTCAAATTTTAAATAGAGATAATATTAAAGTAAAAGTATGGGAAAGGGGTGCAGGACCAACCTTAGCTTGTGGAACAGGTGCCTGTGCTATCCATGTGGCAGCTTATAAATTAGGCCTTTGTAATTCACAAACCATAGTAACCTTACCAGGAGGTAATCTTAAAATTGATTGGTCAAAAGACGATTGTGAAGTGATGATGACCGGTAATGCTAAAAAGGTTTTCTCAGGATCAATGTTAGTAAATTAATGGAAAATAATTATATCTATTTAGATAATGCATCCACAACTCCATTATCTGAGAATGTTTTAAATATAATTAATTCAACTTATAGGAATTATTGGCATAACCCTTCATCTACCTATGAGCTAGGGATAAAATGCTCTACATATCTTGAAAAAATTAGATCTAAAATTTCTATTATATTTGAAGCAGATCCAGAGGATATAATTTTTACATCTGGTTCTTCGGAATCGACAAATATTGTATTTAATAATATTTATGAGAAATTTAAAAATGGTAGGGTTGTTATTTCAAATGTCGAACATCAAGCAACAACTATTTGTGCTAATAAACTAAGAAAACAAAATTGGGATATTTACGAATGGACTGTAAATAATGATGGAATTTTAAATATTTCTAATATCGATAAATTTTTAAACAATGATACTAAGCTTGTATCAATTATTTGGGGACAAAGTGAAATTGGGACAGTACAACCTGTTCAATTTATTGGTTCCAAATGTGAAGAATTAAATATAATGTTTCATTTAGATGGAACTCAAATATTAAGTAATGGAATATTCAGTTGGAAAGATCTTAAATGTGATTTTTTAAGTTTATCCGCTCATAAATTTGGAGGTCCAAAAGGGATCGGTATTCTTTTAACAAAAGAAAAGTCTAGACAAATTTTAAAAAATAATGACATATCACTTACTCAGGAATTTTCAATTAGACAAGGTACACAAGCTTTGCCATTAATCGCTGGAATGTATGAATCACTAAAGAATATTGAAGGAAAAATAAAATTATATGATTTCATAACTGAATTTCCTTCTAATAATATTAATAAACTTAAAAATTATTTTTTTCAAAAAATAAAAGATAATAATCATATAAAGATTACGGGTAGTATTAACCATAGACTTCCCAGTCATATTTCTTTTCTACTATTAAATAAACTATTTGAGCCTATAAGGGCCTATAAGATTGTTAATTTCATGTCAGAAAATAAAATAGCCATAAGTAGTGGAAGTGCTTGTTCAAGCTCATCTGGGAAACCTAGCTCAACACTTAAAAATATTGGTTTAAAAGATGATGAACTATATTCAAATATTCGTGTTACTTTAGGTTCAATAAACAATAAGTCAGAAATAGATAAATTTTTAGAACTTATTCAAATATGTATTGACAAATTTTAATGGAAACCAATTACAGACTACCTAAAGATTTAAATGAATCTCTTAAGAATATGGAGGATGCAATTATTCCAAGTTTATTAGATTCAAATAAAAGATTTACTATAGAATTTAATTTTGAAGGATTGAAGTTCAACAGAATTGGAATAACCATCTACAAGATATTGGCTAAAAATAATAATGTATTCATAACATTTGCTGATCAAGGTGCTGTGGCTTTGGCTCAAAGAGACTATCCAGATATCAAAGATAAAATCTTTACTTTTAAATCATTTAATGAATCAAATAATATAAATAATATTGATAGTGCAATGATATCGATACTACCTCAGCCATATGATTTCGATTCATTTGAACCAATGTCAGATAATTATCAAGGTACGCATTATTCATTAAATCCAAAATTTGAAGATGCCAATATTGGTATTGGAAGTGTTATTAGAGAGCGACGTAAAAACTTTGTCAAAACATGGAAAAATATTTATTTTCTGCAGCCTTTAAATAAAGCGGCTCTTATGCATATTTATCCAAATAACTGGTTGCTTTTCAAAGAAGAAAATAAAAGATATTTTTTTAAAAAAGAATTTGAAATTAAACCCGACAATGAATCTATTTTTGTAAATTTATAGATTGAATGTGATAAAAAAAATATATTCATTTTTCTTTATTGTTCTTGTATTAGTAACATCTCCTTTCTTAATAAGATATTTACTAGCAAATCAGAAAATAACTATTTTAAATAGTATTTATTTTAATTCCCCGGGAATAATTAATAAAAACAAAATATGTCCTAATTACGATGCTTTATTGAATCAAACGCTTGATGATTCTTTTAGTGTATCAATTATTAATAATAAAGGGGAAATAATAAGTTCCTACAATGAGGATGTTCCAAGGTTGCCAGCTTCTAACCAAAAATTATTCTCATCAGCTTATGTTTTAAGTAAATATAAATTAAATAATAATTTAAAAACTTCCTTATTTAAAAATAAAAACAATTATTATTTACACGGTCAAGGTGATCCAGATCTTAATTATGAAAATATAATCGAACTAATTTCAAATGTTAAAGAAAATAAAATTATTAACTTTAATATTGTAGAAATTGATTCAAAATTTTATTGGCCTAATGGTTGGACAAATACTGATAAACTTTACGAATATGGATCTCCAATTACATCTCTTGCAATAGAAAGTAATCACAATAAATATGATGATATTTATGCATTAAAAAATTTTATTAAAAATTATTTAAAAAATAAATTTCCAAATTCAAAAATATATATAAATTTTTTTGATTCAGAAAAAACTTTTTATTTAAAAAATTTTAAAGAGATAAATAAAGTATATTCAACTCCAATTCTTTCATTATTAAC
The DNA here is from genome assembly GCA_003278705.1 of Prochlorococcus sp. AG-355-J23. GTDB lineage: Bacteria > Cyanobacteriota > Cyanobacteriia > PCC-6307 > Cyanobiaceae > Prochlorococcus_A. The sequence continues at coordinate 101,867 of QCDR01000002.1, forward strand.
TCTAACAAATTCTGAAAGCCATAATTTTACGGCTGAATCTCTTTTTAAAAATGCCTCAAATACATGGAACGATAATAACTATATAAAAATGAAAAAATGGCTTGAAAATAAAGGCCTACCAGCAACTAATGCATACTTTGCAGATGCTAGTGGATTGTCTCGAAAAAATAAAATTACAACAAAGTTAGTTGTATTGTTTTTAGATAAAATGAGATATTTTAATGATTTTAAAGCTTATCAATCTACACTTTCAATTACGGGATTGAGAGGAACATTAGCTAAAAGATTTGTAAATAGTGAATTGTCTGGAAAGTTTTTTGGCAAAACTGGGACTCTTTCAAATGTCTTTGCATTATCTGGCTTTTTATATAAAAATGAAAAGCCCATAATTATAAGCATTATCCAAAATTCGAATAAAATTGATAAAGAAAAAGCTTTTAAATTATTACGTGATCTTTATTACTTGAAATCTTGTTAACAAAAATATTATTTAAAATATTCTTTTAAATCCCTCTCAACAGAGGGGGGTACCATGTGATTAATTTCACCACCAAATTTTGCAACTTCTTTTACTAAAGAACTACTAAGAAAACTATAATTTGTATTTGTCGATAAAAATATAGTTTCAATATCATTATTAAGAGATTTATTTGTATGAGCAATCTGAAGTTCATACTCAAAATCACTCATTGCTCTTAAGCCTCTGAGAATGAGATTTGCTTTTAGATCATTTGCACAATCAACAGTTAGGCCAGAATAAGAAATAACTTCAATATTAGGTAAATGAGAAAGAGAATTTTTTATTTGTATTATTCTTCTTTCAAGATTAAATGTTGGTGTTTTAGAGGTATTTTCTAAAACAGCGACTACTAGATTGCCAAATATTTTTTCAGCCCTTTCTATTAAATCAATATGCCCATTTGTTAAAGGATCAAATGTACCTGGATAAAGAATTTTCATGAATTTATTATGATCGAATAAGAAATTTAGTTAAAATAAAATTATTAGTTAAATCAATTATGACATTAAATCTAGAAGCAAAAAAAATCTTATTAAGAAAAATACCTCACGGATTATTTATTTGTGGCGTTAGAGACGAGGATAAAAATGAAGTAAATGGATTTACTGCAAGTTGGGTGACTCAAGGTTCTTTCAACCCACCATTGGTTGTAATGGCTGTTAGAGCAGAGGGTTCTAGTCATGAAATAATAAAGTCAACCAATAAGTTCTCATTAAATGTTCTCAAAAGTGATCAAAAGGATCTAGCAGCTGTTTTCTTTAAACCTCAAAAAGCATTAGGAGGTAGATTTGAATCTGTTGAATTTAATTTAGGTGAGCTTGGATTGCCTATTTTAGTTGATAGTGTTGGTGGTGTTGAATGTAATGTTGTTGGAAGTGTTATGCATGGAGACCATACAGTTTTTGTAGGAGAGGTGCAATCTGCTTATCTGAATAATGATGTTGACTCACTAAATTTATCTTCAACTGGCTGGAATTATGGAGGTTAATCATTATAAATGAGTAATTCCTCTATCGAAAAAATAAATAACAAATATAATTTTAAAATTGAATATAAATTAATTAATAATAAGGAGTTATTAAAATCAAGATTATCCGAAATTCCAAAGTCATCTGGTTGTTATCTTTTTAAAGATATTGATAATAACTTACTTTATATCGGTAAATCTAAAAAACTACGCAGTAGAGTAAGTAGTTATTTCAATAATTATTCAGATTTAACTCCCCGATTAAGTTTGATGGTTCGTCAAATAACTGAAATAGAAATAATAGTCACAGATAGCGAATATGAAGCATTAAATTTAGAGTCAAATTTAATTAAAACAAACAAACCATATTTTAATATTCTTTTAAAGGATGATAAGAAATATCCATATCTTTGTATAACTTGGAGTGAAAAATATCCTCGAATATTTATTACAAGACGAAGAAGAAATAGAAATAATTTAGATAGATATTATGGACCTTATGTAGATGTCGGATTATTAAGGAGAACATTATTTACGATAAAAAAAATATTTCCACTTAGACAAAGACCACGGCCAGTCTATAAAGATAGAACTTGTTTGAATTATTCAATAGGAAGATGTCCAGGTGTTTGCCAAGAAGTTATATCATCTGACGATTATAAAAAAATAATGAAACAAGTATCTATGATATTTCAGGGAAGAAATGATGACTTAGAAATATTTTTACAAAAAAAAATGCTACAATTTTCAAATGATTTAGATTATGAGAATGCAGCAAAAATAAGGGACCAAATTTCAGGTTTAAAATTATTAACTGAATCACAAAAAATATCAATACCAGATTCTTCAATTAATAGAGATATCTTTGGAATAGTTTCAGAAAAAAATGTAGCTAGTATACAAATTTTCCAAATGAGATCTGGTAAGCTCATTGGGAGAATTGGCTACAGTCAAAAATTAAATAATGAAGATGAAAATCTTATTTTACAAAAGATATTAGAAGAGCATTATATGAATGTTGAACCTGTAGAAATACCATCAGAAATCCTTATTCAATATAATCTTCCAAAACAAGCAACCATAGAGGATTGGTTAACTGAGCTAAGAAAAAAGAAAGTAAAAATCTTAATCCCAAAAAGAAATAAAAAACATGAAACTGTAGAAATGGTTTTAAAAAATGCGAAATTGGAATTAGATAGAATATTAAATGGGATACAAGATAATGAATCATCAATTGAGGATCTTGCCCAAATACTTGAATTAAGCGAACAACCTAAAAGAATTGAAGGTTATGATATAAGCCATATACAAGGTAGTGACCCTGTAGCATCACAAGTCGTTTTTATTGATGGGATTCCTTCTAAACAGGATTATAGGAAATATAAAATTAAAGATCCAAACGTTTTTGTAGGACATAGTGATGATTTTGCTTCGATATATGAAGTAATACATAGAAGGTTTAAAAAATGGTCAAGATTTAAAAAAAGCGGAGGGGATTTTTCAATATTAAATGATAAAACGAATAGTAAATTAGACAATGAACTCCTATCAGATTGGCCTGATTTAATAATGATTGATGGAGGAAAAGGACAGTTAAATGCAGCTATTAAAGCATTAAAAGAATTAAATCTTGAGGAAGAAGTAACTATATGTTCATTGGCAAAAAAAAATGAAGAAATATTTATTCCAGGATTTACTAAGTCTCTTGATACTGATGAAAATCAAAAAGGTGTTCTTCTATTAAGAAGGGTAAGAGATGAAGCACATAGATTTGCATTATCTTTTCATAGAGACAAAAGATCTAAAAGAATGAATAGATCTCAATTGTCCCAAATCAGTGGATTAGGACCATCAAGAATAAGAGAATTGCTTGAGCATTTTAAATCAATAGACGCGATAAGAATAGCTAGTAAAGAGGATTTATCAAAAGTTAAAGGACTTGGAAAAAATTCAGTAAATGATATATATGAATATTTTAACGAGTTATAAATATTAATTAATTTTTGAAAAATAGATTTCTTGAAATTGTTAAATATAACTATATTAAAAATATATATTTTTAAATTAATCTAGTAATTTGGCAGCTGAAGCATATCTCTGGTTTAAATCACTTCACATTATTGGTGTAATCGTTTGGTTTGCGGGACTTTTTTATTTAGTAAGACTTTTTATATATCATGAAGAATCTAAAAATATGGATAATGAATTAAAAATTGCCTTTAATAAACAATACACCTTGATGGAAAAAAGGCTGGCGAATATAATCACAACACCTGGGATGATATTAGCTTTAAGTATGGCTATTTGCATGGTTATTATGCAACCAAGTTGGTTGAGTGAGAAGTGGTTGCAAATTAAAATTACTTTTGTTTTGGGATTAGTAATTTATCATTCTTATTGTTATAAAATAATGTATTCATTACATAATGGTACTTCAACTATTTCAGCAAAAAACCTTAGATTATTAAATGAATTGCCTACTTTATTATTATTTATAATTGTACTTTTAGTTATTTTTAAAAATAATTTTCCAACTAGTGTTGCTACATGGAGCGTAGTTGGACTAATTATTTTCATGTTGGCTTCAATACAATTATATGCAAAGATTAGAAAGAAAAATGAGAATTCATTAAGTAATGAATAGGGAAGACTTAGTAAAATTAACTTCCAATATTAATAAAAATAGTTGTCCTAAAAATATTAATTTTCACTGTCATACAAAATTTAGTGATGGAAGTTTAGAACCTTATGAACTTTTAGAACAAGCTTATAAAAATAACTTGAAATTTTTATCAATAACCGATCATCATACAATTAAAGCTCATGAATATATAAAAAAAAATAATATACTCAAAAATTATCATAAAGATTCTTTTACATTAATTTCGGGAATAGAAATTAATTGTTTGATTTTAGGATGTTTAGTACATGTAATTGGATTAGGAATAGATATAAAAAGTAAATACCTAAATCCCTACATCCTTGGAGAGTCTCCAATAGGTAATGATTTAAATATTAAATCAGTTATAAAAGCAATAAATTTAGCTGGTGGTTTATCATTTCTTGCACATCCAGCGAGATACAGGATTCCCTTTTATAAATTAATTCCAGAGGCCAAAATACAAGGCATTGATGGAATAGAGGTTTGGTACGATTATGAACTTAATGAAGTATGGAATCCTAGTTTATTTGTATGTACAGAAATAGATAAATTAGCAGACAAATATTCAATGCTAAAAACATGTGGAACTGATAGTCATGGACTTTCGCTATTAGGTAGATAATTCAGAATTCGTTTTTTTCAATTATTGAATCAGTATTAATAATTATATTCTTTAAATTTTCAATGACATCTGATGAACAATTATTCCACATTTTTCTATTTACAATTTCAAGAAATCTTTGTGCAATATCTCTTAAAGCCCATGGATTATTCTCTAGAAAGAAATTCCTTAGATCCAGATCACATAACCATGATTTATAAACTTCCTGATAACACCAATCTGAGACTACTTCAGTAGAAGCATCAAAAGCATATAAGTAATCTAGTGTAGCTGAAAATTCAAACGCTCCTTTATAACCATTATCCTTCATTCCATTTATCCATTTAGGGTTAAGTATTCTTGATATAACAACTTTATTAATTTCATCTTGTAATTTTGAAATTTTGGATAATCCAAATTTTGATAAATCACCATGATACATTTCAGGAAATTTACCGCTCAATTTTTTTACTGCTGAAGATAATCCACCCTGAAACTGATAATAATCATCAGAATCTAAAATATCATGTTCCTTATTATCTTGGTTATGAACAACTAACTGCACATTTTTAAGAGCATTTTCAAATGATTTTTTATCCTCTATAGGTTCAAGATTATCACTGTAAATCCACTTACTCCAATTAAGAAATGATTCTCCAAAATCATCAATAGTTTCCCAATTAGAATTTGAAATTAGTTCTTGCAGACCAGCTCCATATGAACCTGGCGCTGACCCAAATATACGATTAATTGAATCACCATCCCTTAATGCCCCAGCGAGAGGGTTAAATTTATCATCCTCATTAAGATTAGAAACAAGATTTATTGCTTTAGAAGTTAATTTAACTAACTGTGGAAATGCATCTCTAAACATTCCCGAAATCCTTAAAGTAACATCAACCCTTGGTCTTTCGAGAACAGATAAAGGAATGATTTCTAGATCAACTACTCTTCTTGAAGGCCCATCCCAAATAGGCTGAACTCCTAATAAATATAGTATTTGACAAATGTCTTCACCACCATTTCTCATTGTAGATGTTGCCCATACGGATATTGCTATATTTTTTAAATCTTCTCCATTATCTTGTTTGTATAAATCAAGTATTTGTGAAGCAGACTGACAACCAACACTCCATGCTGATTCAGTTGGCAGCCCTCTCGAATCAACTGAAAAGAAATTTTTACCAGTGGGTAAAGTTTCAGTTTTACCTCTCGTAGGAGCTCCAGATGGACCACTTTTTACATATTGTCCGTTTAATGAATTAATAAATGATAATTTCTCATTATATGAAGAATTAATGATTGGAATTAGAATCTCTTTTTTTAATGATAAAAAATACTTATTATGTTTTTTTTCATTAAAGAAATAGTCTATTATTTTCTGATTTTTATATTTTTCTAGATTTTTTATATTGATATTCTTTTTGTAAAAAAACAAATATATTAAATACTTTGCTTGTTGTTCCAAAAAATCAATAGCCATTCTAAAGTTTAAAATGTTTTTGTTGGAAAAAGTCAATAATATTTTTTTATCCTTTTCACTCAACATTTGATCATATTGATTTGTCCAAGGATTCAAATCTAGTTTTAAATGTTTTGCTATATATTGAGTAACACCAATTCGGTTCGTATTTGGTACTCTAGCAATACACAAGAATAAATTTATTTCATTAATATCATTCTGCCTATTGCCAAAAATATGCAAACCTGTCCTAATTTGAGATTCTTTAATTTTGCAAAGAAAGGAATCAATTTCTTCTATTTGATTAATTTTATTCTTTAAAGTAATTTCGCTAAAATCTTTTTTTATTAATTCAAAAATGGAATTTTCTATTATTTCAATCCGATTAGAATTTAATAATTTTGCTTCAAAATATTCGTCTAAATAATTTTCTAATATTGAATATTTTCCATATAATTCTGACCTATCCAATGGAGGGGTTAAATGATCAATAATTGTTGCAGCAGTTCTTCTTTTAGCTTGGGATCCTTCTCCAGGATCATTTACGATAAAGGGATATATGTTTGGTATTGCTGGACAAATAATATTTGGAAAACATTTATTGCTGAGACCTATAGATTTACCAGGTAACCATTCAACAGTCCCATGTTTACCAATATGGCACATAGCATTTGCATTAAAAACTTTTTCAATCCAAAAATATTGTGCTAAATATCTATGGGGAGGTGGAAGATCGGGAGAATGAATATCTCTATCAGTTAAAGCGTCATAACCTCGTTGAGGTTGAATCAATAATGTTATTTTCCCAAATCTAATACCATTTATTGAGAAGCCTTTATTATCTAGATCGATCGCATCAGATGGTTTACCCCAACGACTAACAATAATATTTTTGGGATCAATTTCTAAATAATTCCAATATTTTAAATATTCACTAAGTGGTAAATAATCTAATGGTGTATTATTTTGAGATTCAATATCATTAGTTCTAGTTTTTATAAGCATTGACATTAATTCCGAAGAATCTTGAGGATAATTACAAGATCCAAGGTCATAACCTTCTTCTTTTAACCAATTAAGAATATTTATTATTGAAGATGGTGTATTTAGACCAACGCCATTACCGATTCTTCCGTTCTTTACTGGATAATTACTTATTACTAAACAAATTTTTTTATCAAAATTATTAAGTTTCTGAAGTTTCACATAATTTGTTGCAAATTTTGAAATCCATTGAATACCTACTTGATCAGCTTTGTAACTAGTTATTTCACTATATAGTGTATTTTTCTTAGAAATTATTTCTTTAAATGCTGAAGGACAGGTAGTAATTCTTCCATCAAATTCAGGAATAATTATTTGCATTAATAAATCAGATGAATTCATTCCAATAGATGAATTTAACCACTTTTTTCTTGATCTATTAGAAGAAAGAAGCTGTAAAATTGGAATTTTAAGAGAAGTAAAAATATTTGTTGAATTTTCAATTAATTCATTATTTTTGATTTGAGATGAAGAAAATGAAGTTGTGGTAATTATTAGTTTAATATCTTCTTTTTTAAAAATTTCTATTAATTTCTTCTGAATAATATGATCTTTTAGTGTTGAAATAAAAAATGTTTTAGGAGATAATCCGCATTTTCTTAATTGCAGGTTAAGTTTTTCGTTTACTTCAATCTCGTTAGCCAAAAAAAGTGATTTATAGGATATTATTCCTATCTTTTCGCCACTTTCATTTTTCCAATCATATAAATAGGGATCTGCATAAAAAGTAATATTCAAAAAATCATCAGGAATTAATTTTTCATCAACAACTAAATAATTTAAACAATTAAGAAACTTTCTATAATTATCCAGTCCTCCAGATCTTAGTAATCTAGAAATATTTAATGCAATATTTTTATTTATACTACTTATTTCACATAAGGAAATTTCCTGGTCAATGGTACCTGATAGGACTACTAACTTCCTTTTTTTATTAACTGCTTGCCAATTTAAAAGTTGTTCAATTCCATAGTTCCATGTACCTTTATCTCCAAATATTCTAAGTACGACTACTTTTGCATAATTTATTGTTTTTAATAAATAATTATCTATTTGAGCAGAGGAATTTAAATTAGAAATTTCTAAAGCTCTTATATTATTTTTTAATGAAGCAAATTCTTTTTCTAACAATAAGTTTGATATAAGATTTAAATCAGCGTTGACACTTGTTATAAAAATAAAATCTGCAGCTGGTTGCTCAATTAAATCATCCTTATTCTTTTCATTTCCTGCTATATTTAATATCCTGTGCATTTTTATATATAAATAAGGTTTAGAATAAGTAAGTAGGATAAAACAAGTTTACCTTAATTAAATAAATTAAATATGCATGAATTTCTTCCATACGCCTGGTTCGAAGGTAAATGTATTCCATTTAAAGAAGCAAAAATATCAATAGCTACTCATGCACTACATTACGGTACTGCTGCATTTGGAGGAATGCGAGCGATACCTAACCCAACAAACAAAGAAGAATTCCTTTTGTTTAGAACTGATAAACATATAAAAAGATTATCTCAAAGTGCAAAATTACTCTTAACCGAAATTTCTGAAGAATATATTTTTAAAGCCTTAGAAGAAGTTATAAAAAGAAACAAGCCAGAAAAACCTATTTATATAAGACCATTTGTATATACAAGCGATTTAGGTATAGCGCCAAGGTTACACAATATTGAAACAAATTTCTTTATTTATTGTATTGAACTAGGAGATTATCTATCCCCAGATGGTGTTTCTTGTAGAATGAGTAGTTGGACAAGGCAAGAAGATAGATCTCTCCCCTTAAGAGGAAAAATAAGTGGAGCATATATTACTAGTTCATTAGCCAAAACAGAAGCTAGTTTATCGGGTTTTGATGAAGCCCTGCTATTAAATTCAAGTGGTAAGGTAAGCGAAGCTAGTGGTATGAATTTATTTATTGTAAGGAATGGAGACTTAATCACTCCTGGTGTTGATCAAGATATCCTTGAGGGTATTACTAGAGCTAGTGTAATTGAATTAGCAAAATCATTTGGAATAAATGTAATTGAGAGACCTGTTGATAAAACAGAATTATTAATAGCAGATGAAGTTTTTCTAACTGGTACAGCAGCAAAAATTACACCAGTTAAAAAAATTGAATCAACTGAATTAAATGTTGAAAGACCAATAATGAATAAATTAAAAAGTAAGCTTATAGAAATAACAGAAGGTCGTTCTCAAGACTATGATAATTGGGTAACAAGAATTTCACTAAAATAAATTATTTTTACCTAAAATGGAATCTTTCAGAACCTATTTAAATAGAGATGAAAAACCATTAATTATTTTTGACGGAGGTACTGGAACATCTTTTCAGAACTTAAATCTTACTGCAGATGACTTTGGAGGAAAAGAATTAGAGGGATGTAATGAAAACCTTGTTTTATCATCTCCAGATGTAGTTGAGAAGGTTCATAATTCATTTTTAGAAGCAGGTTGTCATGTTATAGAAACTAATACATTTGGTGCCTCATCAATAGTTCTTGATGAATATGATATTGCAGATAAGGCTTATGAGATAAATAAAAATGCTGCATTTGTAGCAAAAAAAGCTGCTGCCAAATACTCATCAGTTGATAAACCAAGGTTTGTAGCAGGTTCAATTGGGCCAACAACTAAATTACCCACCTTAGGACATATAGATTTTGATGAATTAAAGCATTCATATAAAGAACAAATTTATGGTCTTATAGATGGAGGAGTTGATCTTCTTTTGATTGAAACTTGTCAGGATGTTTTACAAATTAAATCTGCCTTATTAGCATCAAAAGAAATTCTAGAAAGTAAAAATATTGATATACCTTTAATGGTATCTATAACAATGGAAACAACAGGTACTATGCTTGTTGGATCTGATATTGCTTCTGCATTAACAATACTAGAGCCATTTAATATAGATATCCTTGGACTTAATTGTGCAACTGGTCCTGAGCAAATGAAGGATCATATTAAATATTTGTCTGAAAATTCTCCCTTCGCTATAAGCTGTATTCCCAATGCAGGTCTTCCTGAAAATATTGGTGGTGTAGCTCACTATAGATTAAAGCCAATAGAATTAAAGATGCAGTTAATGAATTTTATATATGACTTTAATGTTCAATTAATAGGTGGATGTTGTGGGACAACACCTGAACATATAAAATATCTGTCTTCAATAATCGATGAAATTATTGATATTGAAAGGACCCACAACAATGGTAAGAAAAATTCAAGTGATTTTATTCCATCTGCCTCATCAATATATAACTCTGTGCCATATAAACAAGACAATTCAATTTTGATAGTAGGAGAAAGATTAAATGCAAGTGGATCGAAAAAGGTAAGGGAGTTATTAAATAACGACGATTGGGATGGCTTAGTTGCAATTGCAAAGCAACAACAAAAAGAAAATGCTCACGTTCTTGATGTAAATGTTGATTATGTAGGCAGAGACGGAGTGAAAGATATGAAGGAAATAACTTCAAGACTAGTTACCAATATAAATTTACCATTAATGATTGACTCTACAGATGCAGACAAAATGGAAAGTGGATTAAAGTCAGCTGGTGGTAAATGTATTATAAATTCAACCAATTACGAAGATGGCAATGAAAGGTTTGATCAAGTTCTAAATTTAGCCTTAGGGTATGGTGCAGGTCTTGTTGTCGGAACAATTGATGAAGATGGAATGGCAAGGAATTCAGAAAAAAAATATAAGATTGTCAAACGAGCGATTAATAGAACAAGAGAATGTGGTTTGTCAGATTATGAGCTATTTTTTGATCCATTAGCTCTGCCAATATCTACAGGGATAGAAGAAGATAGATTAAACGCTAAAGAAACTATTAGTGCTATATTAAAAATTCGTGAAAATTTCCCAAATATTCATATCATACTTGGGATATCAAACATTAGTTTTGGTCTTTCACCATTATCAAGAATTAATCTAAATTCAATATTTTTAGATGAATGCATTAAAGCAGGATTAGATTCTGCTATCATCGCACCAAATAAAATTTTGCCATTATCAAAAATTTCTGAAGAAACTAAAAAGCTTTGCTTGGATTTGATTTATGATAAAAGAAAATTTGAAGATGATATTTGTATTTATGATCCATTAGTAGAATTAACAAAGGCTTTTCAAGATTTATCTATTCAAGATTTCAAAAAAGCATCATCAGAAAATAAAAACCTAACTCTTGAAGAAAGTCTGAAAAATCATATTATAGATGGAGAAAAAATAGGATTAGAGGATCAATTAAATAAAGCGTTAAAAAAATATAAACCTCTTGAAATAATTAATACCTTTTTACTAGATGGGATGAAAGTTGTAGGAGATTTATTTGGCTCAGGTCAGATGCAATTGCCATTTGTACTCCAATCCGCTGAAACAATGAAATTTGCTGTTTCAATTTTAGAACCATACATGGAAACTGTAGATGAGAACATATCAAATGGAAAACTCTTAATTGCAACTGTCAAAGGCGATGTACATGATATTGGAAAAAATTTGGTAGATATAATACTTACAAATAATGGTTATGACGTAATAAATCTAGGAATAAAGCAAGATGTTTCAGCAATTATAGATGCACAAAAAAAATACAATGCAGATTGCATCGCTATGAGCGGATTACTTGTTAAATCAACTGCTTTTATGAAAGATAATTTAGAGGCTTTTAACAATGAAAATATTAGTGTACCAGTAATATTAGGAGGCGCAGCCTTAACCCCAAAATTTGTAAATGAGGACTGCAGCAAAATATATAAAGGGAAAATATTGTACGGAAAAGATGCATTCACTGATCTTAAATTTATGAATGAATATATGGATAATAAGAAAAAGGGTAATTGGTCAAATACAGAGGGTTTCATTAACAATGAAGGTATAAATATTAATTTAGCCTCATCAAAATCAAACTCTCAAGCTGTTAAAAAATCTATATCCATAAATACCGAGACATCCAAATTAAATTTAAAAGAAAATTTTATAAGATCTAAATTTATAAATGAAGAAGATCCAATTCAAGCCCCTTTCTTTGGAACGAAAGTCTTGAACGATGTTGATATAGATTTAAATAAGTTAATATTTTATTTAGATACAAAAGCTTTATTTAGCGGGCAATGGCAAATAAAAAAAGGAAAAAACCAAAGCGTAGATGAATACAATAGTTATTTGGATTCATATGCTAAACCATTGTTAGATAAATGGTTAGAGATAATTATAGAGAAAAAACTTATATCACCCAGAGCAGTTTATGGATATTTCAGATGCGGGAGAAAAGATAATAGTATTTTCTTATTTGATGAGAAATCATTAAATAAAATTTCCCAATTTAATTTTCCACGGCAAAAATCTGGTAATAATTTATGCATAGCTGATTTTTATTGTGATTTGAAAAATGATAAACCGATAGATATATTTCCTATGCAGGCAGTAACCATGGGCGATATTGCTAGTGAATATTCTCAAAAATTATTTAAAGAAGATAAATATAGCGATTATTTGTTATTCCATGGACTTACAGTGCAATTAGCAGAAGCTTTAGCTGAGTATGTCCATTCATTAATTCGTATTGAATGTGGTTTTAGATCTGAAGAACCAGACAAAAATAGAGAAATACTAGCTCAAAAATATAGAGGAGCTAGATATTCTTTTGGTTATCCTGCATGTCCAAAAGTATCTGATTCAAACATACAATTATCATTGTTGGATGCAAAAAGAATAAACTTGACCATGGATGAATCTGAACAACTCCATCCAGAACAAAGTACTACAGCTATCATTTCACTACACTCAAAAGCTAAATATTTCAGCGCTTAAGCTGAATTTTTAGTTGTTTTCTAAATATTCAATAATTTCTTCCTGCAGTTCTTCCATCGTTTCATTATCACCCAGATCAAGTCCCTCACCCGCGGCATCCTGTGTTAACTCAAGATAATATGAAGCACCATCGCTAGATAAAAATTCCAATGCGGAAGTTTCATCACTATCTTTAAAAGCTTCATAAAGAGCTTTAAATGCAATGTTTTCAGTAAAGTCCCAATCCATAATGAAAAAAACCTTATTAGAATTATTACCTCCTTACCCCCCATACTCGTCAACCTTTTTTAAAGAAATGTTGGTGTTTTATTATTATTAAAAAATCTATGACCATAAATAAACAAAATCAGTTAAATGTCCTTGGAGAAGAAATTCAGATTTGCAGTTGCGCTCCTATGACAGGGTGGTTCAGAGATGGATTTTGTAACTATGACAAAAATGATGGAGGGAATCATTCCATATGTTGTGTAATGGATGATAATTTCCTGAAATATAGTAAATCACAAGGTAATGATTTAATAACTCCCATGCCTATTTATTCCTTCCCAGGACTAAAGGATGGAGATCATTGGTGTATTTGTCTTGATAGGTGGAAGCAAGCATTATTAGACGGTCTTGCACCAAAAGTCATATTAGAATCAACGAATATTGTAGTCTTAGAATCAGTACCTCTTGAAAAATTGAAAGAATATCAATTTAATAAAAAGTAATTACAAGTTTATTTTTTTTTTTAAAATGATAATGATAAATTTTTTTAAATGAGTTTAGAAATATATTGGAAAAAAGCACTAGAACAAACTCGATTATCAATTGATGATGAATCATTATATCCTCTCAAAACTGATATAATTACAAGAGATTTATATGAAAAAGACGACTTCATAATTAGGAAACTCGATACTTCTAAATTTAATAAAAAAAAAATTTATGGTCCTAAGCAAAATCCATTTTGTCCTTGGGAAAAGATACTAGAAATTGATAAAATTGGTGATAATCATCAACTAATATTAAATAAGTACCCTGTACAAAAAGGTCATATTTTACTTATTACAAATGAATGGAAACCTCAAAATGGATGGTTAGATATTAAAGACTGGAGAGCGATCCAGCAAGTTAATAAAGATACTAGTGGATTATGGTTTTTCAATAGTTCTCCAATTGCGGGAGCAAGTCAACCTCACAGGCATTTTCAACTTCTGCGTAGATCTAAAGGTGAGATATCATGCCCTAGAGAAAAGTGGTTTTTAGAGATAAACTCATATCAAGATCATGATAGTAAGCTTAAAAAAAATATTATTGTATCCAAATTTAATTTTTTAGAAAATCCTTCATGTCTTTTTGAATTTTACTTAGAATTATGCAACAAATTAGGACTTGGGGACCCTACTAGTGATAAGAAACCGATATATCCTTACAACATTTTAATAACTAATAAATGGATCGCTATTATAAAAAGAAAAAATGATCATATTCATGGTTTCAGTATTAACGGTTTAGGATTTGCAGGATATCTATTAGTAACTGAAAATTCAAATATTAATTATTTAAAGAAATTTGGCCCTGAAAAACTTTTAGAAAGTTTTGTTTGAATACTAGTTAGATACTTCAACTTCCTTATCCCTGCTTATTTGGCTTTCTAGAACTTCTATAGATGCTGTCACGGAGGCAATTTTACGTTCAAGTGAATCCTTAATATAATTGAGCATTTCTAATTTCTTATGTTGATAAAAACTCTTTTTTTCTTTAGATGACTTGAAATAACAATTAAACATTTTTTGATTTATTATAAAAAGAAGCTTAATTGACTTGTGACATAAAAATAAATTGGTTTTAATTTAAAAACAATATTCCGTATGGACTTTCAATTTTTTTTGAATAAAATTAAATAAATTCCATACTATTCAAGAAAATATTATTGAATATTCCTGAAAATTCAAATACGAAAAGAATTTCAATTGATTTGCCTGAGGAACTAATTTCCAGGTTTGATCAATTACGAAAAGAGTGGGGATTTAGAGCAAGAGGACCTGTAATAGAAAAGATACTTAAAGAACTTCTTCAAGAAGATGATTTACTACCTAAGAACCAACAGCAAGAAATAGACTTTAACGAGAATAAAAATAATGAAAATTTAAATATTGATGAAGATGCTGCATTGGTATTAATTAAATCAGATGTAAAAAAAGAAGTTAATGAGAAATCTTTGAATAAAAGATTTACAAATAACAATCAATATAAAGAAAAAGCCAACTTAAACATAAGCCTTCCCAATTTTGTTGAAAAAAAAGTAAAGAATCTAAGAAGAAGTATTAATAGTGAAAAATTAAAGGAGAATATTAATGATATTCAAATTAATACAATTAAAGAAACTGAAATAATAAAATGTCGAATTGAGTTAATTAGTCATTGGAAAACCTTATATGGATCAGTTCCTAATGATCATGTAGTAGATGCTTCTATGGATTGGTTTGAAAGGGATATATGGCCAAATCTTGATGGGACTGAAAATCTACCCTTTACGTGGAGTGCAGCCAATAAATTGATGTCAGAATTATGCCCATTTTGGATAAAGAAAAATCCATCCCTTGAAATTGTTTTATTAATGATTGGCGTTTTAGAAGACCCTTTTGCTACATCAGATCTGATAAATAGAATACCAACACTTATGAGAAGATTTGTAAGTAGATTTAAGCGAAATAATAGATCTAATTCATTTGAAACTTTGGACTCAACAATGACAGTACATGGAGCACTTAAATTATTGAATTTATCAACATCCGCAGGATCTTCTCATACGTTCCGGAAAATTAGGGAGGCCTATAAATCAATAGCCTTAGAGACGCATCCAGATGCAGGAGGATCAACAGATAAAATGAGAAAATTAAATGAAGCTTATCAATTGCTAAAAAATCTATATAGAAATTAGTATACTAATTCTCAAATAAGACTATTTATAAGTCTACTTAATAGTCTCATATAAGATAAATGTTAATTTTATATTTCTTATTTTATCAATTATTTTTAATCAATCTTAAAGAAACATTAATGATGTACAAATGAAATTAAAATAAAAATTATTTTAAAAAATTTATTGTATAGTATATCTCATATAAGACTTATTATAAGTCTATAATATAGTCCTAAAATAGAATAATAAGATTAATTAATTTACTAATTTAGATGAATCATAAACAAACTCTCTATTGCCTAGAAAAAATTAAAAAATTGAATAATAAATCAATAAACTATGTCCTTTCAATGTCCAAGAAATTAATAAGGGCTAGAAAGTGTAACTATTACTTGGTTTTTTATCCACCCGTACTGCCTTAAAGACAGTACTACTTAGATTGAAGCTTTTCAATGGCAGTTTGTTTATCAATACTAGGTACATCACTTAATCCGTTAGCGTCAAACCAAGGGGCACTAGCCCAATCAAATCCTTCCCCAAAAGTATTATCTGGAGCGGCTATATACCAATGACATGAAGCATCTGGTATGTCAACGGCACATTTTGACCAATCATCTGACCACTGGGGAACTTGTACCCACAGCACTGAAGATAGAAGTAGAGAAAGCAAATTGATCATGGTATTAATCATACAACATTAAATAGTTTTATAGGATTATTACTTATCTTATATAAGAATTAATATTAGACTAGTTTAGAGTCTTATATGAGATTAACAATACATTTAATTCCTCAATTTAGTACTAAAACATTTTTCAACATTAGAAATGATATTTGAATGTATTGATGTAATGTCCGAGTCTAGTAATGTTTTATCTTTATCTCTATAAGATAATCTAAATGTATAACTTATATGATCATCTCCAAATTTAGTATCTTCAAAAACATCAAGTAAATTTACATCCTCTAAGAGATTTTTTCCTGATTTTCTTATCTGTGATGTTATTTCGCTAATTAAAAATTTCTTACTAAAAACAAAATTTATATCCCTTTCCATTTTCGGAACAATTGGATATTGCTTATATATTGGAATCCATTTATTTTTTCTTGTACTAGCTCCCAAGAGGGTAGAAACATTTATGTTAAATAAATAAACTTTTTTTAATGACTTCTTTTCTAATATAAGTTTGGGATGTATTTCACCAAAATAACCTGCATCTTTCCCTTCAATAACTAATTTCGCTGTTCTTCCTGGATGTAGGAAATCAATTGAGTCAGTAGGCTTATCCTCAATTTTTATGTTCAAAGATGATAAAGCCTCCTTTAACTTTCCTCTAGCCTGGTAATAATTAAGATCGTTATCCTTACCCGAATTTGTCCATTTTCCAAATTTTTTATTTCCATAAATCGCACCATTCAGAACTTCTTCTTGGATGAACTCAGTTTTCTTATGAAAAACATTTCCAATTTCAAATATATAACAACATGCTTGCCCAGCTTTTATATTACGGTTTACGATCTCCAAATGTTCTTTCCAGATATTATCTCTAAGACAGCTTGTTTCTAATAACAAAGGATTAGAAATCTTTATAAGTTTTTCATTATCTTCAGGAACAAGAGAATAGCTCAGTACCTCGTTAAAACCGTTTTCTATGAAACCAATTTTTACTTTTCTCATTGCCAACTGTTCTGATGACAATTTTCCAGGCTTTATTGGATTAGGAAGTTTTAAGTCGAATCTGTCGTACCCTATTAATCTCGCTATTTCTTCAATTAAATCTATTTCTCTTATTAAATCATGTGATCTATTAGGAATTACTGCTACATCCCAGCCATATTCTTTATTCTTTAAAGTACAACCTATGAGTTTTAATTTATCAACTATTTCATTATCAGATAAATTTCTTTTTTCAAATTGATCGTTAATTATTAATGGACCAAGAATTTTATGTATTCGATTTCTTCGTAGTTTAATAAATATATCCTCATTACTTATTAAATTGGAAGTATTGATGATTGGTGAATTAATAGCAAAATATTCTTCTAAAAGATTAATTGCCCTTGTTACTGCACTTATTGTATTTTTTGATGAAATCCCTTTTTCATATCTGCTGCTAGATTCCGTTCTTATGCCAACCGCCTTTGAGGATTTTCTTATAGTAACTGGATTAAAAACAGCGCCTTCAAGGTAAATAGATGAGGTAGTATTAGTTACGGAAGTCTCTAAACCGCCTATCACCCCAGCGATAGCTACCGGCTTATCACAACAAGTAATAACTGTGATATTCTCATTTAACTCATATTCTTTACCATCTAAGCAAATAAGGCTTTCGTTATCCTTACCTTTTCTAACAGAGAACTCTTCTGGAGAAACTTCCTTACCAATTAAGTTTGAAAGTTTATCTTTATCAAATGCATGCAAAGGTTGACCTTGTTCTAAAAGAATATAATTTGTCAAATCAACTAGAAGATTAATAGATTTTATACCTGATTTTTCTATACGTTCTTTAAGCCAATTTGGCGATAATTTCTCTCCATTTACTCCATCAATGCAACTTATTGTATAAATGCAATTAGGTTCTATAGCCTCTGGACAAAGTTTAATTCCCTTAAGCAAATGAATATTATATTTATGTTTTAATTCTGGAAAATTTAAGGTGGATTCTAAAAGGGCAGAAATTTCACGGGCTATACCTATAACAGACATTCCGTCAGGTCTATTAGCTGTAATGGCTAAATCATATATAAAATCATTTAATTGAAGCAAGTCAGACCCTGGAGTACCCAATTCATATTTTTGGGCTAATTTTTCATCAATGATCTCTATCCCTTCGCTAGAGTCCTCTAAGCCAAGCTCCTGCAGTGAACATATCATCCCTTCACTCATGACACCTCTAATTTCACTTCTTTTAATAGTTAAATCAACAGCATTTAATTTCGCGCCGACAGTAGCAACATAAACATAAATATTTGGTTTAATATTGCTCGCACCACAGATAATTTGTAAATTCTTTGAATTACCAATATCGACTTGGCAAATTGAAAGCTTATCAGATCCTTCGTGTTTTAAAACTGATAATACCTTACCTAAAACAACACCATTTACATTTTCTGAACAATCTTCTAATGATTCAACCTCAAATCCACCAATAGACAATTTCTCAGAGAGATCTTCAGGAGTAGAAGTAATTTCTACTAAATTATTCAACCAGTTTTGAGAAACTTTCATATATATTTTTAAACAATGATGATAAAAGAAATGAGCATGTCTTCAAAAAAGTTTGTTGAAGATGTACAATAGAAAATTATACAATAAAATATTAATTAAAATGGCAAAAAAAGGGACAAGAGTTGTAGTGACCCTGGAATGTACTGAAGCTAGAACAAGCACAGATCCTAAGAGATCAAATGGTGTCTCAAGATATACTACTGAAAAGAATCGTAGAAATACAACTGAAAGATTAGAACTAAAAAAGTTTAATCCTCATTTAAACAGAATGACAATTCACAAAGAAATTAAGTAATCAAATCAAATTAAATCATGCCTAATTCAATTTTTAAAAAACAATTATCACCTATCAAACCTGGAGATCCTATTGACTATAAGGATGTAGAACTACTAAAAAAATTCATAACTGAGAGGGGCAAAATCCTACCAAGAAGGATGACAGGTTTAACCTCCAAGCAACAAAGAGATCTTACATTAGCTGTAAAGAGAGCCAGAATTGTAGCTCTTTTACCCTTCGTAAATCCTGAAGGATAATTTTATATTTAATATAAGTTGGCAATATAATTAAAATCTCAAATATTTGAAAGATTTAACTAATTTAAAAACATATATTATTGACTCTGATGATCCACACGAGGTTGACGACGCTATTTCATTAGAAATAAAAGAAGGAAATAAAAAAAATTTATGGATACATATTAGTAATCCATGCAAACTCTTTTTGCATGACTCTAATGTTGATTTAAATGCTAGAAAGAGAAATAACAGTTTATATTTAATAGATCAATATGTCCCAATGCTCCCTAAAGATATTCTTGAAAAGGCAAATCTAGCTCAAAATAAAGTTTCAGAAACTATTAGTGCAGCAATAGAATTCAATGAAGATGGATCAATAAATAAATATGAAATAACTGAAGCAATAATAAAACCAAAATATCAATTAACATATGAAGATGCAAACGAAATATTAGAATTAGAACCTAAAGAAGAAATAGAATTAATTGAGATTAAAAATTTATTAGAAAAAAGTATTAAATTCAGAAAGAAACAAGGAGCAATAATTTTTGAAAGTCCTAATAGTAAAATTAAATTATATGAGGATAAAATTATACTAACAAAATTAGAGAAAACAATATCACAAATAATAGTTGCAGAATCAATGATATTAATGGGTTATGTAACAAGTTTATTTATATATAAATATAATTTAGCAGCTGCATTTAGGATTCAAAAATTAAACTGTAATCCATCTGAAATACTTAATAGATACAATGATAGTGATATTAAATATATAATATTAAAACAATATATGGGAAGAAGTTATATAACTACTAAGCCAGGAATCCATGAATCACTAGGCCTTAAAATGTATGTACAATGTACATCACCATTGAGAAGATATCTTGATTTAGTTATACAAAGGCAAGTCTATAATAAAATTAATAATTACGAAATTTTAAGTAAAGACTCAGTCTCTAAGATTATTGATTATTCAAAGAATAGGCAATTAGAGAATAATAATATATTTAAAAATGATAAATTTAAGTATTTAACATTATTTTTTAAGAATGAAAAAAAAACTTTTTATAAAATAATATTCGTTAAGTGGATTAATCATAAAAAAAATATTGCTTTGGTTTATTTCCCAGACTATTCACTAGAATTACTTATTACTCTTTTTGTATCAATAGAAATATATAGTAATAAAATATATAAAGTTAAATATATTAAAAATGATAGTAATCTTTTAGAATTTATTTATTAATAAGATAATAATTATAATAGGTTTTTATTAGTTTAAAAAATATCTGTTAGTATTAATAAAAAAGCTTTATGACTTTTGTCATTACTACACCTTTATACTATGTTAATGATAAACCTCATTTAGGAAGTGTATATACAACAATAATTTGTGACTCAATAGCTAGGTATAAAAGGCTTTCAGGTGAAGATGTTATTTTCATCACTGGTGTTGATGAACATGGTTTAAAAATACAAAGAACAGCTAATGAAAAGGGTATTGAACCAAAATCACATTGTGATGAAATCTCAGAAGTTTTTAATAATAATTGGAAAAATTGGGATATATCCTTTGATAAATTTATAAGAACAAGTTCAAAAAATCATGAATCTGTTGTTAATGAATTTTATGAAAGAGTAAAATCATCAGATGATATTTATATGGGAGTTCAAAAGGGTTGGTATTGTGTCGGTTGTGAAGAATTTAAAGATAACCCAGAAAACTCATCAACATACAAGTGTCCTATACATCAAAAAAATCTAGAATGGAAAAATGAAGAGAATCTCTTTTTTAGGCTTTCAAAATATCAAAAAGAAATTGAGAAAATAATCAACGAACCTTCTTTTATAGAGCCAATAGAAAGAAAGAATGAAATTATAAAATT
Organism: Prochlorococcus sp. AG-355-J23; assembly: GCA_003278705.1. Taxonomy (GTDB): domain Bacteria; phylum Cyanobacteriota; class Cyanobacteriia; order PCC-6307; family Cyanobiaceae; genus Prochlorococcus_A. The sequence goes on from QCDR01000002.1 coordinate 123,489, forward strand.
TGTATCTAGAGGTTTAAAGGATTTTTCAATTTCAAGAACAAATGTCTCATGGGGAATTCCTGTCCCTGGTTACGATAACCATACCTTTTACGTATGGTTTGATGCTTTACTTGGATATGTAAGCGCCATTAGCACTGATGAGACAGAACATTCATTGGAAAAATCAATTAATGGAGGATGGCCAGCTGATGTTCATTTTATTGGTAAAGATATTCTGAGATTCCATGCTGTATATTGGCCCGCAATGCTAATTTCTGCCAATATGAAAGTTCCTAAAAAGGTTTTTGGGCATGGGTTTCTAACGAGAGAGGGGCAAAAAATGGGTAAAAGCTTGGGAAATGTACTTGACCCTGATTTATTGCTTACAAAATATGGAAATGATCCTGTAAGGTGGTACCTCATTAAAGACATATCACTAGGAAATGATGGAGATTTCCAAGATAAAAGATTTGTTGACATTATCAATAATGACTTAGCTAATACGATAGGTAATTTATTAAATAGAACATCATCTATGTCTAGAAAATGGTTTGATAATAAAGTGCCAAATAATGAAAAAATTTTAAGTGAAAATAAATTAGAGAATTTTGCCAAATTTGCAGTCGAAAACTATATTTATAACTTTGATAACTACAAATTAGATCTAGCAGCAAATGAAGTCCTTAACTTAGCAATTAATACAAATTTGTATTTGAATGATAATCAGCCATGGTTGTTAATAAAAGATAAAGATAATCTACCTTTAGTTAAACAAATTATTTATAACGTTTTAGAAAGTACCCGAATAATAGGATTGTTATTAATACCTTTATTGCCCGAATTAAGTACAAAAATTAATGAGCAACTTGGTTCTACATACAGAGAAGAAATTCCTTGGAAACAACAATTAAGTTGGGGATTATTAGTAAGTAACTCAAGTCTTCCCAAACCCACTCCAATCATAAATAAACTGGAGTATGAGCAACATTTATAGATTAATAATTTTCTTTCCATTATTTATACTTGGCTGCGCCCCAAATGTAATTGATGAAAATAAAGTAATACAAAAAATAGAAAGTTTAGATATGACTATTTTCTCAAAAAGTGGAGATAAAATTTATTCAATAACTAGTCCAAATTCAAGTTATGACAATATTGAATTAGAATTTGATTTAAAAAACCCTATTATTAATATTCTCAATGGGGAAGAAACTAAATATATTATTAGTTCAGAAGAATCTACATTATCAGACAACAATAAACTTCTGAAATTGAAAAGGAATGTTAAATTAAAAACTCTTAAAAAAGATGGGGATTTTTTATATGCTGATAATTTTATTTGGAATATAGAAAATACTAATTATCTATTAGAGGGTAATATAAGATTTGAAAATCAAAATATTATCTTAAATTCAGGAAAAGCTATATTGGGTTCAGATAACATAATTGAATTTTTTAATCCAGTAAAATATATAATAAAAGATGAAAATAACGAAAATAAATATGAAATAAATTCAGAAAATGCTTACTATGATTTAAATAATGAATCAGTAAGTTTTAAAGCAAAAGATAAAAGAGTGAAATCTATAATTTATTTTTAAATTTTATTTTTTGAAAAAATATTATTAATTTTTTTGGACCAGTTATTAATCCATTTTTCATCAGACTTCGTAAAACACTTAGCACTCCAGCCTCCAATCAATATAAAAGCCTTACTATTTATAGGTACAACTAAGATAGATGGAATATCGGCACAAAAATTAAAAAATTCATCTCTTCCAGGATAAAATTTAGTGTTTGCTAATGATATTAATTTCATATCTTTTACAGATCTCAGACAAGTTTCCCCAGGTTTAAAATCATTACTTGAAGTTATTCCCCTTCTCAAAATATTAACGCCATCATTGTGGATTAATATTGCTGCTGCTGCTGTAGAAGTTAAAATCGCTTCAGAACCCCATGCAAGTTCATCAATTACTTCATCCGGTATGTTTCCATCGAAGAGAAACTTATTTTCTCCTTTTAAAGCAACTTTCTCACCAGCTAATGGTTCAAATTGTTTAAATAAAAAACCTATCAAAATAATAATTAATGAAGCTATAGCGGCTAACACTTGTGCTCTTTCAAGCTCAGGAGTGATTGTTTCTATTGAAATGAAATTTGCTATTTGAAAAATAAAGAGTATTGCACCAACTAATATTAATGATTTCCCATTGAATCCCATATTTAAAATATGTTACTTCTAATTAAATTATGCAAATATTATATTGTTTAGTAAATTTAAAATTACTCAAACATATGGTTTTTAATATATAATTAACCAAAACTATTCAAAATGAACCTAAAAATCAATAAATATATACTTTCTCTTATCTTTACTGGCTTAATTTTTATTCTTATCCCCTCGACCACATACGCAAATGAAATCACAAGCATAAACAAATATTTTGGTATTACTCAACAAAAGACTGTTATAAATTACGAAAAAAGTCAGCCTTCATCTATTGACAACCCTGTAGTGGATCCAAACTTTAACACTATGAGATCAAAAGATACTGAGAGTTCAACTGCTACTTATATAGTTATAGGTTTGTTAATTGCTGCTACAATTATTCCATTAGCAACATGGTGGTATTTCTCTAAATAATAGAGAATTTATGAATGCCAAAGATTTAAGTAATAGTAAATATTCATCTCATATAGTTTTTATAACGGGGGGTACAAAGAGTGGTAAAAGTGAATTCGCGGAGCATCTTGCAAAGGAAGTAAAGAAATTATCATACGTTGCCTTATCTGAAAACAATTTGGATGATAAAGAATGGCAAAATAAAATTATTCTACATCGAAAAAGAAGACCAAAAGAATGGAAATTAATAGAAACTACAGATCTATTAAATACATTAAGGAGAGAAGAAGGTCCATTATTAATAGATTCAATTGGCGGATTCGTTATGAAAAGTATTGGTAAGGAACAAAATGAATGGTCAACAAAAATGAATTCACTTATAAGTCTATTAATGAAAAGAAAAAACATAACAATTATTGTTGGAGAACAAGTAGGTTGGAGTCTGGTCTCTGAATATAAAATTGGTAATACTTATATTGAAAGAATCGGCGAACTTCAAAAGAGAATAACCAAAATATCAAAAGATAATTGGCTGGCAATAAACGGCAGAGCAATCAAAATAGATGAAATAAGTATTGAGATACCTACTTAAAATTGGAAGTCGCTCTTTTTGAACCTAGAATCCCACAAAATACTGGTAATATTGCCAGAACATGTGCTGCATATAATATACCTTTAAATCTTATAGAGCCCTTGGGTTTTAAACTAGAAGATAAATATTTAAAAAGAGCAGGATTAGACTATTGGCCTCTAGTTACTCTTAATAAGTATGAGAATTTTGAAAAATTTTTGACGTCAAAAACAACAAAAAGAATAATTTCTTTTAGTAAAAAAAATGGATTATACTTGAAGGATTTTAAATTTAAGCAAGATGACATTTTGCTATTTGGGAGAGAAGATTCAGGATTACCAGATTCCATTATTAATAAAAGCGACTTTTTAATATCAATATTTATGCCGAATTTACAGACTGGAAAAAACGATCAAAAAGGTGTTAGAAGTCTAAACCTTTCTGTAGCTTGCGGAATTGCTATATATGAGGCCCACAAACAAATAAATTTTCAAAATGGTAATTAAGTACAACCAATGCCTTACAATATTCCCATGTCTCGGTAGCTCAGCTGGTTAGAGCGGCGGATTCATAGCCCGCAGGTCGCGTGTTCAAGTCACGCTCGAGACATTTTCAATACTTTTCAATTGAAGAACATAAGTAAAATTTTAATTTAATTATTCTATTTAAGTCAATAATGTTTAATTCACTCGGCACAGTCTTAGATTCAAATAAATCTAAAGCAAAAATCCCAGAAGCACGGGTTATAGTTCTTGATGACAATTTTAATACATTTCAGCATGTCGTAAATTGTCTTCTAACAATAATCCCAAGCATGAGTGAAAAAAAAGCATGGGATCTAACCATCAAAGTTGACAAGACAGGATCTGCGGAGGTGTGGAGAGGTAATTTTGAACAGGCAGAGCTATATCATGAGCAACTCTTCAGCAAAGGATTAACAATGGCTCCAATTGAGAAAATATAAAATAAGTAAGATTGACAGACAAATTTTGGCTTATAAATTCGAATCGTTCAAGGGTTAAAAGGTTTTCAAAGAATAATCAAAATAAAGATAAATTTTTTGAATATATGTTTATTGACTCTGGAAGAATACCTAATGTTTTAGGAAAAGATGCACCTCTTATGACAACCAGAGAAGAACTTACAGTTGATAAAGCTAGAGATGAATGGAGAAAGTTAATCGCTCAAGGTTGGAGGAGAACCAAACCTGTTTGGGAAGACTATTAGTATCCAATATTGTTACTAGGATTAGTTATATAAATTATGAGATTTAGTACGTAGTTAGCGGGTAAATTTAATGGCTTCAAAAGTAATAAAGCCATTCCTTGAGTCACATTAAATTCTTTATTTTTCATAAAAAAATAAAAGTCTCATTTTAATTATAAAAAGATTGTCAAATACAAACAAAAAATACTGAAAAAAAGTTATAAGCATTTATTGATTTAGGATTTTCAAGATATATGATATCTAAAACTTATTTTGAAAAATTATAGATTTAGGGTTACTTGTTATTTTTTTTAAACAAAACAAACAAGTTATAATTTAACAATGCCTATCATTTGATACTTATAAATACCCAATGAAGTGTCTCATCTCAAGCAAAAGAACAAGAGCTTTATTTGGTATTGGAATAGTTGCTATAAGTATTGGATTAATTTCAAAAAAAGTAATTAACTATCCAGCTAGAGAATGTATGAAAGGTACTCAAGAAATAACCTTTAATATCTAGCCATCATTCATCTTACATTTTCCTTAATTCTTAAATCCAGTTAACTTTGACAACTCTTTTAGTGAAAGTACACCTAAAATTAGTTTTCCATTTATTTCCCATGTGGGAAACCCTTTAATTTTTTTATCAATGCATAATTGAGTTTGACTATTTATGCCATCTCTTGCACATTCAACTACATTAAGTTCTCTATAAGCTTGCTTACCAAATAATTCACTTTGATTAAGGCAATTAGAACACCAATATGCTGAATATTTAACTACACCATTGTCTTTAAGATGTTTTGCCAACTCGATTGATTCCCTAGTGCTTTCTGAGGTGACTATAAGTTCTCTCTCATTATTTAAGTGGGAGCTATTTACAACACTTGGTAAAGTAAGCAAAACTAATATTGGTATTAATAGGCAATTCATTTATTTACTATTTTTCCTCCATATTTTCTGACTATCTTATCAAGCAAAATTCGTATATCTTTATTTTTAAGTTTCTCTATTTGCTGAAGATTTTCAAGAAGATCACATATTTGATCCTGTGTATCTTTATTTAATTCACTTACTGTCATTTATATTTAGAGTTTTTATAAACCTATTTTAAATCAAAAGTAAATTTACATACTTATTGTATTTATAATTTTTTATTGCTATTTTTTTAAAGCGGGCTAAGGTTCATATCTCCACGAGGATTTAGTCCGCTGAATTTTTAAAGATTCAATTTATTTTGGATCCTTTTTTAAGAACTTGATTAGATATACTAAAAAATATTTATCTCTGCTTAATTTCTAAATATCATTGAAAAGTATTCTCATATAAATATTAATAGTGTGACACTATTTATTAAATGATGTTGTTATTTCGCTTCATAACTTTCTTAAAATACTTAAACTCAATAAATTCATGCATCATTTTGATTTCATCAGATAATACTTTTTTATTAATTACATATTCGTCCACATTAAGTGGAGATCTATTATTTTGAGAAAATGTTTCGTGATCAAAAGAAAAGTTTATAAATTCCCTTTTATCATTTTGATTTTGACCATAAGATTCATTTAACACACCTCGAGACCTCAACGCTTCCTCAACCAATAAACCTGTGACTTTTGACTGACTAAACTCATTAGCTGTGCACAATTTTTCAATAATTTCATGCACTTCTTCACTTGGCAAAAAACCAATTCTTTTCCTCGGAGAGGGCATAATTAAAAAAAATTAGTGTCACACTTGCACATTATAAGTGTTGCACTATATTTGATTTAAGTCAACTAATTTTGCTATGCATATTTTATTATTTCCTGTCGGATTTATTCTTTGGTATTTAGCTTATGAAGCTAAACCTATCATTAATGATGAAGTAACACTTAATTGGGAAGAAAAAAATACAATTAAAAGAAATAAACTTTTAAATATAATCAACGAAAGCTTTTAAAATTTACCGTTAATCGATTTTGACCATTCCTTGTGCTTATTATCTAGATCTGAGATTAACTGTTTTTGATAAGTAAATTTGAGTTGATTTTCATTAAGTGATTTTTTAGTTATAATCATCTCTTTAGAGAAAAAAGAAGGAGTGTTAGAACTACTAATATTTTTTTTGACTTCCATATAATTAATTCATCTATTTTTTTTATATGACTTAAAAGGTTATAGTCTCAATATTTTTATATTCTTTTTATATTTCCTTCATATGTCTTTTTAGCACGTTTGTAAAAAATATTAGTTTATTAAATAATAAAGGCTATATTTAAGCAAAATATATTTTTTATCATGAATCTAAAAGAGAGAGGGATTACTGTTGGAGATTTACTAATAATAATAATAATAATCACTACTACAATATTAATTAAATCATTTAGCAAGGATAAGAAAACAACACTTAATTATAGTAATCAAGAGCAAGTTTCTTATAAGAAAAACTATTATCAAAAATTTATTTGAATAGCTTATATAATTTATTTATAAAACTCTTAATTAATTCGATTAACTATTAAGTATCTCTTAGGTAAATTTCAAGAATTAATAATTATCAAACAATAAGTTTATATATTTTAATTATTTTGATGAAATGATTTAGAACTTTCCCATTTCAAGTTATCCTTTAAATCATTGATATCATTTGAT
>QCDR01000003.1 GCA_003278705.1 Prochlorococcus sp. AG-355-J23
CGCAAATTTTTGGTTGAATTATCTCCCGAATATCCATTTATAAAGATCTTAATTAAGCTTCCAGAAAAATGAGTAATGAATTAACTACAAACCTTGCTTCTTCAAAAGCAAATACAAGCATCGCAAGATGGTATGCAGTTCAAGTAGCATCAAGCTGTGAAAAAAAAGTAAAAGCGACTCTTGAGCAGAGATCAGTAACTTTAGGTGTTAATAATAGAATTATTGAAATTGAAATTCCCCAAACTCCTGGAATTAAATTAAAAAAAGATGGAAGCAGACAAACTACTGAAGAAAAAGTTTTCCCAGGTTATGTACTCGTAAGAATGATTTTGGATGAAGATACAATGATGGCTGTTAAAAGTACTCCAAATGTAATTAACTTTGTCGGTGCTGAAGATGGTAGAGGCAGCGGAAGATCGCGAGGTCATATCAAACCTCGACCATTATCAAGACAAGAAGTTAATAGAATATTTAAGCGCGCATCAGAGAAAAAAGCTGTAATCAAGTTAGATATTGAAGAAAAAGATAGAATCATTGTAACTAGCGGTCCATTCAAGGATTTCCAGGGAGAAGTTATAGAAGTTTCCGGAGAAAGAAATAAATTAAAAGCATTACTTTCAATATTTGGGCGCGAGACTCCTGTAGAATTAGAATTCTCCCAAATCAATAAACAAAATTAATTTCTAATTGTTCTTGTTTATCGAGTAAAATTATGATTTTCTACTCCAGCTTAAATTCTCTAATCTAATGGCAAAAAAAATTGTTGCAGTTATCAAGCTTGCTCTACAAGCAGGCAAAGCAAATCCTGCTCCTCCTGTAGGGCCAGCTTTAGGACAACATGGTGTCAATATCATGGCATTTTGCAAAGAATACAACGCAAGGACACAAGATAAAGCAGGTTTTGTAATTCCAGTCGAGATTTCTGTTTTTGAAGATAGAAGCTTTACTTTTATCACAAAAACACCTCCTGCTTCCGTCTTAATAACAAAAGCAGCTGATATAGAGAAAGGTTCAGGTGAATCCGCAAAAGGATCTGTTGGGAATATAAGTAAAGCTCAATTAGAAGAAATAGCCAAAACTAAGCTTCCTGATCTAAACTGTTCTAGTATTGAATCAGCAATGAAAGTAATTGAGGGTACTGCTCGTAATATGGGCGTCTCTATCACTGATTGAATTCAATACACAATTTCTCACTATTTAGGGGAGGTTAGTTAATAACCGTTTGCACCCAATATTATTATGAAAAAACTATCTAAAAGAATGGCGGCTCTATCAACAAAGATAGAAGATCGCATTTACGCACCACTTGAAGCTCTTAGCATTATCAAGGAAAATGCTAATGCAAAATTTGATGAAACCATTGAAGCACATATACGTCTAGGTATTGATCCAAAATATACTGATCAACAATTAAGGACCACTGTTGCATTACCACATGGTACTGGCCAAAGCATCAAAATTGCAGTAATTACAAGCGGTGAGAATGTATCGAAAGCTAAAGCTGCTGGTGCAGATTTATTTGGCGAAGAAGATCTTGTAGAAAGCATCAACAAAGGAAATATGGAGTTTGATCTACTTATAGCAACTCCAGATATGATGCCAAAGGTTGCTAAATTAGGAAGAGTTTTAGGACCAAGAGGTTTAATGCCTAATCCTAAAGCTGGTACAGTAACTAATGATATTGCTAATGCAATAAAAGAATTCAAAGCTGGTAAGCTCGAATTTAGAGCAGATAAGGCTGGAATCGTTCATGTCCGCTTTGGAAAAGCAAGTTTCACAAAAGAAGCTCTATTTGACAACTTAAAAACCTTACAAGAATCAATTGATAAAAATAAACCAAGTGGAGCTAAAGGAAAGTATTGGAAAACTTTCTATGTAACTTCAACAATGGGGCCTTCAGTTCAATTAGACATAAATGCCGTACAAGATTACCAACCTGAAGGTTAACGCTTTGTAGTATAATTTAAATTGCAATAATACGGCCAAAGAAAGTAGGTTGATTTAGTTTTTCTAAATTTTTAATTCCTACCGAGGACTCGTCTTAAATTATTTCTTTTTGGATCTAATAAAAGCGGCCTCTTTAAAAGAACTTTGCCGCATTTCCTGCTCTCCCTAAATTACGATCCAAAAAACATCAATGGGCCGAACACTAGAGAATAAGCAAAAAATCGTTACTGAGATTAAATCTCTTTTAGACGACTCGGAAATGGCTGTAGTTCTTGACTATAAAGGTTTAACTATCAAAGAGATGTCAGATTTGCGATCTAGATTGCAAACAACTAACGGCATCTGCAAAGTTACTAAAAATTCATTAATGCGCAAAGCTATTGATGGAGATAGTAATTGGAACGATCTTGAATCTTTACTAACCGGAACAAATGCTTTTGTGTTAATTAAAGAAGATGTTGGTGGTGCTGTAAAAGCAATCCAATCTTTTCAAAAAGACACCAAAAAATCCGAGACCAAAGGAGCTTTATTTGAAGGCAGACTTCTTAGCGATTCTGAAATAAAAGAAATTGCAAGTCTTCCATCTAAAGAAGTATTGATGGCAAAAATTGCTAGCGCTCTAAATGGCATAGCAACAAAAATTGCGATCTCTATCAATGAAGTGCCTTCTGGACTTGCTAGATCACTTAAACAACATTCTGAAAAATCAGAATCTTAAATCAAAAACCTAATTAACTTTTAAGAAAATGTCCGCAAAAACTGAAGAAATTCTTGAATCATTAAAATCTTTATCACTTTTAGAAGCATCTGAGCTTGTAAAGCAAATTGAAGAGGCTTTTGGTGTATCTGCTGCAGCTTCTGCAGGTGTAGTAATGGCAGCTCCAGGAGCAGCTGGCGGTGACGCAGATGGTGGCGCTGCTGAAGAAAAAACTGAATTTGATGTAGTTCTCGAAAGCTTTGATGCAGCTGCAAAAATCAAAGTACTTAAGGTTGTAAGAAATGCAACTGGTCTAGGTCTTGGCGATGCAAAAGCACTTGTTGAATCTGCACCAAAAACAGTAAAAGAAGGAATTGCCAAAGCAGATGCTGAATCTTTAAAGAAAGAGATTGAAGAAGCTGGCGGTAAAGTTACACTTAAGTAAGAGTACATTTTTTCAAGCCGATAACCTTAAAATCGGCTTCAAAAATTATGAATAGTGATAGTTTTGCGATTGAAGCCGCAACAGATGGAGCCTGCAGTGGTAACCCAGGCCCAGGTGGTTGGGGCGGTTTAATAATTTTTGACGATAACAGCGAATTAGAAATAGGAGGTTCCGAGCAAAATACTACTAATAATAGAATGGAACTCACAGCGGCTATAAAAACTCTTGAGAAATTAAAAACCTACAAATTAAAAGAGAACTTTAAACTAAGAACTGATAGTAAATATGTCATAGAGGGTTATACAAAATGGATTATTAATTGGAAAAAAAATGGATGGAAAACAAGTTCAGGAAAACCAGTTCAAAATCTTGATCTATGGCAAAAAATTGATCAATTAAGAATTAATGGCCTAATAATGGAATATGTTAAAGGTCATAGCGGGGATAAACAAAATGATAGGGTTGATAAAATTGCAACTAATTACAGCAAAGGTATATCTATAGAAGGGAACTTAAAAAAAGTAGAATCCTCAGTTGATTTTTTTGAAAAAAATGCACCTGCAGAAATTCAGGAATTATTTTCCCGCAATGAATTAATTCAAAAATTTGCAGAAAAAAAGTACCTGTTAAGTTCACCTGAACTAGACACCTTATTAGGTGATGAAAACCACTTAAAGATAAAACAATATTCACTTTTTGAATGGCGTAATTGGAGATTGATTCCTAAAGATAAAAAATATTGGATAATAGAAAAAAAAGAAGCCTAATTTTTTATGAATGAACATAAGGGGGGATTTAAAAATCTTTATAAAAACTTGATTACCCCTGTATTAAAAAAAGACTCTGGAATTGATGCAGAATACTTAACAAATTTATCTCTTAGTCTCCTATCATTCAGTTCAAGAAAATATAATTGGCCTATAGTATCTTCTATCTTAAAAAATCTAAATCAAGAATTTTCTGTAGTTGATAAAAGGTTAACTCAGAACATATGTGGAATAAATTTTTGTAATCCAGTTGGTTTAGCTGCGGGTTTTGACAAAAATGGAAATGCCGCAAATATATGGAAAGATTTTGGTTTTGGATTTGCTGAGCTTGGTACAGTAACTAAATTTGCTCAGAATGGAAATCCCAAGCCAAGGTTATTTAGATTAGCAGAAGAAGAAGCAGCATTAAATAGAATGGGTTTCAATAATAATGGTGCTGAAAATCTAGTTAAAAACTTTGTCGAACAAGGTATTGAGTTAAAAAAAAACAGGGAGAATATTTGTTTAGGGATAAATTTCGGGAAGTCGAAAATTACAGGTTTATCTCAAGCAAAAGATGATTATTTAACTTCTCTAAAATTATTAATTCCATATTGTGATTACGCAGCAATAAACGTTAGTTCTCCTAATACTGAAGGGCTAAGAAAATTACAAGATCCAATTCTTCTAAAAGAACTTCTTAGAGAAATTCAAAACTTACCTAATTGTCCACCATTATTTGTAAAAATTGCACCAGATTTAGGCCTTAAAGATATTGAAGATATTTGCCAATTAATAATCGAGGAAAACATCGATGGAATAATTGCTACAAACACCAGCATTGATAGATTAGGTCTTGAAAATAGAAAGATCAGGCAAACTGGATTATTACTCTCTCAAGAGAATGGAGGATTAAGTGGAAGGCCTCTCCAAAAAAAAGCAAATCAAATAATAAAATATATTCATAATATTGATAAAAAGATTATTTTAATTGGCGTTGGTGGAATAGATAGTCCTGAGTCAGCTTGGGAAAGAATTTGTTCTGGAGCATCATTAATTCAACTTTATACAGGATGGATATATAAGGGTCCACAATTAGTACCAGATATACTTGAGGGAATTATAAAGCAACTTAATAACCATCAATTATCTAGTATAAAAGATGCAGTTGGATCAGATTTAAAATGGGTTGAAAAAAATTAGAGAATGAATAATGAATCTCATGATTACTCAACGTTAGGCATGCAAGGATCAAACTTGAAGCACGGTGGAAATGTATATGCAACTGCGAAAAAATTAAATTTATTACCCTCCGCAATTATTGATGCAAGTGCATCATTAGTACCCTTTGATCCCCCTCAAATACTAATAGATTCAATAAATAAGGAAATTAAGAATCTTGGCTTTAGATATTACCCAGAAAGAAACTTGAATGATCTAAAAGAAATAATCGGCAAATTTCATGGGATAAATCCAGATAATATATTGCCTGGAAATGGAGCTTCTGAATTAATAACCTGGGCAGGTTATGAAGCATCCAAATTCGGAATAAGTTGTATTCCTTCTCCATCATTTGTTGATTATGAAAGATCTTTAAATTGTTGGAATAGCAATTTTATACATTGCGAATTACCAAAAAACTGGAATGATATTTTTCCTCAATCATTTCCGCTTCATCCAAAAGGTGATGTTATTTGGATAACAAATCCACATAACCCTACCGGCCAATTATGGGATAAGAATTCATTAGAGGAAGTTGTGAAAAAATATAAATTAGTTATTTGCGATGAAGCTTTCTTATCGATAACACCTAATGGAGACAAAGAATCTTTAATACCATTAACCAAAAGATTTGATAATTTATTAGTCTTGAGAAGCTTGACTAAAATCTTCAATATTCCTGGTCTTAGATTAGGTTACGTTATTGGCTCATCGAAAAAACTTAAACAATGGGAAATAAATAGAGATCCTTGGCCTTTAAATTCATTTTCTATTAAAGCCGGAATTGATCTACTTAGTAATAAGAAATTCTATGAACAGTGGACAAAACAGATTCACAGCTGGATAAATATTGAAAAAAAGAGAGTATTTGAAAAATTATTAAAAATAGAAAACCTTAAAATTCATAACTCTTCAACCAACTTTTTTTTAATAGAAAGTGAAACATCCTTGTCGCCAAATATAAAATACTTAGAAAATAAGGGAATATTGCTTAGAGAATGCAATTCATTTAGATTTCTTGACGAAAAGTGGGCAAGAATAAGTCTGCAGAATAGAAAAAATAACACTCTTTTATGTGAAGAAATTCAGAATTCCTTTAAAAAATAATTAATATACTTTTTAATCTCATTTTTAGATTTAATTTTATTATTATTTTCCATATTCTTTTTCATGAGATCTAATATTTCATAATGATTTTTTCCTTTTTTTGATTTTATTTTAAAAATTCTTTCTAGAGTTTCTTCAAAAACTTCTTTGGACATTTTATTCTGATTTATTAAAACTGAGCCTCCACTTGCAGTAAGAATCATGGCATTTTTCTCCTGATGATTATTTTTAGAATCTGGATATGGAATTAAAATTGAAGGTTTTTCAGCCTCCATTAATTCATTAATTGTGCCTGCACCAGATCTCGATATAACAAGATCACAGTTTTGAATTAAACCTGCTATTTCATTGGTAAATTTCTTTTGAATATAATTTTTGGAGTTTTTTACATGAAAAGGTTTTAGATTAGATTCGCCAACAATGTGAACTATCCGAAATTGTTTTTTTATTAAAAATTCTAGAGAGTCATAAAGAATTTGATTTATAGCTTTTGCTCCTTGACTACCTCCCATAACAATCAAAAGAGGTCCATTTCCTTTGGGAACCCATTCTGGCAAAAAATTAAATTTATAGAATTGCTCTCTTAAAGGTGTTCCAGTGAAAATAGTTTTACAATTTTTTAAATAAGAATTTGTTTCTTTAAATCCTAAAAGAACATAGTTACATAAAAAACCAAAATATTTCGTGACCATTCCTGGAATTACATTTGATTCATGAATAATGATAGGTATCCTTAGAAGTTTTGAAGCAACAATAGTAGGTGCTGATATATAACCGCCAGTCGCAAAAACTAAGTTAATTTTTTTTTCTTTTAAGATCCTAATTATTTGAAAAGTTGACATTAAAATTTCTATATATTGATAAAACAAAAAAATATTTTTTCTTGGTGTCTTTATATTCAAAGTCCTCAAATTATATTTTTCGGGAATAAAATTTGCATCAAGTCTTTGACTAACACCCAACCAATGAATATTCCATTCATCTTCCACCTCTTTAGAAACTGCTAAGGCTGGAAAAATATGCCCCCCTGTCCCACTTGCTGCAACTAATAAATTATTTTTTTTAGACATAAAAACCTAAAATAGTAGAATAAAATAACCAATGATTAATATGTTTAATTTAAACTTATTCAAAAATATAGGATTTCTTCTCTACTTATTTGTTTATCTTATTTTTCCTCATTCAGCAATAACTCAAACTTTGAAAGTTGATTTTATAAGAAATCTAGAAAACTCCTTAAATAAAAAAGATTTAGAATTCATTAGAAAAAATTTTAGAAATGAAGAAAGCCAAAATATCCCAAAACAATTTTCAAAGATTATTAATGATTTCCCTAACAGCAAATGGAATATCAAAAGATTAAAATCTAATATTCCAGATGAAGATATTTTGCGAATAAAAGTTTTTGGGGAAAAAATAGTTAATGGAGAAATATATATACTCGAATCCAAATTTGATTATTTATTTTCAATCGTAAATGGGAAAATAGATGAAGGGATTATCAAAAATTTATTCACAATAATAAGAAATGATAATAAAAAAATAGATATTAGTTTTAATATTCCTGATAGAGTTCTTACTGGTTCAAAATACGATATCGATATAATTCTAAATAAGCCTCTTGAAGAAGTTATTATTGCTGGAGCTATAAAACCTCATCAAGTTAATTCATTGTTTGAACAAGAAATATTATTGGAGCCATTGGCGTCAGGAGGGATTTTTAAAATAACAAGAGCCCCTTCAAAACCAGGGATACAAATTTGGTCAGGAATCATAGCTCATCCTGAAGGAATGATTACCTTCACAAAGAGCATAGATATTGTTGATAAGATATAGCCTAAGCGTCGTTTAAAGCAGCCACACCTGGTAAAGTTTTACCTTCTAAAAGTTCCAAACTAGCCCCGCCTCCAGTAGATATATGAGACATTTTCTCAGCTAATCCTGCTTTTTCAACTGCTGCAACTGAATCTCCACCACCAATTATTGTACAAACTTCAGAAAAAGCACTTAAGTCCGCAAGAGTCGTAGCTATTGCATTTGTACCGTCTGCAAATTTATCAAATTCAAAAACTCCCATTGGACCGTTCCAAATAATTGTCTTACATTCTGCAAGAGCATTCTGAAAAACTTTAATGGAATCTGGACCTATATCTAGACCCATCCAATCCCCACTAATTGCATCAATTTGAGATATTTTACTATTGGCGTCAGGAGAAAATTCATCAGCCAAAACAACATCAGTGGGTAATAGCAATTCTACTCCTTTTGCTTTTGCTTTTGCTTCTAAATCTTTAGCAAGCTCGAGTTTATCTTCTTCTACAAGGCTCTTTCCGACATCTAAACCTCTAGCTTTATAAAAAGTGAAAATCATACCTCCACCAATCATGATTTTGTCACACTTATCTAGTAAAGAATCAAGCACTCCTATTTTGCTACTAACCTTTGATCCTCCAACTATTGCTGCCAATGGACGATTTGGGGAATCTACAGCTCCTTGTAGGTATTTCAATTCTTTTTCTAAAAGGAATCCTGCTACTGAAGGACTTAAATAATTTGTAACACCCTGAGTTGAAGCATGCGCTCTATGAGCAGCACCGAAAGCATCATTTACATACATATCTGCATGTGATGCTAATTTTTTAGCAAAATCCAGGTCGTTCTTTTCCTCTTCACCAAAAAAACGAACATTTTCAAGTAAAAGAACATCTCCATTAGATAAGCTATTTGATTGTGCATCTGCTTCATCACCAACACAACTGTTAGTAAGAGCAACATTTTGCCCCAACAATTCACTTAATCTTGCTGCTACTGGAGTTAATCTCATTTTTTCATTTACCTGACCCTTTGGTCTACCAAAATGAGCCGCTAAAATAACTTTTGCGGAATGATTAATAAGATATTCAATAGTTGGGATCGCTGCACGAATACGCGTATCGTCGGTTATTTGACCGTCTTCATTTAATGGAACATTAAAATCTACTCTTACAAGAACTTTTTTTCCTTCTAAATGTGTCTTATCAAGACTGGAAAGAGATAATTTTGACATTAAACAAGCTATATTTATAATCTCAAGACCCTAACGTTAATTTGGGCTTATTGGGTTAAAAAGTAGTTACTGTTACCTATGCCTTAATAAATTTTAAAAATTAACGATTATAAAATTTTTTTAGTCATTAAATTTATACTAAACTTTAGAAGTAAATACTTTTGAAACTTATAAAAACTTAAAGGAATACAAAATTTTATTTGATTTATTGAAGTGGACATACCCAAAATCCAATGGTACCCAGGCCATATCGCAAAAGCAGAAAAGAAATTATCTGAAGTTATCAATAAAGTAGATTTAGTCATAGAAGTTAGAGATGCACGAATTCCTTTGTCAACAGGACATCCACACTTAAATAAATGGATAAATAATAAAAAACATATTCTTGTTATTAACAGATCAGACATGATCTCCCCTCATACAATCAATAGTTGGAACAAATGGTTTAATGCTAAAGATCAATATCCTCTTTGGTGTGATGCTAAAAGAGGAATAGGGATAAAAGAAATTTGTAAGTCAGCCAAAGATTCTAGGTCGTCAATCGACGATAGAAGACTCTCTAGAGGAATGCGAATTAGGCCAATTAGAGCCCTTACACTTGGTTTTCCAAACGTAGGAAAGTCAGCATTAATTAATAGAATTGCAAAAAAAAGAGTTGTAGATAGCGCTAGGAAGGCAGGCGTGACTCGTAATTTAAGATGGATAAAATTAGAAAGTGGTATAGATCTGCTAGATGCTCCTGGTGTTATACCTCCAAATTTAGAAGATCAAAAATCAGCACTTAATCTTGCACTGTGTGACGATATTGGTGAAGCTGCTTATGAAATAGAGAGTGCCGCAATTGGGTTTATCAAAATTATATCTACTCTCAACAAAGATAAGAATGCGAATATCTCAGTTAAACAAATATCTAATAGATATGGAGTCGATATTACCAAAGGCTTTAAGAGCCCTTCTGCTTGGATCAACGAAGCAGCATCAAAACATACCTCAGGTGATAAAAGGAGAATGTCTTATAAGTTATTGGAAGATTATAGAAATCAAATGCTGGGTAAAATTGCTTTAGAAGTCCCACTATGGAATTAAATAATCAAAATTCTTTCGGCTTTGGAGAAGGTGAGCTTATAGAAATTATTTATGAGCTACCTCTGCCTATGAGGCTAGACAGATGGTTGGTAAGTAAAAGGCCAGAACAAAGTAGAGCAAGAATTCAACATTTTATAAATTCAGGTTTAGTACTTGTAAACTATAAGACCGCAAAAGCAAAGACCCCATTAAAAAATGGCGACAATGTTCAAATATGGATGCCTCCTCCAGAACCTCTTATTTATTTGAAACCTGAAAAAATGGATTTAAATATCCTTTTTGAAGACGAGCACATCATAGTCATCAATAAACAATCAGGTCTAATAGTTCATCCAGCCCCTGGACACAAATCTGGAACTTTAGTGAATGGATTACTTTTTCACTGTAAAGATCTGCCTGGAATTAATGGGAAACTAAGACCGGGGATTGTTCACAGATTAGATAAAGATACCTCCGGATGTATGGTGGTTGCAAAAAGTCAAGAGGCATTAGTAAATCTCCAGAAACAAATTAAAGAAAAAATAGCATCACGCGAATATATTGCAGTAATTCATGGAGCACCTAATTCTGAAGAAGGCCAAATAGTGGGACACATTGGCAGAGATAAATTAAATAGATTGAAATATAAAGTAGTTGAAGAAACTTCAGGAAGGTATGCCTGTACCTATTGGAAATTAGAAGAAAGATTTGGCAATTACTCTTTAATGAGTTTCAAACTAGATACGGGGCGAACGCATCAAATAAGAGTTCATTGCGCTCACATTAATCATCCAATTGTTGGTGATCCATTATATGGAAGATGTAAAAAACTACCATGTAAATTAGATGGCCAAGCTTTACACGCCATCAAGCTTGGACTTATACATCCAATAAATGGTAAAGAAATGATATTTGAATCAGAATTACCATTAGATTTTCAAAAATTACTAAGTGTACTTAAAGTTAAATGAGATTTAAAGAGGAATTTAGAAGCGATTTTGTATACGGGTTTTGAGTTTTAGTGAATATTGTAGAACTTTCTCCTTCATCAACTATCTTTCCATGATTCATAACTAGCAACCTATTACAAAATCTTTTAGCAATGCCCAAATCATGAGTAATAAAAATAATCGTTAAATTCATTTTTTCTTGAAAGCCTCTTAGTAATTCAAGAATCTCTATTTTTACTGAAGCATCCAACATATTTACGCTCTCATCACAAATTAAAATTTTTGGCTTCAACAATAGCGCCCTAGCTAATGAAATTCTTTGCAATTGACCACCAGATAATTGGTTAGGATAAGAATTAAAAAAATCATTATTTAAGGGAAGATTTAAATTTCTTAACATTAATTTTATTTCTTTTTCGATTTTTCTTTTTTCTGAAATTTTTTGAATAAAAAATATATCTTCCAAAATATTTTTAATTGTCATTTTCGGATTCAAACTTGAAAAAGGATCTTGAAAAATAATTTGCACTTTATTGTTTTTTTTAAAAGATTTATTTTTCTTAAATGCATGATTTTTATCATAAATTTTGATTTCACCACCTCTTACTTTAAGAAGTCCAATTAAAGCCCTACATAATGTACTTTTACCACTCCCTGAAGAACCAACTATTCCAAGAGTCTCATTCTCATATAACTTGAAACTAACTTCATTTAAAGCCTTATTCCATTTATTAATGAAAATTGAAGAATTTAATTTATACCAATGTCTTAGGTTATTTACCTCTAGAACGATCTCATCTCGAGCATTATTTTTAGTATTTGGTTCTAATACTATTTTTGAAGCATTTACTAACTTTTTCCCGATATCTGATTTTGGTGATTGAAAAATATCTAATATATTCCCTTTTTCAACAATCGATCCCTTTTCAATTATTGCAACTTTTTTACACCACTTTGCTGCAAGATTAATATCATGACTAATTAAAATTAAAGTTGTATTAAATTCATTACATAGATGAATTATTTCTTGCATAATTTCAAAACTTGTTTTGGTATCTAAGCTTGTTGTAGGTTCATCAGCTATTAATAATTTAGGTTTCAAAGCAAGTGCCATTGCTATAGAAACTCTCTGTCTCATTCCACCGCTAAATTGATGTGGGAAAGAATCAAGTCTACTTGCTTCAATTCCGACTTTTTGAAAAACTTCTCTTACTAATTTTTTAATATCTAAAGATGATTTAGTTTGATCATGTGTTTTAAATAATTCATATAAATGATCCCCAACTCTCATGAGCGGATTAAGTTTTTTTATAGAGTCTTGATAAATAAATCCAAAATTCTTTCTTCTAAATAATTGTGCATCTTTGTTATTTATTTTCCTAGGATCTACACTAGAAATCGATAGATACCCTTTAGAAGTGGCCATTTCAGGCATTATATTTACTAATGTTTTTGCAAACGTGGTCTTTCCACATCCAGAAGGTCCTATTATGGCCAAATGATCTCCACTATCTATTTCCAAATTAAAATTTTTGATAATAGGTTGCTGTTTTTGACCATATTTAACAGTAAGATTTTTAACTACAATAATTTTTTCTTTATTTTTTTCCATGATTTATAGCAAATTTTTCTAGACCTAAATAAAATACATCTAAAGCAATATAAAATGTCCGAGGCAGCTGCAAATTCAAAAGAGAAAAACGAAATTGAAGTTTCCAAAACTATTTTGCCTGAAAATAAAAAATATGAAAGTGAATCTTTGAATTATCAAATAAACATTCCCAATTGGCTTCTTAAAGATATTCACAATTTTGAAAAATCAAATAAAGAAAATTATCAGAATCAAAACCTTATAGTAAAGGCTTTTAAACTTGCTTATAAAGCTCATGATGGACAATTCCGCGCGAGCGGCGAGCCATACATTATCCACCCGGTTGCTGTTGCAAATCTCCTTAAAGAAATAGGTGCTAGTTCATCTGTTATTGCTGCAGGCCTTTTACATGATGTAGTTGAAGATACTGGCATTGATTTATCCGAAATAGAAACAAATTTTGGATTAGAAGTAAAAATACTTGTAGAGGGTGTAACGAAATTAGGCGGCATTCACTTTAACAACAGGACTGAAGCACAAGCTGAAAATCTTAGGAAAATGTTTTTGGCTATGGCCAGCGATATCAGAGTTGTCTTAGTAAAACTTGCAGATCGACTTCATAACATGAGAACAATTGAATGGCTAAATGATGAGAAAAAACTAAGAATAGCGAGAGAAACAAGAGAGATTTATGCACCATTAGCTAATCGGCTAGGAATAAACAGATTTAAATGGGAATTAGAAGATTTAGCTTTTAAATTCCTAGAGCCTAAAGAATATCTAGATCTTAAAGATCAAATCGCTGTTAAAAGAAGTGATAGAGAAAAAAGATTAAAAGTAACTTTGAATCTTATGAAGGAAAACTTGATTTCAGCAGGTTTGAAAAATTTTGAAATAACAGGAAGGCCGAAACATCTTTATGGCATCTGGAGCAAAATGGAAAGACAACAAAAGCATTTTCACGAGATTTATGATGTTGCTGCCCTAAGAATTATTGTTGACAATTCAGATAGTTGTTATAGAGCTTTAGCAGTTGTTCATGATACTTTCAAACCAATTCCAGGTAGATTTAAAGACTATATAGGATTACCAAAACCCAATGGTTATCAGTCCTTACACACTTCTGTGATTGGAAGACATCGACCCATTGAAGTTCAAATTAGAACTACTTCGATGCATCAAATTGCTGAATATGGAATCGCCGCTCATTGGCAATACAAAGAGGGTGGTTCTCCTGCTAAAAGTAATGCCGAGAGATTTAATTGGCTAAGACAATTAGTAGAATGGCAACAAGAAGGTAATGAAAGGGATCATAATGATTATTTAGCTTCAATTAAAGAAGATTTATTTGATGAAGAAGTATTTGTTATCACTCCAAAAGGAGATGTAGTTGGTTTAAGAAAAGGATCTACCGCGATAGATTTCGCCTACAGAATTCATTCTGAAGTTGGAAATCACTGTAATGGAATAAGAATTAATGAAAAGCTTTCTCCATTATCTACAGCACTTCAAAATGGTGACTTCATAGAAATCTTGACAAGTAATAATGCTACTCCAAGCTTGGATTGGCTGAACTTTGTAGTTACGCCAACTGCTAAAAATAGAATTCGCCAATGGTATAAGAAAAGCCATCGTGATGAAACGATTAAAAGAGGTAGAGATTTACTTGAAAAAGAAGTAGGTAGAAACGGTTTTGAAGCATTACTTTCTAGTGAAGCCATGAAAAAAGTTGCAAATCGATGCAATTTAAAAACTACTGAAGACCTTCTGGCATCACTTGGTTTTGGTGGTTTAACTTTGCATCAAGTATTAAACAGACTAAGAGAAGAAATAAAATTACAGACAGAAGATGTAAAAAATGATTCTGACTCTGAAATAGCAAAATCTCTTAAAAGTAATAGTAATTTATCTACTCATCAATCTAATACAGCCGCTAAATCTCCAATTTCCGGGATAGAAGGTCTTGATTACAGAATAGGTAAATGCTGTGCCCCACTCCCAGGCGAGGATATTATCGGAACTGTGTCGCTCGGCAACCATGGGATAACTATACATAGGGAAGATTGTGAAAATGTAATACCAATTCCAATAGAGAGAAGATTACCTGTCGGTTGGAATCAAGATAATAAAACTGGCGATAATAAGTTTCCAATTCAGCTACGAATAGAAGTAATTGATCGAGTTGGAGTTCTGAAAGATATTCTTATGCGGTTATCTGATAAAGGTATAAACGTTAGCGATGCCAATGTTAAAACTGCTTATGGTAAACCAGCTATTATAAATCTTTGTGTAGGTCTTGAAAGTTATAATCAACTTCACAAAACAATTGAACAAATTAAATCAATGACAGATGTTTTAGATATTGCCAGAGTTGGACAAAGTTAATTTTAAAATTAGATCAATCTATCTTTTACTTTTTATCTTGTAGATAAAGAAAACAATACTACCGCAAATCAAAGCTAATAAAATTCCTACACAAGATGAACCTAAGAGTAATTTTAGGGAAAAAATTCTACCTTGTTTCCATAAGTCATCAATAACTAAACTTTTTTCAAGAATTTTATTAGAAGAATGATTTAAAAAAATCGAACCAACTTTATAGTTAAAATAATAAAGTGGAATATAAGTAAAAGGGTTGCTGATCCAGGTACCAATTGCAGCTAGAACAATATTTCCTTTAGCTATTTTGGCAAAAAATACCCCCATTAAAGTCTGAAACCCAAAAAAAGGAAAGCAGCCACTAAATACCCCTATAGCTAAACCTTTAGCATTAAAGAAAGGACTTCCATTCTGATTCCTAAATAATGATAGAATTTTCTTATAGGTAATATCTCTTTTAAATCTCATTCAGAAAGAAAATTTCAAAATTAAATTCTTGATAATCTTACTTAATTATCCATAACAAAGCGAGAGATGGATTCGATAGTTACTACAGAAGATACGATAGCCGCAATAGCTTCAGCTGTAAGTATAGGGAAAGGGGGAGTTGCGATAATAAGAGTATCAGGAAAAGACGCGATAAATTCTTGCAAAAAGATTGTTCAAACTAAATCTAAATATGCATGGGAATCACATAGAGTTTTTCATGGTTTTATTCAGGAAAATAAACTAAATAAATTTATAGATGAGGTTTTAATTTTAGTGATGAAATCACCAAATAGCTTCACAGGAGAGGATGTGGTTGAACTTCATTGCCATGGCGGAATTATCATAGTAAATAAAGTTTTAAAGATATTATTATCTAGTAATTCTAGAGTTAGACTTGCAAACCCAGGAGAATTTAGTCAAAGAGCTTTTCTTAATGGAAAAATAGACCTTACTCAAGCCGAGTCGATTAATCAATTAATTAATGCAAATAATACCAGATCAGCAGAGTTAGCTTTTAGCGGGGTTCAAGGAGAAATAAAGAAAAAAATTGATGATATTAAAAATGACCTTATAAATCAACTTTGCGAAATAGAAGCGAGAGTTGATTTTGAAGAAGACTTTACAGATTTTGATTACACCAAATATCTAAAAAACATTAAAAAAGTAAAAGAAAAAATAGAATTACTAATAGAAAATGCAAAAAGAAATTCATATATTCACAATGGAATATCCATTGCGCTTATAGGTAAAACAAATGTTGGTAAAAGCTCTTTATTAAATTTGCTTGCAAAAAAAGAGAAAGCAATCGTAACTAATATTCCTGGAACAACTAGAGATGTTATTGAAGTTAATTTAACTATTAATGATATTCCAATGAAAATAATTGATACTGCTGGCATAAGAGAAACTCATGAACAAATTGAAAGTATTGGAATTAAAAAAAGTTTTGGAAAAATAAAAGAGTCAGATTTTATAATTTATATTTATAGTCTTGAAGAAGGATTTAATAAAGAAGACAAAAAAATAATACAAGAAATTCCCAAAGAAAAATTAATTACTATTTTGGGCAATAAAAAAGATTTAATTGATTGCAAAAATATTAATTCAAATGAGTTAAAAAACACAATTCTTATGAGTATCAAGAATAATGATGGTGAAAGATTATTAATAGACACAATCATAAAAAAATGCGGATTAAAACAAGTAGAAAATATCAATATATTTTTAAACGAAAGACATCTAACAAATTTGTCTGCTTGCTTATCTAATTTAAATGATACTGATGAAATAATTGAAAATAAATTGCCATTTGATTTGTTATCAATTGAGCTGAGAGATGGAATTCAAAACTTATCTAAAATAACTGGTCAAGAATTAACAGAGGAACTTCTAGATAATATTTTTTCTAAGTTTTGTATTGGTAAATAAATTTGAGTTAAATTACATAGTGATATATAGTTGATTCTCTAACTTCAGTTTAATTTCTATTAATTAATTATTTCTTAGTTTAGTGGATTTAAATACTCCAATAATAAGTAAAATCATTGATAATTGGATCGATGAAGATATAGGTAGGGGAGATCTTACAAGTTCCTCTATTACAGAAGAGAATGGTAATGCATATTGGATTGCAAAAGAAGAGGGTATATTCTGCGGGATTGAAATTATAAAAGAAATTTTTAGAAAAATTGATTTAAAAATCAGTCCAAAATTTAATATCTCTGATGGAGATCAATTTTTTAAAGATCAAAAACTCTTAGAAATATATGGGCCTTCAAAAAGTTTGCTAGCTAGTGAAAGAATAAGCTTAAATATAGCAATGCATTTATCTGGAATATCAACATACACAAAGAATCTTGTAAATAAGTTAGAAGGTACAAATATAAAATTAGCAGATACTAGGAAAACGACTCCTGGCTTAAGAATATTTGAAAAATATGCATTCAAATGCGGAGGTGGAGTCAATCATAGAATGGGATTATACGATGCAGCTATGATAAAAGAAAATCACATTGCATGGACAGATAATCTTAATAATGCAGTAAAAAAAATTCGACTAAATTCGCCTTTTACAACTCATATCATAATTGAAGCTGAGAATATCGAACAGGCAAAAGAAGCAGTATTAGCAGGAGCAGATAGTGTCTTATTGGATGAACTTAGCCCTGAAATAATCAAAAAAAACGTTCAAGAATTAAGAGATTTATCAATGAATAGCTTAAAAAAAGAAGTAAATAAAAATTTGATAATAGAAGTTTCTGGAATTAACCCTGAAGAAATTAGTAAATATCTAATAAAAGGTATTGATTTGATTTCAACAAGTTCTTCAATCACTAAAAGTAATTGGATTGATTTGAGTATGCGTTATATTAATTAATTATATAGATAAATAATTGAATAATTAATGCTAATCATTTTTAAAGAATTAACAAAACAATTTGAACAAACTCTTTTAGATAGTCTTGAAAAAAATGATAAAAAAGGAGAATTCGAAATTCTTCGAAAAAATTTAATTACACAATCATCAAAAGAGGAATTTGGTGATTATCAATGTAATGTTTGTTTAAGTTTATCTAAAATATATAAAAAGAACCCAAGAGATATTTCTAATGATTTTATTAACCTTTTAAATAAAAATATAAGCATATCAAAATTATGTAAGAGTCTAGAAATAGCTGGACCTGGATTTATAAATATAAAATTAAAAGATGAGGTTCTAATAAATGAAATTAAGTCAAATATTCAATGCAATAGGGCTGGCATACCTCTAATTAGAAAAGATTTAGATAGTAGTTTGTCCAATAAAGTTATTGTAGATTTTTCTAGCCCTAATATTGCTAAAGAAATGCATGTAGGGCATTTAAGATCAACAATAATAGGTGACTCAATATCTAGAATTTTCGAGTTAAGAGGTTATGAAGTTTTAAGACTCAATCATGTTGGTGATTGGGGAACACAATTTGGCATGCTTATTACTCAGCTCAAAGATTTATATTCAAATGATCTAGAAGAAATAGGAAAGATCAAAATAAGTGATTTAGTTGAATTTTATAAAGAATCAAAAAAAAGATTTGATAACGAATCTGAATTCCAAAAAAGATCTAGAGAGGAAGTAGTTAAGCTACAAAGTGGAGATATTAAATCGATTAAAGCTTGGAAATTATTATGTGATCAATCAAGGAAAGAATTTGATGAAATCTATAAAAATTTAAAAATAAAAATAGAAGAAAGAGGTGAATCTTTTTATAATCCCTTCTTAAAATCAGTTATTGATGATTTAAATTTAGAAAAAATATTAGTAGAAGATCAAGGAGCAAAATGTGTATTTTTAGATGGGATGACTAATAAAGAAGGCAAACCTTTACCGCTAATTATTCAAAAAAAAGATGGGGGTTTTAATTATGCCACTACAGATCTTGCTGCTATAAGATACAGATTCAATAAACCTCCTAATGGCGATGATGCTTCAAGAATTATTTATGTAACTGATCATGGGCAAGCAAATCATTTTGCTGGAGTTTTTCAAGTTGCAAAAAAAGCAAAATGGATCCCAGACAATTGTCAATTAGACCATGTCCCTTTTGGGTTAGTTCAAGGAATTGATGGCAAAAAACTAAAGACAAGAGAAGGTGAAACAATACGCCTAAAAGATTTATTAAATGAAGCAGTTAGAAGAGCAAAAGAAGATTTATTGAAAAGATTAGAAGATGAAGATCGTTATGAGACCGAAGAGTTTATAGCAAATACTTCAAGAATTATTGGATTAGGAGCAGTTAAGTATGCAGATTTAAGTCAAAATAGGATTACCAATTATCAATTTAGTTTTGATAAAATGCTTTCCCTAAATGGTAATACTGCTCCTTATTTGTTATATACACTTGTAAGAATTTTAGGAATTAAAAGAAAAAATAATTTTGTTTATGACTCTAAAGATTTTCAGTACGTAAATTATGAACATAAATCTGAGTGGAAACTTATCAGAAAATTACTTAAGTTCGATGAAGTCATAATTTCTATTGAAAAAGACTTAATGTTAAATAGATTATGCAATTATCTGTTCGAGCTATGTCAGACTTTTAATAGATTCTATGATCAAGTTCCAATCCTCAAAGAAGAAAAAAATATAAAAATTTCTAGGCTTAATTTATGTGACCTAACTGCAAAAACACTAAAATTAAGCTTAGAGCTTTTAGGAATTGAAACTTTAGAAAGAATGTAATGAATGATTTTGATCCATTAAATAATCTTTTCCCAAAACCAAGAGAAGAAATAATAAATATGCAGTCTTACTCTGCACCTTTAGAAAATAGAAGAAATTTACTCCGCTTAGACTTTAATGAAAATACTTTAGGTCCAAGTCCTAAGGTTCTAGAGGCATTACAAGCGATAAAATTAGATGAGATTTCAATTTATCCAGAATATAATTTTTTAAAAAAATTTTTATGTGATAAATATCTTGATTCAAGAAAATTTGGTAATGATGAAATCGGAATTTTCAATGGAGCAGATGCAGCAATAAATGCAATTTTCAATTGCTTTGGAGAAAAAGATCAAATATTTCTAACAACAAATCCAACTTTTGGTTACTATTCTCCTTGTGCAGAAATCCGAGGAATGAAAAAAATAAGTTGTTCTTACATTGGAGAAAATTTTCTATTCCCCATCGAAGAATTTAGGGAAAAAATAATAAAGCATAATCCAAAGTTAATATTTATTTGCAATCCAAATAATCCAACAGGAACTGTTCTAAGCTCTCATGAAATAATTAATTTAGCCAATATCAATAAAGATTCATTAATAGTTGTTGATGAACTATATGAAAAATTTAATGGAGATAGTCTTCTTGAATCGATAAATTTTGAAAAGAATAAAAATATACTAATAATCCAATCTCTTTCAAAAACTGCAGGTCTAGCTGGTTTAAGAATAGGTTTTACTTTTGGCAATAAAAGTTTAATTCAGTACATTAATAAAGTTACAGGACCATATGATGTAAACAGCTTTGCTATAACAGCTGCATTAGCAGCACTTAAAGACAAATCATATATTGATAATTATGTTTTAGAAGTAAAAAAGGCGAGGGAATGGATTTTAAATAAATTTAAATCAACAAAAATCAGAACTCACTTTAGTGGAGGTAATTATTTCTTAATTTGGCCAAAAAAAGATCCTAAAATCTTAATACAACAGATGAGAGAAAAAGGTATTCTTATTAGAAGTATGGAAAACAAAAAAGATATCGGTAATTCTATAAGGGTTAGTATTGGAACTAAAGAACAAATGATTTTTTTCTGGGACAATTACAAGATATTAGATTTAAAAAATTAATTACTGAAAATATAAATTGTATTTTGATCGATTCTTTTAGGTTTTATTTGAAAATCTTTTCCAACATATTTTACTTTAAAATCTTTCATATTTTCGATAAATAAATCAGCATTTGAGAAATCACATTCTTTATTAATTTTTTTGCCGCTTTCAAAGTGAACAGGAATAACTACATTAGGTTTTAGAAGCTTAACTATTTTTGAGGCTTCTTTACCATTGTAAGATTTTATTCCTCCTCCAATTGAAATAAACAATATATCTGGAGCAGACAAAATAATTTGACTGTTTATATCAATATCACCAGCAGCTCCTCCCATATGAACAATTTTAAGGTCATTCTGCTCCCAACTCCAAACAGTTGCCATCCCAAATCTTCTTCCATCTACTCTGTCATGTGGTACAGAAATTCCATTTAATAAAATATCCTCAAATTGATAGATTCCTGGCTCAACGAACATTAATTGATCATTAGGGTTATATCCTTCATCTGGAAGCCTAGAACTAGCCAAAATAAAATCTACATTGACATCTTTTGGCTCCTTTAAATTACTTGCACAACCTATTGCTTTAAAGGGATTTATAAGAATAGATTTATCTGCACTAGTAATTAAAAAACTACTATGTCCCAAACTTTTTATTCCTAAGTTCCTTGCCAATAATGAGGTAGGTAAAAAAGAGCTAACTAATATCAAAAATAAAAAGTTTTTAATTTGAGAGATCATAATATTATTTTTTTTTATTTTACTTTTGTTCAGCCATTTTTAGAAAATTACTAATTAATTTATGACCAAATTGGGTCAAAACACTTTCAGGATGGAACTGTACCCCATGTAAATGTTTATATTCTTTATGAGAGATAGCCATAATTGTTGAGTCTTCTAAAGTCGCAGTTATTTCGAAACAAGATGGTAAAGAACTTGAATCAACTATAAGACTATGGTATCTAGTAGCCACAAATGGAGTCTCGATATCTTTAAACAATGCTTTTTGATTATGAAATATTTTGGATGTCTTACCATGCATAAGTTCTTTCCCAACTATAACCTTACCTCCAAAAGCTTGGGCCAAAGCTTGATGACCTAAACAAACTCCCAAGGTCGGAATATTTTTAGATAATTTTTTTAGAATTGGCAGACAAATTCCAGATTGATCTGGATTACCTGGACCTGGAGATAAGAGAATTCCACCAGGATTTAGTTTGATAATTTCTTCTAAAGTAATTTCATCATTTCTTTTAACTATTAATTCTTTAGTTATTTCATGCTCAACTGAAAGTTCTCCTAAATATTGAACAAGGTTATAAGTAAAACTATCGTAATTATCAATAACAAGAAACATATTTATATGGATTTAAAATAACAACTTTATTTTAGGAACAAAGATATATACAGCAATAATAACAGAATTAATGGAAGCTAATAATACTGCTCCTGCAGAAGTATCTTTTGAAATTTTAGCCAAAATACTAAATTCTTTTTTCACTACTAAATCAACGATTGATTCAATAGATGTGTTCAATATTTCTAATATTAAAACAGACATTATTGTTGCAATCAAAATAACATAATTACTTAGACTAATTTTTAGTAAAAAACCAATTATTAAACTTGCAACTGCAAAAATTAATTGAATTTTAAAATTTCTTGAAGTTTTTAATACATAACTAATACCACTGAAAGCATACTTAAAACTTATAAATACATTACTAGAAGTTTTGTATGATTCTTTTCTATTTTCTAAATAGTTTATTTTTTTTTCCATTTATTTTTAATCTAATCGGGTAATTAAATATTCTTGGAAATTTAACATATTTTCTAAATCATGCTCATTATTATGTTCCCATCCCAAAAGATGTAAAAATCCATGACTAGCCAACCAGATCATCTCTCTATAGATTGAATGTTTATATTCATAAGATTGCTCAAGTGCCATCTCTAATGATATAAAAATATCTCCCAACTCTATATGATCTAAATTATTTAGAGATTCATCAGAAATAATTGGAAAAGATAGAACATCAGTTGGACCATTTTTTTGCATCCATTTCTTATTCAAAGAAGCAATTTCTTGATTAGATATTATCTGTAAGCCTAATGAAAAAGATTTTTTTTCAAAAATATAATTTGGTAATTCATAATCCTCTTTTTTTAATATAGTATTTATCCAAGATAAAAAAACTTTCTCCCAAAAAATAGATTCAAAAATAAGATGAGTTTTAGTATCTTTTAACTTATTTGAAAATTGAGAGAAATCATTACATTGAAAAACCAAATCTAAATTTATTTCAGAAATAATTTTTTCTTTCATACATTCTTAAACTGGAATATTGGGCTTACCTATTGTGGCCACAAGTATTAATATCCCAATTAAAACTAGAAATGTTATTGAAAAATGAGAAATACTTTTTGAGCCTTTCCTTACCATATTTCTCATGGCAAGCTTTATAAAACTTGGAGGAGAAACTTTTTTTTCTAAAATTTCGTTTTTACTTTCCATTAGTTATTCAATAGATTCATTAGAAGAAATATTCATACGTAATAATTCATGAATAAATGGGTCAAGTCCACCATCTAAAACACTATCTAAATCGTTAGTCTCCTGCATAGTCCTAAGATCTTTTACCATTTGATAGGGATGGAAAACATAATTTCTTATTTGATTGCCCCATGCAGCTTCTACAATATCACCTTTAATATCAGCGACTTCAGCAGCTCGTTGTTCTTTAGCAATCACTAATAATTTAGACTTTAAAAGTAACATAGCTTTTTCTTTATTTTGTAATTGAGATCTTTCTTGAGTACATCTTACTGAAATCCCTGAAGGCAAATGAACAATTCTCACTGCTGTTTCTACTTTATTAACATTTTGTCCTCCAGCTCCACCGGATCTACTCGTTGTAATTTCTAGATCTTTTTCAGGTATATCAAGTGAAATATTATCATCTAATTTTGGCATAACCTCTACCCCAGCAAAGCTGGTTTGTCTTTTGCCATTGGCATTAAAAGGAGAAATTCTTACTAATCTATGAGTTCCTTTTTCATGTTGCAGATAGCCATATGCATATTTTCCATCAATTTCAAACGTTACACTTTTAATACCTGCTTCTTCTCCTTGAGATAATTCATTAATGACAAGGCTCATTTGATTATTATCGGCCCATCTAGAGTACATTCTTAATAATATCTCTACCCAATCCTGCGCATCTGTTCCACCCGCACCTGCGTTAATAGAAACTACCGCTCCTTCCTTATCGTATTCACCACATAACAATCTTTCAAATTCCCATTTATCCAAATTCTCTCTTAATTTCTTTAATCCCAGCTGCGATTCTAAAATCATTTCCTCTTCGGGTTCTAGAGAATAAAGCTCAAGAGAGGCATTAGCATCAGAAATAAAAGTTTTCCATTTATCTAACAATTCGATTTGTGCTTTGACATCATCAAGGATTAACATTTGCTTTTTAGCTTCTTCTTGATTATCCCAAAATTCAGGCTGAGCAGAAATTTGCTCTAACTCTTTCCTTTTCGCTTTTAATCTTGGAACGTCAAAGACAATCCTGAGCATTACCCAGGCGCTCTGTTAGTTCCGAAAGATCTTTTTTGAAATCTGTAATATCTATCAAAATAGAATTTAATCGTTATTTATAATCTAACAAGCACTTTTGTTTAATAGTATAAACTAAGTATTATTTTAAAAAAATGTCCAAAGTTGAAATTTATACTTGGCAATATTGCCCATTCTGTATTCGAGCAAAATCACTACTCAAGAAAAAAAATATAAATTTTACAGAATATAAAATAGATGGCGACGAAGATGCCAGAGCATTGATGATTGAAAGAGCTGATGGTAGAAGAACATTACCACAAATATTTATAGATAATGAGGGTATCGGAGGCTGCGATGATCTCTACGCATTAGAAAATGAAAATAAATTAGAAGCATTATTAAACTAGATCTTATGAAATTTCTATTCGTAATAGATCCAATTAAAAATATAAATCCCTTAAAAGATTCAACTGCTGCTTTAATGCAAGCATCATCAAAAAAAAATATTGAAATCTGGAGTTGTACTCCTCAAGACCTGGAAGCTAGAGGTGATGAAGTATGGGCATCTTCCGTAAAAGTTGAAGTAATTCCATGGATTTCTTTCAAAGAGAATGATTGCATACCTCTCGCCGAATTTAATTGCATTTGGATGAGAAAAGATCCTCCTGTAAATGAGGCTTATTTATATGCAACCCATCTTTTAGAAGTTGCCGAAAGAAAAGGAGTAAAAGTAATAAACAAACCCTCATCGTTAAGAGCGTGGAATGAAAAGCTAGGTGCTTTAAGATACAGCCACTTAATGGCACCTACAATAGTTGCAAGTAAGGTAAAAGATCTTATTAATTTTGCAAATATAAATAATGAAGTTGTTATAAAACCTCTAGGAGGAAAAGGTGGTCAAGGTGTTATAAGGATAAATAAAAATTCTCCAGGAATTAAATCAATCATTGAATTAATCACTTCTCAAGAAGAATTACCCGTTATGATGCAAAAATTTATTCCTGAAGTCATAGAGGGTGATAAAAGAATAATTATCGTAAACGGAGAAGCAATTGGATCAATAAATAGGATTCCTCAAGGAGACGATTTTAGGAGTAATTTAGCGATGGGAGGCAAGGCTGAACCCACATTATTAACAGAAAAAGAAAAAAGTATCTGCTCAGAATTATCTCAACACTTCAAAGATGAGGGTTTATTTTTTGTAGGTATTGATGTAATAAATGGAATGCTTAGCGAGATTAATGTAACCAGTCCAACAGGTTTAAGAGAAATAGAAAATTTATCCAATAAAAATGTTTCAGAGGAAGTTATTGAAAAATTAGTAGAAATTATCTAGGGTTTTTAGCGAAAAATATCTGTTTTACTATAGATTCAAATTTTAATTTAATCTCATCTATTTCTTTCTCTAAAACGGAGCCAGAAACTATACCTGAACCTGCAGTAAATTCAATATTTTCTTCAATACATCTTGCGCCTCTTATTGCCAAAAGAAATGAAGCATTGCCTGATGAATCAACCCAACCCATTGGAGAAGCATAATTTCCTCTAGGAAAAGACTCAAGAGTGTTTATCCAATCCAATGCTGCATTTTTTGGGTATCCACAAACAGCTGGAGATGGATGTAAGTTTTTAAGCAATTCAAAAGGACAAATATTTTCAACTTTAGAGAAAATGAGTGTTTGCAAATGAGAAATATCTCCAAATGAATTTACCTTGATATCACTTTTTTTAAAGTTTGTTATTTTTGAAACTTCTAAAGATTTAATCAAATATTGTATTACATAATTATGTTCCTTTAAGTCTTTAGTACTTTTTAGGAGTTTCTTAAAATTTGAATTAGTAGAGATAGTTCCAGCAAGAGCCTCTAAAGTTAAATTAGGTTTAGAGAAAGAAAATAATTTTTCTGGAGATGCTCCAAACAAAATATCCTTACTATTCCTTTTCCAAACGTATCTACATGTATTTGGTTGCTTCTTTTTAAATCTTTTTAAAATTTCTACTAAATCTAATTTATTTTTAAGTTTTATTTTAATCCTATTCGCTAAAACTATCTTTTCGAGGATATCTTTCTCTACTAATTGAATTCCTCTATTTACTACTTTTTTCATGTTTGTTTTAGAAATTTCTAAGGAGCGTGAGAAATCATCAATAAAAGGGGAATCAAAACTAGTTTTTAAGCCAGATGATTTTATTAATTCTGAGCCAGAATTAATAACTTGATTTCTAATTGTCCATATTTCTTCAATTAATGTTCTTAATGATGATTTACCTTCAACATGTCCATTGATTCTTAACCAGCAATTCTTGCCACTTTTAGTAATTAGTATTTTTGGCAAAATTGCTTCCAAACTAGGGATATCTGAAGGTAAATTCTTATTATTCAAATTTTCAGAGAAAGAAAATAAATAAATTATTTTTGAAAGTGCAGAATTATGCGATTCATTAGTTAAGTTAATTAAATTTTTAAAATTCTCAGAATTAAACTCTTTTGCTACCTCAAATCTTTTTGGGCCATCCAGAGTAACATATTTACACTTCTCGAAAGCTATATATGAAATACCATCAGATTCCTCCCAAAATGAAGAAAAGGGATATTGATTTATTAACAATTCATAAACTTGCAATAAATCAATACAAGGAATCTCAACACAAATACTTACTAATCCAGAATTTTCAACTTTCTTATCGAAAGAGGAAAATACATCTTTTAAAAAATCTGTTAAGTTTAAATCATTTTTCATTACTTATTGAAAATAACTAAAAATGATGCAATAAAGTAAAAAATGTAACTCAATTTATAAACTACATCCAATAATTATCTAATTTTGCGTGTTAATTAAAAATGGACGAAGATAAAAAAAAATTATGGAAAAAAGCAATAAAATGGCCTCTTTATTCTGTGGCCATACTTCCAGTTTTAATAACCGGGGCTTACTTGCTCAATCAATATGAAGAGGTAAAAATTTATAATTTGATTTCATTTACTTTAGCTGCAATTTTGATATTACTTTGGGAAAATCTAACTAATGATTTATACGACGCAGAAACAGGAATCGATGAATTTAAATTCCATTCAATTGTAAATCTTGTAAAAAATAAAAAAATAATTTCATTTATTGCATATACATCTTTAGTTATTGGTTTATTAATAATTTTAATTATTTCAGTATCAACAAGTATAAACATTTTTATTTTGGTGGCAGCTTGCTGCTTCTTAGGATACTTATATCAAGGTCCTCCTTTTAGATTAGGCTATCAAGGTTTAGGAGAACCATTATGCTGGCTTGCATTTGGACCTTTTGCGTACTCTGCAGTCTTAATTGCGTTAAATCCGTCTAATATTTACTTCGTAGATATTCCATGGAAAGTTTCTTTATTACTTGGTTCAGGACCTTCCTTGGCAACAACTCTTGTGTTATTTTGTTCTCATTTTCATCAAATTTCTGAAGATAAAAAGCATGGGAAAAATTCACCTTTAGTTCGCTTAGGGGCAAAAAAAGGTTCTCAATTTGTGCCTTGGATAATTTTTACAATATATATTTTTCAACTTTTCACAATAGTTTATGGATTTATTCCAGTTTTTTGCATCCTTTATTTGCTTAGTTTCCCTCAAGCAACAAGACTTATAAATTTATTAAAATCTTCGTATGCAAAACCTTCTGCAATAAAAAATTGCAAATTCATCGCAATAAAATTTCAAACTCTTAATGGAATTGGTTTAATCACAGGATTAATATTTAATTACTTGCTAAATAAATGAACTTAATATTTCAAAAAAAATCTTATAGCTTTAAGTTATCTGCCAAAGTAGAAAATTCTAAAACCAATTACCATACAAAATCGGGTTGGATAATTAAATTAATAAGTAATGATAAAAAAATAGGGTTTGGAGAAGTTTCACCGCTATATAAAAAAGACTTAAAAAAGTGTGCGAAACAACTAGATATGATCCCTGAGTATATAGAGGAATTTAATTTATCTAGGCAAATAAATATTTTTCACCCATGCATTCAATCTGCAATAAATTCTGCATTAGCTGAGATTAATGGAAAAATAATTTTTAAAGAAAACTACTACTTTGATGAAATTGGTAAAACAGCCATATTGTTAAATCATGAAAATGTAGTTTCAGATCTAAATGATATTAAAAAAAGACATTGTGATATTGGAAAATCATTAACCTTAAAATGGAAAGTAGCACTAAAAAATAACCATGAGGAAGAAGCAAAATTAGAAGAAATTTTAAGCAAAATAGGTAATAATATTAAGTTAAGAATAGATGCTAATGGTTCTTGGGGAAGAGAGATAGCTAATAGATGGGCTGATATTTTGAAAGATAATAAAAATATAGATTGGTTAGAACAACCTCTCTGTGTTGATGATATTGATGGACTGACAGAACTAAACAAAAAAATTCCAATAGCTTTAGACGAATCACTTTTAAAATTTCCAACTTTGATTGATGAGTGGAAGGGTTGGCAAATTAGAAGGCCTTCTCAAGAAAATAATCCAGTTAAGCTTTTAAGAGAATTAGAAAATAAAAAAGCTTTAATATCTATAAGTACCTCATTTGAAACTGGAATAGGAAAGAGATGGCTCCATCATTTATCATCTCTACAATTACAAGGACCAACACCAAAAGTTCCTGGTTTAGCAATGAATAAATTCCCTAATTCGTTTCTATTTTTAAATGAAGCAAAAACGATATGGGATCAACTATGAAAAATAAAATTCATACTATTGAAGTTGAAAATAATGAAACTCAATCTGTAGAAAAAATTATTGAAAAAATTAGAGATAATAAAATTATTTATGTAAAAAACAAATTTTATAAAGACAAAGATGTATTAGATTCAATTACTGAAAATGGGCCAGCAATTATCTTAAACAGTAGTGGGAGTTCTGGAAAACCGAGACAATGTTTTCACCATTTAAATAATCTTAAATTATCTGCAACTACATCAGGTCAATGGCTAATAGAGCAAGGATTTGAATTACAAAACTGCTTAATTTTAAATACTTTACCCCTGAACCATATAAGTGGATTAATGCAAATTTTTAGAAGTCAAACTTGGGGATGTGATTG
This sequence comes from Prochlorococcus sp. AG-355-J23, assembly GCA_003278705.1. Taxonomy (GTDB): domain Bacteria; phylum Cyanobacteriota; class Cyanobacteriia; order PCC-6307; family Cyanobiaceae; genus Prochlorococcus_A. Next base: position 29,644 of record QCDR01000003.1, read on the forward strand.
TATTAATATTTCTCCGAATTTGATAAAAAAAACTCGAGAACTTTTACTTTTCACTATTAAATTTAAAAAAAACAAAAAACACTTGATTACATCATTAGTACCTACCCAATTACAAAGACTTTTGGCTCAAAAAGATGGAATTAGTTGGCTAAAAATTTTTGATCTAATTTGGGTAGGTGGAGCTTCAATTTCAGACGAAACTGCAGAACAATGTATAAAAGAAAAAATAAAATTAGCACCTTGTTACGGCGCAACTGAAACAGCAGCAATGGTTACGAGTTTAAAACCAAAAGAATTCTTAATGGGTTTTAAAAATGTTGGAGAAATACTACCTGATACAAAAATAAGAATTAACGCACAAGGATTAATCGAAATAAAATCAGCCAGAATTGGAATCGAAATAATAGATTCTTTAAAAACTGAAAATTTCAAAAATAAAAATGGGTGGTGGCAAACAAGTGATTTAGGTGAAATTAAGCAAATCAATAATTCTTACTATTTAAAATTTGTTGGAAGAAGTGATAATGCCTTTAATTCAGGAGGAGAAGTTGTTTTCCCTGAAGTAATTGAATCTAGATTAAATGATTTCATTATGAAAGAAAATATCCCAATTAATAAATTCAATATTGCGAAAGTATCTAACAAATTATGGGGAAATAAAATTAAAGTAATAGTTGAATTTAGAGAACTTACAAATGATAAAAATATTGAAATTTCTTTAAATTTATTAAAAAATTTTTCTCAAAGTTGGCCTAAACATGAAAAGCCTGAAAAGTGGATTGTTAAAAACAAAAATAACATTACAGAAAAAATAAACTATAAATTTAAAAAATAATAATCAGCATTCTTTTAAATTTGTACTCACATTAGAAGCCTCTATCCATCTTTCTAGCTGATCGGGAATTTCTATTTTATTTCTTGAATCAACATCTAAAGAACAGTGTATAATTTTCCCTTCGGCTACTTTATTTCCATTTTTTATAAAAAAGCTATTTACTTGGAACAAATGAGTATTAATTTTATGAGGGGCAATTTTTACTTTTAATAAATCTCCAATTTTTATAGGCGCATGAAAGTTTGCTTCACAATTTACTATTGGAAAAATAATTTGACTTTTACGTATAGAAAAATCTGGAAAAATATCTTTACAAGGGATCCCATAGATTTCAATACTTTCTTCCCAAGCTTCATGCGACCATTTTAATAAGTTATGAAAATGAATTACACCTGCAGAATCACAATCACCAAACCTTACTTTCTTCTGCAATATTAACCAGTCAGAGGGTTTCATTTAAAGAAATTATCTATCAACAGATCCCATAATGACATCTATTGAACCAAGGATTGCCATAATATCAGCGATTTTGGCACCTTTAAGAATATGAGGCAATATTTGCAGATTATTTAAATCAGCTGCTCTGATTTTAAATCTCCATGGGGTAACTTCATTATTTCCTTGAATAAATACACCTATTTCTCCTTTGCCGGACTCTAATCTTGTATATAATTCTCCGTTAGGAATTTTAAAAGTTGGAGCAACCTTCTTAGCTACATATTGATAGTCAATACCAAATATTTCACTTTTCTTATCTTCAGTCGACATTCTTTGAGCTTCTAAATTTTCTGTTGGACCTCCTGGAATCATTTTGCAGGCTTGGCGAATGATACTTAGTGATTGTCTCATCTCTTCAACTCTTACTCGATATCTCGCATAACAATCTCCTTCTTTTTCCGAAGCAATCTGCCAATCAAAATCGTCATAACATTCATAACTATCGACTTTCCTTAAATCCCAGGAAACACCTGAAGCTCTAAGCATTGGCCCAGACAAAGACCAATTAATTGCCTGGTCTCTTTGTATTGTTCCTAGACCTTCAATTCTTTTTCTAAAAATTGGATTATTTGTAATTAATTTTTCGTATTCATCTATCTTAGGACCAAACCAATCGCAAAAGTCTATACATTTTTCTAACCATCCGTATGGGAGATCACATGCGACACCGCCTATCCTAAAGAAATTATTATTTATTAGCCTTTGTCCAGTAGCAGCTTCCCAGAGATCATAGATCATCTCTCTTTCTCTAAAAATATAGAAAAATGGAGTTTGAGCTCCTACGTCTGCTAAAAAGGGACCAAGCCATAAAAGATGATTAGCAATACGATTAAGTTCGAGCATAAGAACTCTGATGTAACTAGCTCTTTTGGGAACTGGAATATTAGCTAATCTTTCAGGAGCATTTACTACAATAGCTTCATAAAACATTCCTGCTGCATAATCCATTCTGCTTACATAAGGGACATACATTACATTTGTTCTATTTTCAGCTATCTTTTCCATTCCTCTATGTAAATATCCAATTACTGGCTCACAATCAATGACATTCTCACCATCAAGAGTTACAACTAACCTTAAAACCCCATGCATTGAAGGATGGTGAGGGCCAAAATTGACCACCATTGGTTCTGTTCTAGTCTCTAGCTGAGCCATTCGAAATTTAACTTCTAAACAAATCTTAGTCGAAAGTTATGCAAACTGACCTATCTGATTCATCTTTTTTCAATCATAAATCAGTTATGACAGATGAGATTATGGCCTCATTAGAGCATTACCCACTTATACATAACAATCAACTTAAGGGAATAGACGCAACTTTAGGCGGAGGCGGGCACTCTTATCATTTATTGAGAAAATATTCGGATTTAAATATAATTGGACTTGATCAAGATCCATTCGCAAGAAAATCAGCATTAAAAAAACTTGATGAGTTTAAAAGTAGGATTGATATAAGGGCTTCAAATTTTGCGGATTTTGTACCAAAAGAAAAAGTTTCTTTTGTGATTGCAGATCTTGGAGTAAATAGTAACCAACTTGATGACCCTAAAAGAGGATTTAGTTTCCAAAAAGATGGTCCGCTTGATATGCGCATGAATCCTTTGCTTGATGTTGATGCAGAGAAATTAATTGAGGTTTTAAATGAAAAAGATCTAGCTAACCTAATCTATAAATATGGAGATGAGAGATTATCAAGAAAGATTGCTAGGAAAATAAAATTAGATTTGAAGGAAAATGGAAAATATTCTGGGACAAAAGAGTTAGCTTACTCTATTGCAGGCTGCTTCCCACCAAAACAAAGATATAAAAAAATACATCCAGCAACAAGAACATTTCAAGCACTAAGAATTGCTGTTAATAAAGAAATTGAAGTATTAGAAAAATTTTTGCAAGTTGTACCTGAATGGCTTTTGCCAGGGGGTATTATTTCTGTTATTAGTTTTCATTCTCTTGAAGATAGGTTAGTTAAAAGTTGTTTTAAGAATGATCAAAGACTAAAAAACCTGACAAAAAAGCCAATAACTCCTTCCGAAGAAGAAGTCGAACTTAATAAAAGAGCTAGAAGTGGAAAATTAAGAATTGCTCAATTAAATTAAAAGCCAATAATTTCTATCGTAATGATCTGATTGTATTTGTAAGAATATGAATTGCTTGTTTTATATCTTTTGAATTAGTACTTAATCCAATACTTAACCTTATTGAAGATTCTGCTTCTTTCAGAGATCTACCTAAGGCTAGTAAAACATGAGATGGTTCACCATTACTACATGCAGATCCACTAGAACAAATTATTTCAGATTTTAAAAGTTTATGAAACCTTGCGCCGTTTAAATCCAATATAGTCAAGTTTAAATTGTGAGGTAATCTTTTTTCTATGGAGCCATTAATTAATAAACCAGAATTATTTTCTAACAAACCATCTAAAAGGGTATTTCTATGCAAAAGTAATTTCTCAGCATTATTTTTTTGATTAAAAACTGCTATCTCTATTGCTTTAGCAAAGCCAACTACTAGAGGAAGAGGTAATGTACCAGACCTGAGACCATATTCCTGACCTCCTCCAACAATTAAAGGCTCAAGATTCATTCCTTCATCAATCAAAAGAAGTCCTATCCCTTTAGGACCATATATTTTGTGAGAACTCATCGTTATCATATTTACCTCTGATAAAAGATTGTCTAACTCGATATAACCTAAACATTGTGCAAAATCAGAGTGAAAAGTTATTCCTCGCGATTTACATATCTTTGAAATATTCTCTACAGGCTGGATAACTCCTATTTCGTTATTTGCCAACATAACACTCACCAGAAATGTATCTTCTCTTATATTTTTTTTGAATTTTTCTTCTGAAATTAAGCCATCTTTCTCAGGATTAATTTCTGTAACCATAAATCCCTCTTTTTTTAGTTGGTTTAGGGGCTCCAAAACAGCTTTATGCTCTGTTTTTAAGGTAATAATATGTCCATAATTTCCTGTTTTTTTATAGAAATTTCTAGCAAAACCTAATAAGGCTAAGTTATTAGATTCAGTTGCCCCGCTTGTAAAAATAACTTTTTTATTCTTAAGAAATAAAATTTGTTCTATTTTTTCTCTTGAGGCTTCCAATATCGCGCTTGCGTTAATCCCCGCCAAATTAGATTTGCTTGCAGGGTTAGAAAATATCTCACTCCAAAAAGGTTTCATAGAATCAACAACATCTTTAGAGCAAGGAGTCGAAGATTGATAGTCTAGTAGTATGGGAGTTGATAGCATTATGTTTAGTATATAAAATTCTGTTTATTACTAGAAAATCAAATTTAAGAATTTTAAAATGAATGAAATTAATCAAATAAATAATGAACCGGTAAGAAAATCAAGAATTTTATTAGTTGATGATGAGCCTGGTTTAAGAACAGCTGTTAAAACATTTCTAGAAGACGAAGGCTTTGAAATATTTATTGCAGTTGATGGCGAGGATGGTTGGGAAAAAGCTCAAACAATTTTCCCCGATTTGATAATTAGCGATGTTATGATGCCACGAGCCAATGGTTATGATTTATTAGAAAAAATTAGAGAGGATGAAAAATTAGGAGGAACTCCAGTTATTTTTCTAACTGCAAAAGGAATGACCCTAGATAGAACAGAAGGTTATCTTGCAGGAGTTGATGATTATATTTCCAAACCTTTCGATCCCGATGAATTAGCTGCAAGAGTTAAAAATGTAATCAACAGACAAGAACGACTATTAAAAGAAGCGGCACGATTCGCAGATATTGACGTAAGCAAAATGGCAAAACAAATTACTGAAATAAAATCTATGCTCACAGACCAAAACCAGATTGATCCAGTCGATAAAATAAATCTTCCTAGTTTTACTCCTAGAGAAGCAAGTGTGCTTCAACTAGTAGCAGAGGGACTGATGAACAAGGAAATTGCGAGACAGCTTGAAACATCTATTAGAAATGTTGAGAAATATGTAAGTAGACTTTTTATCAAGACAGGTACATCTAGCCGAACCGAATTAGTTCGTTATGCACTTGAAAATCATTTAGTAAAATGAACTATTAAATTTTTTCGAATTCAATTAGTTTTGAAAAATAAAAAGGAGCTTGATTTAATTTCTTTTTAACCACTTTAAATCCTTTTTCTTTAGCAGCATTAATAATACCCTTTTCTTTCAATGTATATGCTCTTGTAGTTTTACTTGGCCCAGGAAATAATTTCCCAATATTTTTTAGAACAGCAAGAACTGGAGTATAAGGAGCAAAGCTAACGATTAGTTTTTCTTTGCTTAAATCGCATAGATGTTGAACCATTTCTTCTGCGACCGGTTGAGGATAATGAATAAATACATCCAAACAAACTACAACATCAAATAATCCTTTTAATTTTTCCAGATCACTGACTTCATATTTGATTTTACCTTGATTCAAACCTAATTCATTAATGCGTTTCTTTGTTTCTTTAATCATTTCAGAAGAAATATCGCTCACCTGTAGTTCTTTTATACCAAGTCTTAGTAAAGGTATGGAAAGACTTCCTACACCACAGCCTGCATCACAATAACTTTTTTTTGTTAGTTCAGGATAATTTTTGATATACGAGACTACATCATCTACAGTTTTTTGATGACCTTTCCTAATATTTTTCTGAACTGTATTAATTTCATCAGATTTGCTATAAATTTTATTCCATCTTTCAAAGCCAGTACCATTAAAATACTCCCTAACTTCACTTTTTTCGATAATTTTATTTGACGTCATAATATTCTTTGAAAATTTATTCTTTTTATACTAACTAACTGGCGCCAAATTAATTGCACGCCATTATAGGAAAGAATTGATTTGTTATTTTGTCAGAATTGAATTCTAAAGATATTTATAAAATTGCTGTCGTGATGGGTAGTGATTCAGATCTTAAAACATTGAAACCAGCTATTGATATTTTAAAAGAATTTGGAATAAAAACTGAAGTTTGTATACTTTCTGCTCATCGAACACCTATTGAAATGATGGAATATGCAAAAAATGCAGAATCAGAAAACATAAAAGTAATAATTGCCGGTGCTGGTGGTGCTGCTCATCTTCCAGGAATGCTGGCATCCATAACTTGTATTCCTATTATCGGAGTACCAGTAGAGAGTAAGACACTTAAGGGGATTGATTCTCTTTTATCAATCGTTCAAATGCCCGCTGGGATTCCAGTTGCAACAGTTGCAATTAATGGAGCTCAGAATGCTGGATTATTAGCAATAGAGATGATCAGTTTATTTGATGCATCCATAAAGAAAACTTTAAAAGAATTCAGAGAAAATCTACATACACAGGTAAGAACTAAAAATAGTAAGTTATCAACTATTGGACCTGACAATTATCTTCAAAATAAATGAAGTAATATTTTTTATTAGGCCTTTTTAAGAAAGTTTTCTTTTTTAAGGTAGTTAATAACTTTCTCAACGGAATCATTTAAATCTAACGAACCTGTATCAACAACAATTTCGGGATTATGAGGAGCTTCATATGGACTAGAAATCCCTGTAAATTCCTTAATTTCTCCCAAACGAGCTTTCTTATAAAGACCTTTAGTATCCCTATTCTCACAAACTGTGATATCTGCAGCACAATAAACTTCAATAAAATCTTTAGATCCAATAATTTTTCTGACTTTATCTCTATCGCTAATAAATGGTGAAACGAATGCTGTAATAGTTATTATCCCAGCATTCATAAATAGATTCGCAACTTCTCCAATTCTTCTTATATTTTCTTCTCTATCTTCATCCGAAAACCCAAGATCTTTGCATAAACCGTGTCTAATATTATCTCCATCCAACACGTAAGTCGAAAAACCATCTAAGTGTAAAACTTCATTTAAAGCGTTAGCTAAAGTACTTTTACCAGAGCCAGATAAACCTGTAAACCATATAACCATACCTTTATGACCTCTCATTTTCTCTAACTTTTCTCTATCAATAGTTAAATTGTGCCACTTTATATTGGTTGACTTTGTTTGATCTTGTTCTTTCATTGTTTGGACTATCAAAATTAAAAACCTATCCTAACCCTTGCTTCATAAATTATGAAATCCCTCTTTACGAAGAAACTCAATTGATTTCGATACCATATCACCCTGTAACTGGATATTTCTATCAATCAATGTTCCTCCACTCCCACAAAAAACTTTAATTTTTTTAAGTAATTCTTTTAATAAGATTTCATCCTCAGCGCCTAAACCTCGAATTAAAGTTACAGTCTTTCCCTTTTTACCTTTTTTTTGTTTTGAAATATTTATTTTTAATTTTTTATTAACAATATCTACTTTAGCTGTTTCTTCTGATTTTTTTTCTTGATTATCAAATTCGATCCAATTCTTTTTTCCCATTATTTTCAATATAATCTATAGTTAGTTAATACTTATTCTATAGAAAAAGTGGTAAGTACATTTTCTCGCAAAGATCAGAACTATAAAAATGACGATTTAAATCAACCCTCTAAAGAGGGAAGATTTGGAAAATATGGTGGTCAATATGTTCCTGAAACGCTAATGCCTGCTCTTTTTGAGCTTGAAACAGCTGCATCTAATGCATGGAAAGATAAACTTTTTGTAGAAGAATTAAATCATCTCCTTAAGACTTATGTAGGAAGAGAAACACCACTTTATGAAGCCAAAAGACTTACTGAACATTACAAAACTAAACAAGCAACTCCTAGAATATGGCTTAAAAGGGAAGATTTAAATCATACTGGGGCTCACAAAATTAATAATGCCCTCGGACAAGCTTTACTTGCAATAAGAATGGGCAAAAAAAGAATAATTGCAGAAACTGGAGCAGGTCAGCACGGAGTTGCTACTGCTACTGTTTGTGCGAGATTTGGCTTGAAATGTATTATCTACATGGGTGCTGAAGATATAAAAAGGCAATCCCTTAACGTTTTCAGAATGAAACTTCTAGGAGCTGAAGTTAAAGTTGTAAATTCTGGAACTGCAACACTTAAGGATGCCACTAGTGAAGCCATTAGAGATTGGGTTTCTAATGTCGAAACCACACACTACATTTTAGGATCTGTTGCCGGCCCACACCCTTTCCCAAAGATTGTGCGAGATTTTCATGCAGTTATAGGTGAAGAAACTAAAAAACAATGTTTAGAATCATTTGGATCTTTTCCCGATATTTTGCTTGCTTGTGTAGGTGGGGGATCAAATGCAATGGGGCTTTTCCATCCTTTTGTTAAAGAAACTTCTGTGCGTCTTATTGGAGTTGAAGCCGCAGGAAGCGGAGTTGATACTGACAAACATGCTGCCACAATCACTAAAGGTTCAGTTGGAATTTTGCATGGATCAATGAGTCTTCTCTTGCAAGATGATAATGGTCAAGTACAAGAAGCTCACTCAATAAGTGCAGGTTTAGATTACCCTGGAGTAGGACCTGAACATAGCCATTTAAAAGATATAGGTAGAGCAGAATATGGATCAGTCACAGATCAAGAAGCTTTAGACGCTTTAAAACTTGTTAGTGAACTAGAAGGAATTATTCCTGCACTTGAAACTTCCCATGCCTTTGCTTGGTTAGATAAATTATGCCCTACTCTTGAAAAAGATACTCATATAGTTATCAATTGCTCTGGAAGAGGCGACAAAGATGTTAATACTGTTGCATCTTCATTAGATATTTAATCAATACCTTGGTATTGATGGGTCAATATATCTACTCCATCCATCAATACCCTCCTCCAAATTCCATATTTCGCTCACAATATTATTATCCAAGCACCATTGAGAAAAGTTATAACTTCTTATTCCTGCATGACAGGTAACTACAATTTCTCTACCTAATAAACCAGCAAATATTTCTTCAACATATTCAGATGTAACTTTACTAATTGGTATATGTAAAAATTCTTTTGGGAAACGAGCCAGTTCAAGCTCTGACTGCTCTCTTACATCAATCAAGACTGGATCTTCTTTCTCAGAATTAAACCAATCATTTAGACTAGAAGCATTTATAGATTTTGGATAACTTCCCAATTTATAGGATAAATTATGTGTTATTTACAATTTAATAAATTAAGTTGCAGTAGGAAGTTTATTGTTAAAAATAAAAATAAACATTGATAATGAAACTTAGAGTAATAGCAATAATCCTATTATTATCTTTATTACTTTTTTTTGGTTTTAAAAAAGTTTCTACTAATAAAAATAAGGAACAAAGTACAAATATTGAGCAACTAAATATCTTAAAATATGCACCTGAAAACAATAAATTATTATTTATTTCAAATTTAGATAATTTTAATATCGTTAATAATAATGAAAAGGATAAAAATCCAACAAATAAAGATAACTTTTTTTTAATAAAAGACTCTATATTAGATTACTTAGGAATAGATCTAGACAACAATAAATTAGACGATATCTATAATAACGAACTTATAATCTCAACTTTTGAAAATAATAAAAAGCTTGAAGATGATATTTTGATTGTTTTTAAAATTAAGCCAGAAAAAACAATAGATGATTTATTAAATTTGCCTAATAAAATAGATCAGATTGATGAGATAATTTCAATTAATAGAGAAAACAAAATAAATTTTCTTAACTATATATACCGAACCGACGATAATTATATAATTGCTTCATCAGATAAAAAATTAATCAAAAATAGTATTAACTCTAGTAATGATTTTAAAGAAAAAAAATTTCAATATGAGGGAGAACTTGTTGGACTGAACAATGAAAAAAATATATTATTCACAAATAAATTTTTGGAAAGTAAATTTTTTAATAAAGAAATTTTTCCTGAGAATAATGGGGATAAAATTGCTACAATTTTTGACTTTAAAAATAAGCAACTAATTTTAAAATCATATTTACTAAATAATAAAAAAAACATTGATATTCTTACTTACGAAAAGTTAATGAATAAAAAGAATGGTAATGAAGATAATCCTGAAAATTTAATTTTTTGTGATATGAAAAATTTTGACAAACATCTTAATCCCTTAATAAATGATTTTCAACTAAGTTTTTTTGAAGAGTTTAATCAAAATAATAATCAAAACATTTTAATTCTCAATTCAAATAAAGATTGGCTTATTACGTTTGAAAAAAATAATGAAGATCAATTTGATTTAAGTGCTTTGAAAAAGCTAAAAGATTTCAACAAATATACTTTGAAACAAAATGAAGATATTTATACTATGTATTCCAAAGATATTCTTGAAGAAAAAGACGATGTTATAAAACAATTATCTTTTGAAAATATCTATTCGATAGAATCAAAAGGTTTACAAATCATAAGTAATAATTTAATTGATGGTAAAGAATTTGAGAAAATATCAAAAAAATTTTTTAACCTAAAAAGTAATAAAGATAAATCTGCTTTTCTTTATTCAAAAGTTGATATCAAAGATGGTAATTCTAATAAAATTGAATATTTACCTGATTTGGAAGATCTTAATTTTCTCATTAAAAATATTTTAAAAATATCAAATGAAGAATCGCTGGAAATCATAAGTCAGTCTATTCCTGAAAAAAATCCAATTATTTACAGAGAAACAATATTAAACATTCTTTAAATTAAATTTATTCAAACAAGCTTCCAAAAACATTCATTTTAATTTTTTGCGAAGTTAATATCTTGTGGTTAATTAAAAATTATTTGACTATCTTTAATCTATAAGTATTTGATATTGTATTAAGCAATTGGATAGTAACAAACTAATTTTAAAACCAGGATTAGAGGGTGTCCCAGTTACTAATTCATCCATATGTGATATTGACGGCAACAAAGGTAAATTATTGTATAGAGGCTATTCCATTGAGGAACTATCCAAAAAAAGCAGTTTTTTAGAAACCGCTTACCTATTGATTTGGGGTGAATTGCCCACAGCTATTCAACTAAGAGATTTCGAGCAAGAAGTTCAGATGCATAGAAGGTTAAGTTTTAGAGTTAGAGATATGATGAAATGTTTCCCTGCAACTGGTCATCCTATGGATGCTCTTCAATCTAGTGCAGCTTCTTTGGGGCTCTTCTATTCGCGTAGAGCAATAGATGATCCTAATTACATCTACAACGCAGTAATAAGACTAATAGCAAAAATACCCACAATGATTGCAGCGTTCCAACTTATTAGAAAAGGACAAGACCCAATTCAACCTAGAGATGATCTAACTTACTCATCAAATTTTCTTTACATGTTGACTGAAAAAGAACAAGATCCTATAGCCGCAAAAGTTTTTGATAGGTGTTTAATTCTACATGCCGAACATAGTTTAAACGCCAGTACATTTAGCGCTAGAGTTACTGCAAGCACTCTTACAGACCCATATGCTGTCATCGCCTCTGCAGTAGGAACACTTGCTGGCCCACTGCATGGAGGAGCAAATGAGGATGTGATTGCAATGTTAGAAGAGATTAAAACTCCAGAAAATGCTGGGTCTTTTTTAGATAAGGCAATAAAAAATAAAAATAAGATAATGGGCTTCGGCCACAGAGAATATAAAGTCAAAGATCCAAGAGCAATAATTCTTCAAAAACTGGCAGAAGAGCTTTTCATTAGATTTGGAGCAGATGAAATGTATGAAGTTGCTAAATCACTTGAGGCAGAGGCAATACCAAGACTAGGTCCTAAGGGTATATTCCCTAACGTGGACTTTTATTCTGGTCTTGTTTATAGAAAACTTGGTATTCCTCGTGATTTATTTACTCCAATTTTTGCCATATCTAGAGTGGCTGGTTGGTTAGCTCATTGGAGAGAGCAACTTGGAGCAAATAGAATTTTCAGACCATCGCAAATATACACGGGTTCAGCACCAAGAGATTGGATCAGCCTAGAAAACAGAGAATAATATTTGCAGCTTTTCATAAAAAACACACATATTGTTTGTGAAGAGTTAATCTATTAAATAAATAACATAAAAATTTTGGAATACAGATTAGATCTCGAATATAGTTTTAATGAATTCTTAAAGGGTTTTGGCCTTTCCAGCGAAATCGCTCATATAATTTGGCTCCCTCTCCCTATGCTTTTGGTTTTGGTGGCGGCAGTAGTTGGAGTGTTAGTAACAGTTTGGCTTGAAAGAAAAATATCTGCTGCTGCTCAACAAAGAATAGGTCCCGAATATGCAGGAGCGCTTGGCGTCCTTCAACCAATTGCAGATGGTCTTAAGTTACTTGTAAAAGAGGATATTATTCCTGCTAAAGCAGATGGAATTCTCTTCACTGCAGGACCTATTTTAGTTCTTGTTCCAGTGATTCTGTCCTGGCTAATTGTTCCTTTTGGACAAAACCTTTTAATAAGTAACGTTGGTATTGGAATTTTCCTATGGATCGCTTTAAGCAGTATCCAGCCAATTGGACTTCTCATGAGCGGATATGCATCAAATAATAAGTATTCTTTATTAGGAGGTTTAAGAGCAGCAGCTCAATCAATAAGTTATGAAATTCCTCTAGCTTTATCTGTACTGGCTATCGTTCTAATGACAAATTCTCTAAGCACTATTGACATTGTCAACCAACAAAGTGGTGCTGGAATACTAAGTTGGAATATATGGCGACAACCAGTTGGTTTTATAGTCTTTTGGATTTGTGCTCTTGCAGAATGTGAGAGACTTCCATTTGACTTGCCTGAAGCTGAAGAAGAATTAGTTGCAGGATATCAAACTGAATATGCAGGGATGAAATTCGCATTGTTCTATCTTGGCAGTTACATTAATTTAATCCTTTCAGCTTTATTGGTATCAATACTTTATTTAGGAGGATGGGGTTTTCCTATTCCAGTTGAATTAATAGCTAAATTTCTAAACCTACCAATTAATGCACCTTTCATACAAGTTTTCACTGCATCAATAGGAATTGTAATGACTGTATTAAAAGCGTATCTTTTAGTTTTCATTGCAATATTATTGCGTTGGACAACTCCTAGAGTAAGAATAGATCAACTATTAGATCTAGGATGGAAGTTTCTTCTTCCAATTTCTCTTGCTAATCTTTTGATAACTGCAGGATTAAAACTCGCTTTTCCTCAATTCTTTGGTGGTTAAACTTAAGTAAAAATACTTAAATTGAAAATTAATCCACTAAAATAAAATAACTAAGTAAATTCTTCAAAATGAAAAATTTCCTTCAACAAATAAATAGCTATATCAAAGAAGCATTTAATGCTGGTAAATATTTATATAATGGCTTATCAGTAACTTTTGATCATCTTCGAAGAAGACCTGTTACTGTCCAATATCCCTATGAAAAATTAATACCATCTGAAAGATATAGAGGAAGAATACATTATGAATTTGATAAATGTATTGCTTGTGAAGTTTGCGTGAGAGTATGCCCCATAAATCTACCAGTCGTTGATTGGGTAATGAATAAAGAAACCAAAAAAAAAGAACTCAGAAATTATTCTATTGACTTTGGAGTTTGTATATTTTGTGGAAATTGCGTTGAATATTGTCCAACTAATTGTCTTTCAATGACCGAAGAATATGAATTAGCTACTTTTGACAGACACAATCTAAATTTTGATAATGTTGCACTCGGTAGGTTACCTACAAATGTCACAACAGATCCTTCAGTTAAACCGCTAAGAGAACTAGCCTATCTTCCAAAAGGTGTCATGGACCCTCATGAAATCCCAGCTTCAGATTCTAGAGTTGGTAAATTACCAGAAGAAGTTTATGATTGGATGAGACCAGATTCCAATGAAAATAAAGATAAAGTTTCTAATTCAAACAATTAATTTCCATTAATTTATGTCCATTGCAATAACAACTCAAATTATTTGTTTTACAATTTTATCTTTAGTTATCCTTATTGGAGCACTTGGTGTTGTATTACTCGAAAGTATTGTTTATTCAGCCTTTCTTCTAGGAGGAGTTTTCATGAGCGTGGCTGGATTATATCTTCTTTTAAATGCAAGTTTTGTTGCTGCAGCACAAGTTTTAGTTTATGTGGGTGCAGTGAATGTATTAATAATTTTTGCAATAATGCTAGTCAATAAAAAAGAAGATTTAAAGCCCATCAATGACATTAAATCGAGAAGAATCATATCAACAACAATATGTTTAACCCTTCTAAGCCTTTTAATAAGAGTTGACTTAACTAATGTATGGAGCCTATCAAGTCCTCAAAACTCTATAGGAGAAGAATCAACTATCAGAATTGGTGAACATCTATTTAGTGATTATTTACTCCCATTTGAAGTAGCATCAGTTTTACTTTTAATGGCAATGATTGGAGCTATAGTTTTGGCTAGAAGAGATGTAATGAGCAAGGATATTTCCACTGGATTACCTGTTGATCAAGAGTTAATTGAAAAATCATCAGAACCATTACTTACAAATAAAAATTAACCTTTCACCTTTCTTATTATGGATTTACAATCAATTCCTATTCAAGCTTTTTTAATAGTATCTTCAACACTGTTCTGTATTGGTATTTGGGGATTATTAAATAGCAGAAATGCAGTAAGAGTTCTTATGAGCATTGAGTTAATGCTTAATGCAGTAAATATAAACTTGATGGCGTTTTCTTCCTATGTTGATAATAATTTAATTCAAGGACAAGTTTTTACAATTTTTGTGATTACTGTAGCCGCTGCAGAAGCAGCAGTTGGATTAGCTATCTTGTTATCTCTTTATAGGAATAGGGTGACTGTAGATATGGAAAGTTTTAATTTATTAAAATGGTAAAACCACTAAATGAAACTTTCATTGGTGCTTATTGTATATCGTTCAGATAGTTCTATTGCTCAAGAGGCTTCAAAATTCTGTGAAGAAGTCCTCAAAGCTAAAAAAATAAAATCAAAAAGAATTGATAGTGATTTTTATAAAGATGAAATTGAAAAATATTTTTGTAATCTAGAATTACAACCTAATATTGGCATAGTTCTTGGTGGAGATGGAACCTTTCTTAAATGTGCAAATGCTTTAGCTGATTATGATATTCCTTTATTGAGTATTAATATTGGTGGTAATCTTGGTTTCCTTACGCAAGAAAAAGATTTTTTGTTTGACAAATCTTTTATTGAAATCCTTGAAAACGAAGAATATAAAATTGACTTTCGTAATAGATTAAATTGTAATGTTTGTATTAATGGGGCAAGTTCTGAGAAAAAGATTATAAAAAGTTACGATGCCTTAAATGATTTTTATTTTAAATCTGTTGAAGAAGACGTTTCTCCAACCAACCAAATACAAATTGAAATAGATAACGAGAAGGTTAATGAATACAAAGGTGATGGATTAATCATATCTACATCTACTGGATCAACAGCCTACTCAATGGCCGCAGGGGGGCCAATAGTGCACCCTAGTATTGATGCAATGATAATTAATCCTATTTGCCCAATGAGTTTGGCCAGTAGACCAATAGTTATACCTAATACAAGTAAGGTAATCATAAAACCTGTAAAAAAAAGTAAAGGGGAAATTAAATTATGGAGAGATGGTTCAAAATGTATGACCATTAAGGAAAATTATTATTGTGAGATCAAAAAAGGGCAATCGCCCTGCAAAATAATAAAGTTTAAAAAAAGCACAAGTTACTACAATACCCTAATTAAAAAACTAGATTGGAAAGGTGATTTATCTCAAAAAAATTTCAAAAATTAAATGGGCTTAGAAATAGAAAGAAGATTTCTTATAAAAAATGATAATTGGAAAGAATTCATAAATAAAAAAATTTATATTGAACAAGGATATTTATCTCAAAGTTTAGATGGTTGGATTATTAGGGTAAGGCTTATAGGCAAAAACTCTAAAATTGCACTTAAAAAACATATCAAGGGCTTTACCAACTTTGAATTTGAATACTCCATTCCACGAAGAGATGCTGAAACAATAATGTCAAATCTTTCAAATACTATTAAAAAAGATAGATTCTTTCTAAAAATTGAAAAAAAATCTTGGATAATAGATTGCTTTAAAGAAAATAATTATCCACTTGAAATTGCAGAAATTGAACTTTCTAATGAAGAGGAAGATTTATTTCTTCCATCTTTCATTTCAAAAGAAATTACTGGGCTAACCCATTACTCCAACTTCAGTCTCGCTAACAATCCTTTTTCAGAGTGGAAAGAAGACTAATTAACAACTTTCAAAAATAACTAGTCAAAGGAACCACACATCCTTTATATTTTCTTTATGTTTAATAAAATTTTTTTTATTTTCCTCAGATGTATGGTCTATACGACAAGGAAGGAATATTGAGATTTGTTGATTCAGACAAGGATGCATGTATTGCATATGCTGAACTCTTCGAATTAGGTTCTACAAATTATTGTCTAATGGATTTGGCTAACAATACAACAAAAGTAAAGGGTAATACTAATCTTGATCAGAGTCTGGGAGGGTACAACAATTAAACCCATCTCTACAAATCTTTCCGTTGTCCATTGCCCAATTCAAAAGTGCTACTCTGTTTTTAGAACCAGTTTTTGTAAACATATTACTTACATGATTATCAACAGTTCTTTTACTAATAGTTAGTTTCACCGCAATTTCTTGATTTGTGAGCCCATCAGCTACGAGATCAATGATTTCCATCTCTCTTGCTGAGAGACCCATCATATCAATGTTGTTTACTTCTTCTTCAACCATTTGCATTTAAACAGTTCCTTTTTTATATTAATTAAGTTTAGCAATCTCAGTACACTTGTTAACCAACTAGGAAACAAAAGCAATTGAAATCAAAACTTCAGCAGACTTTAGAAAAAAAATCTAAGGTAATAACGGCAGAGTTAATGCCGCCAAGAGGTGGAAGCCCCATAAGATCTCTTAAGATAGCACAACTTTTGAAGGATAAGGTACATGCTGTTAACATTACTGATGGAAGCAGAGCTGTAATGAGAATGTGCAGCTTGGCAATGTCCAAACTATTACTGGAAAATGGGATAGAACCAGTAATGCAAATTTCTTGCAGAGATCGTAATAAAATTGCTTTACAATCAGACATTCTGGGAGCAAATGCTTTAGGTATTAGAAACATCTTATGCATTACTGGTGATTCGGTAAAAGCAGGGGATCAACAAGATACCAAGGC
Organism: Prochlorococcus sp. AG-355-J23; assembly: GCA_003278705.1. GTDB lineage: Bacteria > Cyanobacteriota > Cyanobacteriia > PCC-6307 > Cyanobiaceae > Prochlorococcus_A. The sequence goes on from QCDR01000003.1 coordinate 46,998, forward strand.
CGTACATGAGTTTGAGTCAGTTAGATTGCTTCAACAAATTCAGGCTTTCAATAAAGGAATTGATCCTACTCTAGGAGAACTTTCCGATAAAAAAACATTTATTTTTGCAGGTGCTGCAGCTGATCCAAATTGCAGAAATAAAAGAAGTTTAGAAAATAGAATGAGAAAGAAAAAAGAGGCTGGAGCTGGATTTATACAAACTCAAATGGTTATGGAAAAAGAAAATTTGATAGAGTTTTGTGAAAAAATTAGCAATCCTCTTGAAATTCCTGTAATTGCAGGTGTATTCCTATTAAAGTCTTATAAAAACGCTCTCTTTATAAACAAATACGTTCCAGGAGCAAACATCCCCGAAAATATCTTAAATCGTCTTAAAGATGCTAAAGACCCATTACAAGAAGGTATTAACATTGCATCTGAACAAGCCCATGATTTTATTAATATCGCAAATGGTGTTCATATAATGGCCGTAAAAGCAGAGCATTTAATTCCTGAGATTATTGAAAAAGCTAATCTTAGTCTGGCATATTAATCAAATCAGTACCTAATAATTCTGCCATAGCTTTCTGCTGAGGCGATGGCTCAGTCAAATCAGATCTTCTTGAATCTGCTATTAACCAGTCTAAAGATGCATCTTGCAAATCGAAATGATCTCCATTTTTCCCAACACAATATTTACCAAATACTAATTTATCCATAAGTCTTACACCTTTACCAATTTTAGAATAATCAAAAATGATTGAGTTATCTATAGTTGCGCCCTCGCAAATGCAACAACTTGGTCCAATCATGGAAGGTCCAATAATAGTTGCTCCATCCTCTATCCTAGTCATTCCTCCTATATAAACCGGCCCGCTAATATTAACCTTTTCCCAGTTAGCAGCTACATTCAAACCGGTAAAAACTCCAGGTTTTATTTCCTTACCTGGTATTTGCACTTGTCTTACCTTACCTTGCAATACATTTCTAATAGCACTCCAATAATCAGGAACTTTTCCAATATCTACCCATTCAAAATCCATTGGTAAAGCAAAAAATGGCAAATCCATTTCAACAAGTTTAGGGAAAAGATCAGCTCCAATATCAAATTTCTCTGCTGAAGGGATGTAGTTAAAAATTTCGGGTTCGAAAAGATAAATTCCTGTATTTATAGAGTCACTTAAAGCTTGATCAACTGTTGGCTTTTCTTGAAAAGCCTTTATTCGTCCATTTTCATCAGAAACTACGACTCCGTAACTTGATACTTGATCTTTAGTTACCTTTTTTGTTATCAAGCTCGCAATAGCTCCTTTCTGTTTATGTTTTTTAACAGCTTGAGTTAAATCTAAATCAACTAAAGCATCACCACACAAAACAACAAAGGTTTCATCAAAGAAATTCTGAAAATCCTGAATTTTTTTTAATCCTCCGGCGGATCCCAAAGCATCGCCTATTAATTCTCCATCTTCAATTCTTCCCTCAAAACTATAAGCAATTTCTACACCAAATCTTTGCCCATCCCTAAAATAATTTTCAATTTCTTCAGCCAGATGAGAAACATTTACCATTATTTCCTTAAAGTTATGTTCTCTTAAAAGTTCCAAGAGAAACTCCATAACAGGTTTTTGTAAAATCGGAATCATCGGTTTCGGAATAACATGCGTAATAGGCTGAACACGTGTTCCTTTACCTGCCGCAAGTATCATTGCCTTCATAAATTCAAAACCATTTTTTAAAATTATACGTTATTACTATGAAGCTTCTAAGCAGCCGAGGAAGAGGCATTGCTTACCTCAAGATTTTCTATAGGCAATTGAGCTAAGCTGCCATCAGGTATTATTCTTTTAATTTTAATTGGGCCATATAAGGAATTAATTTGTTTAATTTCAATTTTGTTTTCAGATGATAAAAATAACAAAGCCCAAAAAACTCCCAAACGATCTTTATCTAAATCATTTTTTACTACTGCTTGCCATTTATTGACTAAATATTCAAAATCTGTCCATTGTAATGCTTTTTCCCATCCTTCAATAAATTTCCCTAATGCTTTAGTGGTTTCTGGAAGTTTCTCGCGATGCGCTAATGACTTTACTTGAGAAATTAAAGCCTTATCAGAATATTTTTTACTTATTTTTCTCTTCATGAGCAGAAGATCTTGGGTTTCTATAACTTCTGCTATGGACTCTAACTGACTGACAAGTTCTCCTAATGTAGTTGTACGTTTAAGAATTGGTTGTGCTATTGATCTTCTCCTTAGATATTTTTCAGGATATTTTGGAATATCAAATTCTTTATCAATCCAATCTTGATCATCCAAATCAAATTCATCTTCAAAATCGGAAGAATTTTCTTTAAAAACATCAGATTCCAAAACCTGAGCCTTAAGATTAACTAGTACAGAAGCCGCAAAAAATGCTTCGCTGGTCTCAGCTAAATCCCTATGATATGAGATTTGACTATTTGAAGATTGATTAAAAGTGTGTGAGTATTGCTCTAAAAAACTATCAATTACACTTATTACATCAATATCCCATGGATCAAGCTCACCTTTACCAGCGGCATCTTGAAGAAACTTAATCAACAATCTAGGGCCTAATGGTTGCCTATCAATAGGATTAAAATAAGATATTTTGAAATATATAAAATCTACTCATAAGATATCTTTTAATTTATTTAATGCCAAACAATATTGCATTAATTTAAAAAATTATATTGTTGGAGCTTTTAGGATGTCATTTGTTTTAGTTCCTGAAAAGATATTTGTTTTCACAGCACCTTTAACTGCTGTTAAATCTCTATCAACCAAATTATTGATAGATGCAATATAACTTTCAGTAACTAATCTTGGGTACAAACCTATTCCAATAATCGGTAAAAGTAAACAAGCAATAATATAAACTTCCCTTGGCTCTGCATCTATAAGTTTTCGTTCTTCGATTAATTTAGGATTTTCTTTGCCAAAGAAAATTTCTCGTAACATTGAAAGTAGATAAATAGGAGTAAGTATTACACCGATAGCAGCTAAAGAGGCCATCACTACCCTAAACGGAAGTGTATACACTTCATCAGTAACAAATCCAGTGAATACCATCAATTCAGAAACAAATCCGCTCATACCAGGCAAAGCCAGGGAAGCCAGGGAGCAAGCAGTCCATAGGGCAAACATAATTCTCATTTTTTGTCCTACACCACTCATTTCATCAAGTTTAAGAGTCTTTGTTCTGTCATAGGTGGCACCCACAAGAAAAAATAAACTTGCACCTATTAATCCATGACTAACCATTTGCAGCATTGCTCCGCTTGTTCCAAGGCTACTAAAACTCCCTATACCAATAAGAACAAAACCCATATGACTTATAGAACTGTATGCAATTTTTCTTTTAAGATTTCTTTGAGCAAAAGAAGTTAATGCAGCATAAATTATATTGACTACCCCTAAAACTATTAATAATGGTGCAAATTGAGCATGAGCAATAGGTAGTAATTGTGCATTAAATCTTAAAAGAGCATATCCTCCCATCTTTAATAAAATTCCTGCTAAAAGCATATGAACAGGAGCTGTAGCCTCTCCATGAGCATCTGGAAGCCAAGTATGAAGAGGTACTATTGGTAGTTTCACACCAAAGGCAATTAAAAGCCCTACATAACAAAATATTTGGAATTTTTGACTAAAATCTTGAGCTGCCAAGTGAGAGAACTCAAAGTTAGGAATTTCTGTACCATAGAACCCCATTGCTAACGCTGCAAGAAGAATGAAGATAGAACTGCCAGCTGTATAAATAATGAATTTTGTTGCTGCATATTGTCGATTTTTGCCACCCCATATAGCCAGTAATAAATAAACGGGAATTAACTCAAGTTCCCAAGTTAGAAAAAATAAAAGCATATCTTGTACTGCAAAAACAGCGATTTGACCACCATCCATAACCAATATCAAAAAGAAAAATAACTTTGGTTTGAACTTGACTGGCCATGCCGCAAGAACTGCTAAAGCAGTTATAAAACTAGTCAATAAGATTAACGGCATAGACATGCCATCAGCACCAACAGACCAAGTAAGGCCTAAATCAGGGAGCCAACTAATATTTTCTTTCAATTGAACATTTTCATTACTAATATCAAAACCATTTATATATGAACCTACAGTTATTAAAAAAGTTATTAATGCAATAGATAATGCAAACCATCTCACTTCTTTGCCATCACCTTTATCTGGGAAAAAAGGTATAACAAATGCACTACCAATTGGAAATAAAATTGAAGCAGATAACCAAGGAAAATTAGACAATCCAGCCCCCAAAGTTCCCAACATTTGTGTCGCAAAATGTGTATAAAAATTAGTACTCAATTTAATAAGAAATTTATCTTAAATAAAGTCTAGAAATTTTCTGTATTTTTTCACCCCAATGGACAGTGAAGACACACAATTGTAATTAAGATACTTGAGGAGATTGAAAACCAAATATAGCAACTAGTAGAATTACACCTCCAAAAACAATAAGCGCATAAAATTGAGCCCTACCAGTCTCAAAATATTTTAAACCTTCTCCGCTACCTAAAGTTACAAGTCCAGTTAGATTTACTACGCCATCAACAACCTTTGAATCAACCTCTAAGACTTCTTTAGCAAGTTTTCTACTACCCTTAACAAAAAGTTTTTCATTAATATCATCAAGATACCATTTTTTTGATAAAAATCGGTTGATACTAGGAAACTTTTCGGCAAATAAAACTGATAAATTAATTTTTTTCACAAAATATGCCTGATAAGCAATAATGATTCCAGCTGATGCAATGAGTACTGACGCAATTGCTAAAGGCAAAAATTCTTTTAATTCGAAAGCTTTTGCAGCAGTCTCTGCTTCTTCAGGATCTAGTAAATTTGCAATTTTGCTATCCCAAGGAAGTCCCATAAAACCGATGATTAAAGACGGTACCGCTAAAAATACCAAGGGAAATGTCATTGACCAGGGTGACTCATGAATCGAGCCATGTTTTTCATGCTCGTCTTCATTTTCTTCATCTAGGTTAGTTTTAGAGGCTATTAGAAGTTCTTTTTGCAATTCTTTATTCTCCCCTCTGAAATCTCCTTCAAATGTCAAGAAATAAAGCCTAAACATATAAAAAGCAGTCATACCAGCTGTTAATAGTCCTACGAACCAAAAAGCTGGAAATGATATAAAAGCATTTCCGAGTATCTCGTCTTTACTCCAAAAACCTGCCAAAGGAGGAATTCCACTAATTGCTACACAACCTACTAAAAATGTTGAAGATGTAAAAGGCATTTTTTTTCTTAAACCGCCCATCAATCTCATATCTTGAGCTAATACAGGCTGATGGCCAACTACTTCTTCCATAGCATGTATTACTGAACCAGATCCCAAAAATAACATTGCTTTAAAGCATGCATGAGTCACTAGATGAAAAATTCCTGCTACTGGTGCTCCGCAACCCATTGCTAGCATCATATACCCAAGCTGAGAAACTGTGCTGTAGGCTAACCCTTTTTTTAAATCCATTTGGGTCAAAGCTATAGAGGCTCCTAAAAAACAAGTAATGGTGCCAACTAAAGCAATTATGAACTGAATAGAGGGGAATATTGAATACAAAGGTTGAAGTCTTGCCACGAGAAATATTCCTGCTGCAACCATTGTTGCAGCATGGATAAGTGCAGATATAGGTGTCGGGCCTTCCATCGCATCAGGCAACCAAACATGAAGAGGAAACTGAGCTGATTTTGCCATTGGCCCTAAAAAAACTAAAAAACAAAGTAGTAAAGCAGCCCAAATGGGTATCGAATTGTCAGATATTGATTGAGAAATTCCAGTAGCTATTTCATTAAAATCAAAACTATTTGTTGCCCAAAATAGGCCAAGAATTCCTAGTAATAATCCAAAATCTCCAACTCTATTAACAACAAATGCTTTTTGTGCAGCATGTGCAGCGCCATCCCTGTCATACCAAAAACCAACCAATAAGTAAGAACACATCCCAACTAATTCCCAAAAAACATAAATTTCTAATAAATTCGGACTCACTATTAATCCCATCATTGAACTACTAAATAATGCTAAATATGTAAAAAATCTGACATAACCTTTGTCATGCGCCATATAACCATGAGAGTAAATCATTACTAGCAAAGTTATTGTAGTTACTAACGCAAGCATTACACTCCCCAAAGGATCAAGGACAAATCCCATTGGAATTGTAAAATCCCCAGCATTGGCCCATACAAATAATTTTTCTACTGATTGATAACCATTAACTTGTTCAATTAAAGCTTTATAACTAATTACCGCAGAAATCCCGACGAAAGAAATCAGACCTACAGAAACTATTTCTCTTGAATTATTAATTTTCTTGTTGATGCTTATTAATCCTAAGCCAGAAAGCACTGCTCCAATAAGTGGGAAAACAGGAATTAACCAGGCAATTTCTGAAGCTTGTGGCATGTTTTAAAGAACTTATAATCTGATTTTAAACTGTTAATTGAAAAATTCAGACAAAAATGATGAATTAAATGTTTTAACAGCAATATTGATATATTGATGAGACCACCAAAGTACACCTATTGCGATTAATATACCAAGTTGAGATAATCTAAAAAATTCTTTAATTTTAAATTCTTGCCTACCCTCAAGTATTGCCATGAAGGGGATGATTGAGGTATTTTTTTTAAAATTTTCAAATTCTTCTCCAAATCTATTTGCTAATCTATTATCGCCATGCCAGATTGCAAAAAGATGATGCAAAACCAAGCCGATAGAAGTTATTAATGTGAATGATGTGCCAATCCATAAAGTATGAGCAAAACACCAAATTATCTGACCAAATGCTTGCGGATGTCTTGTGATTCGCATTATCCCAGTTCCATAAATTCGTACTTTAGGTTTTAAAACCGAAGGAATTTCTAGCAAATTGTAAGTAGCTGGATATAAAAATAAAAAACTTATTGCAGTTAAGAACCAAACGAGCATAAAAACAAAATTGTTCCCCTGTAAATTCCATAACCTGATTCCGTCATATCTATGTGCCAAAAAATAACTAATCAAGATAATTGCAGATGGCAAACTTAAAAAAACAAAACATAACCGCCATAATCTCGGACCCATAATAGATTCTGCTTTGATTCTTAAAGCAGCTCCCCCGCTATGAATTACCGCAAAAATCAAAATCAAAAGTAAGATAATTAGAGAAGTTTTATGAGTCTCCATATATTTAAATTGTCCAAATAATTTTTGTTCTTAACAAGAATGCTCCTAAGCATTAGAATTATAAGAAATTGTAGGCATAATAGATGCCAGAATTACCATTTACTCTCGACCAATTAAGAATACTAAAAGCTATAGCAGCTCAAGGAAGTTTTAAAAAAGCTGCAGATCTTTTATATGTAACCCAACCTGCTGTAAGTTTACAAATACAAAATTTAGAAAAACAACTTGAAATAACAATTTTTGACCGAGGAGGTAGGAAGGCTCTTTTGACTGAAGCCGGGCGACTATTACTTGAATATTGCGAACGAATTTTGAATCAATGCGACGAAGCTTGCAAAGCTATTGAAGATTTAAATAGCCTAAAAGGTGGAACTCTTGTCATTGGAGCGAGCCAAACAACTGGTACCTATTTAATGCCCAGAATGATAGGACTATTCAGGCAAAAATACCCTGATGTATCCGTTCAACTTCAAGTTCACAGTACTAGAAGAACTGGTTGGAGTGTAGCCAATGGACAAATTGACTTAGCCATTATTGGCGGACAACTACCTGGAGATTTGGAAAATTTGCTACAAGTAATTCCATATGCCACTGATGAATTGGCATTAGTTTTGCCCTCTAAACATCCACTTTCGACCAAAAAAGAGCTTCTAAAAGAAGACTTATACAAATTAAATTTTGTAACATTAGATTCACAATCTACAACGAGAAAAGTTGTTGACAAACTTCTCCAAGATTCTGGTCTTGATATTCAAAGATTAAAAATTGAGATGGAACTTAACTCTCTTGAAGCAATTAAGAATGCAGTTCAATCAGGTTTAGGAGCTTCCTTTTTGCCTGTTGTTTCTATTGAAAGAGAATTATCGGCGGGAACAATCCACAAAGCCTTTGTTGCTGATTTAGAGGTTAAAAGAGAACTTAAATTAATTACTAATCCTTCTAGATATACATCAAGAGCATCAGAAGTTTTTAAGAAGAACATTCTTCCACAATTTGCTAGTTTAGAAAGCCCTTTGAGGCATTTATAATTTTAATCAAAACTGAATTGCTTCTTTATTAATACCAACTCCACCATCTTCAGCTTGACCATCCCCTTTTATTATAAATTTATTTTCATTTACATCAGTCTGATAAACGCACTTAACTATTGGCTTATCCCTTATTGAACCAATATAAGCAAAAGTATTCATCCTTTGCTTACATTCTCTTACATCTTCATTACTAATTGCACCCTGTTTTTGTAATACTGTCCAATTCTCTCTTCTAATTACACACCCTGGCTGAAGAGCAGGTTGCGTTACAAAACTCGTAGATGGATTAAGAGTCGTATACATTTCAACATCAATTACAAAAGCACTAGCTCCCCATTGTCGGCAAAATTCCGGGTCTGGAACAGCCATATCTAATTGTTGTTGACTTGCTATATTTCCCTGCCCACCATCAGTTGTACTGGTAATAGCGCTCCCAATACCAACTCCCAGAATTAGTACTCCAGCTAGTACAGCAATGGTTCCTGTACTGAAGTTGATCTTTTGTTCAGAAGAAGCAGGCAATTTATTGCTTCTCTGACCAAAAGAATCAACATCCCTTGGATTTGGAGGATAATAACTTCTATTTGAGCCTCGCCTTGGCCTTCTATTTGAGGATGATCTATTCACAGCACTTCATTTGTCTTTGGCAAACCCATTGAGTAATTCATTACTCTACAGTCAGGGTTATAACTTAGCTGACCATTTTGAAGCAAAAACTTAATTAAACCTTCGATTTCTGATCCTATTTTTCGCAGTTCATAATCATCTAAATCCCTTCCTGCTCTATCTTTTATTAATTCATTAAATTTTTCATTTATTTTGTTTAAAGAATCTTCGTTCCAAATAAATTCGTTATCAGGGTCTAAATCAAGAGTTAGTTTATTGGGATGAAATTTTAATTCCTCTTCTACGACTTCGGCAGTAAAGATTCTTACATGCCTAGTAGTTGATTTTAAAAGCATTTTTTCCATAATTTTACGAAATAATCAACGAAAAAATCTATTATGTTCTAACTTTAATGTAGCTTATTAGTAAGTGTTAATTTATTTCTTGATTTAATAATGCGTGTTGTAATTGCTGGTGCTGGTTTAGCAGGTTTGTCTTGTGCTAAATATCTAGTAGATAATGGTCACATCCCTATTGTACTCGAAGCTAGAGATGTTCTTGGTGGCAAAGTAGCCGCATGGAAAGACGAAGATGGAGATTGGTATGAAACTGGGTTGCATATATTTTTTGGAGCCTACCCAAATATGTTGCAGCTTTTCAGGGAATTAGATATTGAAGATAGACTCCAATGGAAAAGTCACTCAATGATTTTTAATCAGCCATCAGAGCCTGGAACTTACAGTAGATTCGACTTTCCAGATATACCTGCTCCCGTTAATGGCGTTTCAGCAATACTAAGTAATAATGATATGCTTTCATGGAATGAAAAGATTCTATTTGGATTAGGTTTAGTGCCTGCAATGTTGAGAGGCCAAAAGTATTTAGATAAATGTGATACAAAATCATGGACAGATTGGCTAAAAGAGCACAATATACCGGAAAGAGTTAATGATGAAGTTTTTATAGCAATGAGTAAAGCTCTTAATTTTATTGGGCCGGATGAAATATCTTCTACAGTTTTATTAACAGCATTAAACAGATTTTTACAAGAAAAAAATGGTTCTAAAATGGCATTCCTTGACGGAGCCCCTCCAGAAAGACTTTGCCAGCCAATGGTTGATTATATTACTGCTCGTGGTGGAGAAGTTCACATGAATAGTCCATTAAGGCAAATCAACCTTAATGAGGACAGCACTGTTAAAAGTTTTACTGTTGCCTCTTTAGATAAAAACGAAAAGAAAGAGCTAACGGCCGATGCTTATGTAAGTGCAATGCCTGTAGATCTCTTTAAATTAATGATCCCTAAACAATGGAAAGGGTTAGATGCTTTTTCTAAATTAGATGGTTTAAATGGAGTTCCAGTAATTAATATCCATTTATGGTTTGACAAAAAATTAACCGATATCGACCATCTACTATTTAGCAGATCACCACTTCTCAGTGTTTACGCTGATATGAGTATTACATGTAAAGAATACGAAGATCCAAATAGATCAATGCTCGAATTAGTTTTCGCACCAGCAAAAGATTGGATTAATAAAAGCGATCAAGACATCGTTGATGCAACTATGGAAGAGTTGAAGAAATTATTCCCAACACATTTCATGGGTGATGATAAGACAAAATTAAGAAAATACAAAGTAGTCAAAACTCCAAGATCTGTATATAAGGCAGTTCCTGGATGTCAAGAGTTCAGACCTAGTCAAAAATCCCCAATAAAAAACTTTTTCTTAACTGGTGATTATACAATGCAAAAATATTTAGCATCTATGGAAGGTGCTGTTTTAAGTGGTAAATTATGCGCAGAATCAATAAATAAGGAGTATACCAAAACCCCTCAAAATGTTTCTTTATAACGTTTAAAAACCCTTAAATTTAGCTAAAACTTTTTGAAAAATTCAATTTCTCAACTAGACCAAGCATACGAGTTATGCCGAAAAGAAACTCAACAATGGGCTAAAACCTTTTACTTGGGTACTCTTCTATTGCCTAAAGAAAAGAGAAAAGCTATTTGGGCTATATATGTGTGGTGTAGAAGAACAGATGAAATAATGGATAGCGCAGAAGCCTCAACTAAATCGCAAGATGAGCTTTCAGATAATCTAGATAAATGGGAAGAAAATACAAAAAATGTATTTAAAGGAAATATTAAATCTGAATTAGACTCAGTTCTATTAGATACGATCGAGAAATATCCACAAAGTATTCAACCTTATTTAGACATGATAGATGGCCAGAGAATGGATCTTAATAAATTTAGATACAAAGATTTTGATGAATTAAAACTCTATTGTTATAGAGTTGCAGGCACTGTTGGTTTAATGACTCAAAATGTGATGGGGATTGATAGCGCGTATACATCAGCGCCATGGAGTGCTTTACCTGACCCCTCCGAAGCAGCCATAGCTCTAGGAATTGCAAATCAATTAACAAATATCTTAAGAGATGTAGGTGAAGATAGACAGAGAGGAAGAATTTATCTCCCACAAGCGGATATTGAAAAATTTAATTATTCTGAGGAAGAACTTTTACAAGGAAAAATAAACAAGCAGTGGAAAGCACTGATGAATTTTCAATTAACAAGGGCTCGCGAATGGTTCCAAAAGTCTGAGGATGGTATAAAGTGGCTATCTTCTGACGCAAGATGGCCAGTATGGACTTCTTTACGTCTTTACAGAGGAATATTAGATTCTATTGAAAGACTAGATTATGATGTTTTTAACAATAGAGCTTTTGTAAAAAATTCAGTCAAAGCTCTTGAGATCCCAATATCTTTTTTGATTTCTCGAATTAAATAGCTAAGCTGGCGTCTTCTGATTAGCCAATAAATCTTTTAACTTGGATAATTCTCCAGCCCATCTTGGGTCAGGTGCTTCCAAGTTAGGAGCATCACTATGAACAATTTTTTTAAAGTCTTTCCTTTTCTTATTCTTGTTTAATTTTCCACTATTTCTTTTGTTTGAAGCGGAATCTTTCTTTTCTGATAGCTCTACTCTTAATTTAGAACCATTAAACTCAAATCCGTTTAATTTTTGAATTAATAAATTAGCATTATCTTCATTATTAGTTGTTGCAAAACCAAAACCCCTGCATTCCTTTGTTTCCTTATCTAGAACTGCTTTGAATCTAATCGAATCAGAAACTGACTTTAAAAGTGTATCAAATTCTTTTGGATTAAATCCTTGTGGTAAATTGCCAATGTAAATGCGAATGCTCATAAATTTTTTAAAAATGATTTTGAAGTCCGAACTTCTAAACAAAACTAAGCTATGTGTATTTAATCACATTTTGGCGCATTTTGTTCAATCCATAGCTTTGCTTTATAAATAGCTTCATCAAAATTATTCAATCTCTGATATGCAAGTTCCATAGAAAGATAATGTAAAAGCTCTCCTAATAAAGGCCCATCGTTGATTTTAAAATTTTTTTTGATTACATCTCCATTAAGTAAGTTTGAAGGATGAAATAATTTATCATCATTATCACGCCATCTATGAAGCCAATCTAATCGTAAGTTTTGAGGTAAATAAAAAATAAATAATGGAAGAAACATCTCTAATTCTTTATGTAATGCAAATCTATCCGATTCAGTAAATTGAGCGATATTTTTTTTCTCCAATAAAAAATGCCATTTTCGTACTAACTTAGTTTTTTCAATTTCAGCTTTACTAAATTTAAGTTTCTCTAAAGATAAAACATCTAAAATTTGAGCAATAAAAAATGATGGTAAAAATTTTTCTTTTTCTTTCTGATTTAGTTCTGAATAATTAATTTTCTCTAAATCCAAAAAAAAAGAATCTTCAGATAAATTATCGGTACCAAATATATTTAATTTTTTTATCAACAATACTGCATCAAGAGCATTTGCTCCATTTACTATTTTCTGTATTTCATAATTAATCCTCTCTTTAGCAACAAGATATAGTTTCCCTTTATTTTTTTCTATAAAAGTAATTAAATTAAAATCAATTTTTAAATTCAACTCTGAAACAAATCGAAAACATCTTAATATTCGTAAAGGATCATTTAGTAAATTCTTTTCAGAATGAGTTCTAAGTAGAGAAATCTCGAGATCTTTAAGACCATTTAATGGATCAAACAAACGCTTCTTATCAAATAAAAAAGCAATTGAATTAATTGAAAAGTCTCTAGAACATAAATCTCCTTCTATCGTAGATGTAACCTGATTAGCAATATCAATATAAATATGATTAAGAATAATTCTTACTACTTCTCTTGATTCATCTAAAATTATAAATTTTGATCCAATATTTTCTGCAATCTTTTTAGCAATTTCAATTGCATTTAAAGGTACCACAATATCAATATCTACCTTTTCAGTTTCTCTTCCCAAAATAATATCTCTTATATAACCACCAACCAAATATGAACCTTGAGGCAAAAAACCTAAAATTAAATCCAAATTATGAAATTTTATACTTGTTTCTAATTCGTCAATTATTAGTGTATGATCTGTGTGAATGCTTTTTTTCATTTTATTTATTAATTATGTGCATTTGCATCAACTGTAAATGGGTTGATAGATGTATCACATATCATGATGTTGAAAATAATCATGGTGTTGATCATATTTGTGATCTACCTGATTTTAAAGCAAAAAAACCATTCATTCATGTCAATATAGTTAAAGATAATGATGGTGATTATAAAACTGATTGGGATGTTCAATCTTGTGAAAGTTTTGAAAATGAATTTGGTAAATGGTCAAAATGTAATCCAGGTATGGAATTACCTGTTTAAAGGTAATATATGGCAAAAAAAATTAAACCAAGAGAAAATTTCCCTACATTAGTGATTCATAGCACAGACAATTCTTTTGGCTTTGGGTATAGAACAAATAATAACCTTGAATCTGATAAATTATTTATCAAAAAATTTGATAGTGACCTTTGCAACAATTTAATTAATGATCTTAACAAATTCATTTCCAAAGAAAATTTACAAAAAATAAATAAGTTATCTGTCAGTATAGGGCCAGCAAATTTTAATGCTTCACGACTAATTGTAGTGTTAGCAAGAACTATCTCACAGCAAATAAATTGTCCTCTAGACAGATTTAGTTCATTTGAAATAATGGCAAAAAGAATTGCATCAAAAAACAATATCTTTACAAACAAAAAATCATTCTGGATTTACAAAAAATTAAAACGAAAGGGTTTTATTGCAGGTAAATATGAAATTTGTCATAACGAAGAAGAATACTCGGATTTAATCATTCGAGAAACAGTTTTACCAAAAGTTGTCAAAGAACTTGAGATTAAAGAACTTTCTTTTGAGGCTATTTATGATGATGAAGAAGATTTAAAAGAACTATTAGATTTATCGAATAAAAATTTATTAAATTCAAATGTAGATTCGTGGAGAAAAGTTTTGCCTCTTTACCCTATTTCTCCAATTAACTAAATATTCATCCAATCAAATTATTAATTTTATCTTGAAGCTGCATTGTTACAGAATTCAGATCATCTCTTGATGAACTTTGTGGAGGATGAATAGGTTTTCCCACTTTAATAATTATTTTTGAAAAGATTGGAATGAAGAATTTAAATCTTATTAGTCTATGTGAATTAACAATTGCAACAGGCAATAATAATTTTTGATTTTTAAAGGCTAATAATGCTGCACCTTGTTTTGGCTTATTCACTCGACCATTTTTTTGACGAGTGCCATCAATAAAAATTCCAATACAATTATCATTTGATAATTTTTTACATGCAGTTTTAATTGTATTTTTATCAGCAATTCCTCTTTTTACAGGATACGCCCCACAAGCCTTGATAATAAAGCCGAGAAAAGGAATTTTAAAAAGCTCTGCCTTAGCCATAAAGGATATATTACGGCCAAGGGCATGGCCTAACAAAGGAGGATCAAGTAAAGAACCATGATTAGAAACCATTATAAAGGAATCTTTTTGCGGAATATTGTCTCTACCTATTAAATGACCTTTAAATACTAATTTATAAATAGGAAATACAAAAAGCTTACTAACTAATTCATAGATTAATTTTTGAATAATATGATTTTTCATACAAATTAATAAGATATTTGATCAGAAGATGAAACTTGAGAAATTTTTACATCTTTAAGATGTCTTTTTCCTAAACCGCTAAGTACATTAGAAGGACCAATTTCAACAAGATGAAGATCACTATCTTTTGCCATTAAATCCATAGTTTCTCGCCACCTAACTCCATTACACATTTGCTTTTCTAATCTAATTTTAAGCTCGTTTGGATCACTGCAAAGTGAAGGTTCATAATTGCTTATGACAGGGAAAGAAGGATTATTAAAATTAATCTGTTTTAAATACTCAGAAAATTTTGATGAAGGTTCATTCATAAATGGCGAATGAAATGCACCTGAAACATTTAATTTCAAGAATCTTTTACAAGAAATTTCTCTCGATAAATTATCTAATGCTTCAGTAGAGCCTGATAAGACGACTTGGGAAGAGCTATTATCATTAGCAATTACAATATCATCAATTTTTTGTACTAATAAATCAAGTTGATTTCTATCAAAACCAATTACTGCTGCCATCGATCCTTTCCCAGCATTCCCCATTAATTGAGATCTTTCTTTTATTAGAGAAACACAATCTTCGAATGAAAAAACATCCGCACAATATAGTGCAGTGATTTCACCTAGACTATGCCCGGCAACATAGGTTGGTTTAAATCCATTTTCCTTTAATGCATCTAATAAAATTGATTCAACTAAAAAAAGACAAATTTGTGTATTTCTTGTGTTATTAAGATCAATAAGAGGATTTGTTGGTTCAGTATTTAACTCACAAATTTCAAATAAATTCCTCTCAAATATTTCAGATGCATAACTAAACCTCTCTTTTGTATTGGGCAAATTTTCAATTTGTTTTGCCATTCCAATTTTTTGCGAACCCTGTCCAGGGAATACCCATGCAACTGTCATAATGCTCCTTTTTTTTTTAACCCCATTTAATGAGGGCTGCACCCCAACTTAACCCAGCACCAAAACCACTTATGGCAATAATATCATTTTTTTTAATTCTATTATTTCTAATAGCCTCATCCATCACTAGTGGAATTGTTGCTGCTGAAGTATTACCATATTTTTCTAAATTGCTAAGAATTTTTTCTCCAGGAATTTTTAACCTATCTCCTACAGAATCCAATATCCTTTGATTAGCTTGATGCAATACAAGCCAATCAACTTCATCGGAAGTATAATTCATTTTTTTGAACAGCTTTTCAAGAATTATCGGAACTTCTCTAACTGCAAATTTATACACTTCCTGACCATTCATCTGAATTGGAGAAAAAGCTCCACTTAAAAAATCAATATTATCAATTATTGAATCCTTATTATTTTTTGATGAGAGATTAAGAAAAGAACCCCTTTCTCCGTCAGTTCTCATATCAAAACCAATTAAATTATCACATTCATTAGTAGCTTCAATTGCTAATGCACCTGCGCCATCTCCAAATAGAATACAACTTCTTCTATCATTCCAGTCAACAAAGCTTGATAGTTGATCTGCTCCTATAACAATAGCCCTTTTAAAACTGCCCCCTTTTAAAAATTGTGAGGCTGTAATTAAGGCAAATAAGAAACCACTACATGCTGCAGTTAAATCGAAAGCAACAGCATTAGCTGCTCCTAATTTAGCTTGAATAGATGGTGCTGATCCAAATAAATCATGCGGAGTAGAAGTTGCTAAAAGAATCAAATCAATCGTTTTAATATCCCAATTAGCCATTTCTACAGCGGTTAAAGCCGCCTTATAGCCCATCTCAGTAACATTATCTCCTAAGTTAGATATTCTTCTCTCAGAAATGCCAGTTCTAGATTTTATCCATTCATTACTTGTATCAACCTTTTGACTAATTTTTTGATTAGTCAGAATTTGATCAGGTACATAACTTCCGCTCCCCTTGAATGATACTCCAATCTGATTAAAATTTATTCCTTCCAAAAGAGTTTTTTAGTTACTTATATTAGTCAAACATAAATTTGACTCAATATGTTTTATGAATTTAAAACTTGAAGCTTTTGCAGTTGATTCAAATTCTCCATAACTCCATGATTAACTGCAGAGTGAGCCAAGCGAAGAGCACTAACTACTGATAAAGATTTGCTACTTCCATGACCAATAACGCAAATTCCATTTACTCCAAGTAATAAAGCTCCTCCATGTTCGGCATGATCTAACCTTTTCTTAATTCTGAGTAGATTACTTTTCAAAAAAGCTGACCCAACTTTCCCTCGCCTTCCACGTGGCAGCTCAGATTTCAAAATATCTAATAAAACTCCTCCCACAGATTCAAGAAATTTCAATAATATATTTCCAGTAAATCCATCACAGACTACTACGTCGAAACTACCAGATAATACATCTCGACCTTCACAATTACCTCCAAAATCAAAATTTTTTTCAGAAGATAACAATTCAAATGTTTTTAGGGATAAATCATTACCTTTGCATTCTTCTTCTCCAATATTTAAAAGACCAATTCTTGGTTTTTTTACTTGTAAGACATCTTTTGCATAAATATTACCTAGAAGTGCAAATTGATGCAGATAAGATGGCTTACAATCAGTATTTGCACCAACATCTAAAACTAATACCGGGCGAGTTTGATCCCTTGTTGGAAATAACGCTCCTATAGCTGGTCTATCAATCCCTTTCAATCTTCCAATTCTAAATATGGCAGAAGCCATCATGGCACCTGAATTACCAGCTGAATAGACAGCTTCAGCTTTATTATTTCTCACTAAATCCATTGCAACGTTGATACTTGCATTTTTCCTTTTTCTAACTGCAGTAGCCTCTTCATTCATCCCAATAGGCTCTCCAGAATCAATTAATTCAAGACGATTATTATCAATTTCATTTTTTAATAATTCTGCTAAACCAGTTTTTTCTGCTGCATCTTTAACTTTTTCAAGTTTGCCGACAAATTTTATATTTATTGGAAATCTATTTATTGCTTCGAGGCAACCCTCAAGAATTGGACCAGGAGCATAATCTCCACCCATACCATCAACTGCGATCCAAATTCTTCTAGATTTAGATTCCTCCACTCTATCTAAAATATTATCGTTATTTTGTAACCTTTTTAATGGATCAAAAACTAATGGCTGTAATGTATTTTTAGCTAATGAACTAGCATTTGAAACGACACTGCTAGCAGTATTCACAACAGATTCAGCACTTGAAACTACATTACCCGCAACATTACCCGCAACATTACTAGCAACATTACTAGCTGTGGTAACTACTGATCCAGCACCAGAAACTACATTACCCGCAACATTACTAGCCGTTGCCGCAGAACTAGCAGCAGTATCAACTATAGAAGTCACAGCCGAATTTCTTTTGTACCAAATAACTAATCTTCTAATAGCTCTGGGCTTGTTAATTTTTTGCGCTGTTTCTTTCCCCATTTATTTACCATCAAAAGGAGCAATATCAACAATCCGTTGAAAAAGATATCCTGTACCCCTCGCTGTCAATATCAATTCTGGATTTGCTGGATCAGCCTCCAATTTGGATCTTAATCTTGATATATGAACATCGACAACCCTTGTATCTACATGTCTCTCGGGAGTATATCCCCAAACTTCTTTCAAAATCTCTCCTCTACTAAATGGCTCTCCTGACCTACTCACCAAAAGCTCTAAGAGACTAAATTCCATACCAGTTAATCTAATTCTCTCATCACTTTTAAAAACTTGTCTTCGATTTGTATCAATTTTTATATCCGTAACCAAAATTAATCCTGAATTAGGCATTCCAGGAATTTGCTCTTTGTCGATTCTTCTAAGAACGCACCTAATTCTAGCTTCTAACTCCTTTGGGCTAAATGGTTTTACTACGTAATCATCAGCCCCTAATTCTAAACCTGTTATCCTATCTGCAACATCTCCTAATGCAGTTAACATAACAATTGGAACATCAGAATCTTTCCTTAACTCTTGACAAACTCCATAACCATCTAGTTTTGGCATCATGACGTCAAGTACTACTAAATCAGGTTCATAATCTTTGAATAACTTTAGTGCTTCTTTGCCATCACTTGCAGTTACAACTTTGTAGCCAATCATGGAGAGACGTGTCTCCAGAATTCTTCTGATACTTGCCTCGTCATCTGCGACAAGTATAGTTTCTTTAGTTTGACTAGATAGAGCCATTTGTTTCTATTAGCTAATCAGTAAGAGAATTTATTATTAACCTAATCTAACTTGTAGAGGGGCAATCTCCCAAACATTCTAGTTCTATTACTTCATTCAGAGACTAAATGTCTAGCAAATTATCTACTTTTATTTGTCAGAATTGCGGATCTGAAACTTCTCAATACTTTGGCAGATGCCTAAATTGCAACTCATGGAATTCCATTGTTGAAGAAATAAAGAGTAAAAGATCTAAATATCAAGAAATAAAAAATATAAAAAATAGTAAAAAATCTATACCGTTTAATGAAATTGCATCAAAAAAAATATCAAGATTTACAAGTGGTTTTAAAGAATTTGATCGAGTGCTTGGAGGTGGGATAGTACCCGGATCTGTTGTTTTGCTAGGAGGAGAACCAGGTATAGGTAAAAGCACAATAGTTCTTCAATCAGCCGGAAAAATATCTCTTAATGAGAAAGTTTTATATATAACTGCAGAAGAATCTTTAGAACAAGTAAAAATTAGATGGGAAAGATTAAATCAAAACAGTATTGATTTACAAATTTTTGCAGAAACTAATTTATCCCTAATTATTGAAGAGATCAAACGTGTAAATCCCAATTTCGCAATTATTGATAGTATTCAAGCCATCAATAATCATGAAATGCAAAGTTCTCCAGGATCGGTTTCTCAAGTTAGAGAATGTTCATCTGAATTGCAAAATCTTGCCAAAGACAATAATATTGCTCTTTTAATAATAGGTCATGTAACCAAAGATGGTGCTTTAGCTGGCCCTAAAACTCTAGAGCATTTAGTTGATACAGTAATAAATTTTGAAGGAGATAATATTTCCTCACATAGATTACTAAGAAGTATAAAAAATAGATTTGGATCGACCTTCGAGATTGGAATTTTTGAAATGCTTGAAGAGGGTTTACGAGAGATAAAAAACCCAAGTTCAATTTTTACAAATAAAGAAAATATTTCAGGTGTTACAACTACGATTACAAATGAAGGCACTCGACCATTAGCAGTTGATATACAAGCACTGGTAAATAAAACTTTCTACAGTAACCCAAGACGAACTACAACTGGAATAAGTATAAATAGATTGCATCAAATTCTAGCTGTTATTGAAAAACACATAGGAATAAAATTATCTGAATATGATTGTTATATAGCTACTGGTGGGGGTTTTGAGATTAATGATCCATCATCTGACTTAGGTGTAGCAATATCAATTTTATCAAGTTTGAAAAATATTCCTCCTTTGGCAAATAGCTCATTTATTGGGGAATTGGGTTTGAGCGGTCAGGTTAGAAAATCGAATAACCTTCGAACAAAGATAGAAGAAGCTGTAAGACTAGGGATCAAAAATATCGTTGTACCAAAATTAGAGGTGGAACTAAATAATAATTTTCAAAAGTTCATCAATATCAAAGAAATCTCCAATATTAAAGAAGCAGTTGACTATTCTTTTTCAGATTAAAAAATTAGAGATACATATCGATTGAACTTCTTCCTGAGTTTTTCAACCAATTCTCAATATCTAGATAACCACCTGGATATAATCTCACTGCTTTAGACCAGACTTCAGCAGCTTTATCAAACCAAATATCTCTCTGATCTAAATCACCATTTTGCTCAGCATATCTTCCCCTTTTTTCATAAATCAAACCTATATTTTTAAGGCATGATGGCTGTTTAGGATTCTCTATTAATGCTTTTTCATAAGTTTCAATAGACAGATCCTCTTCACCATTACTCATGTATATTATTGCCATATTTTTTAAAGTCTCACCCCTATCAATTTTATTTTCTTCAAGCAGTAAACTCTCTTTATAATACTCTAATGCTTCCGAATAATCCCCATTATTTTGGGCAGCTAAGCCATCTCGATAATAGATATATGCTTTTTTTTCTTTCTCTGCAATAGGCATTATTTTTACTATTGATTCAGCAATTACAGTAAAAGCTTTATCGATAAAATTGTCTCTGTTTTGATTACTAGGCACCGATCTAAAATTTATAAAATTAATATAGTAATTAAAAAATAACTATTTAAAAAGTCTATTACATTTATTATTATAATTAAAAAAAGGTAAAGCATTAATTTTGCTTGATTCGTGAAAAATATGGAAAGCATCCAATTAAGCATTACAGGAATGAAGTGCGGAGGTTGTGTTAGTACTGTTGAAAAAATATTAAATAACTCTGATGGTATTGAAAATGTTTCTGTTAACTTACTTACTGAAAGTGCATATTTTGAAATTACCCAGAAAAATCTAGAAATAGAAACAGTTCTCAACAATCTAAAAGATAATGGTTTCCCATCAAAGATTTATATAAATGATTTTTCAAAAAAAGTAAATAAGGCAGAATTAGAAAAAAAAAAGAAGTGGAATAATCAATGGAAAAAACTAACTTTTGCTTTATTACTTTTATTATTTTCAGGTTTAGGTCATCTAGCAGAAGGAAGATATATAAATTTTCCAATATTAGGTAATATTTTTTTTCACGCTTCATTAGGAACATTAGCTCTATTATTTCCTGGCAGAGGAATAATTATTAATGGATTTAAATCATTTATTAAGAACCGTCCAGATATGGACTCTCTAGTAGCTCTTGGAGTAACTAGCGCATATACAACAAGTCTCCTATCCTTAATATTTCCTGCCACTGGTTTTCCTTGTTTTTTTAATGAACCAGTTATGCTTTTAGGTTTTATATTGATTGGGCGTTTCTTAGAGGAAAGAGCAAAATACCAAACAGGTTCATCCATTGGAGAATTATTAGATCTTCAACCTGAAATGGCAAATATCTACACAGAAGATGATCAAATAAAATCAATAAGAGTCAACACTTTAAGACCTAATCAAGAGATTAAAGTTTTAGCAGGAGACAGAATACCTGCTGACTGCATTGTCATAAAAGGTAATTCATATGTTGATGTTTCACATATTACTGGAGAATCCAAACCTATCGAGGTAAAAGAAGGTGAAAATCTATCTTCTGGGTCTTTAAATCTTAATTCAACTCTTAGACTTAAAGTACAGAAGGTTGGAGGAGATTCTTCTCTTGCAAAACTAGTAAATCTTATTGAGTCAGTAAATGCTAGAAAACCTCGCATTCAAAGAATTGCTGATGAAATTGCAGGCAAATTTACTTACTTTGTACTTATTTTTGCTACTTTAACCTTCTTTTTTTGGTGGAAGGGGGCAAGAAACATTTGGCCTGATTTATTAAATCATAATCATCAATTCATAACTCACTCAAGCCATACACTTCATAGTTCGCTTGGTAGTAATGCTGAAAATTTCCTTAGTTTAGCCATTCAATTGTCAATTGCTGTTTTAGTAATAGCTTGTCCCTGTGCATTAGGTTTAGCCACTCCAACCGTTATAACTGTCGCATCAGGTAAAGCAGCAAAAAAAGGAGTTTTATTTAAAGGTGGAGACAAAATAGAGATGGCTTCAAAAATTAATCAAATTATTTTTGATAAGACAGGCACTTTAACAAAAGGTGAGCCTTTCATTGTTGATTATAAAAATAATGATGATCATTCATTTTTATTAAGAATAGCTGCCAGTTTAGAAAAGGAAAGCAGACATCCAATCGCAGATGCCTTAATTCAAGAGGCAAAAAAACAAAATTTAAGTTTATTTCCAATAAAAACAATTTTCACTCATTCAGGTCGAGGTATTTCTGGAGAACTAAAGTCGATTGATGGAATTATTAATATTGGAAATATTGAATGGCTACTAAGTAAAGGAATAATTATTGATAGTGAGGCAAAAAAAGTCATTGAAAATGAAGAAACAAAAACGAACACTATCATTGGAGTAAGTATCAAAGATAAGTTATTAGGCTTTATTTTGCTAGGAGATTTACTCAGAGATGATTCAATTAAAACAGTTCAAAATTTGAGAGAAAACAAATTTAAAATTAATATTTTAAGTGGCGATAGGAAACAAACAGTTTTAGCTTTAGCAAAAAAAATTGGTTGTAAAGAAACAGAAGTAAAATGGGATCTTCTTCCTGAAATGAAGCTCAAGACTATAGAAAATTTAAAAATTAATAATAAAGTGGCAATGATTGGTGATGGTATTAATGATGTCCCAGCCTTAGCATCCTCAGACTTAGGAATTGCGGTAGGATCTGGTACTCAAATAGCCAAGGCAAATGCAGATGTAGTGTTAATGGGAGATCAACTAAATGGATTACCCTACGCCTTAAATCTTGCAAAAAAAACTATAAGAAAAATAAAGCAAAATCTAACATGGGCTTTTGGTTACAACTTACTAGCTATACCTTTAGCCGCCGGCATTTTATTCCCTAAATACGGTATTCTTCTTACTCCCTCAATAGCAGCATTATTGATGGCGATTAGCTCTATTACAGTTGTAATTAATGCTTTATCTTTGGATTAAATGAAAGGAAAATTTATCGTTATTGAGGGTATTGATGGATGTGGTAAAACCACCCAAATAGATGAACTATCTAAATGGCTTCCTAATAGTGGTCTAATAAAGAAAGGGTCAAAATTAATCACGACTAGAGAGCCTGGGGGAAGTCATTTAGGAAAAAAACTTAGAGGACTGATTCTTGAAAATAATGAAAATAATAAGCCTTCATTTCTTGCAGAATTATTACTTTATTCAGCGGATAGAGCTGAACACGTTTCCAAAATTATTTCACCTGCTTTAAATAACAATGATTGGGTAATAAGTGATAGATTTTCCGATTCGACACTTGCTTATCAAGGTTATGGAAGAAATATAAATTTAGAAATAATTAAAAATATTGAATCTATTGTGTGTCAAGGAGTATCTCCAGATCTCACTTTCTTCTTAGAAATTTCTCCAGAAGAGAGCATATTTCGAAGAAAAAATGAAATTCCAGACAGAATAGAATCAGAAGGTATTAAATTTTTAGAACAAGTAAATGAAGGCTTCAAACTAATTGCCAAACAAAAAAACTGGAAAGTAATATCTGCTTCACAAAATATTAAAACTATTTCTAATCAAATTAAAGAGACTTTACTAAACAATTTTTCTAATAACAAATGATTGAGGTTAAAAAAAACAATTTTTTCTTGAATGAAGAAGTCAATACCTTTCTTAAGAACATAATTAAAAACAAATCATTGGCTAATGGTTATATATTTTATGGTGCTGAAGGATTAGGCAAAAAACAAACTGCTCTTGAATTTATAAAAGAGATTTTCAAACAGTCTTCACAAAGCGAAAATGTTGAAGAGAGAATTACAAACAATAACCATCCTGATTTCTTAATTATTGAACCTAATTCTCTTTTATCAACAAAAAGTTCAGGAAGTTCCGATCTTGAAAAAACAGTAAAAAGTGGATCTGAGATTATTAAAATTGCTCAAATACGTAATATCAAAACTTTTCTTGGTCAAAAATCAATAAACTCAGAAAAAAAAATTGTTTTGATTATTGATGCACACCTCTTAAACGAAGCAGCCTCGAATTGCCTTTTAAAAACCTTAGAAGAACCTAGTAACGGCATTTTTATTTTACTAACATCTAAATTAAATCTTCTCTTAGATACGATTATCTCAAGATGTCAAATCGTCAGATTTCGATCTTTTTCTGGTAAACAAATAAAGTCAATTTTAAAAGAATATTTAGATACTTCTAAATCAAAAATAAATGCAAATTTAAAATTTGAAGATTTAATTAATTCAGCCAATGGATCTCCAAATCAATTATTAAAAAATATTGAAATTTGGAATGATTTTTCAGATGAAATTATAAGTAAATTGGATTCTCCAATTAAAAATAGTCTAGAAATATTAGAAATATCTAAATCAATATCTGAAAAATTAGAAATTTTGCAACAGATTTGTCTAGTAAATTTAATTCAAACAATTTGGTGGAGAAAAACAAAAAATATCGGTTTAGTTAAAAAACTTGAAAATTTAAAATACCTCTTAAGAAAAAACATTCAACCAAGGTTGGCATGGGAAATAGCTTTTTTAAAAATTGCAATGGAAGATATATGAGATTAATCTACCGCAGAATTTATCAAGTCAGGATTTCTTGCTTGAATAAACTCTTGCCTAGCAGTTTCAACTTGAGAACCAATAGGTAACTCAAGACAATATCCAGCACCATATACAGTTTTTATATAAACAGGTTTGCGTGGATCGGGTTCAAGTTTAGTGCGTAAATGTCTAATATGAACTCTTATTGTCTCAATATCATCATCAGGTTCATATCCCCATACTTCCTTAAGAATTAAAGCTGGGGATACAGTTTGACCATGTCTCTGCAAAAGACAATGAAGAAGTTCAAATTCAAGATGCGTTAACCTTACGGGAGATTCAAACCATATAGCTTCAAATCTTTCCGGAACAAGAGTTAAAGGGCCATAATTTAATATTTCTTGCTGGTTAGTAGAATTTAATTGTGCTCTGTTGGTTCTCCTTAATAAAGCTTTTATACGTACATATAATTCTTCTAAATCGAATGGTTTAGTAATGTAATCATCTGCTCCAGAATTAAACCCAGTAACTTTATCTTTAAGGCCGCCTAACGCAGTTATCATCAAAATTGGTATATTTGATGTTCTTTCGTCTCTTCTTAAACGCTGGCATAAAGTTAAACCATCAACACTTGGTAGCATTAAATCCAAAAGTATTAAATCTGGTGAATATTGAAGAGCTAATGCTTGTCCCTTAATTCCATCTTCGGCTTTTTGGACATCGAAACCAGAATGTTCTAAATGTCTAGCCACCAAATCACGCATATCACGATCGTCTTCAATTAAGAGGATTGAAATTTTCATATTTATAAACTATTAAATTAAGATTAAATTTTAGTAATATGATTCTCTCAAGAATTTATAAAGATTGCTGAATTACTGTAAACAATTTTATCAATTAGAATTATCAGATAACTTAGTGATAGCAATAGATTAGATGGAAATTGCAAATTTTAATAAATTTGAAATTTTAGAATTTCTTTCGATTCTATTCACTTTTTCTTAACAATCAAAGGATTAATAGAAACAAATATTGGTTCAAATTGGAAGAATATTGTATTCAGATTGCCATTATAAGTTTAGAAAATTGAATTTTTTCAGTAATCAAATAGGAATTAAGTTTAAAATTTTTCATTTCTCCAAAATGTTTAAACGCATAATTTTGTCTATATTAAAAAAAATTTAAGTATCTATGAAAAAGAAGTCTATTATCTATTCTGATTTATCAAAAAAACAACTAGAAACTCTGAAAGAGCTTTACATTCAAAAAAAAGTTGAATCGATGAGTCATAAAGAACTTAAACAATATGTATTAGAAATTATTTCACATCAGATAAACGATACTATTGGCAAAGAAGAGGAAATGGAAGCATGGAGAGAAATGTCAGATTTTTTTGGCGAACAATTTGAAATAAATATTTTAGAAATACAAACAAAATATATTGACGATAAAAACGTAATTGAAACAGAAATAGATTCTCAGAAGCAAAGAATAGAATTACTTGAAAGGAATAATTTAGATCAAGAGAAAAAGGATATGTGGGATGACTAAAATTTCCTGAATGGTGTAGTAATTCAAAGTATATAAAAGAAAATATGTCTAAATTTTAAAAAATGAAAATAAATCAAGGAGCTTATTTTTCACTTTGTATATAATTTTATATACGTTCTAATTACTGTTATTAAAAAGCATTTTTTTAATTTTAAAATAGTTATACACAAATATAATTTAATTATTTTAAATATTCTATATACTGTTCTAAAAAGTTCATCAAATATACTTATTTACATCTTCAGCTAAACACTATTTGACAAAAAAAGGTCAAAGAAATAAAAAAGTCACCCTAACAGGATGACTTTGGATAACTTTTTGGAATGTATAAACTCCCCGGGCGGAAGTTGTTATGTCGCTATAAGACCAGTTATGTCATTAAAAGTCATACGATTTTGATTGAAATTATATAAATGGACTAGTAATTGGACTAATAATTTTATTACTTTTCTAACCATGATTACAACGCTTAAGTATTATTATCAAATTGACACAAACACTAGACATAGCAATGGGAGTTGTGCTATAATATTACCATCTAGAACGGAACAACAGAACCTTTCCAAAGGTCGGATTAGTTAGTCAGATATATTACCTTATTCAATTCTAAACATGAAAGACGTTAATCCTTTAGCGGGATTTAGGCACTATTTCTTTACTAAGAAAGAACTCGCCCAACTCCTGAATTACAAAACAACCAAGTCCATAGACAGACTTGTTCTTGCAGGAAAACTTAAACCCACACGCCTTACCGATAAGGCAATCAGGTTCTATGGCAAAGACGTAATAGCATTCGTCAAAGCAGGAGGTGTGAAATGAATATGGATAGAGCATTCAACGAGCATGAACTTAATCAAGCATTGGAGCATCTAAGAGCAACAATGTATTTAATTAACCGCCTCACTCTCTCAAAGCATCAATTCGAATTGAGTGAAATGACTAAAAATGAATTGAGGAATGATATACAACCAGTATTGCGAGAACTTTATAAAGTCCTTAGGGATACCAAAAGTGGAGTTGATTATTTAGAACGTCAGTTTAAGCAAAGTGAGGGTAATAGTAATGCAAAATAAAACGTTGATGGACTGTGATAGGAAAATCTCAAGACTTTCCTATAGAGACAAGAAGACTAGTTATCCAGTCCAAGAGGGTTCATCTCTTCTATTAGTTCATCACAAAAACTCCAAAAGGTTTATTTGGAAAACACAGTTTCCACTTAAATCCAAAAAGTATATTGATGTTGGTCTAGGCAAGTGGGATAAAAATCTCAACGCTACCCTCAAGACATTTGAAGAACTAAGGAATTGGCATAAGCATAATCCTTACAATCATCCGAAAGACTTTTTCAAAGTATCTACTAAAGAGAAAACGTTAGGAGATGCACTAGAAAGATATGCACTTTTACTGAAGTCAAAAACTAAGGAAAGGACATGGAGAGATCGTCTCAATAAGATGAACCAGATCGAGGCATATTTTGGAAAAGATATTCCACTTTCTGAGTTTGAAGAGAGAGCAGGTCGTAGAAGAATTAAGACAATGTTGGAAGATTTATTTCTATCCAAAGAACGTTACTACCATGCAAAGAGATGCAGAGGATTACTCAAGCAGATCTTTGAATACTGCATAGGTCTTGAGTGGATGGAAACCAATCCTGCACTAAGCAAACATCCTGATGAAGACATGCATCAGGTAAGGAGTAATTCACACATTGAATGGAAAAACGTTGATGCTCTTTTATCAAATATTTCATCTAAAACTAATGATAGAAACGTTGCCAATCTTGCTGTTAAGGCATACCTCATGATGGGTATAAGAGTTGGTGCTTTAGTCAGACTTGAATGGAGTTGGTTCGACAAAGAAAATGATCTTTGGGAAATACCTTCACAGACAACAGGACTAAAAAATCTAAAGAAGAATACAGGTAAAGAGTTCAATCATCTAATCCCTTCAACACCAGAATTAAAACTTCTTATGAAGAAGATCAAGACAATTACTGGATGGCAAAAGTATGTCTTTCTAGGAGATAAACAAACTCATCTCCATGAAGAAACAATCAATAAATTCCTCAAGCGTATTGATACAAAACAGTCCGCTCATGGGTGGAGAGATGTCTTCACAGAAGGATGCCTGGAGAATGATTTTTCATGGGATATAGTGCAACGTTGTTTAGGTCATAGAGAGCATAAACAAGGCACTAGAGGGCATTATGACGACAGTATATTGCTTGATAAGAGACGTGTTTTGATGCAGTTCTGGACTAAAACTTTATTAGATAAAGGACTAATAATTTAAAGGTAAATACTACTGACTGGATAAGTTACCTATCTTTCCCTTCATCATTATTTCCTGAGCGAGTGATCTACTCTCTTGTTTATCTTTAAAGGAACGTTTATTCTTTGCACTCCCTCTTGGAACTCTGTTCTTGATGGGATGCCAAGGATTTTCTTGTTGGTGCAATTCTTTCTTTAGATCAGGGAACTTATCCTTCACTAAAGTCTTCAAGGAAATACTTTTCTCACATGCAGGGCATTTATATAAGTAGTAGTCTCTAGTTTTTACAAGACCGATCATTCCACTTCTACGACCACAGTAAGGGCAATTAACTTCCCACTTACGACTATTATTGAACGTTCCTTTTTCTGTTCCCTTTAACCTGTTCGCTACAGACAGGACTAAATTAATTTGATTATTCATAGAACTATATATACATCTTCTACATTTCTATTCACATATCCTGACACACAGGAAAGTGAAGAACGTTTCCTATATAGATATTCATGGGAGAAGAATATTTACTTCTAAGAGATACTTAGGGGTCAAGATTACCTCCGCATCACATAAAGAAACCCTTTTAATAACCTTTAGTGCAACACTAGAGACGTCTCTTAGACTGCAATACAAGAGATTATTAGATAAATAGTTCTACATATAACGTTAAAACTTAGAACACTCATAGCAACACTATATAGAACACATGACTACACAAACCCTTACTAAAACGTGCGAACCAGAGAGTAGCACTCAAACTCAATGGAGAGGTCATATCTCCTGCCCTCCCAAGAAGAAAGATGAACGATTAAGGAAAGAAAAAAGACTTATGGAAACTCTGGACTTTAATAGATCAGACCTTCATTGGAAACTGGTCGAGTTAGTAGATGACTTTATGTTCTCCTAATGAACTTAAATCCAACACCACAGCAGAAAAAGTCTCTAGAGAAGATGATGAAGGAACGTTATAAGGTCAAAGACAAGTTCTTTGACCTCAAGAAGTATGTTCCAGAACTACTTGATGGAGTTATTGATGAATGGGAAAAGAAGTAGTCCATATTAAAAACGCATAGAGACCCTAACCTTCTCATATCATTCGAGTTTTAAAATATTTTTTTTCTATTTTTTTTCACTAGGGGTCGCAAATTTCTAGGAGACTGCCCGACGCGGAGACAACGCGGAAACGCTTACCTGTTTCCCGTGCTTTTCTTGTGGCAACGCGGAAAGCATCCGCTTCATTATTCTTCTCTTGATAGCGGTGGTATTTCTTGAACTGATCCTGCCATTCAATGATGTATTTCATGATAAAAACGTGCGGACTACCTCCGCTTAATGCGGAAGAGTATCCGCATCATACTGCTACTTCTTGGCGAACAATTCTCTGCACCATAGAACGTGTCATACCTAATGACTTAGCAATAGTTCCAAGACCTTCTCCCTGAGACTTCTTCTTCATCACTTCTGCTACTTGAAAGTCATCATATTTTCTCTTTCTACCGAACTTAACTCCTCTACTTAAGGCAACTGCACGACCTTCAGAAGTTCTGGACTTGATTTGTGAAAGTTCTTGTTCTGCTGCATAACCAAGAATAGAAACGATTAAACCAACGATCTCCTTAGACATTGTTGTTGTATCCAATCTCTTATCAAGCGTTCTAACATTCACACCCTTCTTAAGAAGTCTGTCTAATTCAATCTGCATTAAAAGAGATGTTCTTCCAAGTCTTGATAATTCAGAAAGGATTAGAAGATCTCCTTTATTTAAGACATCCAATAATTTTGATAATTCCTCTCTATCTCCATAATTTGAAGTTCCAGTAATCTTATCGCCATACAGAACTTCAACACCTGCATCCTTTAATGCACGGATTTGCCTTTCTTGATCCTGACGATCTGTAGAGCATCTCCAGTATCCATAAATTTTATTCATTTTGAGGCAATTATATTGATGCCTGTATTATAACATTCCGATACAGTATTTCAATACACTTAAAGACCAGTATTTACATTGGTTATGCTACCCGATCGAATGTTTTAACTTTCGATACATTTTTGACCCTTCACTTGTATGGTTTATTACTATTACCTATTCTCTCTTCTATCTTTTTATCTATTTTATCCACCCATTTGTAAATAGTTGCCATTGCTAAAGAACAATAAATCGTTGAGTAAGCAATACCAAAAATAATTGTTTTGGTAAGTTGTCCAAGTGCTGAAGTTGATTTAAGAAATGGTTCCCAGATAAACGGGAAAAGAAAAGTAATACCCCAAAAAAACCCAACAAAACCTCCAATGCAAAGAATGATCTTTGGTATCCATAAGATGCCTTCTTTCTTTAAAGAAAAATAAATCCAATATCCGATTAAACCAAAAATAATAAAAGTTATCGCTTTCATTTATCTATTTTTCTGATTCAAATTTTACTGTTGCTGCAATTATGAATCCCGCAACGATTGTTAAATCTGCCCAAATTCTTAGAACCATTTCTAATGCTGTAATGATTCGCCATTCATTACTAAACAACCATATTTCAAAAAATAAAAAGATTCCAAGAAAAAAGAAATTACCATATTTTCTATTAGGGCAAATTAAACCAGTAAAAGTTATACCTAAAGTTGCAAAGACAGATGTAAACGCCCAGATAGGTATTGCTCTCGACCAACCTAAGTCCGCTAAAAAATATTGACTATAAAGTCCTATCAAATAAGTTACAAAATAAAGAATAACTGGATAAATCACCCATCTAATAATCGATAAAAAGGTATTTTTTAATCTTTCAATTTTCGTCATAAATCATATATTCCACAAACTTTCATTGCCTTACCAACCCTCCCAAACATTGCTTTTGTTTGTAAATCTGGTTTACCACCTTTAAATATTCTTCTCATTTGATCTCTTTCCCATCTACCTTCAGGGAACTTATTCCAGATACAAGAACATAGAGTTGAGACCTCTTTATCCGAAGGATTTGAATCATAATTGAGAGTAAATTCAGGGATAGGTTGCTTACAAAAAACTACTTTTTGTTCCTTATCGAAATATGATTTTTCTCTGCCTATTAAATCATCGTTAAATCCAGTTTTATCTAACAATTTCATCATCTGTTCAGAATCTTTTTTCATAGTCGTTGAAATAAAAGTTCTAATATAATTTTTACACCCGCCTAATTGATCGATAACAATATCCTGCCCTTCTTTTTGGGATTTAGTTGCACCATTTTCTATTATTTTTATTACTGGGTTAAATAATTCTGGAGTAACTGCTGCCCCTCCTCTATTCATTGTTATTGCTTGCTCTTTGGTTAATACTTTTTCTTCAAGCATGCATCTATTAAAAGCAGACTGAACTATTATTGCCATCTCCATATCCAAAATAGGAGTTTCTGCCTGAACAGAACTTGAACTAAAAAGAAATAAGGATGAAAAAATTAGATTTTTGGTATTTTTCTTTAATAAGTTCATATCATTATTATTCAGGTTCCAAGAGTCTTATCTAACCATTTTAACCTATCTTTTTTGAGCATCATTTCGCAGTAAACATACATAGTTCCATACTTATTCCAATTGCATTCGCTTTGGTAATAGTTTTTGAATGCTTTCTGACTCCTTTGAAGTGTGCAGGCATGAGTTTCAAATCCCTCTTTATCACAATCGCCCTTAGATGATATTTTCTCTTCAATTAAGGCAGTAATTTTTTCTTTTGCTTTCAAAGAACATTCATAAACTAATCCTGTATTAAGTTTTTTTGGTAAAGCATCATCTAAACATTTTGCATAGAAATCATATTTGCCATATTCTTTTTCTTTATTGGTTTCACTTTTAAGAGGTGATATAAAACCCAAAATTAATATCGGTAAAACAAATAATATTTTCATTAATTCCATCCATAAGCAAAGTATTTTCTACATCCACCAGAATCAACAAAAAATCCTTCAGATGCATTCAAGATTGATTTCATCTTTGGTGAAAGATTAAATCTCCCATATTCTCCTTTCTTTGTATTACCCGAGAGAGAATAGTAATAAAGAGATCCTAAATTTGGCATAAATGCTTTAAGTTTTCCTGATGTTCTTTGTGCTTCTGGAGTTGATCTTGCTAACTGATTTCCAACAAAATTAACGAAGGGTCCATAACCGATTGTTTCTAGTTTTTCATGTTTTAGGTAGTGGTGTTCAAGTTTTGAATCATATGCAATTGCATTCGGATCATAATTTTTTAAGTGGTAATATTGACCTCCATAACCGTTTGAGATCCCAATTTGTAAGAGATATTCTGGATCATTTTTATAACTTAAAGTTCCAACACCCCAACCTCCATATGGTTTATGCATTTTAAGGGAGACATCTGGTTCTGATTCACTTATGAGAGTGCAAAATGAATCTGCTTTAACTGAAGGGATAAGACCTAATAAGAGTGATAAAAGGAGTAAGCGTTTCATCTATATCTACCGTCTCGATAAAGCAATTTGGAGGTCTTTTTACAAATATCGACTTCAATCCATTCCATATTTACAACATGAGTTGGCATATCCTCCTTTGCACCGACTGTGTA
Organism: Prochlorococcus sp. AG-355-J23; assembly: GCA_003278705.1. Taxonomy (GTDB): domain Bacteria; phylum Cyanobacteriota; class Cyanobacteriia; order PCC-6307; family Cyanobiaceae; genus Prochlorococcus_A. The sequence continues at coordinate 80,384 of QCDR01000003.1, forward strand.
TTTGCATTCTCTACTATCTTTATAAACAAAATACCAAGGATACTTATAGTGTTTATTTTCCTTAATCCTGTCAGAAAGCATCTTCCAATATTTGTCATTTACTAATTTAACTACTGCTCTTTCCTCCTCATTACATTCACCACCTGTTTTTGGGCAGGTAAATTTGTGAATTGGATATTGTTCAGCATTCACAGGAGTATAAAACCCGAAAATAAAACCTAGAAGTAAGAGTTTTTTCATTAAATTATCAACCTATTTGTTTGGTTTAAATTTTTTACATCTTTTATTCACATCTTGTTCAAAAAATAAAAGTAAATTGTTTTTACTTATTTCACTTATTTTTACAATATTCACAATCTTGAAAGTTTCCTCAAAAAATTCTTTAGCGTCTTTTTCACTTATTGAACCTCGTAGGTAAAACCCACATGCAGCAGTAAATTTACCAAGAAAAAAACCATACATATAAGAATCTCCCGCAATATCTTCAAGAACTTTATCCTCTATAGCAAAAGAGGGAGTCGTCATAATTCCTAATGAAAAAAATATGATGCTTATTTTTCTAAAATTTATCATTAATAAAAACTATCTTGAGTCAAGATAACCCTGCCAGACTTCCATATCAATATTTTTTTACTTTTTAGGTCTGTCAATTATTATTAGTAAGACTTTCAAATTAGTGATAATTCCCAAATGGAAGGATCTGTTTATGTTCTAACTAATCCAGCAATGCCGAACATGGTGAAGATTGGTAAGACGACAAGAGATGTAGAACTTAGACTTGCTGACTTATATTCAACTGGTGTTCCTCTTCCTTTTGAATGTGAGTATGCAGCGAAAGTTAAAGATGTAGATAAAACAGAAAAAGCATTTCATACAGCATTTGAACCAAGCAGAGTTAATCCAAAAAGAGAATTTTTTAATATCAATCCAGAACAAGCAATTGCTGTTTTATCACTAATGGCGATTGAAGATGTTACCCCAAGCGTTCAGGAAAAAGCAAAAACAATTGATACGGAAGCATCCGCTTCTGCTGAAAAATTTAAAAAGAAAAGAAGACCCACATTAAACTATTTTGAAATGGGTTTAAAAGAAGGAGATATTTTAAAATTTGGTAGAAATGAAGAATCTTGCACAGTATTAAATGGAAGACAAGTTTCCTATGAAGGAGAACCTTGGTTTTTGTCAAATTTAACTAATAAGTTATTAGATAGAACTGGTCCTATGGATGGATCACCTTATTGGTATTTCAACGGTAAAAACCTTAAAGATTTATACAACGAAACTTATTCAATAGATTAATTAATTCATTAATAATTAGGTGGTTCTGATCGTTCTGGATGGACTAGTAAAAACGTTAAAAGACTAGTAAAAAGACTAGTAATAGACTAATAAAAATGTCCTATACTGTTCTTACTAGTCCTTCCCTAATTGCATGAAGATCTAGTGACAGACATAAAAAAAGACCCAAGTAGGGTCTTTATTGGACTAATTAAGACGTTGAAAACTCCCCGGGCGGGATTCGAACCTGCGACCAATCGATTAACAGTCGATCGCTCTACCGCTGAGCTACCGAGGAATATAAGTTGAATTTAGCTCTTTAAAGTACCTTATGACAAGTACAAGGGTTAATTATATTGAAATTTTGATGGTTCTTGCCAACTGGATAAATAACCATTTTTCAACTCTGCTACTGCATCAGCATAAGTTAATTCTTCATAACGATGAGTAATCCACAAAGCTGATAAAGGTTTTTTACGGTCACTTGTAAGATCTTTAATAGTTTTTAAAACTTTTAATTGGCTGGTTTGATCAAGTAACGCTGTAGGCTCGTCTAAAAGAATAAAATTTCTATTACTAATCAGAGCGCATGCAATAGTTAAGCGTTGTTTTTGTCCACCGCTCAAAGTATGAACTGGCCTTTTTTCAAAACCAGTCATTCCAACCTTATCAAGCACATATTCAATTTTTTTATTAATTTCATTTTGACTTATATTCTGATTAATATTAATCAGAAGTTCACTCCTACAATTTGGCATTAATATTTGATGATCAGGGTTTTGGAACACCATGCCAATATTTGCATTAAAGTCAATGACGCCATTTTTGGGTTTGATTATTCCATTAATTAATTTTAAAAGAGTACTTTTTCCACTCCCGTTTTTACCTACAACCATCCAAAATCCAGGTTTTTTCATTGAGAAGTTACATTTAAAAATTAAATTTTCTTTTTCTCCAAGATATGAAAAAGAAACATCTTTGAATTGAATATGAGGTATTTCATTTTCAAGTGAATCTCGCATTAATTCTATCAATCTATATTGAGAGAAAATCCTGGCCTTTTAGCTCCTCCTGCCACTGATGATTTTTCATATATCTGAACAGAAATGATTTCTTTAGCTCTTACCGCAATTAATTTATCTTGCACTTTGTCACACCTTAATTCGATCAAGTTTGAGGATTCTAAAGTTTCATTCATAGAACTTTTTATTTCATCATAAATTCTTTTAGCATCATCAAATTCTTTCTTCTGAATTGAAAGTGGAAAAGGTGAATATCTCAGACTTAGTTCTAACGAATACATAATCATAATAAAAACTTCCTTTTATATTACTAAATATTTTTTCTCAGGAAGTTATTTAAATTAAATTCTTTTGAGAAAATTATATAAAAGATCTTTAAATACAATTATTATTAATATTAGGAGAAATTAATTTGCATTTTAAAAATAACTGCATGGAAATAGCAAATGATATAACTTCACTGGTTGGCAATACCCCATTAGTTAAATTAAATCGAATCAAAAAGTATTTTGATTGTTATCCAGAAATAATAGCCAAACTAGAAAGTTTCAATCCATCAGCGTCCGTTAAAGATCGGATCGCTTATTCAATGTTATGTAAAGCTGAAGAAGAAGGATTGATAACGCCAGATAAAACAACGTTAATTGAAGCAACTAGTGGGAATACTGGCATCGCATTAGCAATGGTTGCTGCAGCAAAAGGCTATAAATTGATATTAACTATGCCGGATACGATGAGTATCGAGAGAAGGGCAATGTTGAGAGCATATGGAGCTGAATTACAGCTAACACCAGGAAAAGACGGAATGAAAGGAGCTTTAGATTTAGCTAATGAGTTGTCTTCAACCATTACAAATAGCTATCAATTTAATCAGTTTGAAAACTTTGCTAATCCAGATATTCATGAAAGAACGACGGCTCAAGAAATATGGTCCCAATCCAATAACAATTTAGATGGACTAGTTACAGGAGTAGGCACAGGAGGAACAATTACTGGTTGTGCACGTTTTTTGAAAAAAGTTAATCCAAATTGCAAAATTTATGCCGTAGAGCCCAAAAAAAGTGCTGTGATTTCCGGAGAAAAAGCAGGATCTCATTCGATTCAAGGAATTGGAGCGGGTTTCGTACCAAAAGTTCTTAATACTAAATTAATTGATGAAATTATAAAAATAGATGACGATGAAGCATTTTATTATGGGCGTTTATTAGCTAGATTAGAAGGCCTTTTATCTGGCATCAGCAGCGGTGCAGCTTTAGCAGCAACTATAAAAATCGGCAAAAGAAAAGAACTAATGAATAAAAGATTGATAGTTATTCTTCCAAGTTTTGGAGAAAGATATTTATCAACAGCAATGTTTGAATCTAATACTTCAATTCAAGCCAGAAAAGATGGTTATCTTTAATGCATAATTTATAAAAATGGAAAAAAATTTATATGAAGAATTAGGTCTCAAACAAAATGCAACCAGAAGTGAAATTAAATCTTCATATCGCTCTTTAGTTAAGCAACATCATCCAGATGCAGGCGGCAAGAAAGAACGATTTCTTGCAATACAAAATGCCTGGGAAACTCTTAATGACCCTATCAAAAAGAAACAATATGATAGCAGTTTTTCCTTTTCCAGCTCATCATTTGATTCATTAAATGAAAATTGGGAGGAGAAATTTAATTCAAAAAAACATAATTCTTCAATTAAGGACAAAGAAGTTGAAACATGGATTAAAGAAATTTATAGTCCGATAAATAGATTAATTAGTCAAATCATTAAACCTTTGAATAACGAAATAAAAGAACTATCTGCGGATCCATATGATGACGAACTAATGGAAAATTTTTGCAGTTATATTATTCTTTCACAAAAGAAAATAGAAAAAGTTGAAAAAATTTATAACAAAAAAATAGTTCCAAATTCTATTTCAGCTTTAGGCCTCGATCTTTATCATTGTTTTTCACAAGTTAAAGAGGCACTATCAGAATTTGATAGATATACGCAAGGATACGTAGATAATTACTTATTTGATGGCAAAGAAATGATCAAAGAAGCAAAAAGAATACAATCAAAGATGTCTATAGAGAAAAAAAATAAAAACTTTTAGATATAAAAATTTTATTGAGTATATTCTTTAAGTTGATCTAATTTCAACCAAACATCTGGAACAGGTCTGCGCCATCGAACCTGAGCATATTCGTCTTTGACTGAAAGAATCTCTCCAGGACCTTCAAAGACATAATTAGGTAGATCATCATCACTGGCTAGCGCTTCGATACTTTTTATATAATTTTCTCTATCGATAAAAACTAAGCTTCCTTTCTTGAGAGGTTTCTTTGGAATAGATTCTGTCATAATAAATTCAAGAAAGTTATTTGAAATTCATTATACAAAAACTTGTTTGAAAACTATTGAAAAAAATTTATACTGGAATAATAATTACAAACGTCTAAAAAATTTAATAGCCTTAAATGAAAAACATTTATAAGATATGCGTCTTTTACTACTTGGCTGCACTGGATTTGTTGGTAAAGGATTAGTACCAACACTACTCAATGAAAATCATGAAATATACATTGTAAGTAGAAAACCCATTAGTAAATTAAAGCTTGATTTAGATTTCAATAAGTTTAAATTTTTTCAAATAGATTTATCAAAAGAAAAAAACTGGAATAACGAAAATCTTCTAAATATTTTAAGAGAGACAGATGGAATTATTAACTTGATGGGAGAACCCATAGCAGAAAAAAAATGGACTTCTGAACAAAAACAGGAGATTGAAAATAGTCGTATTAACACCACAAAATTTATGATGAAGACCCTTAAAGATTTAAAAATAAACCCAAAAGTCATTATAAATGGATCTGCTATAGGTTATTACGGTACAAGTTTGTCTAGTGAATTCACTGAAAATAGTCCTGGAGGAAAAGACTTTTTATCTAATCTTTGCAAAAAATGGGAATCGGTCGCCGCTGAAAAACCATTTTTCTCAAGGTTAGTTATTTTTAGAATTGGAATTGTTCTAGAGAAAGATGGAGGAGCATTAGGAAAAATGCTCCCTATATTTAAAGTTGGATTAGGTGGGCCAATTGGAGATGGTAAGCAATGGATGAGTTGGATTCATAAAACTGATTTATGTGCATTAATTATTCAAGCATTAGTTGATAAAAAGTATTCGGGAGTATTTAATGCTGTTGCACCAAATCCAGTATTAATGAAAGAATTTTCTCAGACTTTAGGAAAATGTCTTAACAGACCTAATTTACTTCCAGTGCCTGGAGCGGTTTTAAAAATATTGTTAGGAGATGGAGCGAAAGTTGTTTTAGAAGGACAAAAAGTAATTAGCAGTAAAATCAAAAATTATAATTTTAAATATCCTCTTCTTGAGAAAGCAATTTACGCCTCCACCAAGAATTAATACCGTTTACTAAAGCACCAATAATAAGAATTGTTATCAATGGAACTATAAGAGGATTCCAAACTATCTGAATAAAATTAATAAAAATAAATATTCCATTAAATTGCATGATGATTGCAAAAATAAAAAATATTGCAAAAAAAATGACTGTAAATAAATTTATTAATAACAAATTATCGATAATTTGTTTTAACTTATTTTGATTATTCTCCTTAGTCATTTTTTATAACAATATTCATATCATCAACCATTTTAAGACAAGCTTTGTTTTCACCCAGTCTTTTTTTAGCATTTTCATTACATGAGATCATAAACTTCTTATTTAGCTGTATAAGGTATATTATTTTTATGATCAATTTAATTGTCTGATTGATTTGATCATTTTTATCTTTAAAATTATTGGCACAAAAAACATATTTCCCAAGTAAACGTCTTTGCGCTTCTGCAAAAGTTTTTGTAAATTGTGGACCTTTACCTTCAATCTGAATAACCGGTTTTCCTAATCCAATCGCTTGCTCTGCTGCTGTTCCTGCCATGCTAATACAGCATCTACTTTTCAATAATATTTTGTCAAAATTATTCCAATATATATTCACTTCTAAAAATTTATATTGGAATTTCAAGAGATTATTATCTTTTAGATTTTCTATTTTTAACCATCCTCTTTTTTGGAAAATCTCCTTTATTTTTGATGAAGATAGAGCATTAACTATTGCAAAATTAAACTGAATTTTTTGAAAATATCTTAAATCTGACAATGCCTCTAATACCTCTAAAATCAAAACAAAATTATCTAAAATCTCAGGGAATCTACTTCCTGGAAATAATCCAATACTAAATTCATCTTTATTTAATTCTTCGTTTATAGGAAAAAACTTATCCATAAATGGGTTGCCTAAAAAAGACACTTTCTTTTTTAATTGCAAAGTTAAATCATCAGCTGTAAGGGAATCTCTCGCATATATTTTTTTTGCTTTTTGTGAGAGCAAGAAAAATTTAGAAGGCCATGGTAATTTCAACTTCCCTTCATAATGGCTGGAATAAGCAACTAGATAGGTAAAAAAATCTTTCTTACAAAACCATGCAAAAAAAACTGGCACAATATCTCCAACTACAAAAAAATAATCATATTTTTTTTTTATTTTAAAAGTTAAATATAATCTTTTTAGAAGATAAAATATTTCTCCTCCTAATATTTCAGTAAGTCTTCCCTTAAAAGAATTATAACCAATTCCTCCAGTTCTAAATTCCTTCGTTTTACCGATAATCTTAATTTTTTCTTTTTCGTAATGGTTTCCCATACCAACAATTGGCAAAGCATGAACAGAATAACCACTTTTTACGAATTGTTTAGCTATTAGACTGCCAGATAGATCTTCTCCATGCCCATTACTTAAAATTAAAATCTTAAACAATTTAAAATTCCAACCATTTTTTTACTTTGGTTAACTCAGGCCAATCTGGATATCTACTTAATCCGTCTTCAACAGATTCTTTCAACTCACTTTTCACATCTGGCATCATCATAGACATTTTTTTTATTAACTCAATATGATCCCTAACACCTTTATTATTGGTAGCCAAAAGAGCTAAAGACAAATTCATTCTTGCTTGTGGATCTTGCTGATTTAATCGAACAGCTTGTCTGGCAGCTGACAAAGCTTCTTCATTATTTTTCAAAAGTAATTGAAGCCATGATAAACAAGTCCAAGCAGCAAAATGATTTGGAATTTGGTGTATAATTTTTTGGAAATCTTGAACGATTGGAATTAAATCTTGCCCTGCTTTATATCTTGATAAAGCTGCATTAAAATCCTCTTCGATGGGATTAATTTCGTTATTCATTATTTATTAAACTGCAAAAGAGCTTCCACAACCGCAAGTTTGAGAAGCATTGGGATTTACAAAGTTAAAGCCACCTCCAATTAATTCCTTACTAAAATCTAACTGCATTCCATAAATATATAAAAGACTTTTAGGATCACAAACAACTTGAAAGCTTTGATCAGCTTTTAATGAATAATCATAAACTTTATCATCGGAATTTATTTCATCAGTTCCTATAAAATCCATCGTATAACTCATCCCACTACAACCGCCAGATCTTACTCCTACCCTTAGTGCTTTTTTATCACTTTGGCCCTTCAATAAATTTGCAATTTGTTCTATAGCATCATTCGTAATTAAGATACCTTTGCCATCATCAGAATTTTTAATTTCCTGTTTAACTTCTACATTTTCCATAAACGAGGGATTTCTACTATTTATAATATAAAAACTTAATCAATAGGATGCATAGAACAAACGTTATCCAAACTTGATTTGTTATAATTTTAAGAAAAAGTGAAAATTGCAATAGTTGGTTCTGGATTAGCTGGTCTTACAGCAGCAGTCAATTTAGTTGATGAAGGCCACGAAGTAGAAATTTACGAGAGCAGGTCATTTTGGGGAGGTAAAGTAGGAAGTTGGGAAGATAAGGATGGCAACCACATAGAAATGGGTTTACATGTATTTTTTTACAATTATGCAAATCTGTTTAAATTAATGAAAAAAGTAGGAGCTTTAGACAATTTACTCCCAAAAGATCATACTCATCTATTTATCAATAATGGTGGTAATTTAAAATCGTTAGACTTCAGATTTCCTTTAGGTGCTCCTTTTAACGGACTTAAAGCTTTTTTTACCACCGAACAACTTACTTGGGTTGATAAGTTCAGAAATGCCCTAGCTTTAGGGACAAGTCCAATCGTTAGAGGATTAATAGACTATGAAGGCGCAATGAAAATAATTAGAGATCTAGATAGAATTAGTTTTAAAGAATGGTTTTTAAACCATGGTGGAAGTGAAAAAAGTTTAGAAAGAATGTGGGATCCTATCGCATATGCATTAGGTTTTATTAATTGCAAAGATATTTCAGCAAGATGCATGCTAACTATATTCATGATGTTTGCTTCAAAAACAGAAGCATCAAAACTTAATCTTTTAAAAGGTTCCCCACATAAGTGGTTAACGCAACCTATCGTCGACTACATCACAAACAAAGGAGCAAAAATACATCTTAACCATAAGGTAGAAGAAATCATTTATGAAAAGGAATCTTCCTCTTATTCAGTAAATCAATTAAAAATATCTTCTCCTGAAGGAATTAAGGCAGTGTTTGCAGATAAATTTCTAGCAGCCTGTGATGTTCCTGGAATTAAAAAAATAATTCCAAAAGAATGGTATCAATTTAAAGAATTTGAAGGTTTAAAAAAACTTAGAGCTGTAGCTGTTGCCACAATCCAATTAAGATATGACGGTTGGGTTACTGAATTACAAAAAGATAATACTGGAAACGAACCAATTGGACTAGATAACCTTCTTTATTCTGCTGATGCCTCTTTCAGTTGTTTTGCTGATTTAGCACTAGCAAGTCCAGCAGACTATAGAAAAAAAGATATGGGATCGCTTCTCCAATGTGTTTTAACTCCTGGCGATAGATGGATGGGAAGATCCACAGAAAGAATTACAAAAGAAATTGATAAAGAGGTTCGCCGTCTATTCCCATCCTCAAAAAACCTTAAATTGCTTTGGAGTAACGTGGTACAAATTCCACAATCACTCTATAGAGAAGCTCCCGGTATGGAACCTTTCAGACCCGATCAAAAAACATCTATATCTAATTTCTTCATGGCTGGTAGTTATACAAAACAAGATTATATAGACTCTATGGAGGGAGCTACAATGAGTGGTCATTTAGCTGCCGCCGCAATTTTAGAGAAGAAAGCCGAATTAGCAAAAAATCTTGCAGTAAGTTAATTAATGGGTACTTGGCTAAAACATGACGTAATAACAGTTGTTAATGCGCCTCTTGAAAATGTATGGGACACATGGAGCGATTTAGACTCAATGTCACTTTGGATGAGCTGGATTGAATCTGTAAAAACAGTTGACGAAGAGACTAATACGTTACCAGATTTAACAGAATGGACTTTAGCTGCAAATGGCTTTAGGTTTAAATGGAAAGCTCAAATTACAGAAAGGGTTGAAAAAAGCAAACTTAAATGGAAATCAATAGGAGGGTTACCAACTGAGGGATCAGTAGTTTTCGAAAGTAAAACTGATCAAATCACAACGGTAAATTTAGCAATAACTTATGAACTACCAAAAATGATTGCTCGGTTTATGGAAGAAAATATTTTAGGCAAAATGGTTACAAAGGAATTACAGGCCAATATTGATAGGTTCAAAGATTTAGTTGAAAAGAACTATACAAAAAAATTTTCTAATTAAAAATATTAATTGCTACATCTAGTAGTCCTTCAAAAGTATATTTTTTTGCCTGACTATCAACTCTTCCAAAAATCTTGTTACATATTTTTGTTGTCTGAGGTCCAATAGTTAATAACTTAATTTGATCAAAATATTCTAACCATTGTTTACCAAGTTTTTTTTCTAGTAAAAAAGCAGCATTTACTACGGTTTTACCGCTTGAGAAAATAATTGCATCGACTTTTCGATTAGAAATAATATCAATTGTTTCTTCCGGAATTGATTCAGGACATCTAGTTTCATATGCAGCAACCTCAAATACACGAGAACCAGCCTTTCTAAATTGATCTGCAATTAAATCCCTACCACCTGTTTGAACTCTTGGTACAAAAACTCGAAGTCCATAACCAGATACTGGGAAATTATCAATTAAACTTTCAGCAACAAATTCTGGAGGTATGAAATCAGCCTTAATCCCAAAATCATCAAGAGTTTTTGAGGTTTTTTCTCCGACTACGGCGATTTTTGTTTTTTTAGAACATTCTTTTAATGAACTATTAAAGTATCTAAGTCTTTTATCCACAAATTTGATCCCATTACTACTGGAAAAAATAATCCAATGAAAATCATTTATTTGACTTAATGCTTCGTCAAGAGGATTCAAATCATCAGGATCAGCAATACTTATTGCAGGTAAATCAAATACATTAGCGCCCTTGCTTATGAATATTTTTTTTATATCCAATATCCCTTCTTTTGATCGAGTAATAATTATATTTCTTTGATCAAGGGGTAGATCAACTTTCGGCATCCTTGTCCTCAAAATTATGATTTTGATTTTTATTTTTTAATTCATCGAGAAGTTTCAAGACTGATAATCCTTTATCAAGAACAACATCGTCTTTAAAAATTATCTCTGGAACTCTTCTCATCTCAATTCTTTTTCCTAAACTATGCCTTATAGAACTTTTTGCAATATTCAAGTTTTCAACAATCTCTTTCCTCACTTTCTCTTGAGCAGTTGAAGTTATGTAAATTTTACAGTGTTGCAAATCATTTGATAAATCAATCTTAGAAATATTGACGAAATGATCTCTAATAAGATCATTTTCTAAATCATTCTGCAAAATAAGGGTTATTTCTTTCTTCAAAAGAGAAGAAACTTTTGCAAGACGGTAATTATTTGGCATTATGGTTGTAAATTTATTGGGTTTGTCATCGCTTGCAAGACAAAATAAACAGTTATGAAAGCACTTAAGACAGAAGATATCAAACCTACTATTGTGAGTGGATTTGATCTATTCTTGAATAAAGGTTCAAGCAAAGCAACAAGTCCCCCAACAATGATGGTTATCAAATACTTTGGATATCTCGCAACATTAGAGAAAAATTCGCCCATCAGCTCCACAAATAGATTACTTTTTTAGCTAAGTTTTAACAAACATTAAACAGCATGATTACATTATATCAATTTAGGCATAGTGCTTTTTGTTTAAAAACAAGAATGGCTCTTCATGCAAAAAAACTACAATATCGCGTTGAAGAAGTAACACCTGGAATAGGGCAATTTGAAATCTTTAAATTATCAGGTCAAAAACAAGTACCTGTAATAGTCGATAGTAATGATCAAGTTATTAATGACTCTTCAACTATTTGCGAATATATAGATAAAAAAAATGATAACAATCCGCTTTTTCCTGAGGACCCAATATTATTTGCACAATGCAAACTAATTGAAGATTGGGCAGATACTACAATGGCTACAACTTGTAGAAAATCTTTAATAAAATCTGCCATAGAAAATCCACAGCTAAGAACTGCACTACTCCCAGATGAAATACCTTCTTCAGTTAAAAGTATTGTTGATAAATTACCTTTTGAAAATCTTAGTAAAATTTCTAATGTAGTTTTGTCTTCTAAAGATAATTTAGAACTCCAAAAATTACTGGAAGCTTTATCAAAATCCTTGATCAACAAGAAATATTTAGTTGGAGATAGTTTATCAATTGCAGATATTTCAATTGCTGCTCAATTATCCCTTCTTAAATTTCCAAAGTCTGCAGGACCCATTCTTTCAGGAGAGGGGAGCCAAGAATACATAAACAACCCTTATTTAGAAAATCTTTTCATTTGGAGGAACAACTTAGAAGAATATCTTTTTAGTGCTAACTCTCAATAAATTCAAACTTCAATTTATATTTATTTGTTTTTATAGCATGAATAGAAGGATCACCAACTTTTGAACCATAAGACGCAACATATTGCACTCCACAAATTGATGGTTTAATTGAATTATCAACTTCCAATATTTCTTCGGAACATTTTTGAAATTTACTAATGGTCTCTACCTGATTAATCCTTGAAGCACCTGGCTTATGTACAGTTTGTATAACTAGCTCATCTGCGAAAAAAATATCATCATTTTGGATCTGATTTCTCCCTGTGATTCTTGAATCGATATAAAAATCATCTTTTAAATAAGTAATTTGATTATTAATAGATTGAGGATCATTTACAACCTTGATTAAGGTATCACCAAATATTGCTTTTCCAATAGATTCAGAGTTTTTTGCACGATTACCGACAACTAAATCTGAATCATTCTTAAAGAAATTTACTTTATAAATAACTGGCTCTTCTGAATCATTAATTATATCTTGAGAAGTAACAAGCCAATTCCCCTCGAACCATTTAGGATAAATTAAATCATTAGAAGTATCTGATAATTTAAAATTTGGCAAATATAATTCTGGCCATTGATTTACACGATTTTCCAAAAACTCTCGTACATTAGAATCTACAAAAGCAAAAGAACTTTCTAAAAAAATTCCTTGAAAAATCAAGCAAAGAATTAATCCAAGAAGAATCTTCATTATGTCAAATCCACTAATAAGAGCATCAGATCATTATGTATTATTAGAGCCAGATTCAAAAGAAAAAATTGTATCAAAGCAAGAAGCAATTTTATGGTTGAAGAATTGGCTCAGTAAGACAGAAACACAAACAATATATCAAAATATAGAAGATCCTGATCAGGAATTTTTTGAAGAATTATTAGAAAGCACTTATGAATTAGAAATAAAATTAGGATACGTTATCAAATGGTTTGCAGTAAGAATTGAACCAGATTAACTAATTATTTCTTTATGAATTGCATTAATTATTTTCATAGCGACTTCTTCAATATTTTCCGTTTTTACTTGAATTCTTAAATCTGCTTGAGAATACAAATTTTCTCTAGATTGAAAAATGCTCATATATAAATCATTTAGATTCTTTCCCTGAAGAAGTGGTCTATTTTCAATTTCATTTTTCAATCTTCCAATTGCTATATCTTCGTCGAGATCTATCCATGCAGTTATTCCCTGCCTTAAGATTCCCCAGTTTTCCGATTTGGTAACTATTCCTCCCCCGGTAGAGATTACTAATGAAGGAATTTTGATAGTTTCTTTAAGGCAGCTTGCTTCTAATTCACGGAAATTATTTTCTCCTTCATCATTAAAAATTTGATTGATAGATTTTTTTGCCAACTTCTCTATTAACGAATCTAAATCAATATATTTATACTTCAATAATTCAGCCAGCTTCAAACCGGTTTGTGACTTACCAGAACCCATCATTCCTATTAAAAATATGCTTCTGCCCTTTAAAGTATGAACTATTTTTTTGATAATGGATTGTTCCATAAAGACAAAAGCGTATTTAAAACCTTAAGATAGTATTATCGCAGAAAGTTATGACTTCTACACAATCCAAACCATTACATGGAAAAGGACGTGAATGCGTCATAACTCGACGTGCCTGCTTTAGTTCTAGTCATCGTTATTGGCTTCCTGAAAAAACCCCAGAAGAAAATTTATCTCTTTTTGGAAATTGCAGTATTGCACCAGGTCATGGCCATAATTATGAACTTATTGTTTCAATGGGTGGAGAACTAGACTCTGATGGAATGGTACTTAATCTCTCTGATGTAAAACACTGTATTAAAGATAAGGTTACTGGACAATTAGATTTTCGTTTTTTAAATGATGTCTGGCCTGAATTTAATGTTAATAATCGAGAAGGTATACTTCCCACGACTGAGTCATTAGTAAAGGTTATTTGGAGTCGTCTAAAGGATGATTTACCTCTTACAAGTCTAAGGCTTTATGAAAACCCAAATTTATGGGCAGATTATTTTGGAAAAAACATGGAAGCATTTTTAACAGTACAAACTCATTTTGCAGCCGCTCATAGACTTGCAAAAGAAGAGATTTCCTTTGATGAAAATAAAAAAATCTATGGGAAATGTGCCAGAGTTAATGGACATGGTCATAACTATCTTGTCGACATAACTGTAAAAGGAGACATTGATAAAAGAACGGGAATGGTTTGCGACTTATCTGCGCTCCAGGAGATAATTAATGATTTGGTTGTTGAACAACTAGATCATACTTTTCTAAATAAAGACATCGAATTCTTCCAAAACTGTGTTCCAACTGCTGAAAATATAGCTTTATATATTTCTGATATTCTTAAAAATCCAATACATGAACTTGGTGCAACATTACACAAAATAAGACTCCAAGAGAGCCCAAATAATGCTGCAGAAATTTATGTTGATCAAAAGCTAACCAATTCATTGAAGTTAAAATTTGAAAATAGTTTAGTCTCACAAACTTGAGTATCCCAAGAGTAATAATTGTTATAGCATCTAGTCTTGATGGGAGAATTGCATTTCCTGAAGGTGGAGAATCGCATCTTGGAAGCGAAGATGATAAAAAAATGTTAAATCAACATTTATCAATGGTTGACGCCACCATTTTTGGTTTAGGTACTTTAATAGCTCATCAATCAACTTACCTAATTAAAAATCTCAATGGTAATGACGAAGTAACAATATCAAAAAAACAACCAATTTCTATAGTTGCTTCAAATAGCAAAAAATTTAACAGTAATTGGGAATACTTTCGTCAACCAATTAGAAGATGGCTAATAAGCTCAAGTAAAGTTGATAACTCGTCGAATAATGCCTTCGAGAAACAACTCTTTTTCGAAGATTCATGGAGTAAAACTTTAATTTCACTTAAAAAACAAGGGATAAATGATCTAGCTCTTTTAGGAGGTGCAAAACTTATAAATTCATTCATAAAAGAGGATCTAATAACAGATATAAAAATTACAATAATTCCACAAATTATTGGAGGTAAATATACATGGATCCCTCCAGAAGAAACAATTGAGATTTTTAATCTCAAAAGACTATGGGAAATAAAATCAATTAAAAATTTAATGAATAATGAAATCCATATCCATTACAAAAAAATTTGAAATAGATTCAATAATAAATGAACCAAAAAATACATAAAGTTGAAGTCAAATTGTCAATTAAAGAAATCTCCAAGGAGATATGGAATGAATTAACAAATGAAATCAATAATCCTTTCTATGAATGGACTTGGCTTAAAAACCTTGAAATATCAAAAAGTGTCTCAAGAGAAACTGGTTGGCAACCTCTATATTTTGTTGCTTATAAAAATGAAGAAATATTAGGAATTGCTCCACTTTTTTTAAAAAATCATAGCTATGGAGAATTCATTTTTGATCAATCATTTGCAAGATTGGCTCAAGAGCTGAATTTAAATTATTACCCTAAATTAATTGGAATGAGTCCTTATAGTCCTGTGAATGGATATCAATTTTTTTATAAAAAAAATGAAGATAAGAAAGAAATTACAAATTTACTCATAAGCCATATCGAAACCTTCGCGATTACAAACAAAATTTTAAGTTGTAATTTTTTATATATTGATGAAAGCTGGGGCGACCATCTTAAATCTTTGGGATACCATGAATGGATAAATTCCAGCAGTGAATGGAGGAGTAATGGAGAAAAAACGTTTGATGATTTTCTTTCAAGATTTAACTCTAATCAGAGAAAAAATATAAAAAAAGAGAGGAAATCAATTACTAAACAAGATATTAAAATAAAAATTTTTCATGAAAATGATATCAACCAAGAAATACTCAAAAAAATGCATAATTTTTATGAACAGCATTGTTCGAGGTGGGGAGTCTGGGGAAGTAAATATTTAACATCTACATTTTTCGAAAAAATTCTTGATAATAAAAAAAATCTTTTACTTTTTAGCGCATCAAAAAATGATTGTAATGATATTTTTGCTATGTCGATGTGCGTTAAAAATAAAAACAACTTATGGGGTAGATATTGGGGTAGTCAAGAAGAAATATCTAATTTACATTTTGAATTATGCTACTACCAGCCAATTGAATGGGCAATAAACAATAGTATCCATTTGTTTGATCCTGGAGCAGGCGGGAAACATAAAAGAAGGAGGGGGTTTTTTGCGAAAAGTACCATTAGCTTGCATAAGTGGTTTGATAAAAATATGGAAAATATAATTTATCCTTGGCTAAATGAAGTTAATAAACAAACTAAGATGGAAATTGAATTTGAAAATAAATCTATACCCTTTAAATAAAAAATTATTTAGCTTTACCAAAGATTATATTAGTAATATAGTTTTTATTAACTACTAAGGATGGATTCTAGTAAAAGTTTCGATGAAAAAATAAAGATTGATGATAATCTATCCAACCGATATATAGACTTAGATCCAAACGGTTATTTTATTATAAAAGTAGATTTAGTAGAAAATAAAATAATTTTGGAGCACTATCTAAATAATATTAATGATGACGGATATGCGCTTGACCCAGAAACAAATGAACCAATTAAATGCGACTCTAAAAATAAAAGAGTTAGTAATGAAGTTTTTGAAGGTATTAGTGCAAAACAACTTGGAATATTAATCACTGAAGAAAGAAATGACTTAATCACCAGATTCGACCATGCTCTATATTTAGGCCGGGAACTACAAAAAGCAGAAGAATGTTTATACAAAAAATTACCATATATCCAAGATTAAGAAATTAAACGAAAAAATCTAATCTTTTCATCTGATGTTAAATTAAATAAAAATAAAAAAATTAATGAACATCATTTTCTATATTGCATTTATTGGCTTTGGTTTTGGAGCTGCTTTCGCATTAGATAAGCTCTTAAGAGCAGTTAAATTAATTTAAAAACTACAAAATTTTAATAATCTCTCCATACAAATCATATTCATCCGCAAAAGAAATATTTGCTTCAACAAATTTACCAATATAATTTTTCAAATCTATTTTAGTATTAGTAGATAAAAACACATTCCCATCAATTTCAGGAGCGAAATTATAGGACCGACCTATTAATTCTTTATTATCTGATATTTTTTCTACCAAAATCTTCATTTTTGAAGCAACATATGTCTGATTTTTAAATTTAGAGATATTTTGTTGAACTGAAATAACGTTATCTTTTCTTGCCTCTGCAACCTCTGGGGAAACTTTATTTGGCAAATGAAAAGCTGCAGTTCCTTCCTCAGGAGAAAAAATAAACACTCCCACATGATCAAATTTGTGCCTATCCAAAAATCCGAGAAGATGTTCAAAATGTTCCTTTTTCTCTCCCGGAAAACCAACAATGAGACTAGTTCTTAATACAGCAGTTGGAATTTCTTCTCTAATTTTCTCCAAAATTGATTCATTCAAAGAAGCCTGCCAAGGTCTATTCATACTCTTCAATACATCTGAATGACTATGCTGAAGTGGTAAATCAAAGTAAGGCACTATATTCTTTGAATTTTTAAAAGCTCTAATAACTTCATCAGTTAAACCCGTTGGATAAGCATAATGTATCCTTATCCAAGGAATTGGAACTTTAGAAAGCTCATTCAAAAGTTTGGCTAAAGATGGTTTTCCATAAATATCTTGACCATAATTAGTTGTTATTTGACTAATTAATATGATTTCTTGAATACCCTGTTTTGCAAGACTTTTGGCTTCTGAAACTATAGATTCTATTGTTCTACTTCTTTGAGGACCTCTCAACTTAGGAATGATACAAAAAGCGCAATTATAGTTGCAGCCTTCAGCAATGCGAAGATAAGCAACAAATTTATTTTTATCTACAAAACGAGGCATTTCCTCATCTGCAATAAATTCAGGTATTTTTGAAACTTCATTAACGATTTCCCCTTTTTCTACTCTGTCTAAAACCTTGGCTATCTTTTGATAATCTCCTGTTCCAACCAAACCTTTTATTTCAGGGATTTCTTTTATAAGCTCATCTTTAAAATGCTGAGCCATACAGCCTGCAACTATTACTTCCTTTCCTTGATTTGTATATTCTAGAATTTTTCTAATAGATTCTTCTCTAGCTGTTTCAATAAAACTGCAAGTATTTACAACAACAACATTTGCATCATTTATATTGCTGTCAACTTCATAACCCTCTTTATCTAATAAGCCTTGCATATGTTCAGTATCAACAAGATTTTTCTCACAACCAACATGACTGAATGCAACCTTAGATAGTTTCTTTTCTTTTATATTGAGACTATTTTGTTTCACAACTTGAAAAATAAGAATTAAAAGATTTATACAGCATTTCGTATATAACTCTTATGCCAAGATAATATTAGGATAGATAATGTAAATAACAAACTTTCTTTTTGTATGGCCCTTAAGAATTTCAACAGAAGAAATAAAAAAGATTTGAAATGGCCAAAAATCATAATTGCAATCCTTAGCACTATAGGCATAGTTGATACAGGTTCGATTACTTTAAAAAACTGGGGATTATTTACTTCACTTTCATGCCCAGGGATACAAAATGGTTGTGAAACAGTTTTAAATAGTCCTTGGGGTACTTTATTTGAAAATAATCAAATTAATATACCTCTCTCATTAGCTGGATTCATAACATATTTATCAATATTAGTTATCACAATAGTACTGTCGCTTAATTTAATTTCCCCAAAAGAAAAACTAAATAATCTTTTATGGTGGTTAGTATTTCTAATTTCTTGTGCGTCATCAACATTTAGCTTTTTATTGATAAATATAATGTTTTTTAAGATTCAAGCATATTGCTTTTTTTGTATACTTTCCGCAATTTTATCGTTTTCTATCTTTATAATTTCTATGATTGGAGCAAAGTTCGACAGTAGAGAACCTATGATTTTTAGAGGTTTCATTGTAGCCATTAGTGTCCTGCTGGGGGGCCTAATTTGGTCAACAAACGTTGACCCCTCTAATGCAATTGATGTTGCAAACCCCACTGAAAATGTATCACCAATAATTACCACTTCAAGCTCTCCCCAGAAGGTAAAGTTTGCAAAATTTTTAAGTGAAAACAATATTATTATGTATAGTGCATACTGGTGCCCACATTGCCACGATCAGAAACAATTATTTGGTAAGAAAGCAGTTAAAGAATTAAAAGTAGTTGAGTGTGCTAAAGATGGTAAAGATAATGAGTATGAGCTATGCCAAACCAAAGGAATCAGTGGTTTTCCTTCTTGGGAAATAAATGGAGAAATTATTAGTGGTACGCGTGACTTAAATGAATTAGCAACAAAAACCGACTATCAGGGAGATCTTAATTTTTAATGAATCTTTTTTGAATTTTTTGATCTAACTGTTGTCTTGTATGGCATGCCCAATTTTTATCTTTATCAGGGAAATCATCTCTATAATGCCCTCCTCTACTTTCTTCTCTAAATAGACAAGCTTTTAATAAAGTTATGGTGGTTATTTGTCTATTCTTTAAATCAAGTAAAAGATTTAAGGCTCTTCTATTACGTTCACTAAGTTTTATTTTTTGATCAAATTTTATTTTTTCAAGACTATTTAGTAAATCATTTTTATTTAATTTATCTATATCATTTTGAATATAGTTTAAAAATTTACTCATATTTACCTTATTTCGAGATACCCCTAAATTTAACCAACATAGTTTTCTTAGTTCATCAATTTTTTCAACAATTATAGAAATTTGATCTTCTTTAGGATCTTCAATATCAAACTCTTGAAATGATCTATCAAATTTTTCAAATTTAGTAAGGTCATTCAAAACAATTGAAGACATTTTTCTTGCGAAAACAAGACACTCCATCAGTGAATTACTTGCCAGTCTATTAGCACCATGCACACCTGTAGAAGCAACTTCTCCAACGGCATATAATCCTTTTCTTGTTGAAGATGCATTTAGATCAGTTTTAACACCTCCCATCCAATAGTGAGCTGCAGGAGCTACGGGAATAACCTCATTTAAAGGGTTAACGCCATAATCCTGACATCGACTTAAGATCGTTGGGAAGCGCTCTACAATTTTTTCTGGGTCAATATACCGAAGATCTAAGCCAACATGGTCTACATTATTATCATGCATATTTTTCATAATTGCTCTACTTACCTGATCTCTAGTAGCTAGATCGCGATTTTCAAGATTTTTAACTGGACTTTCACCATTTTTATCAATTAAAATCGCTCCTTCCCCTCTAAGTGCCTCAGATATTAAGAAGCAAGGTGCACCATAAAATTTTAAAGCTGTTGGATGAAATTGAACAAACTCCAAATCTTCGATAGCAGCTCCTGCTTTCCATGCAAGAGCAATCCCTTCACCAGAGGATTGAGCAGGATTTGTTGTGTTTGTAAATAAGTGTCCACCCCCACCTGTAGCCAAAACAACAGCTCTAGATTTAATCCAATATAAATTTGCTCCATCAAGAACCTGAACTCCTCTACATTCTTTATTTTCAATGAGAAGTTCAGTTACTCTTACACCCCTGCAGTGAAGAATATTTTTTTGATTCTCAATATGATCTTCTAGAACTTCTACTAATGCTCTTCCAGTACGATCTTTAACATGTAAGACTCTTCTTCGTGAATGGGCTGCTTCCAAGGTAGTAGCTAGTTGATCAGAACTTTGATCAAAAATCATCCCTAAATTCTGCAACCTTTCTACACAACCTGGAGCTTCTTTAACCAGCATTTCTACAGCTTGAAAATCACATAGTCCATCACCTGCTTTTAAAGTATCCTCAGCATGAAGATCAAATGAATCATCTTGTCTAACAACAGATGCGATTCCTCCTTGAGCCCATCTACTGGAAGATACCTTACTAGTATTTCTATTTAAAAGAAGCACTTTTAAATTTGAGGGTAATTCAAGACAAGTCATAAGACCAGCAGCTCCAGCACCTATAACGATTACATCCCAATTATTTATTGGTATCGGTTCTTGCGAAAATGGAGGCCTTAACATTAAACCAATCCACTAAAAGTTGGTTGCAGAATTGCTAAAACAATAAAAATACCGTCAACAATTAATGTCGTTTGAATTACGTAACCAGAAACTAACAATGCTTTACCAATAGTAGTATTAATTGTGCCAGAATCTAAAATTTCTTTTGAAATAAACCAAAGTATAAGAGCAACAAAAACGATAATAGATAATGATTTTATTTGAATAAGACTTTCTGAAGTTTTTTGAAGAATCATGGGTGCATTTTCAGAATCTGCTGTAATTACCTGCTTCCATTGATCCATGATTCCGATTAAAAATATTGTAATATCGGTAACTGCGGTTCCAAATAAAGAAGAGATATAAAAACTTGAACCTATTTTCCAATTAGTACCAAATCCAATTAAAGCAAATGGGAGA
>QCDR01000004.1 GCA_003278705.1 Prochlorococcus sp. AG-355-J23
AAGATTTTTTGAAAAATCACCTGTTTCATATTTAAAAACCTATAAAGAAAATTCTCAATTAAATGTTTTTCTTGAAGAGTGTAATATCAAAGAAAAAAATCAAGAAATAATTCTTATTAGGAACACAATAATTAAGAATGAAGCCAAACAAGTAAATATAATAAATCAATCTTTGGAATCAATCTTTGAAAAATTAAGTCCACAAGGTAATCCATATCCATCTCCTTTTCCATTAAAAACAAAGTGAAATTTTGCAAACCCAAACCCAAGTCAATTTTGAGTTTGGATATAGGTACCAAAAGAATAGGATTAGCTTATTGTGATCCCCTCTGCATAACATCAAATATACTTCCAGCAGTAAAACGATTTGAAAATAATCAAGAGATTAAAATCATTAGAAATTATATAAATGAATTTAATTTGACTGGTTTTATTGTGGGTATTCCGTTAGATGAGGAAGGTAAAATGACCACTCAAGCTATTGACTGTAAAAATTACGGTCAATTACTTTCAAATGAATTAAAGCTTCCATTTTCTTATGTCAACGAACATAGTTCAACTTGGGAATCTTCAGAAAGATTTGGAATAAAAAAAGATAAATCCGGATTGATTGATAGTTTTTCAGCAAAAATAATACTTGAACAATGGATCGAAGAAGGTCCTGAATTAGAAGAAATAGCTGGTAAACGTCAGATAAAATATTAGTATTAAAAAGGATAGATAATTTTTAAATGAAAGAAGCCAATTCAAATGATAATTATGATGCACAGACTCTTTTATTAAATGACTCAAATGGAAACGAGCTATTTTGTTATCTTGAACAATTAGTAAGTGTTGAAGGCCAAGAATATGCTTTATTAACGCCAGTTGATACACCAGTAAGTCTTTTTAAGATAAATGAAAAAGATGAACCTGAACTAATTGAGAAAATAGATAAAAATGAACAAATACTAAAAAATGCTGAAGCAGTCCTTCAAGAACATGATTTAAGACTTATCAGATCAGCAGTTACATTAACAGTATCAGGAGAACTTGAAGAACCAATTTACGATGAATTAGAAGAAGATTACGTCGATGATGATAGTGAGAGTTATGAATTGCTAGTTAACTTTAATCTTTTTGACCAAGAATATGGCTTATATATACCACTAGATCCTTTTTTTATTGTTGGTAAATTAAAAGACAAAGGTGCCTTATTAGTTGAAGATGATGAGTTCGATAAAATTCAACCTTTGATTGAAACTGAGCTTGAAAAAAGTAGTTCTTAAAATAAATGAGATCTATCCTAAATGTCAATTGGGATTCAAACTTACCAATATATAATATTTCTCAATCTGAGTTGCAAAAAAAAGGAATTAATTCTTTATTGCTAGACGTGGATGGGACTCTAGTAAATAGAAAATCAAATATGATCCCAAAAGCTGTAAAAAATTGGATCATAGAATCTAAAAAACTTTTCTCCTTATATCTAATAAGTAATAATCCATCAAAAAAAAGAATCGAAAAAATAGCGAAAGAATTAAATTTAAGGTATAAATACAATGCATCAAAACCTAGAAAAAAAGTAACTTTGTCTGCTATCAAAGAAATTGGCAGAGAGCCAAAAAATATAGCCATTATTGGCGACAGAATTTTTACAGATATTATTGTTGGGAATAGATGTGATATAAAAACAATATTAGTTAAGAGATTAAATAGAGATGGCCTACCTATAAAATTTAATTTAACTTTGACAATAGAAAAATTAATTTCTCATTTGATAAAATGAAAACTTGGGTTATAAAAATTGGTACTAGTATTTTAAGAGGAACAGAGGAAACATCTACAGAAGAAGTTATTGAAAACCTTTCTAAATCCTTTACAAGTTTTCTTTCAAAAGGAAACAAGTTAATTTTAGTAACTAGTGGAGCCGTTGGATTAGGTTGCCAAAAGTTAAATATTAAAACAAGACCAAATGATTTGAGTACCCTTCAAGCTACTGCTGCAGTAGGTCAAGTTAATTTAATGTCCTTATACGATAAAGTATTTAATAAATTAGGTCTTAATATTGCTCAAATTTTAATAACTAAAGCTGATTTCAATTCACGAGAATCCTTTAATAACGCTTCTAAAACTTTAAATAGATTAATCGATTTGAATGTTATTCCAATAGTAAATGAAAATGATACCGTAGCAAATGAAGAGCTTAAATATGGAGATAATGATACCCTCTCTGCTTTAGTTGCCTTGGCTATAAATGCTAACAAGCTAATTTTATTAACCGATATTGAAAATCTATACTCAAAAGATCCACGTAATAATAAAGATGCGCAACCTATTAAAGAAGTTCATAATAGTGAATTAAAGGAAATTAAAGATAAAAATATTCAAAACTCAAATAATGAATGGGGAACAGGAGGAATTTCTACAAAATTAATTTCTGCAGAAATAGCAACAAAAGGAGGAGTCGAAGTCCAACTAGTTGATGGAACTAATAAAAAAAACTTAATTGAAATATTTAATGATAATAAAATTGGAACTTTATTTTATCCAGTAGAAAAACCTATTGGAAACAAAAAAAGTTGGCTTTCACACGCAATTCAAACAGTAGGGAAAATTACTTTAGATGATGGCGCTTCTTTTGCAATTAAAAAAAAAGGTGCCTCACTTTTAGCGGTTGGTGTTAAGAATGTAGAAGGAAACTTTACGATTAATCAGGCAGTTAAAATCGTAAATACAAATGATCAAGAAGTTGCAAAAGGTTTAGTATCAATAAGTAGCGACAAATTAAGAAGTATCTTAAATAATAAAGAAAATAACAACTCCTCGATAATTGTCGTTCATAGAGATGTTCTTGCTCTCTCTTAGAAAAAATTAAAACTGAAAAATGCTTTTAAGTGATTTAGTTGATCTAATAAAAAAAGGAAATTCAAATTTTATTAGTGCCAATATTTTCGAAGATTTAAATATAGATGATGCTGCCTCATTAGATGCTGCAGTTAAACATCAAATATCTTTTTTAGAAGAAAATAATATACTTAAAGAAAAATTAGATCAAACTAAAGCATCAGCAATAATAACTACTAACAACGATGAAATCGTTAGTTCCCTAAAAAAACTCAATATATCTAACATAATCGTTAAAAATCCAAGAATTGCATTTGCAGAAGTATTGGATTATTTATATAAAACTATCAATTTCAAACCAGGAATTCATGCTTCAGCAGTTATAGATAAAACAGCAATAATTGGAGCAGATTGCCATATTGGACCTAATGTCTATATTGGAGAAAATACCGTAATTGGAGACAATAATCATATTCTTCCTGGATCATCAATTTTAGGCAATGTTCAAATAGGAAATAATAATATAATTCATCCAAATTGTGTTATTTACGAAAATACCACTCTAAAAAATAATTGTGTAATTAATTCAAATTCTGTTATTGGATCTGAGGGATTTGGTTTTATTCCTGAAAATGGCAAATGGGTAAAGATGCCGCAAAAAGGTGGTGTAAAAATAATGAGTTTTGTAGAAATTGGAACTAATTGTTGTATTGATAGACCCGCAGTTGGATTTACTTTTATTGATGAGGGAACAAAGTTGGATAATTTAATACAAATAGGTCATGGCGTAAAAATTGGAAAGAATTGTGCATTTGCTGCTCAAGTTGGTATCGCTGGAGGCGCAAATATTGGAGATGGTGTTATTTTGGCAGGGCAAGTAGGAGTCAATAATAGAGTAAAAGTTGGTAATAATGTCACTGCGAGTTCAAAATGCGGAATCCATTGTGACATTGAAGATGGCAAGGTAATAAGTGGTTTCCCTGCGATGGAAAATAAATCATGGCTAAGGAGTTCAAGTATTTTTAAAAAATTACCAGAATTAGCAAAAAAACTTAGACAATTAGACAAGCAATAATTTATTGTTCTATTAAACAAAAATTTAAATGAAGAAATATAAGATTGTTTTATTGTCAGGAGACGGAATTGGACCAGAGATTTCAGAAGTTTCAAAAAAAGTTTTAAAAAAGCTTTCAAAAAATCATAATTTCGATATTGAGATTATTGAAAAATTATTTGGAGGGATAGCGTATGAAAAATATGGTACTCCTGCTCCAGATGAGACACTAGATCAATGTAAAAAAAGTGACGCAGTACTTTTAGCATGTGTTGGAGATATTAAATATGATTCTCTTGCGAGAGAATTAAGGCCAGAAAGTGGGTTACTAAAGTTAAGATCTGCCCTAAACCTTTTCGCAAATATCAGGCCTGTCAAAATAAGAAAATCTCTATTAGATGCAAGTACATTAAAAAAAGAAATCGTTGAGCATGTAGATCTTATTGTTGTAAGAGAATTAATAGGAGGAATTTATTTTGGAAAACCAAGAGGACACATAACAAATACAAAAATCCCAAAAGCTTTCAATACGATGGTTTATGATTCGACTGAAATAGAAAGAATAACCGAAATAGCAATAAAAATTGCTAACCAAAGAAATAAAAAAATATGTTCTGTTGATAAATCAAACGTTCTTGAGGTTAGTCAATTGTGGAGAGATACAGTTTTAAATATCACCTCAAAAGATAAAAATATATCTCTAAGCAATATGTACGTTGATAATGCAGCAATGCAATTAGTTAGAAATCCTGGTCAATTTGATGTGATTTTAACTAGTAATTTATTTGGAGATATTTTAAGCGATTTAGCCGCAATGTTAACTGGTTCTATTGGTATGCTTCCATCTGCTTCTTTAAACAATAATGGCCCAGGCGTTTTTGAACCTGTTCATGGTTCGGCTCCTGATATAGCTGGTAAAAACATAGCTAATCCTATTGCAATGCTTTTATCTGCTTCCATGATGTTAAAAATTGGATTAAATGAAGAAGAAGCTGCAGAAAATTTAGAAACTGCCATTGATAAAGTTTTATCAAAAGGATTTAGAACAGCAGATTTAGCTGTTGGGTCTACTGAAGTTTTATCTTGCAGTGAAATCGGAGATAAAATAATGGATGAAATTTGAAAAAAAAATTAATAAATAAAAAAATATTTTTAAGTAAAACATAAAGTTGGCATATGACCTGTCAGAATCATTAGATATTGTTTTTAAAAAATGTCAAAACGTCATCCAGTAGTTGCTGTAACAGGATCTTCAGGAGCAGGAACAAGTACAGTAAAAAGAGCCTTTGAGCACATTTTTGCCAGAGAAGATATTGTTCCCGCAGTTGTTGAAGGTGATAGTTACCACAGATTTGAAAGAATGCCTATGAAAAAAGCTATGGCAGACGCTCTTTCAAAAGGTGAAAATTTCTCACATTTTGGTCCAGAGGCTAATCTTTTTGACAAGCTAGAAGAACTTTTTAAAATCTATGGTGAAACTGGAGGAGGAAAGAAAAGATATTATCTACATAGTCTTGAAGAAGCAGAAGAACATAATACAAGACTTGGGACATCCCTAGAACCTGGGCAATTTACTCCATGGGAAGATATTCCTGAGGGAACAGATGTACTTTTTTATGAAGGTTTGCATGGCGGGGTAGAAGGTGATGGATACAATGTTGCCTCTTATGCTGATCTACTTGTTGGAGTTGTTCCGATAACAAATTTAGAGTGGATTCAAAAAATCCATAGAGATAACGCAGAAAGAGGTTACTCAGCGGAAACCATTGTAGATACTATATTGAGAAGAATGCCTGATTATATAAATCATATATGCCCACAATTCAGCAAAACCGATATTAATTTCCAAAGAATTCCCACAATTGACACTTCTAATCCTTTCATATGCAGGAATATCCCAACTCCTGATGAGAGCTTTGTGATCATACATTTCAGAAAAGGGGCAAGAGAGAAATGGGGGATTGATTTTCAATACTTGCTTGGAATGATTAATGATTCATTTATGTCAAGTCCAACAAGTATCGTTGTAAATGGAGGGAAAATGGGATTCGCAATGGAACTAATTCTCACTCCAATAATTCATAAAATGATTGAGGAGAAAAATAAATAATAATTAATTTTCGATTATCAACTTAAATCATTATTTTTTAATTTTGAGAAGTTTTAATCTAGAGGATCTCAAATTTTTATATATCTTTCTTGATAAAAGTACCTTACTTAGATTTAAATAGAAAAAAAAGGAAAAGTTGTGTCATTAATCGACTGGTTTGCCGCAAGGCGTAAAGATCAATTTGTTGGGAAAGTTTCCCAAGATACTGACGAAGGAGATGGTTTGTGGGTTAAATGTTCAGAGTGTTCGCAAGTAGCCTATAGAAAAGACCTAATTTCAAATTTCAATGTTTGTAGTAATTGTGGACACCACAATAGGATTAATAGCGATGAAAGGATAAATATAATTGCTGATAAAAATTCATTCAAAGAATTTGATAGTTCACTAAGTCCTACAGATCCTTTGGGTTTTAAAGATAGAAGAGCGTATGCTGATCGAATTAAAGAAAGTCAAGCAGGTACAGGTTTAAGAGATGGAGTCGTAACAGGTATCTGTTCTGTGAATTCAATGCCTTTAGCATTAGCTGTTATGGATTTTAGATTTATGGGAGGATCCATGGGTTCAGTAGTTGGTGAAAAAATTACAAGGATAATTGAGAGAGCAACTTTGGAAAATTTTCCAATTCTTATTGTTTGCGCATCGGGAGGAGCAAGGATGCAAGAAGGTATGTTAAGTCTCATGCAAATGGCAAAAATATCTGGAGCACTAAAAAAACATAAAGAGAAAAATCTCCTATATATGCCCTTGTTAACTCATCCAACTACTGGAGGGGTAACAGCCAGCTTTGCGATGTTAGGTGATTTAATTTTGGCGGAACCTAAAGCACTTATTGGATTTGCTGGAAGAAGGGTTATAGAACAAACATTAAGAGAAAAATTACCCGATAATTTTCAAACAGCTGAATATCTGCTTGAGCATGGTTTTGTTGATGTAATAGTGAAAAGGAAAGATCTCAAGGATACTCTGACTAAAATTTTAAAAATTCATGGTGTAAAAGAACTCGCAGAATCAAATATATAAAATGAGAATAATTTCTAATTTATTTTATTTTTCTTTAAGCCTTATACTCTTTATTTTAAACTTTGCCTCCTATTCATATGCGATAGGAAATGTTGATTGGGTTCTCCTTAAAGAGAATGATGATGGGAAGGAATGGCTTGATAAAGGGAGTATTAAATCGCTCCCAAATGGCGAAATAAGTGTATTAACAAAGTTCTTTAAGAATCCAACTAATTCTGATGATGATGGAGAGTTATCACTTTATGTAATGAGAATTAATTGCAATGAAAAAAAGTTCAAAGATACATCAATAAATGGAATTCCTCAATTCAATTCAAAATGGCAAACTTCTAATAATGATGAACTTATAGATGTTGTTATTGAAAATAGCTGTTCAGAGTTTATTAATAAATAAGAATGAATACTAAAAATAAAAAATTAAAAATAGCAATCGCTGGACTAGGATTTGGGAAAAAAGTTCATTTAGAGGCATTAAAAGAGTCTGATCACTTAACTCCAGTAGCAATTTATCATTACGAGAAAAAGCAAAAATCGATATTAGAAAAAGAAACGGGCTTAGATTTTTTTCACAATTGGGAAGACTTAGTTAAATCTCCAAAAATTGATGGAATTATTATTGCCACTCCTCCCGAATCAAGATTTAAGTTAGCAAAACAAGCCCTTGAGAACAATAAAAATTTACTCCTAGAAAAACCCGTTTCAATATCCTCCTCAGAAATTGAAGAGCTTCAGAGAATATCTTTGATTAATAATTTAAGCGTATGTGTTGATTTTGAATATAGAGCAGTACCTCTTTTCCTTCAGACTAAAAAACTTATTGATGAAAATATCTTAGGAGATATATATTTAGTCAAATTAGATTGGTTAATGGGCAGTAGATCCGACCCCAAAAGATCCTGGAATTGGTACTCATTGGAAGAAAAAGGTGGAGGAGTTATTGGTGCTTTAGGTACTCATGCATTCGATATGTTGAATTGGTTTTTTGGAGAAGTAATAAACGTCTCTGGCAAGTTAGCAACATCAATAAAAAAAAGACCTTTACCTAATTCATCTGATTTAAATGATGTTACGAGTGAAGATGTATGTTTAGCCAATATAGAAATATCAAACTACAGCTCAAATCTTATTCCATGTCAGGTATCTTTATCATCAATTTCTAAAAATGGTAGAGGATTTAGTTTAGAAATATATGGAAGCGAAGGTTCACTAATTCTTAAAAGCGAAAACCAAAAAGATTATGTACATGGTTTTAATTTGAAATATTCAAACAACGAAAATAAAATACAAAATCTATCTGCAGATTCAAGCTTTAATTTTGAAAAAACATGGACTGATGGGAGAATAGCTCCAGTTTTGAGAATTCAAAATTTATGGGCTCAGAGTATAATTAATGGAACACCTGTAATCCCAGGCTTATGCGAGGGACTTGCTAGTCATAAAGTTTGCGAAGCAATAAGAGAATCTTCCAAAAGTGGATTAAGTATCAAAATTTAAGGCTATACATTGATAAGTAGCAATTATCACCCGATAAAGTATTGGATTGATTTTATTTTTTTTTCATATTCTGGAAAAATCAATTGAACTGAATTATTAAAGAATGGCTTTAAATTATTACAAAAATGAGCTTAAAGAAAATGCTCAATTACTAGCTTCTAAAGGAAAAGGAATATTAGCGGTAGATGAATCCACTAAAACAGTAGGTAAAAGACTCGCTGGAATTGGCGTTGAGAATACTGAAGATAATAGGAAGGCATATAGAGGAATGCTTTTTACTACAGAGGGTCTTGGCAAATATATAAGTGGAGCAATCCTCTTCGAAGAAACTCTTTATCAGAATCACCAAGATGGCGAGTCAATGGTTAAGAAACTAAATGAATTAGGTATTATTCCAGGTATAAAGGTCGATAAAGGCCTAAATCCACTTCCAGGAGGGGGAGATGTAGAAACTTTTTGCTCTGGACTAGATGGGTTAGTTGAAAGAGCCGCAAAATATTATGAACAAGGTGCCAGATTTGCAAAGTGGAGAGCAGTTCTGCAAATTACAAATGATGGTTGTCCTTCAAAACTATCAATTCAAGAGAATGCTTGGGGATTAGCAAGGTATGCAAGATCAGTTCAAGAATCTGGGTTAGTACCAATTATTGAACCTGAAATCTTAATGGACGGTGACCATACTATTGAAAAAACTGCTGAAGTTCAAGAAGAGGTAATAAAGCAGGTTTATATTGCCTGTCAAGCAAATGGAGTTTTTCTAGAAGGCACTCTATTAAAACCTTCTATGACTGTTAATGGAGCAGACTGTCCAACAAAGGCTGATCCTATGAAGGTTGCTGAAATGACAATTAGAACTATGGAAAGATGCGTTCCTGCATCTGTTCCTGGAATAGTTTTCTTATCAGGAGGGTTAAGCGAAGAAGCTGCTTCTGTTTATCTAAATAATATGAACACTCTTTACAGGAAAGCTTTATGGAATGTTTCATTCTCCTATGGAAGAGCATTACAGCACTCATGCTTAAAGGCCTGGAAAGGAAGCGACGTTGAAGGAGGTCAAAAAGCATTAATAGCAAGAGCCCAAGCAAACTCTGAAGCTTCAAAAGGTGCCTATGTAGCAGGATCTCAACCTTCATCTGATGAGCAATTGTTTGTGGCAGGCTACACTTACTAACTAAAAAATCCTAAAAATATACTCTGAGTCATAAAATTAGTTTCTTTAATTTAGTATTTTGTATATCTAATGACGTGACATTTGATACCTCTTTATACTAAACTCTCGGAAACATATGCTTTATATAGCATTTAACTTATTTTAATTATGGCCCTCGTTCCACTAAGACTACTTTTAGATCACGCTGCTGAGAATAATTACGGTATTCCAGCTTTCAATGTTAATAACCTTGAGCAAGTTCAAGCAATTATGGAAGCAGCATATGAAACTGATAGTCCTGTAATCCTCCAAGCTTCAAGAGGGGCAAGAAATTATGCAGGAGAAATTTTCCTACGTCATCTAATCCTTGCTGCGACAGAAACATATCCTAATATTCCAGTGGTAATGCACCAAGACCATGGTAATGAGCCATCAACATGTTATTCAGCAGCAATAAATGGTTTCACATCAGTAATGATGGATGGTTCTCTAGAGGCAGATGCAAAAACACCTGCTAGTTACGAATATAATGTTGCAGTTACTAAAAAAGTTGTAGATTTTGCTCATTCAGTTGGAGTTAGTGTTGAAGGAGAATTAGGTTGCTTAGGTTCATTAGAAACAGGGAAAGGTGAAGCAGAAGATGGTCATGGATTTGAAGGTGAACTTTCTACTGACATGCTTTTGACTGATCCTGAAGAAGCTGCAGATTTTGTTGCTAAAACAAAAGTTGATGCATTAGCTATTGCTATAGGTACAAGTCATGGTGCTTATAAATTCACAAGGAAACCTACAGGAGAAGTTCTTGCAATAAGCAGAATTGCTGAAATTCATAAAGCACTTCCAAACACCCATCTTGTAATGCATGGATCAAGTTCAGTTCCTCAAGAATGGTTGGATATCATTAACAAATATGGTGGTGAAATTCCTCAAACATATGGTGTTCCTGTTGAAGAGATTCAAGAGGGAATAAGAAATGGAGTTAGGAAAGTCAACATCGATACCGATAACAGACTTGCTTTCACTGCCGCGGTAAGAGAGGCAGCATTTGCTGATAAAGCAAACTTTGACCCAAGACATTTCAACAAGCCTGCTAGAAAATATATGAAGCAAGTTTGTCTTGATAGATACAAGCAGTTCTGGTGCGAAGGTCAAGCAAGTAAGATCAAGCAAAACAGCACCAATTACTTTGCTGATCTTTACGCTAAAGGTGAATTAGATCCCAAAGTAAAAGCTACTGTTTAATTTCTTCCCAAATAAGTAAAAAGACCTCCAAATTTGGGGGTCTTTTTTTTATTTTAATATTAATGATTTTAATGTAAAGAGACCATCAGTCCCACCAATTGTCTTGTCACATGCTCGCTCTGGATGAGGCATCAAACCTAGAACATTACCCTTTTCATTAGTTATGCCTGCGATATCGAATGAGGATCCATTAGGATTATTTTTATATCTCAAAGATATCAATTCATTATCTACAAGTTTTTTTAAAGTATCAGAATCACAATGATATCTTCCTTCCCCATGCGCTATGGGTAACTTAATAGTTTGTTTTTCAACTCCATCATTAAACCAACCTCCCTTTGAAGAAACAATAACAAGTTCAACATCATCACAGATGAAATTAAGATTTTTATTTGTAGTAAGGGCACCAGGCAAAAATCCTGATTCTGTCAAAATTTGGAACCCATTACAAATTCCTAAAACTCTTCTTCCACTTTTCACAAAGTCATCCAAAGCATTTATTAATGGAGAGAATCTCGCTATTGCTCCGCATCTTAAATAATCACCATAGCTAAATCCACCGGGTAAAACTATTGCATCTACATCGCTTAAATCTGAAGACTCATGCCACAAGTATTTTGTTCTTATGTCTAAACAACCTTCCAATGCCCATGAAACATCACGATCACAATTAGAACCAGGGAAGACAACAACTCCTACAGTAAAATTATCCATCTTATAATTTTTCTAGTGAATACTCATAATCTTCAATAACAGTATTTGCGAATAACCTATCACACAATAAATCAATTTTTTCTCTTACTTCGTTTTCACCATTACCTTCTATTTTCACCTCAATTATTTTTCCTATACGTAGTGATTTTATTCCTTCAGCTCCAAGTTTTATAGAAGCAGATTTAGTAGCTTCCCCTGCTGGATCTAAAACTGAGGGTCTTAGTCTTACAAAAACTTTTACAGCAAATTGGTCCAATTAAAAATTAATTTCTATTAGAAGATTAGTTTAAATTCTAATAAAAAAAACTATAGATTAATAAACAAATATTTTTACCTTAAGGTTTTCTGAGTTATTAAATATTTATGTAGCCTCTACCAAAACAAACTAAACAAGTTCTTCTTGAATTTTCATGTGTTTTAAAATTTCCAGCCCCTCCACATTTTGAACATTTTATTTTATCAATTGATGTAACGTCGTCAGAGATTATTTGTTTTAAAGTAATTTTTAAATTTTCCATCTTGGGCTGTTTACTGTAGTTAGTATCCCGACAGCTAACTATAAAGTCAAATTGCTATTTTTGGGTCACTTAAAATCTTAAATTTCTCTTTAATTTTTTTATTGAAATTTTTTATAGATTTTTCATCAAAGGAAATTATTACTAATTCAAGCCCAGCATTATCATTTGGTCTCCAACAATTGTCTGGAGCTTCTTCAAACCAAGTATTAATTTTCTTTCCAACAATTTGAATTTGTAAAGGCAATGATTTATTCGGTATCCAAATACGTCCTTTTATTCGAAGAATGTTTAATTTATCCAATATTTTTGACATCTCCTTTTCAAAGTCATTTTTTTCAAGGAAATAATTTGATTTAATTGAATCTGATACAAGCTCAACATGATTATGGTCATGTTCTTCAGTTAAATATTTTTTATAAGTCTCTTTTTTAAAATTAAAATCAAATAGATAATTCAAATCAATTTTGCCATTCTTGGATTTAAGGACAGGTGTAGATGAGTTTAGACTTCCTTGAATTTTATTTTTTACAACGTCAAACTGATCATCATTTAAGATATCTGATCTAGAGACTAAAACGATATCAGAGACTTCTAATTGCTCCTCAAATAGTTCATCTATAGTGGCGTTGTGATCAATTTTATCTGTTTCATTATATTGTTTTGTTATTTTATTTAAATCATTAATTGGTGAACCATTAAGCATTGATTCTCCATTAACGATACCAACAACAACATCAAGGTAGATGGAAGACCTTATCTCAGGCCAATTAAGTGCTTGAATTAAGGGAATTGGTAGTGCTAAGCCACTTGTTTCGATAATTATTGATTCGATAGGATGATTAAATTCTAGGAGAGCTTTTATTGATGGAACAAAATCATCTTGAACAGTACAACATAAACATCCATTATTTAATTCAATTACGCAGTCGTCTTCAGATTCATCACATTTTTCACAACTTTTAATCAAATCACCGTCAATTCCAACATCACCAAATTCATTAATTATTAAACCAAATTTTTTATTACTCTCTTTTAATAGATATCTTAGAAAAGTTGTTTTACCTGAACCAAGAAATCCCGAAACAACAATAACTGGAATTTTTTTTTTTTCATTTTTGATGTTTAACAACCTAAGCTATATTCTGTACTCTCTCCTGTAGAACTATTTGTGCCATTAGCAATCGCACATAATTGTTTTTGTTGTGTACGACTAAGAACAGCATCAGTAAAATCTGCACCATCTATTTTTGCACCTTCAAAATTACTCTCCATTAATAAGGCATTAGTAAAATTAACATCCGAAAGATCAGCATCTGTAAAGTCTGTTGCATAAGCTAGTGCATCTCTTAAATTTGCTCCAGTAAACTTTGAGTTTTGCAATTTACTATTATTGAACACCGCACCTTCTAAATTACTTTCACTGAAATTAAACCCATTCAAATCAAACTTAACGTATTCGTTACCGCTTAAGTCTTGACCATGCATATCTGGCTCTAAATTAAGATCTTGCTGGTTTCTAATCTCAGGAGGTCTTTTAGCCCA
The DNA here is from genome assembly GCA_003278705.1 of Prochlorococcus sp. AG-355-J23. Classification (GTDB taxonomy): domain Bacteria; phylum Cyanobacteriota; class Cyanobacteriia; order PCC-6307; family Cyanobiaceae; genus Prochlorococcus_A. Next base: position 13,671 of record QCDR01000004.1, read on the forward strand.
TGCAGAATTTACAGAATTAAAAAATAAAATCCCAACGAATAACAAAGTAATTAATGCATTCTTTAGTGAGGGGAAAACAATTGATTTAATCATAATAAGACTGTATTTTAGAACTTAAGTATTTAAAGTTGTAAGAGTATCTTAAAGGAAAATATATGGCAATGTCACTAAAGGTTATTGTTCCTCCTCATCCATTAATAAAACATTGGCTTTCAATATTGCGAGAAAAAAATACTCCAAATATTTTGTACTCAACAGGATATGAGCAATTAGGGAAATGGCTTACATATGAAGCATTGCGTAATTGGCTGCCATATAAAAAAGAGATAGTAAATACTTATAATGGAAACGCAGATGGATTCTTTATTAATAACGATTATCCAATAAAAGTGCTCGCAATGTTGCCCGAAGGGTTATCTCTTTGGTTTGGATCTAAAGAAGTAATTCCTAATTCAACCCTCTTATTAGGAGAACTTCCAAAAACTATTGAATCAAATGAAGGAGTTATATTTTATTCAGAACAAATAACAACAAAATCACCAACATTAGAAACTTTAATTAAATTAAAGGATTTAGGTGTTGATTCAAATAGGATTCTCTTAATAACTGCTATTTGCTCAAATAAAGGGTTAAATGAAATTGCGAAATTACTCCCTAATCAGGTAATTTACACTTCTTGCATAGATGAGGAAGACGAAAAAACACAATTATTAGTACCGGGTATTGGGAATCCTCTATCGCGTTTAAGTACTATATTTCAAGATAAGAACTAATATAGAATATAGGAGTAAATATTTTACCAATGTCTGAATACAGAGATTCGTCTTCAAATAATCTTTTATCATTAATAAGCGGTGCTTTTATTGGAGCAGCAGGTCTAGCTTGGTGGTTAATATCCGAAGCAGACAAACGAAAGGAGGAAAAAAAACAAAAAGCAATGATGTATTCCTCCAGAATTCAAGACGGCTCAGAAGCGATTGATTCAAATGAAAATATAAATGAAGTTGAAGGAGAGAATCTGGAGAAGAAAGTTGAGCAACTTAATTCTGCAATTGCTGATGTGAGGAAGCAACTTGAAGAGTTGGGGCAATAGAATAAGAAAGGTTCTCAAATCATATGAATAAACTCAGGTCATCTGCAATAACCCAAGGTGTGCAAAGATCCCCTAACAGATCGATGTTAAGAGCTGTTGGATTTAATGATGAAGATTTTAATAAACCTATTATTGGAGTTGCAAATGGATACAGCACCATAACACCATGCAATATGGGTTTAAATAAGTTAGCTTTAAAAGCTGAAGAGTCAATAAAAAGATCAGGTGGGATGCCTCAGATGTTTGGGACTATAACAGTAAGTGATGGCATTTCTATGGGGACAGAGGGCATGAAATATTCCCTAGTTTCAAGAGAAGTTATTGCTGATTCAATTGAAACAGCATGCAATGCTCAGAGTATGGATGGAGTACTTGCTATAGGTGGATGTGATAAAAATATGCCGGGTGCCATGATTGCGATTGCAAGAATGAATATTCCCTCAATTTTCATTTATGGAGGGACAATAAAGCCTGGGAAATTGCATGGAGAAGATCTTACTGTTGTTAGTGCATTTGAAGCTGTTGGGCAATTAACATCAGGCAAAATTAATGAAGAAAGGCTAATCCAAGTTGAGAAAAATTGTATTCCTGGTGCTGGTAGCTGTGGAGGAATGTTTACAGCTAATACAATGTCTGCGGTTATTGAAGTATTAGGGTTAAGTCTTCCTCACAGTTCCACTATGGCTGCTGAAGATCTTGAAAAAGAACTAAGTGCAGATAAAAGTGCTGAGATATTAGTCTCTGCAATAGAAAAAGATATAAGACCTCTAGACCTAATGACAAAGAAAGCATTTGAAAATGCAATATCAGTAATTATGGCAATTGGCGGATCAACAAATGCAGTATTGCACATCTTAGCTATTGCGAATACTGCAGGAATAGATATCAACATTAATGATTTTGAGAGAATCAGACAAAAAGTACCAGTTATTTGTGACCTTAAACCGAGTGGTAAATATGTGACGGTGGATCTTCATAAGGCAGGTGGGATTCCACAAGTAATGAAAATACTTTTGAATGCAGGATTAATTCATGGCGATTGCAAAAACATTGAAGGGAAAACCATCTCAGAGTACTTACAGAATATTCCAGATAAGCCTCCAACAAATCAAAATGTCATAAGAGACATAGATGACCCTCTTTATAAAAAAGGACATCTAGCGATATTAAAAGGTAACTTAGCGATCGAAGGTTCTGTAGCCAAAATTAGCGGAGTAAAAAACCCTGTATTAACAGGTCCTGCAAAGATTTTTGAAAGTGAAGAAGATTGTTTAAAATCGATATTAAATAACGATATCAAAGCTGGTGATGTTGTTGTTATTAGAAACGAAGGTCCTGTAGGAGGTCCAGGCATGAGAGAAATGTTAGCTCCAACATCTGCGATTGTTGGTCAAGGGCTAGGAGAGAAGGTGGCTTTAATTACCGATGGAAGATTTAGCGGAGGTACCTATGGTCTTGTTGTGGGTCACATAGCTCCAGAGGCTGCTGTAGGAGGAAATATTGCTCTAATAAAACAAGGTGATTTAATTACAGTAGATGCTGTAAAACAACTAATTGAAGTTGATTTATCTGACGAAGAATTAGAAAAAAGAAAAAAAGATTGGGTAAAACCTATTCAAAAATACAAAAGGGGAATTCTTTCAAAATATTCGAGAATCGTAAGCTCATCAAGTTTAGGGGCTGTTACTGATTTATAAATCAGCTCAAATTTTAGTTTCTTAATCAATAAAACTTTTTATCCTATTTGCTAAATTTTCCAATCTAGCGCTGTATTTTGGTGAGTTGCATTTTTTCCCATTATTGCTATCCATCCATAATGTTTTAACTCCACACCATAATATTGGTTCATCAGGGAAGTTAAGCTTAGAGATTACTAAAACCAATTCTTTATTTGATTTAAAAAGTTCTAATTCAAGATCATAAATTTCTAATCTTTTACCTTCTTTATCTCGACATAAGATATTAACTGTTAAATCAATATCTTCATCTTCGAATTCGTATTCACCATTTATTTTTACTACAGAATGAACAAAAGGTTTATTTGTTAAATCTGCTGACTTAGCGATTAAGCTCTCTATATTTTTAGGTGGATTTTCAAATAACACTTATTGATTTAATTAAAACTTTTATTGAACCCTGTTTAAACTCATTATTAAGTAATCCATCATCACCGAACTTAGAGTGTAGTAATTGCAATCTTTTAATTTTAGATGGCTTGAATTTAAATGGAAAACGTACTTTATTAGCTCTTACTGAAGGTTTTAAATCACTAAAAGGAATTTGAACATTTGTTGTCCCGAATTTTCTTGTTGGGAATGATTTAATCCATCTAAGTCCACCCGGAATAAATTCGGTTAGTCCTAGTAGATCATCTTCACAAGCGACAGCAAATTTTAAAGTTCTTCCTTGTCCATCAATATTTAATTCAAAGGATGAATACTCAGATACATTTAAAGAAGGTTTATATATAGACGATCTACAACTAACAAATCCTCCTGCTTTCTCAACAATATCACCCTTTAATATTAAACCCGAATTTGAAATTTCACAAAAAGCTGAACTTGATCCGCCCATAACAGTATCATTTAATGTTTTCCAACCATCGAACTCCTTTCTCTGGAATAAAAATTTTTTCTTACTCATTAAATAATTTAAATTATTAATAGACTTTAACTAAATTTCTAATTCTTTTGCTGATTCCTGATCACAAAATATTGAAATTTGATTAATAGATTTTATTAATTTTGATGGTGTTCTATCTGGTTGCTCTTTTTCATCTAATAACCTCTCAAGCGCAATTCTTTTAGAAGCTCCACTAACTAAAAATACTATCTTTGAAGAAGCTGAAAGAACCTTTGGAGTTAATGAAATTCTTTTTAAACCTTTACCTTCATTAAAAATAACAAAATCATCTACATTATTATTTTTTTGATAAGGGAATAGTGAGGCTGTATGACCATCGTCTCCAAGACCTAATAATGTTAAATCAAAAGTTGGAGATTTTGATCCGCATTTTTCAAATAATTTAGAAATAAATTGATTTTTTATAGCTTCATCATCAGCATTTAAATCATTGAAAATTTCATAAAAAAAAGCTTTAGATCCAAAATTAGTTAACAATGAATTCTTCAACATTAACGAGTTACTCAATTCTGAATTTGGATCAACACATCTTTCATCCCCTAAAAAGACATCAACCATATCCCATCTAAGATCACTTTTTGATAAAAGCTTATAGACAGATTTAGGAGTTGAACCTCCACTTACACAAAATTTGAACCTGTCTATCTTTTTTAAAGTATGAATAATGTAACTTTCAATAAACTTAAAAACCGCTGTAGATAGCTCTAACTTGTCTTTGTAAATGTTAAGTGTATAACCATTTTTAACCTTTTCAATCATTTCATCCATTCAGTATGAAAACTACCTTCCTTATCAATTCTTTCATATGTATGAGAGCCAAAACAGTCTCTCATTGCCTGAACAAGGTTCTGAGGAAGTCTATCGGTTCTATAACTATTCAAATAATCTAAGGTACTGGATAAACATGGGACTGGTATACCAGCTTTTGTGGATAAAGAGACAACTCTAGCTAAGTTATCTAATCTTGTCGCGATTTCATTATTGAACCAATCATCAAAAATTAAATTTCTTAGATTAGGATCCTTGTTATAAGCATCTTGAATTTTACTTAATAATTTTGATCTAATTATGCAACCACCTTTCCATATTTGAGCAATTGAAGGCATATTCAAACTATAGTTATATACCACAGATGCTTCTCTTAAAATGTCCATACCCTGGGCATAGCTAGCAATTGTAGCAAGGACTACAGCATCAAATAAAGGTTTCATTCCATTTGATATATTTCCTAAATCGAAATCCTCTATCTCTTTAGATGGAATAGTTTTTTCAATCTCACTACGTTGCTCTTTTAAAGAACTCATTACTCTTGCATTTAAAGATGCATAAATAGTTGGGACTGATACCCCCAGTTCTAGAGCACTTACAACAGTCCATAACCCTGTACCTTTCTGGCCAGCTTTATCTAATATTTTTTCCACGACATCATCTCCAGTTATCTCATCTTTTGTATTTAGACAAATCTCTGTTATCTCAACAAGATAAGAAGCTAATTCATCAGTATTATTCCAAATTCCAAAAACCTCTGACATTTGCTGACCATTCATACCTTTGACTCTCTTCATAAGGTCATAAGCTTCTGCAAGTATTTGTTCGATTCCATATTCAATTCCGTTATGAACAGTTTTCACAAAATGACCTGAGCCTCCTGGTCCAACATATGCAACACATGGTCCGTCTTCAACTTTGGCAGCCATTTTTGTTAATAAGCTTTCTATTGCATCATATGAAGCCTTAGTACCACCGGGCATCATACTTGGACCCTCCAAAGCTCCTTTGGCCCCTCCAGAGACTCCCATCCCAATGTATCCAAAACTTTTACTTTCAAGAGTATTCACCCTTCTTTCTGTGTCTTTAAATTGAGAGTTGCCGCCATCTATTAATAAATCTCCTTCCTCGAGATATCCAGAAATATTATCGATAACAGCATCTGTTGCGGGCCCAGCTTTAACCATCATTAGAATTCTTCTAGGTCTCTCTAGCTTATTAACAAACTCTTGAAGAGTTTCAGCTCCTTCTATATTCTTCCCAAGGCCACGACCTTGTAAAAATTCTTCAGTTTTTGAGTAAGTCCTATTAAAAACTACACTAGAAAATCCATTTCTCTCTGCGTTAAGAACTAAATTTTCGCCCATAACACCAAGACCTATTAAACCAAAATGTGCCTTGGACATAAAAAATTAAAAAACTCAATAAATACAGTTTGCCTGCAACTCAACAAAATTGCTCAAAAAAAATACTTATGTCAGCGAAAAATGATGGAAAAGATTTAAATAACAGTTCCGTTTGCAATAGTTGCATTTTTAACAACTACAACAATTCCATTTCTGATATAAAAACCTAATTCTGGCTTATCTGCTTCTTCTACTCGATCTTTATTAATGATCACAACATTATCGCCAATTCTTGTATTCTTATCAAGAATTGCTCTTTTTACAGTAGTTCCTTCGCCTACACCAAGAGGCGTTCCGCCACCTTTTCTTAGTTCAATCCTCTCTTCAGGAGATTCAAAGAAATCGGCGCCCATAACAAGAGTATCCTCAAGAACCGAATCACTCTCAATCCTGCTTCTTACACCTAAAACACAATGTAAAATACTGCATGACTTCAAGATTGTACCTTCACAAACAATTGAATCAGTAATTTGAGCATCTACAAGTTTAGAAGGGGGGAGAAATCTAGGTCTTGTATAAATTGGAAATTTCTCATCATAAAAACTAAATGGAGGTTTTGGTTGCTCAGTTAATGCAAGGTTTGACTCAAAGAATGCCCCAATGGTCCCGATATCTTCCCAATAATCATCGAATACATAACTCTTAAGAGTATCCCCTCTATTGAGGGCTTCTGGAATTATGTCCTTACCAAAATCCGTATAATTAGGAAATTTATTTAGAAGATCGAAAAGAGTATTTCTGCTAAAAACGTAAATACCCATAGAGGCTAGATATGGTTTTTTGGCAGCTGACTCCTTACTTAATCCAAATTTTGAAGTATCTACTGCCATAGCCTTCAACTTCTCTCCAGTAGGCTTTTCACTAAATTCTTTTATATTTCCTACATCATCGGTTCTCATTAGACCAAAACCTCCTGCTTGAGCCTCATCAACAGGCAAAGCTGCAACAGTTAAATCAGCACCATTATCTCTATGATGTTGAACAAATAAGCTGTAGTCCATTCTGTACAGTTGATCACCTGACAATATTAAATATTCATCTACATCCCATTCTTGAAATAACCATTGGTATTTCCTTACAGCATCAGCAGTACCTTCAAACCACTTCGGACTATCAGGAGTCTGTTGTGCAGCTAAAACCTCCACAAATCCTTGGCCGAAAGGGCCATTTAAATTATAGGTTCTTCCTATATGTCTATTTAGAGATGCACTATTGAACTGGGTCAATACGTACATTTTTTCAATGCCTGAATTTATACAATTACTAATCGGTATATCTATCAAACGATACTTACCTGCCAATGGCACAGCAGGTTTAGCCCTCATTTTTGTTAGAGGGTAAAGTCTAGAACCTTTTCCTCCTCCGAGGATTATGGCCAACACGCGCTTCATTCAATCTAATAGAGGTATATATACAACTACCTAAAGTAACTGATTATGGGCATATTTAGAAATATAAATGGTCAGTTTACAAAGGTATTTCGATAAATCACTGGAAAAACTTAATATAAATCGAAAAAAGTTAGCTATTTTTATCCTCTTCTACCAAAGAAAACAATTTTTCAACGATTTTCAAAGAAACTTGTCTTTCTTCTCTTGATTGAGGACTTCTCAACTTGGTGACCGGCGTATGAAGTATTTTATTAATTATTCCTTTAGTCAGAGCTTCCACAACTTTTCTCTCTCTAGCCGAAAAATCTGGTCCCATTCTGCTAAGTGCTTTTTGCAATTCCTCTTTTCTAATTAACTCCAAATCTGATCTAAGTTTATTTATTACTGGAACGGCCTCTAAACTTGCCCACCATTCTAAAAAAATGATCCTTTCTTCTTCTACTAAAGATTCTGCTTCCTTTGCTATTTTCTGTCTAAATTCTTGATTTCTTGAAACGACCTCTTGTAAGTCATCAACATCAAATGATTTTACAAATGCATGTTGTTTGACATCATTAGATATATTTCTCGGTACACCAATATCAATAAATTTAAGTCTATTACTTAAATTTAATTTTTCAATTTTTGAGAGATCAATAATTGGCTCTTCAGAAGCAGTACTGGTGAAAACAAGCGAAGATAATGATATGTTTTTTTCTAATTCGTTTAACCCTTTACAAACAATCTCTAAATCAGGGAAGTCTTGAGCAAGATTTAATGCTCTATCAATATTTCTATTTAAAAGGATAAGTTTATGACATCCTTTTGATTTTAGATGAGTTATTAAAAGCCTACTCATTCGTCCGGCACCAACAACAAGAACGTTCTCTGATTCCAAACTTACAAGAGTATCAAAACCCTTTTCTTGTCCAATTTTTAATTGAGCTAGTTCTACTGCTGCTGAACTGATTGACACAGCTCCAGTTCCTAAATTTGTTTCGGATCTTACTTTTTTACCTGTACTAACTGATTGAGTTAATAATCTATTAAGAATTGGTCCAATAGATTGATTCTCCTGACCTAATCTCATCATTTTTTTTACTTGCGAAAGGATTTGTCCTTCCCCTAAAACGAGGCTATCGAGTCCTGCCGAGACTTTCATCAAATGCAAAACTGCTTCTTCCTGTCTAAAGCAAAAAAGATGTGGATTTAAATCTTCAAAAGTAATTCCAGAATATTCTGATATGAATTCTTTAATAGATGAAATTCCAGTATTTTTATCCTTTACTAGCGCATATATTTCCAGCCTATTACAAGTACTTAAAATTGACACCTCTAAAACATCAGAGAAAGCTTTTAATGCTTTCAATGACTCTGTTATGGATTGGTCAGGAATACTTAACTTCTCACGCACTTCGACAGGTGCCGTGCGATGACTCAGTCCGACGACAACAATATGCATAAAATCAAAAGTGAATTTTTAAAGGCTGATACTCTTAGCACCATCTTTTATATGGACAGTATTTGTGAACCTTGCAGTACTATCTAATGTACTAATAACTAGACTACTTGTTCTAACACAATCCCTTTCAAATTTAACTCCGTCAAATAATAATCCATCAGTTATTCCACTTCCAGCGAAAACAACATTTTCTCCCGATGCCAATTCATTTGCTTCATAGATTTTATCTATATCTGTTATCCCCATTTCATTAAGACGTTTTATATTTCCTTCTTTTGTGTAATCAGCCCATTCAGAAGTTTGAGCGATTGCCGGATCATAAACTAGTTGTCCTTGAAAGTGTCCGCCAAGAGCTCTCATTGCAGCAGCTGAAATAACACCCTCTGGAGCTGCACCAATACCCATCAAGCAATGTGTTCCAGTTCCTGCAAAACCACATGCAATCGCAGCTTGAACATCACCATCAGAAATCGGTTGAACTTTAGCACCACATCCTCGAATCTCTTTAATTAAATCTTTATGTCTAGTTCTATCCATTACAACAACAGTAAGCTCATTAATAGAAAGACCCAAGCAATCGCTTAGTATCTTTAAGTTTTCAGTAGCTGAATTTCTAATATCCACTTTACCTTTAGCGGCAGGAGGCGCTGCTAATTTGTTCATATAAAAATCAGGAGCATTGAAAAGACCACCCGTATCAGAGGCAGCTAAAACAGCCATAGATCCTCTTTGATTATTCGCACAAAGATTAGTCCCTTCACAAGGATCTACTGCAAAGTCGACCCCTGGACCACTTCCACTACCAACCTCTTCACCTATATAAAGCATGGGTGCTTCATCTCTTTCACCTTCTCCAATAACAATTTTCCCTTTCATTTCAATTTTGCCCATTCGCAATCTCATTGCCTCGACTGCTGCAGCATCAGCTTCATCTTTTTGACCAAGTCCTGTTAGTTTTGCTGAGGCAATAGCAGCTTGCTCGACAACTTCGAGAATTTCTTGAATTAAAGTTTGATTCACAATTAAATTTTGAGGATTTTCTAAAAGGTTTTGAGTATGATCTCATAAAAAATGGCATTTTTTATAAGAATTATTATGCTATTAAGCTTTTTTTAACTCTTTACAGCCGTTACTTTATCAGGCCATGACCTGAAATTAGGAATAAACAACTAAATATAGTATCTTTATTAAATATTTTAAAAATTAAATGACTGAGTCAAATCAAGCAAATTTAACTGGTGCTAATAGACCAATTCAAATAATTCCTTCAGTTTTACCGGCGGATTGGGCAAATATGGGGGCATGTGTGAAAGAGCTCGAGGAGGCTGGAGTAGATAGAATTCAATTTGATGTAATGGATGGGAACTTCGTACCAAATCTTACATTTGGTCCTGAAATGATTGCTGCATGCCGGAAATATTGCAATGTCCCTTTTGAAACTCAATTAATGGTGAGCCAATATAACTGTGAAACCATGCTTGAATCTTATGTAGAAGCTACAAAGGGAGCGAATGGTGAACCTGGAGTAGTAATAGCTCATGCCGAAGCAAATATTCATTTGCATAGAGTTCTTGGAAGGATAAGAGATTTAGGAGGATCTCCTTCTGTTGCATTAAACCCCCATACTCCTTTTGAAATGATTAAAAACATTATGGATATGGTTGATCATGTTTTAGTTATGACAGTTAATCCAGGTTTTGGTGGACAAGCTTATATACCAACAATGCTTAATAAAATCAGAGAAATAAGAAACTTTGTTATTGAAAAAAACTTAAATGTCGACATTGAAGTTGATGGGGGAATAAAAGCAAATTGGACAATTTCACAATGTGCAGATGCTGGAGCTAATTGTTTTATTGCAGGTAGTGGAATGTTTGCTTACCCAACATTAAAAGAGGGATGTGATGACTTGAGAAAAGTGGCACAAGAAGCTCAAAAGGGGAATGTTCTTTCTGAACCTCAATAAATATTCTGGGAGATTAACAAATCACCCAAATATCCAGCCATAACTATGTAACCCTATTCCTAAGAAATTAACTCCTAAATAACATACTAAAACTACTAAAAAGCCTGTAGATGCTAATAATGCCGGTCTACGTCCTTGCCAGCCCTTGCTTATTCTCATATGCAGATAAGCGGCATAAAATAACCATGAGATAAATGCCCATGTTTCTTTTGGATCCCAACTCCACCATGTACCCCAAGCCTCATTAGCCCAGACCGCACCTGAAATTAAACCAAGAGTTAAAAGAACGAAGCCGATTAATATAGAACGATAACTTAATGTATCTAATTCTTCTGAATGAGAAAATTCAATAGGTTCAACTGAATCATTTATAGGATAGCTATTTGAAAGTTTAAATCCTCCTATACCTGTAGAACTACTTCTGATTTGAAGCGGCTTATTTTTATTAATAAACAAAACGGACATTGAAAGTAAAGAACCTATTATTAATGCTGCATAACTAAGCATTACGACACTAACATGCATTACTAACCAACTAGACCTTAAAGCTGGAACTAGGTTGGAAGATAACTTTAAATCCTCAGGTAAAACAAAACAAGCAAAAGCCACTGTCAGTAACTCAATAGGTATAGCAATTGAGGGAATTATTGGAGCTTGGTATTCTCTTTCAACCAATAGTTGACCCAATGTGATACCCCAAGTAAGGAAATAAAGAGATTCATACAAATTGCTAATAGGAAAATGCCCAGAAATTGACCACCTAAAAAGTAATTGTAATGTTATCAATAAGTTCACTAAAATAGTAATAAGTCTTACAGCAGAAGAAGACTTTTTTTTAAAAACTGCACCCAAAGATATTGGTAAGTTAATTAATAAAAAATAAAAAACTAAAAGACCTAAAACTGAAACCGGTTCATATATTAAATTTTTAAAAAAATTATCTAGTATCATTTCTAGAAATTTATCAAGTTTTAATATCCAATGACAACCAAATAATAATTAAAATCATTCATATATGAGTAAATCTTTAATATTAAAGTTTTAATTTATTTTTTAAAAAGCATTTCAAAGTTTGAAATTATCTCCTAGATAATACTTCTTTACTATTGGATTATCAGCCAATTCTCTTGATGAACCGTTAGCTAAAATTTTTCCTTCACTTAATACATATGATTTGTTAGTAATTAAAAGGGTTTCTCTCACATTATGGTCTGTAATGAGAATCCCGACCCCATCACTACTCAATTTAAGAATTAGTTTCTTTAGATCATTGACTGCTAGAGGATCGATCCCAGCAAAAGGTTCGTCTAATAACAAATATTTAGGTCCTTTTCTGCCTACAGTGAGAGCCCTAGCTATTTCACACCTCCTCCTCTCTCCTCCTGAAAGTTGATAACCATAATTATCTACAAAATTATTCAAATTAAATTCATTAATTAATTGTTCTCTTCTATTTCTTATAGCTGCTCTACTATAACTTGAATTTTGTAAAGCCAAATCAATATTGTCCTTAACAGTGAGGTCTCTAAATATACTCGCTTCCTGAGTTAAGTAACCTAACCCAAGTCTTGATCTAATAGGTAGAGGAAGATTGGTTATATTTTTCCCATTCATTAAGATTTCACCTTTTTCTGGTTTTATATTCCCAACTGCAAGATTAAAAGTTGTAGTTTTCCCAGCACCATTAGGTCCCATCAAACCTACAACTTCCCCTGGATTAACAGTTATGGAAACATCATCTACGATTAATCTTCCTTTAATTGAAAGGGATACATTATGAATATTTAGGTTCATTTTTCTTGAGATCGATTAGCTTTCTTATTTTCTTGAAAAAAAAATGGAATAGATAATAATAATTTCATTGAAGATAAATATATATTCATAATATTCATATTTATCAAAGAGGTTTCAAAAAAGGCTTATCGTTCTCACTTAATTGCTCTTTATATTGTAATTTCCACAATAAATCTTCCAAAGATCGGCAGAATGATTCAAGATCAATTCCTAACTTAATCTTAGTTCTAGTTTTTATTCTACCTAAACCCTCTCCAAGCAGAATCGTAGCTCCATTTAAATTACCCTTACTTAAGTGAAACTGAGAAACAGATACTTGTAAAATGCCCTGGATAACTTGTCTTTCGTCACCATCAACAGAATTCCATATTTCTTCAAAAGCATCATGAGCTTCATACCATTCATGATTGTTAAAAAGATTTAAAGCATTAAAAAGAGAATCCTCAAAACTTTTTGCACTTTCTTCGTTCATGAAACTAATTATTAATTTCTTTTCTTTTTATTTATTTTTCTCATTCTTATTGAATCCGGTGTTACCTCTAGCATTTCATCTGGGCCAATATATTCGAGTGCTCTTTCAAGAGTAATATCGACAGGTGACTGCAAAGTATCAAGTTCTTCTGCCCCTGCAGACCTCATATTAGTCAACTGCTTAGTTTTACATATATTTAACTCAAGATCTTGAGGTCGATTATTTTCTCCAATTATCATTCCCTTATAAACTTTAACTCCGGGTTTAATGAAATAGACTCCCCTATCTTCAGCATTCTTTAATGCATAGAATGTGGCCACACCTTCCTCAAAAGCTATAAGAACTCCATTTCTTCTAGTTTCAAAATCTCCTGTTTTAGGTTTATATTCATAAAATGAATGACTCATGATACCTTCACCTCTTGTTATCCGAACAAATTCTCCACGAAATCCAATTAGTCCTCTTGATGGAACAAGAAATTCCAATTGAGTTCTCCCATCTGAACTTGTCTGCATATTTTTCATCTCTGCCTTTCTCGATCCAAGTTTTTCTATACATGAACCAACGGATACTTCAGGCACATCAAGGACCAAAGTCTCTATAGGCTCACATTCAACATTATCAATTTCTCTAAAAATTACTTGAGGTTGTGAGATTTGAAACTCGAACCCTTCTCTTCTCATAGTTTCAATTAAAATACCTAAATGCAACTCTCCTCTTCCTGAGACTGAAAACCTATCAGGAGAATCAGTTTCTTCTACTCTCAAGGCAACATTTGTTAAAAGTTCCCTCTCCAATCGATTTTTTAATTGTCTACTAGTAACAAATTTCCCTTCCTTACCAGCAAATGGTGAATCATTCACAACAAAAGTCATATTTAAGGTTGGTTCATCAACTTTGATTAATGGAAGAGGATGAGGAGAATCGGGACATGCTATGGTCTCACCAATATTGACGTCATCGAAACCAGAAACAGCAACAATATCACCTGCGAATGCTTCATTTATATCAATTCTTTGTAATCCTTCAAATCCTAAAAGTTTACTAACCTTACCTTTAATAGTTTTTCCGTTTTCTTTAATTAAACTGGCTTGTTGGCCATTTTTTATAGTTCCATTATGAATTTTCCCAATTACAATTCTGCCTAAAAAATCAGAATAATCCAAAGTAGTTATTTGTAGCTGAAGAGGCTTATTGGCATCACCTACTGGAGGTGGAACATGTCTAATAATAGCTTCAAAAAGAGGCATCATATTTTCACTATTAGATTCCATCTCTTCTTTTGCAAAGCCAGAAAGGCCGCTCCCAAAAAGATAAGGGAAATCACATTGATCATCATCAGCTCCTAACTCCAAAAACAAATCAAGGACCTTATCAATTGCTATTTCTGGTACTACTCTTGGTCTATCAATTTTATTTACAAAGACTATAGGCCTGAGACCTTTTTCTAATGCTTTTTTTAAAACAAATCTTGTTTGAGGCATAGGTCCCTCATTTGCATCAACAATAAGAAGACAACCATCAACCATTCCCAAAACCCTTTCTACTTCTCCTCCAAAATCAGCATGTCCAGGTGTATCTATAATATTAATTCTGGTGTCTTTGTAGTTAACTGCTGTATTTTTTGAGAGAATTGTTATCCCCCTTTCTCTCTCAAGATCATTTGAATCCATTACACATGTAGGGATAACCTCATTGTCTCTAAATATTCCTGATTGAGATAACAATGCATCTACAAGTGTTGTCTTCCCATGATCTACGTGAGCAATAATTGCAACATTTCTAATTTCTTTTATCGAAGATGACATTTATAGAAGTTATATAAATAGTTAATTGACTTTATTAAGGCTAACTCAAAGTGTGCTTATTATGAGAATTTTCTCTTGAAGACTTTGAAAAATATAATCTAATTCAATAATTAAATCAATCAATTAGGTTTATAATTTTCTGTTTGCGCTTTCAAAAACTTTTAATGCTTCAATTGACCCCTCATATCTCCAATGCCAGGGTTCGTAATCTATATATTTATTATCTTTATTGAACGATAACTTAAAGTGAAACTTAGCTGCATTTTTTATGAGCCATCTAAAGGCGTCTGTATTTTCAAAGTCGGTTTCAAAGTCTGTCTCTCTTTGAGTAGCATCACCAATATCGATTGCGAAACCTGTACTATGTTCAGAATATCCTGGAGGGGCTGAAACTCTAGCTCTTTCTGCAGCTTCTTGATTTCTAATAGATTTTAAAGAATAAAAGATATCGTTTTGCAAATTTATTGATCTATAACCACTCAAGAAGACCAAATATATACCATCCTTTTTGGCTTCTTCTCTCATCTTTATTAGAGAATCGTGCATATCCATATGAACTTCAATATTAGGCTCAATTAAAACTAGTTTCTCTTTAGGAGTTTCCTTATAGGGAAGATGGCCCAAAATTCTGGCATCATGATTTCTTTTAACCTCAAATTTGAGATTATTAAGAGGTATTAATTCTTCATTTCTAATAAATCGCAATGCAGCGAAAGAAAATATAAGGAAAATAAAAGGAGAAAATATTAATAACTTTTTTAATAATGTTGAATTTGGGTTGTTTAAGTAAGTTCTTTTAGCAAGTGGTATATCAAATTGATCAATATCTTTCTTAAGTTCCAATATTTATAAGTGAATTTGGAAAAGATATTTCGATATTAACTATTATTTTAAGAAATGCACTTTTATAAGCAAAAAAGATGTAGTTTTTATATACAGTATTATTTTTTTTCATATGTTGAGGGTAGCTGTCATTGGTGGAGGTCCAAGTGGTTCATGTGCGGCAGAAATACTTGCTAAAGCTGGAATAAAAACTTGGCTCTTCGAGAGAAAATTAGATAATGCAAAACCATGTGGAGGAGCAATTCCACTTTGCATGGTCGAAGAATTTGATTTACCTGAGTCAATAATTGATAGAAAAGTAAGGCATATGAGAATGATATCTCCATCAAATAGAGAGGTAGATATAAGCTTAGATAGAGTTTATGGGAAAAGTGATAATGAGTTTATTGGGATGTGTAGAAGAGAAGTTATGGATGCCTTTATGCGCAATAGAGCATCAGATCTTGGTGCTACATTAATAAATGGATTAGTTACTTCTATTGATACTGGCGATAATAATCAAGGGCCATATAAGCTTTCCTACTCAGATTTTACGAATGGAGATAAAAAAGGGGAACTCAAAGAGCTTACTGTTGACCTTTTAATAGGAGCTGATGGAGCCAATAGCAGAGTAGCAAAAGCAATGGATGCAGGAGATTACAAAGTTGCCATAGCATTTCAGGAAAGAATTAAATTGCCTAAAGAAGAAATGAGTTACTACGAAGATCTTGCTGAAATGTATGTCGGAACTGATGTTTCTCCTGATTTTTATGGGTGGGTATTTCCTAAATATGATCATGTTGCTGTGGGCACTGGAACCATGCAAAAGAATCAGTCATTAATTAAAGGACTTCAAGAGGGTGTAAGAAATAGGGCAAAGAAAAGACTTGTTAATGGTGAAGTAATAAAGGTAGAAGCTCACCCTATTCCTGAGCATCCAAGGCCAAGAAGAGTAGTTGGGAGAATGGCATTGGTTGGTGATGCAGCTGGTTATGTTACAAAAAGTTCTGGAGAGGGTATATATTTTGCTGCAAAAAGCGGAAGAATGTGTGCTGAAGAAATTGTTGAAGCTTCAAAAAACGGTCAAGTAATTCCATCAGAAAAAGATTTAAAAAACTATCTTAAAAAATGGGATAAAAAATATGGCACAACTTATAAGGTTCTAGAAATCCTTCAAAATATTTTCTACAGAAACGATTCTGCTAGAGAAGCCTTTGTTGAAATGTGTGATGACATGGATGTACAAAGACTTACTTTTGATAGTTACTTATATAAAAGAGTTGTCTCAATGAAACCATTACAGCAACTTAAAATTACAATGCTTACACTTGGTTCGATTTTAAGAGGGAAAGCCCTAGCACCTCTAAAATATAAACCCGTTGATAGTGCTGTTAGGGAAAATAAAGAAGTAGAAAAAATGCTAGAAAATTATTCAATAAAGGGTGGCATTAAAGTTAAGAGTTAAAAAGTGTAAAGTCGGCTATTTTTAGAGAATAATTTCTAATCAAGCTCAACAAATTGAGTCTATTATTTCTTATTTTTAAATCCTCTGACATTATTAGGACTCCCTTTTCATTATCAAATAAATTCTTGATAGTGTTTACATTAATCTCAAACAAATTTAGAAGTTCCAAATAATTGCAATAACCTTCCGAAAAAAGTTTTTCTAATTCTCTAATAAATTCAAAAACTTTAAATTCACAATCTTTTTCAAAAAGTTTTATGTTTACATAATCTCTTGTTGAGAGAACGTCTCTTGAAAGATCACTATTATTTGCTAATTTGCTTACCCTAGTAATTACCTTCTGGATTTCAACAAAATTACCCTTTTCTTTAAAATTAATAATAGTTTTAATCCGATTTTTAAGATCAACAATATTCAATACTCTTTTTTGAGAAAATTCATCAGAAGAGCAAACGGCCTTTATTAATTCTTTACTTAGTGATATTTCTTCTAGATGACTAACAATTCTTTGAACTAAAAATTCATTTAAATCATTAAATACTGTTTCTCTTAAGAAGTCTAAATTTGGAAATGCGATTTTCCAATAATCAATAAGTTCGTTAAATAATTTATCTAAAGGTAAATCAAGTTCATAATCCCAAATTATTTTAATCACTCCATTCAAATTTCTTCTTAAGGCATAAGGATCAGATGATCCGCTTGGACGCTTGCCAGAAATAAATATACTTATTAAAGTTTCGACCTTATCTGCTATAGAAACTATTGCACCATACTTTGTGGAGGGCAAAGCATCTTTATAAAAAGAAGGTAAATAATGTTCAGCGACAGCCAAGCAAACATCCTCACTAAATCCCTCATATTTAAGATATTTACCACCCATTATTCCTTGCAGCTCAGGGAATTCGAAAACAATTTCGCTACATAAGTCGTTTTTACAGTATTTAGCAGCTTCTATTATTTTTTTTTCTTCTAAAGACTTATCATTTAAAAAATTAATAATTTTTTTTGTAACTTCCTTTATCCTTTCTACCCTCTGAAATATATTTCCAAATCCTTTCAAATAGGAAACAGATTTAAGTTTTTCATTTCTTTCGATTGAAGCGACTTTTTTGTCACTTTCTACGAAAAACTTTGCATCTGAAAACCTTGCCCTTAATACTTTCTCATTACCTTTGGCAATATTATTATTTGATTCTTGAAGACCATTTGAAATAACGCAGAAAGTTGTACTAATATTTTTTTCAGAGCTTAAATCTAGTTTAGAAAAACTTTTGTTTTTCAATAAAAGAGGAACGTATCTCTGATGACTTTTCATTACTGTTGAGAGAACTTCAACTGGAAGATCAAGAAATTCTTCACTGAATTTTCCAACTATTAAATCTGGCCATTCAACTAAATCAGTTAATTCATTTAGTAATCCTTCTGAAAGGTCAGGTTTCAAATTTAAAGATTTAGATGCCTGATTTATTAAAATTTCAATATTTTCTTTTCTTTCATGTCGTTTAACTAAAACTCTATTTTGTTCTAATAATTCAAAAAAACTATCAGCATGCTTAACTTCAAACACTTTATTTATTAATCTATGACTTTTTGATTTATTACTTATTTGAATTTTTGGATCACATTCATCAAATTCAAAATCAAGAATTTGATCATTATAAATAGAAGCAATCCATCTAATAGGTCTTGAAAACTTTATGTTCCCAGCACCCCATTTCATAAATCGAGGGCCTTGAAGACTCTTTATTAATTTTGGGATAACCGACGACAAAGAAATTCTTGTTGATTGTCCTTTCTCAATTTTCTTTCCAAAGACAAAATCACCTTTTTCTGTACTTTTTATTTCTAGTTCACCTACATCTATATCTAAGCTATTAGCAAATCCTAAAGCAGCATTAGTAGGACATCCATTTAAAAAAGCTAAATTTGCTTTTGGCCCTTTTCTTTCTATTATCTTATCTTCTGCATAATCAACTAAACCTTCGAGAAGTAGAACTATCCTCCTTGGTGTGGAGGTAACAACTATATTTTCGAATTTGATTAACTTTTTATCCAATTCAAATTCTATTAATGATTTGAATTGCTCTAGAACAGAATGAGAAAATTTTGCGGGCAACTCTTCTGTTCCTATCTCAAGTAAATATTTAGACAAGAAAAAAATATGACTTCACTTACTATAATTTACTACCAGTTAAATAAGCTTTTCGCTAATGTATAAAAAGAGATATTTTTTGGTCCTTTGATCAAAGTTGAGAAAGTAAAAAAGAAAAAAGATCCTGCCAAGGAAGAAACTGTTTGTTTGGCAAATGGATTAGAAGTTTCTAAATTTGAAAATTTTAAAAAAAGTAGCAAATTTCTTAAAGAGCCACTTGCCACAGAATTAGTAAATGAGAGCGATCACTTTACCAATGATGCAGTTCAGTTATTAAAATTTCATGGTAGTTATCAACAAGATAACAGGGAAAATAGAAGGCCTGGCAAAAGTAAAGATTGGCAAATGATGCTTAGGTTAAGAAATCCGGGCGGTGAAGTCCCTGGGAAATTATTTTTAGCATTAGACGAATTATCTGACAAACTAGGTAATGGAACACTTAGGGCTACTACAAGACAAGCTTTTCAAATGCATGGAATTAGAAAGGAGAACCTAAAGGAAGTAATTCAAACAATAGTAAATTCAATGGGCTCCACATTAGCTGCATGTGGAGACATAAATAGAAACGTTATGGCACCTGCGGCTCCATTTGATTCGCCAGACTATAATATTGCAAGAGCATTGGCAAAAAAAGTTGCAGATCTTCTCACCCCAATGGCTGGCCAAGGCACTTTTTTAGAGCTTTGGGCTGATGGAGATTTAGAGTACACCATTAAGCCTGACAAAGATATTGAAACAATTAGGAAGCTCCAATTCAAAGATCATGTCTTTAGTGGGATAAAAGATGAGCCTCTATATGGTTCAACTTATTTACCGAGGAAATTCAAATGTGCTGTTACAGTTCCTGGGGACAATTCAGTTGATCTTCTAACCAATGACATCGGAATAGTTGCATTTACCTCTAAAGATGGAAACTTAGAAGGGTGCAACTTCTATGTTGGAGGTGGCATGGGTCGCACACATAATAATGAAGAGACCTTTGCCAGAATTGCAGATCCGCTTGGATATGTTCAAGAAACTGATGTTTATGAATTAATTCAAAGCATTGTGGCTATTCAAAGAGATTATGGTGATAGAAAATCAAGAAAAAATTCGAGAATGAAATATCTTCTTCATAAAAAAGGTATTAAATGGTTCAAAAAGATACTTTCTGATAAGTATTTCAAAAAAGAAATAAAAAAAATTAGAAAAGAACCTGATAAGGTTCTTATTGATTACCTAGGTTGGCATAAACAAAATGAAACCTCTCATTTCTTAGGTTTACCATTATTATCAGGAAGATTATCTGGAGATAAGAAGAGTACCATCACAAGTATTGTTAAAAAATATAATTTAGATTTAAGACTCACACCAAACCAAGATATTTTACTTTGTAATATCCCCAATAAAAACAAAGGTGAAATTCAAAAATCTCTATCAAAAATTGGATACGAAAATTTAGAAAACATTAATGAAATACAAAGACACGCTTTAGCTTGTCCTGCTTTACCTCTTTGTGGTCTTGCAATGACTGAAGCTGAAAGAATATTACCTGATGTATTAAAAAGGATTGAAAATTTACTACTAGATCTAAAAATACAAAAGACAATATTATTCAGAATGACTGGATGTCCGAATGGATGTACCAGGCCTTATATGGCAGAATTAGCACTTGTTGGAAGTGGGCAGAACAAATACCAATTATGGTTGGGGGGAAGTAAAAATCTACAAAGGCTTGCTAAACCATTTTTACAAAGAATGGAACTTAACGATTTAGAAAAAACTCTTCAACCATTATTTGATAATTGGAAGAGTAATTTGGATTTGGATTTCGGAGATTTTATAAATACTCAAGATGAAAATTATATATTTAATTTACTAAATGAAAATCAATAGAATTTAAATTTTTCCATAAAGGGCATTTGCTTTTTTATTTTTCCAAGCCCATAATTGATCACCATAACTAAAATGCCACCATTCATTAGGGTGTTGAGCAAATCCGAATTTAGTCATAATTTCCCTTAATAAATTTCTTCTACTATTCCAAATAATTGCGTCTTCATTCTTTATGTTTGCATAAAAATAAGGATTTGAGGTCTCATCCATTTGATCAACCATGCTTCCCATTTCAACAAGATTCCCGTCTTTATCTGATAAACAAACATCCAATGCACCCCCTGTTGAATGAGGGGGAGGACATCTAGTGTCATAAGAAGGATATGCCCAAAATTTTTCAACTTTTTTTAAAATGGATGGATAAGATTTTATATTTTCAAATGAAATATCAATATCGGATTTTTCACACTCTAATAAAATTGCTCTTTTAAACATAAATTCCTGGACTTCTAAAGGTCGCCAACTGTCATAAATTAAAAGGTTAAAACTACTCTTTGATATCAAATAATCATGTACTTGTACTAATCTATTTACTACCTCCTCCCTTAATTTCCAAATGGAAGTTTTATCTTTGTAAGGGGCTCCTAAATGTGTGTAAGGGTGGGGATCTAAAAACTTTAGGCAGCTGGGTATAGCTATTAATTTTTCTCCATTATCTTTAATTGGTATTTTGTTCCAAATTTTCAATTAAAATTTGCAATTGTTTTATAGTGGCATATATATAAAAAATTACAATGATAGTTTTCAATTTAAGAAATCATGAATGAATTTATTATCAGAATTTTCAATAAGTATATTCCTTAAAACAATATTTTCTTTTAAATCAGGATCATCTCTAACAATTTTAATAGCCTCTTCACGAGCCTTATCAATAAGAAATTTATTGTTAGGTAAATTGTCCAGTACAAAATCAGGCAATCCGGATTGTCTATATCCTAAAATTTGGCCTGGTCCTCTAAGCTCCAAGTCTTTTTCTGCAATATAAAAGCCATCGCTAGATTTTTGCAAAACACAAAGTCGTTTATTTTCTAATCCATTTTTATCGGGGGTTACCAAATAACAAAAAGATTTTGTTGATCCTCTACCAACTCTCCCCCTTAATTGATGTAGCTGGGACAATCCAAATCTTTCCGAATTATAAATAATCATAATTGTGGCGTTAGGCACATCAATGCCAACCTCAATTACTGTGGTTGAAACCAATATATTAATTTCATTCTTTAAAAAAGAATTAATTACTTCATTCTTTTCTTGTGAACTTAATTTGCCATGTAATAATCCAACTTTTTTGTTAAAAAAGACCTCTTCTGATAAATGTTTGAATGTTTTCTTTGCGGAGCTTAAATTCATTTTTTCTGAATCTTCTATAAGTGGCAAAATCACATAAGCTTGCTTTCCCTTATTGATCTCATCTTCAACAATCTTGAACAAGTTAGTTAAATCATCTTCTGAAATTATTTTTGTTGTTATGGGAACTCTCCCAGGAGGGAGTTCTGTAATTTGACTCACATCTAAATCACCATAAATAGAAAGCGCGAGTGTTCTTGGAATTGGTGTTGCTGTCATTGATAACAAGTTAGCATTTTCTCCTTTATTTAGTAATCTATTTCTTTGAGTAACTCCAAATCTATGCTGTTCATCAATTACGACCATCCCTAATGCATTAAAGATGACTTTATCCTCAAATAATGCATGAGTACCTATGAGGATATCAACTAATCCATTTTTCAAATTAGAGAAAATTTCTTTTCTCTTTTTTTGAGGAGTATTCCCAGTAAGTAGCTCAACAGAAACTAAAAGGGGATTCAAATATTTTAACAAATTTTTATAATGCTGTTCTGCCAATACCTCAGTTGGGACCATAAATGCACCTTGCAAGTTTTTTTCAATGACAAGTAAAAGAGACGCTATTGCAATTATGGTTTTACCGCTTCCCACATCTCCTTGAAGCAATCTAGACATTGGAATGGGACTAGATAAATCTTTCTTAATTTCATTTAAAACATTTTCTTGAGATTTTGTTAATTCAAAAGGAAAAGTATTTAAAAATTCTTTTAATAAAGATTTCTTTTGAGGTAATTGTTGGGAAGTTGCATTTTTATTCGTCTTTCTTTTTCTAAGTAGGAACTTTATTTGAAGTAAGAATAACTCATCAAAAACCAAACGTTTTTTTGACTCAATAAGTGCCTGTTGAGTTGGTGGAAAATGAATATTAATCAACGACTCTCCTTTTGATAGTAAAGATAATGAATCAAGTTGCTTTTTATTTAAAATTTCTGGATATTGCTTTGCATAAATTAGTACCTTTTTCATAAGTTTTATAAAACTCATATTTGATAATGCTTCACCTAATGAATACAAGGGTAATATTTTGCCTGAAAAATTAAAATTTTCATTGTTATCCCTAAGAATTTCAATCTGCGGATCTACAAAAGTTTTGCCATACTCTGTCAATTTAACCTTACCGGAAATTGCTAATTTGGTTCCAGTAGTATATAAAGATTTTTGAGATGTGAAGAAGGAGTAAGATCTAAATCTTCTTCCTAAAAAAAATTTTGTAACCTTTATTGAAGACGTCTCATCAAAAACGACAATATTCATTATTGATAAATTACTATTTTTTTTACTCTTATGAATATAAAATCTTTTAACGTTTGCGATGCACGTGTATAAATTATCCGGTTTTAAATTTATTATCTTGACTCTATTCGTATAGTCTAGATATGTTCGTGGGAAATAATTAATTAGATCTTTTATATGAAAAATCCCTAATTCATTAAGCTTATTTTTATAAACTTTTCCTACATTTTTTATTAATGAAATATCTGAATCAAAAGACAAACTTGCATCAGCTTTATTCAGAAAAACATTGTTAGAAATATTATTAGAACTTTCTATTTCTAGACTTTTACCTAGTTTATAAAGATTTTTTCTTGTATCTATAATTAACCTTTTTCTTTGATTTTCATCTAATTCATTGTATTCATTATATTTTTTAGAAAATTCAAAAAATATCCTTAAATATTCGTCTGAGAGATTTAGATTATCTAGTTTTTTTAAAGATTCATGCAAATAATCATTAAAATATTTTTCTCTTCCTAAAGTATTAATAAATTTATTTTCAGTTTCAATAGTAAGAGATTTTTGAAGAGGTCTTATCCAATCTTTAATTAATTTATTATTATTATTCCCGCTAATAGTCACATTTGAAAAAAGAGTTATTTTTTTCAACGTATCTTATTCAAAGTTATTTCTTTTTGCCTCCAATATGTCTCTTTTTTAATCAAACGCTGAAATTGATTTTTTAGCTCATTTATTCTATTTCTTTGAATAGAAAGATTTAAATTTTTAAACTCTAACTCAACAGAAGATATATTGAAGAAAATAATGCTTGGAAAATTATTGCCGACTAGTGATGACCGATTTAAGTTTAATTCGAAATTAATAACAAAAGGATATGGATGTTTTATCATAAAATTTTTGCCTACTAAGTAATCAAAAGAATCTTTAGATATCATCTTTTTTATTAGATTTGCCTTGAATAATTCTTGGTTAATATTATATGAAAGATTCAATAGTAAATTTTCCAATGACTTGTCTATTAAATCAAAATTATTAAGAATCTGATTTTTTGGTAAATTATCTATCTGATTGATATTTCCTTTTTCTTGATAACTTGGTTTTTCCACTTTTTCTTCTCCTATTAATTCAAGTAAGGAGGAAATAAATTGTTTTTCAACTCCTAAATTTTCAAAAATATTGTTTTTAAATAAATAATTATTATGGTGGTTATTATCTAAATCAAGTGATACGAATCTCTCAAAATTATGATCTTGATAATATTCAGAAGTATTTGAAAAGTCTTCAGAAATCTCTAGCTGAGAGAATTCTTTTAATTGAAAAACATCTTCATATTGAAATTTTTCTTTTTGATCGTCCTTTATTTTTGTGGAACTATCCAAAATATTAATATTAATTTCCTTATTTGTATTTTTTTCAATTTCATTTATCTTTAATTGTTCTACTGTTAAAAAGGGCAAATTCGTTAGAATTAATTTACTTATTTTTTTTTCAAAAAGACTATAGAATTCATTTTCATTTAAGAAATTATCATTAATTTTTGGATAACTATATATTTGATTAAGGCCTTTTTCTACAGAGATGAAAAGTAGATCTCTTACTAAATTAAGATAAAGTTCATATTCCCTATAGATTTTTCTAGTTAATATTCTTTTTTGTATTTCTGCTCTCTCTAATTGAGAGTTAATTTTATCTAAATCTAAGAAGTTATTGAAATTATTCAAATCATTTAAGTGATTAGTTTGTTTGCATTGATGCGACCTCTTCAGCAAAGTCCATCTGATTTTTTTCGATACCTTCTCCTAATGTATATCTTGTAAAGCGTCTTACTTTGATATTTTCCCCAATTTTTGCAGCTGCTTGTTTAACAAGATCTTCAACTGTTAGAGAACTATCTTTAATGTAGGGTTGTGAAAGCAAGACAAGCTCATTAAGTCTTTTTGCTATTCTCCCTTCAACTATTTTTTCTTTAATTTGTTCTGGTTTTCCAGATAAATCATCCCTACCCATTTCAATCTGCTTTTCTTTTTCCACAACATCTTCTGGTATTTCATCAATTGATACATACTCAACATTTGGGCATGCTGCTACTTGCATTGAGACATCCTTCAACAGAGATTGGAATATATCTCCTCTAGCAACGAAATCAGTTTCACAATTTAACTCTAGTAAAACTCCAACTCTTGATCCAGTATGAATATAACTACCAATTGACCCTTCGGCCGCTACTCTTCCCGATTTCTTTTCGGCACTGGCTATACCTTTCTTTCTTAACCATTCCAAAGCTTTGTCTAGATTCCCTTCAGTTGCGTTAAGTGCTTTTTTGCAGTCCATCATTCCTGCGCCAGTTTTGTCTCTAAGATCTTTTACAAGTTTTGCTGTAATGTTTCCCATTTGAAGTAATAAAAAATAGTGAATAGTAAGTTTTAAATTTGAATCTAATTTTTTCTTTCGGCATTAGAGCCCTTTCTACCCTCATTTATGGCATCTGCAAGTCTCCCTAAAATAAGTTGCACAGATCTAACGGCATCATCGTTACAAGGAATTGGGACTTCACACAAATCCGGATCGCAATTTGTATCCAACATTGATACTAGTGAGATATCTAATTTTCTAGCTTCTAATACTGCATTAGATTCTCTTCTCTGATCAACCAATACAACTACATCTGGCAATCTTCTCATACCTTTAAGTCCACCTAAGTATTTTTGCAATCTTTCAAGTTCTCTCCTTAATACTGCAGCTTCTTTTTTAGGCCTCATTGCTATTGAACCACTACTTTCCATTCTTTCTAGATCCTTTAATCTTTCAATCCTAGCTTTCATTGTTGTCCAATTAGTCAACATCCCTCCAAGCCATCTTTGATTTACATATGCAGCTCCACAGCGTGTAGCTTCCTGAGCCACTACATCTGATGCTTGTTTTTTTGTACCGACAAATAGGAAACGTTTGCCGCTTTTTGCAGCGTTTCGCGTCCATTTATATGCATTATTCATACACAATGCTGTTTTTACGAGATCAATAATATGAACTCCATTTCTCGCACAATATATATACTTAGACATCTTGGGATTCCAACGTCTAGTTTGATGCCCAAAATGAGCACCAGCTTCCATCATTTCTGATAGTGATACAACTGCCATAATTTAAAAAGGGTTTCGGGTTAGCCTCCATCTGACGGGGAATTAATATTAATAATTCACCCGAAACTGTCAGATGTGTGAAATTTACTTTAAATATCCTAGCAAGTGATGTGTATTTCTAAAAGTTTTTTATCTTGATTTGGTTAACTCTTTAATGTATATCATATTTAGAGGGATCCTAAGTATCTCAAGTGCAAGTCTATTTCTTCTTAAATTTACTAGGAATCTTAATAAAGGAAGGATTCTATCAACACTGATTAGTCCTCCCAAGCAAAGAATTTGCCAAAGTAAATTATGGAGAGGAGTAAATTGAATCATAAATCTAACCCTTAAATTTGGATGTTTCTTATAAAACACCAAAGCCATTTTTGCTCTCTCTTTTTCTTGAGCTATTAATGAATCTATTTGTTCGCAATTAAATGGCGGATGCCAATGAAAACCTACTGCATTTGGGCATTTAATTAATTTTGTCCCAAGTTTTTTTAATCTTTCTCCAAGTTCTAAATCCTCCCAACCGTAAAGACTAAAAGATGTGTCAAATAATCCCACACTTAAAATCAATTCTTTTGATATCGCTACATTCCCAGTAGCAAAGTATGCAAAAGAAGTGTCCATTATTTTATGTTTTTCACTCTGAGGATTTAAAAAATTAGATGTATTAACTACCGAGCCATAGGTAAAACATTTTTTATCATTTTTTCTCCAAGAGGTAAGTAATTTTTCTACGTGGCAATTTATAAAATTGTCTAAAACAATAAGATCACTATCAATGAATATAATAATTTCATATTTTGATTTAATTACTCCCAGATTTCTTCCAAGTGCAGGCCCACCATGTTCTTGCTGAAATAGAATAACGTGTGGGAGATTAGCTTTGTTTTTATTTATCCATGAGGTTGTGCCATCAGTTGATCCATCATCAACAACTATTACTTCATAATTACTGATATTTGTATTTAATTTTTGATTCTCAAGCGCAAATAGACATTTCTCTAATATAGGTAATCTATTGTAAGTCGGTATAACAATACTTACATTCATGATTATGTCTTAAATATGCATGAAATATTAAACTCCAAAATATAAAAATAAAAGGTATTCCCTAATCAGCTGCACCGCCATTATTTACTGTGCCTGTAACGTTTCCACCATCAGGTCTTCCATCAGATCTTAATTTCCTTTTTTTGAATTTTCTAGCATAGGCTCTATTACGTTCCTGCTTTTCTTTTTTTAGATTCCTTCTCTTAGACATAAAATTTTTAACTTTTAATTATATTAGCTCACTATGAGCACTATATATTTTACCATCTTCCATATTTAATATCCTATCAGCCATATCAGAAATTCTTGGATCATGCGTCACCATAAGTACAGAACAATTTTGCTCTTTTGCTAGTTTCCTTAAAAGGGTTACTATTTCTCTTCCTGTGACACTATCTAAAGCAGAAGTAGGCTCATCAGCTAATAAAAGTTTTGGATTGGCAGATAAAGCTCGAGCAATTGCTACTCTCTGTTTCTGCCCACCAGATAGGTCATTTGGCAACTTTTTATGATGTTCTTCTAATCCTACTGCTGACAACCAATTCCGTGCTATTTCACGTCTTTGCAAATATGTTAAACCTTTTATTAAATCGGCGCCCATCTGGACATTTTGTTCTGCTGTTAAACATCTCAGAAGATTGTGACCTTGAAAAATCATTCCAATACTTCTTCTAAGAATCTGACGAGTTTTCCTTGATGCTCCATTTAACTGATTATTTAATACAATTAAATCTCCACTTTGACAGGTTCTCAAGGCACCAATTAATGTTAAAAGAGTCGTTTTACCACATCCAGAAGGTCCTTTCAAAAGAACCAACTCTCCTTTATCAATATTTAAATTAACGTCATTAAGAACTTGTTTTTTATTCTCATTTTTTCCATAAAAGTGACTCAAATTATTTATTGAGACTGTTTTAAGGTTTTTATTATTATTTTTTGATTTATTAGCTTTAACCATTTATATTCAATTGTTAAAAAATTTCGGCAGGATCAGCGTCAACTAATTTACGCATCGCAACAGCCGCGGACCCCATACACATAACTAAAACTAATAAGAAAATTAAAATAGTTTTGTCTGCGTCCATTATTATTGGGAGCTTAGTAGAATTTCTTATAACTGAGTAAAGTATTTGACCAGAAAAATAAGCAGGTAAATAACCAAACAATGCCAACAAAAACCCCTCTCTAGCTACAACAAAGAAAAGGGACTTAAGTCTATACCCCATTGCCAATAAGGTGGCGTACTCTGGGAGGTGATCTGTAACATCACTATAAAGAATTTGATAAACAACCACACACCCTACAACGAAACCCATCAATGCTCCCAAACTAAATATAAAACCTATTGCAGTACTATTTTTCCAATAATTCTTCTCAAATTCTATAAATTGATTTTTTGTAAGAACCCTAACATCATTTGGGAGTGAGTTATTTAATATCCTTGAAATCAATTCAGGATCAGATCCTTTTTTTAGCTTTACCAAACCAATTTCTATACTGCCAGGAGGATTAGCAGGAAAAAGTCTTAAGAAGGTTTCTCTACTAGTTATCAAATTACCATCTGCGCCAAAAGATGGTCCCAACTCCACAAGCCCCTCAACAATTACTCTTTTACCAGCAACCTCAGTCTCAACTTTTTTTTCAGATAAGAACCATTCTTCAATCGGTCCAAATTCAGGTCTAGATAGTTTGTCAAAAAGAACTCTTGATGGATTTCTCAATTTATAAGCTTTATTTGAGAATCCATCATCTAAAAGAAGTGAATCGGAGGGATTAAAACCTAATGCAAGTATTGATCTAGTTTTAAGATTCTCGGGATTTCTCCAAAGTAAATAATTTAGATTAACGGGAGCAGTTTTTTCAACATCCTCTACTGCGAGAGTTTGAATTAATCTTCTTTTTGGAAATCCACTCATGCTTATAGAACTTTTTGATCTGGGACTTATCAAAACAAGATCTGCATCTAGAAGTTTATGAATAGTTACGCTCGTGTCAAATAATCCATCTCTAAAACCTAATTGCATAAACATCAAAATCCCTGCAAAACTGATTCCAGCTATGGCAACTGCTAACCTTAATGGTTGCCTAGTTAATAGCAACCAAGCTAATGGTATTTTTCTAAATTTTAAAAAAGAAAAATTCATTAGGGAATAAATTTTGCAATCACTTTCATTCCTGCATAGTTTTGAACGATATCTATAGAATCTTTATCTAGTTTTACTAGTACCTCGATAATTCGTGAATCAGCATCCCCTGTTGGATCAGTCGATAGAACTTTTCTTTGTTTTACCTGAGGACTAATCCTAATCACTTTTCCCTTGAGTTTTTTTTGGAAACCGCCATTCTCACTGCTCAATTCAACATTCTGAGAGATAAAAACCCTATCGATGTCAGATTCATAAACCTCTATCAAAGCTTCCATTTTTTGACTAGAACCAATATCCAAAATCCCTTCATTTTGTGACCTTTCTCCAACTCTCGTGTTTATCCCAAGGATAAAACCATCGATTGGACTCCTTAGTTTTGAATTAAATAGATCTATTTTGATATTTTTTTGATCTCCGATAAGATTTATTTTCTGTTTTTGCAATTTTAATAATTCATCTTTTCTCTGCGAAAACTCTACAAAAGAATATACATCTTTGTTCAAAGCCAACTCATACCTTTGAATTTGATCTTTCTTTAGGATGATTTCTTCGTTAATAGTATTAATTAGATTTTCATTTCTTTCAAGATCAGCGATTAATTTTTCTACATTTTCAAAGATTGCGAGGATATCACCTTTTTTTACGAAATCCCCTTCATTTACTAATATTTCGACAATTCGGGGGGAAGAGCCAAACTGACTTATTGGAGCTGCCAATTGTCTAATCTCTCCTGAAGGAGAAAGTTGACCAAGTGCGGCAACGGCTGTAATAGGAGGGATGAAACCTGAAGTTATTTCCTCTTTAAATTTTGAAGTAGATTTATTATTTCCAGAACAGGAAATAACACCAAGAGATATTGGTGTAAATAATAAAAAGTAAATAAATAAATTTTTTAATTTTTTTAATTTCATTAAAAATCGAATAGTACTGTTTTTATGTAGTTATTGACCCATTTTTCATCAAAATATTTTAAAAGAACCATGCTAGTCTTCTCATTTTTCATTTGTTGAACACAATAATTTTTTTGAAAATCTATTCTCTCTTGGATAATTTCCTCATTAACTTCCGGTTTAGCTCTTTTACTTAATTTGATCAAAATAGTGAGGTATTGATCCACAACTCTACAAAAATCATTTTTTTCAGATTTACTTTTTAAGGAAGCAAAAAATACATTACTAGAAAAAATCCCCCCCCATTTAGGAATCTCTCTCAAAGAGGTAAAAGAACTTTTATCAACTTTAGAAAGTAATTTTTCGTATTTCAAACCTTGGTTTTGTGATGCCGGTGATAAATCAACAATGGCGGCAGAAACAATATCATTTATTTTTACCAAATCCATCCCAAAAATTGGGATATCAAACTTTGGATCAGGGAAAAAAACGCTGTGTAATATCTTAAGATTCTTTGAAAATTCTGCTACTTCAATATGTAACTTTCTAAAACCTTTTGCTTTATGAAATTCATTTTCAATATAAAGTTCTCTGCCAATTTCTTTGGATATTATGTTAGTTAGTTTTGGATCAATTTTTAAAATCTTAAGGTCCTCAAGCATTGATCTATGCTCTCTAATATTTTGTAACAAATCCAAAATAAGAGGGTCAGTTAATTTTGTTTTAGTTAAAGATTCAGACAACAAGGCTAAAAAGTACCAAAATAGAATTTAAAAAGAGAACCGAAATGAAAGTAGGAGATGTTAACTACTACACCCATTCAAGCAAAACTAGATGTGTGTTTGTGGACAATAAAGAATTGCCGCTTGTAAGCATTGATATTTGGTGCAAAGCAGGTTCTTCATTTGAGGATGTTGATAAAAATGGCACTGCTCATTTTCTAGAACATATGATTTTTAAAGGATCTAACAAAATAATGCCAGGAGAGTTTGACCATAAAATTGAATCACTAGGCGGATTAAGTAACGCTTCAACTGGTTATGATGATGTACATTACCATGTCTTAGTTCCACCCAATAACTTTAAAGAATCACTTGCTCTTTTGACAAATATTGTCGTTGCTCCAGATTTTAATCCTGATGAATTTATAAAAGAAAAAGGGGTAGTTATTGATGAAATAAAACAACAAAATGATCAACCTGAAGAGAGACTATTCAATTATTTTTTGAAAAGGGTTTGGTCAAGTCCTAATTATGCCAATTCGATCTTGGGAACTGAACATAGTATTAAAAACTTAGAGATAAATGACCTTGTAAAATTCCATAGCAAACATTACACTACCGAAAAAATTTGTATTGCAATTGCGGGGAATCTCTCCAAAGAAATTTATAAAATTTTTGAAAAAAGTGATCTGTCTGGCATAAAAGAAAGTCCAAATTTAATAAATCCAAAAAATAAACCTTCCCTAAAAATAAGGAATGGTAGAGAATCAGTTAAGTTTGATAATTTAGAGTTTTCAAGAATATTTATGGCTTGGTTTATCCCAAACCTAAATGATCAAAAAAATATTATTGGACTTGAGATATTAGCATCCATACTCTCTGTTGGAAGAAACAGCAGATTAGTTAAAATTTTAAAAGAAGATAGTAATCTTGTTGAATCAGTATATGTAGATGTAAATGCTGGAGAATTAGGAGGATTATTTATAATGGAAGCAAGTTGTGAGTCCAAAGATATTGATTTAGTAGAAAAGCAAATTAATAAAACAATATATGAGATCTCAAATTGTAAAGCACTGGCTTTGGATGAAATAAAAAAAGCAATAAATATTGTTAAAAGTAATTATATCTTTAATTTAGAGACATCTACACAACTCTCTTCATTTTTTGGGAATGAACTTCTTTGGGGGAGAAAATCTTCAATAAATAACTTAGAGAGTCATTTAAAATATTGGAATGACTTAGATAACTTCAAAGAGATCACAGAATATATCCGTGGTGAGAAATTTACATTAGTTGCATCCCCTAGTAAATGATAAAAAGATATTTTTTAAATAATAAAAAAAGAAATTTTTCAACTGCTTCAATTTGGATTAAAGGGGGGAGTGATATGGATAGTACTGGCAAAAAAGGGATAAACAAGATCCTTTGTTCATTACTTACCAGAGGATGTGAAGGTTTTAACAATTTCACTCTCTCTGAATACATTGAGTCCTATGGAGCAGAATTAAATCAAGAAATATTTGAAGATGGCATTTCAATAAGTATTAAATCCCTAAATGAACATTTCAGCAAATTATCCCCTTTATTAGACTTAATAATTAATAAGCCAATCCTCTCGGAAACTGAATTTAAAAAAGTAAAAAAATCTTCTATTGATCAAATTAAAAAAGATAAAGAGAATCCGTTCAATATATGTTTTGAAAAATGGAGAAAAATTGTTTACTCAAATCATCCTTATGCTTTTAACACAATAGGCAATGTCAATGATGTCACAAAGATTACCTATGAAGATGTTTTACTTGAGTTTAAAAATTTAAAAAATAGAGAAAAGTATTTAATTTCAAATAATCCCGAAATAAATGGAGAAAATTTTGGAACATTTGAAAAAAAAATATTAAAAGAAAAATCAGATCATTTAAATCATAATTTAAATACTACGAATAGATTTGATTACATTAATAATGATTCAAATCAAACAATAATAATGATGGGGGACCAAACTTGCTCGCGAAGGAGTAGTGAATATTTTCCTCTTAAGGTTTTAGAGTCATATTTATCTTATGGAATGAGCGCTGCTTTATTTAAACTTTTTAGAGAAAAACATGGTATCACTTACGATTTAGGTGTTTATTATCCTATCAGGAGTGGAAATGCCCCATTTTTAATTTATTTATCCGTATCTAATGATCAAGCACTTTTTGCTTTTGAACTTTTATCAACACTATGGAAAAATTTACTTTTAAATCCGTTGACTGATGCTGAAATATTTCTAGCAAAAGAAAAACTAAAAGGTTCTTTTTTATTAGGAAATCAATCACTAGATGAAATTTTACAGAGAACGATACAGTTAGTTAGTTATGGAATTTCACCAATTTCTGAGAACGATTTAAATTCAAAAATAGAGGAAATTTCTTCGTTAGATATTTTGAAATTAACTAGTAAGTATTTTTCAAAACCTTTTCTGAGTATTTCTGGAAATAAAAATATATGTTTAGAAATTTCTAATAGGTGGAAGAAAAACTTTTAGATTAGTTTTTTTCAATCTTATCAATATCTATTAAAAACGAACCTCTCCTAAACTTTACTTCAACAGTATCTGGAGATTTAATTGAAAGGATTTCCCCAATTTCATCAATTGCCACTAGATCAGGTGGTCTTAACATCGGCATATTATCAGAAGTCTTCAAGTAAGAGATTGGCGCAATCAACTTAACCTTATCGTTGATCTCAAATTTCATTTATAAATTAGATACATTAAAAAGTAGTATAAGCATAAAGTTAAAGAAAATATCAACGAAATGCACTGATTCAGTCTAGAATCCTAGAATTGACTTTCTACAAATTAATGAATCAAAAATTTAAAACATTAATTTTATGGGCTTTACCTATACTTTTAGTAATAGCACTTTCCTACCAATTTTTATCTTCAAGCAACGTTGACTCGCTTAAATCTAATGGCACTACTGTTGCACCAAGAAATTCAGCGGTAGCAAGAGTTAGTTACGGCAGATTTTTAGATTACATTAATTCGGGAAGAGTTACATCCGTTGATATTTTTGAGGGAGGCAGAAATGCAGTTATAGAGACAATAGATTCGGATTTAGATAATAAAGTACAAAGGTTGCGAGTAGATCTTCCAGGCGTAACACCAGAACTTATAAATATTTTAAAAAATGAGGGAATTAGTTTTGATGTTCATCCAATAAAAACAGCTCCTCCTGCATTGGGAATTTTAGGTAATTTACTCTTCCCGGCTATTTTAATTGGAGGTTTAATTTTGTTAGCGAGGAGGTCAAATGGAATGCCTGGAGGTCCTGGCCAAGCAATGCAGTTTGGAAAAACTAAAGCAAGATTTGCAATGGAAGCTGAAACAGGAGTGGTATTCGATGATGTTGCAGGCGTTAATGAAGCTAAACAGGATTTGCAAGAAGTTGTCACTTTCCTGAAAAAACCAGAAAAATTTACTTCTGTAGGAGCAAGAATTCCCAAAGGTGTTCTATTGGTAGGACCTCCTGGTACTGGTAAAACCCTTCTAGCTAAAGCAATTGCAGGTGAAGCTGGTGTACCATTTTTCTCATTATCAGGTTCTGAATTTGTTGAAATGTTTGTAGGTGTTGGCGCTAGTAGGGTTAGAGACCTTTTCAAAAGAGCTAAAGAGAATAGTCCCTGTTTAATTTTTATTGATGAAATCGATGCAGTCGGACGGCAAAGAGGTGCAGGCATTGGTGGAGGTAATGATGAGAGAGAACAAACTCTCAATCAATTACTTACTGAAATGGATGGTTTCGAAGGTAATAGTGGCATAATAATAATTGCAGCTACAAACAGGCCCGATGTTCTAGACTCAGCGCTAATGAGACCAGGCAGATTTGATAGACAGGTAACTGTAGATGCACCTGATATCAAGGGCAGACTATCTATATTGGAAGTGCATGCAAGGAATAAGAAACTTCAAGAGGATTTAACGCTTGAAAGCATTGCGAGAAGAACACCAGGTTTTACTGGAGCAGATTTAGCAAATTTATTAAATGAGGCTGCTATATTAACTGCTAGAAGGAGAAAAGACTCTATAAGTATTTCAGAAATTGATGACTCTGTAGATAGGATTGTCGCAGGAATGGAAGGTTCTCCATTAACAGATGGTAGAAGCAAGAGATTAATTGCTTATCATGAAGTTGGCCATGCTCTCATAGGTTCACTTGTCAAAGCCCATGATCCCGTTCAAAAAGTGACCGTAATTCCAAGAGGTCAAGCTAAGGGATTAACTTGGTTTACCCCAGATGATGAACAAACCCTTGTTAGCAGGGCGCAATTAAAAGCTAGGATAATGGGTGCTTTAGGAGGAAGAGCTGCTGAAGATGTAGTATTTGGAGAAGGTGAGATTACAACAGGAGCTGGAGGTGATTTCCAACAAGTTGCTTCAATGGCACGCCAAATGGTTACTAGATTTGGAATGAGTAATTTAGGTCCTATAGCTTTAGAAAGTGGTAATCAAGAAGTATTTGTTGGTAGAGATTTAATGACTAGAAGTGAAGTTTCTGATTCAATCTCTAAACAAATAGATGAAAGTGTAAGAATAATGGTCAAAGAATGTTATAAAGAAACTTACGATATAGTAAGCAAAAATAGAGAAGCTATGGATAAGATAGTTGACCTATTAATCGAAAAAGAAACATTAGATGGTGATGAATTTGTAAGTATTCTCTCCAAATTCACCAAAATTCCTGAGAAAGAGAGAACGCCTCAATTATTAAGCTAAACTTTTATTGGTTTTTTATCTAACACCATATCAATTAAACCGTACTCAACAGCTTCGTTTGGGGACATATAAAAATCTCTATCAGTATCTTCTTTAATAGTGTCATAATCCTTTCCAGTTCTTTCTGATAATTCAGTATTTAGTCGTTCTTTTAAGAACAAAATTTCATCTGCTTGAATTCTAATATCGCTGGCTTGCCCTCTAGCACCTCCTAGTGGTTGATGAATCATTATTCTTGAATGTCTAAGGCTGCTTCTTTTACCTTTAGTACCTGCCGCAAGCAAAAATGCACCCATACTAGCTGCTAAGCCAACACAAACTGTATGAATGTCAGGCTTTACATGTTGCATTGTGTCAAAGATACCCAATCCGTCATATACGGATCCGCCAGGCGAATTTATGTACATATAAATGTCCTTATCTGGATCCTCTGCCTCGAGGAACAATAATTGAGCAACAATTCTATTAGCAGTTTCACTAGTAACTTGTTCTCCCAAAAAGATTATTCTCTCTCTTAATAGTCTCGAATAAATATCAAAGACTCTTTCACTACCGCCCGATTCTTCTAAAACTAAAGGGATCATAATAATATTTATCTGTTTATTAGATATTAACGATATTGAGTCAACATACGCTAACCTTATTAAGGTTTACATATAAAAAATTGAAAGAAAAATTGACTGTTTCAGATAGCAAAAAGTTATTTCATGAAAAATTTCCTTACGTCATTCCAGGTTTATATAAAAAAATTGTTGATGAAATGCTTGTCGAACTTAATCTTTTGAACCATCAAAATGAATTTACTCAAGATTATCTCTTTTGTGTCGGCCTCACCGAAACATACAAAGAATTAATGAAAGGATATCAACCTGAGAAACACTTAGATCTACTTTTTGAATCTTTATGCAGATCTACAAATTTTGAGGCCAAGGAAATTAATGAAATATCTAAAAAGTCTCAAAAAGAATTAAAGGATAAAACATCTAAAGATATTTTAAAATTATTAGTAGAAAAAAGTAATTCTAAACTTTATCCTTCAAGGATTTTGAACTTAGGGATATATATATTAATTTCAAACTCTCAAGATTTCAAAGAGAGCAATGAATCAGATAAAAATAAGATGACCTCTGATATTTTTGAGAAGTTAAGCTTATCTGCTAATAAGGCAGAAAAAGATATTGGAATCTACAAAAGCAGCATATCAAAAATGGAACAAGCAAAAGAATTAATTGAAGAGCTCAGAATTAAGGATAAGAAAAAAAACCAAAAAAAATAATAACTATTTTTTTAATCTTTTTTTATCTTTCCAAGAGACATAGGATATATAAATTACAGCTAATGTTATGAATATGAGCAAAACAAACGATGTTAAGATAAGAAATTTACTTAAATAGACTTCATAAGTTAAAAATGAAATCATATGTCAATGGATCCATCTCCATTTCTTCCCCAAACAACCATCGCAATTGAAAAAGTAAAAATAGCAGCCAATGCAGCCCAGCCTATTTGAAAGATCATTAGAATTTAATAGTTTTTATAAATATAACAGAACTTCAAAATTATTTAATCATTTTAAAGCTAAAGTTAATTTCTCAGAAATAAAATTTTCCCAATAGAATTGTAATAAAATTAAATTGGGAAGATTAGTTCTAAATCATAGTACAAATATAGAAGGTCTTATTCCAATACTTCAAAAATTAGCACTGGAAAATAATATCAAGACAATAACTCCAGCAGTTATTTCAAGAGCCAGAGGAAGATCCTCTAGATTGATAATTAGATTGTCAGTGAAAACTATAAATGGATATAAAGCAATCGCAAGAAAGGGTAATACAGCTCAAGAAGTTTTTATTTCAACAGAGTTAAGTAAAGATGAATTAAAAGAAATCATAGATCTTTATAATAAAAAGTAATTAAATTAAAAGGTATTAGAAAATAGTTAGGAGAGAACAAATGAAATTGGTATTAAATTTTTTTATGTTTTTCTTGGCCTTTTTTTCATTTAGTAATAAATCATTATCACTTACTGATTACCAAATAAAAAGATTTTGCGCAAAGGAGAAAAGAGTATCTTTATGTATCAAAAATTTACAGGAGAAAAGATCTGATCTCCAAAAAGGAAAGCTAATTGAAATACCTGTAACCCCTTACAAACGGTAATTAGAAATTGAATTTAAATTTCAAATTCTGATTCAAAAAGATTTAATGCATTTTTATAGCTTGTGAGAAGTTCTTCAGAATTATCAGAAAATCCTTGTCGTTCGTAATCTTCTTTTAATTCATCATATAAGTAAACCACTTTGTTAAAGGCGCTCATATATTCTTTTTGTATGTCTTCATCATCGATATCATAGATTTTTGCCAGTACTAATTCGACATTTTTTTTTGATGAATATATTTTTCTCTCAAAATCTTTATTTAACTTCCTTCTTTTTTTTGCCATTTAAAATTTCTAAATACAGATTAACAATACTCAAATTCATAGATAAATTAAATTAAAACTTATAAAATAAAGATATAGTTTCCATATCAAAATAAAACCTCTATATTCCAAATAAATCATTGGATGATATGAATAAAAAAGAAACAACTAATCCTAAAGAACTGAAAAACCAAAACTATGAAGCCAAGAAAATGAATACTACCTCAAACTTAAAGAAAAAGAAAGATAAGGAGCTTCCATGGTGGGTAGAGTTATTATTTGTTCAAATAGGATTACCAGATAAAATATTAATAAAAATATTGAAAGCCAAAAAAACATCAAAAGAATTTATTAAAAATGAAAAAAAATCAATAATAATATTTTTGTTTGTAATTACTACATTGGCATATTTTTATCCAGTTATTAAACATGCAAAAAATAAATTAGATTGTGAAGCGATTGCTAAAAATTATTTTATTAAAAATAAAAATACAATCGGAATTAATAATAGAGAATTAAAAATGTTATCTACAAATTTTTGTTATGGTGGCGAAGAAATCTATGAAATAGAAAATTTAAAAAATTAAATTTTGAATTATTCTCTATAAATAAGCATCTCAATATTATGATAGTAACTTTAAGTTTAATAAAGTTTAAATTTTATTCCTATGAATGATATAAAACAAAAGAAAGAAAACGTAAAAATCCATTTAAAAGATTTGAGGCAAAACTTAAAGAAAATGCATTTACAAGTTACTGAAGAATTAATATTACCTAAGCCAGGTGAGGTAAAAGACTTAATGGATAAAATGGATAAGCTATTAAAATTAATAGAATCAAAATAAACTATAATTTAAATAATTTATAATCATCAATAGTTAAAAAAATGAAAATAATAAAACAAGTTTCTATGTTAATACTAATCGCAATTTTCTTAATTTCTTGTAGGACATCCACTAATAAAGAGTATCCCACAAATAATTTGGAAAAAAATATTGAGGATAAACCTAATTCAGAAAAGAAAAGAATGGAAATAAAGTTTTCTTGTGGCGAGGATGGTATTTCAGAATACTTAGATGATGGATGGAATATTTTAAAAGAAGAATCCCAAGAAAAAATTTGTACCTGGAAATCTGTTCCTGCCACAAAAGATTGCAATATGGAAAAAGATAAAGGATGTAAAATAACAAAGCCAGATAAAATAGGTGAAGAGAAAATTTATTTATTGGAAAAATAAATTTAATTTATGACTGCAAAATCAGAACACTTAGTTGATTTAATTTTTAAGAAATTAAAGACCTATAAGAAGAAAAAAATATTTTTAGAAAAAGAAAGTTTTAATAAATTTATTCTTTCACTTTTCAAAGAAAACTGAATGCAGGACTTATTTAACTTAACTGCTATAGTTAAATAAATTTTTGATTAATAAAGAAATGTATAGTTTTTCATCATTAACTTTTATTCTGTCAGTAATTTTTATCGTAAGTCTTTATTTTTTATTTAAGGTTACTTCTAGTACAAAGAATTAAAAAATATTTTCACATCTCTCCTAGATGATCGGATCTTCTCTTAGTAGTAAAACCGTATGCTTATTTAAACCATCATTAATCCATTCTTTATATTCTTCTAGAACACACTTTTTATCAAAATTATCTAATAAATTAATTCTTTTTTTTGCATTGTCTAGTGCCACTTTAATACAGAATTTATAATCCTTGGAGTTTTCTTGCATTTGTTTTTATTGAATCTTAGTAAAAATAATTTCTTATTCTGTATTGAAAATTACAATAATAAGCGTTGATTTAATAAGAGTATCAAGCAATACGGAAGAATTTTTAATATATTTAGGATAATAATTTTCTATTTATTATAATCCTATGTCCTACGAAGCAGGCAGTAAAGAATGTAGACATTTAATTGAAGCCAAAGAAAGCCTTCTATCAACATTAGATGCGCTAAGTAACATACATTCGACCGATCTAATACAAATCCAAATTAAAGAAATTTACAATAAATTAGAACAGATGCACGACAATAGAAAAAAAATAGAATCAGCTACAAATTATCTTTAGTACAATCAATTTAACTGAAAGCTCTCAAAATTGGCTTTTTATCTTGGTTATTTTTTTTTCTGATAATAAATCCAATAAAGCATCAAGCTGAGCGAGTACTTCCTTTGCTTCATTAAGATCTGGCAACAAATCTTCTTTGATGAGCATTTGATGCATCTCTCTAAGCTCTAACCTTATATATCTAAGGTGAGAACAAACTTCCTCTCTCTTAG
Source organism: Prochlorococcus sp. AG-355-J23 (assembly GCA_003278705.1). Lineage (GTDB taxonomy): Bacteria > Cyanobacteriota > Cyanobacteriia > PCC-6307 > Cyanobiaceae > Prochlorococcus_A. The sequence continues at coordinate 54,755 of QCDR01000004.1, forward strand.
TTACACTCATATTTCCTTTATATTCTTTACATTATACAATACGATCTTTTTTGACTCCCATATAAGTTTTGTCAATTTGAAAAATTTTTTCAAACCCAATAACATATCAAAATCTTTTAAAGTCGAATTGTAGTAATATATCTTTCATGAAAAAGAAAAAATCTAAAAAAAAACAAACTAATTCAAATTCCAAAGATCAAAAATTAGGTCAAACAAAAAATTCTGCGAAATTAGTACTTTTTGTTTTTGGGATAGGTCCAATTATTGGCATAATAATATTTTTATACAGTAAAGGATTTTTTAATTCGCCAACTATTTAAATCTTAAATATTTAAAATTGATTTTAAAATAATAAACTTTAAAAAATTTAAAAATAATTATTGAAATTTTCTTAATGAAAATATCCTAAATTCTGCCATTTTTCTTGCATTTTCAGGATTAGATATCAAAAAAGGGTGATCTGATAAAAGTTCTAATACCTTATCTATCTTTAATCGTATATCATCACAATCAACATTTTCCCATTCCTCATCAAATGACATTGCAAAGCTATCAGCATTATCATAAAGTTTATCTTTCATAATATTTGGAATTTAAATTTAGAAAATTGCAAAAATCAGAGCCAAACTGAAAAAGTAATTAGAATAAGCATTTAAAACTTACCCCATAAGTATTTGAGAAATAACTTTGAATGATTGTCCTTTGAAATTATACTTTAATCTTACTATTTAAATTTTTACATAAGTGCTATTAATCAAAATCTGAGTTTATTTGACAGAAGTGTTACAATATTGGCATATATAAAGACTTATGGAACATAAAGTTAAAAGGATAGGATATCTTCCTAGAAAAAGAGTACTTGAAATTATTGATGAAATATCCAAGAGCGAATCTATAAGTAGATCTAAAGTAGTTGGAATATTAGTAGAGGAAGCATTAGATGCAAGAGGAATTGCGAATTTTGGATATAGTAATATCAGCAACTCAAATATATTCAAGTCGGATAATTTTAAAGATCTCCAAAATAAAAATGCCCACTTAAAAGATGGGGAAGACGAATTTGTTGATGACAGTGGTTACACAGTTTCATCTCACAAAACTTTAGACCGCTCAATATCTTCTGCGGATATAGAATTGGCAAATAAAATAAACGTTCTTAAGGAATCAGGATTAATATAACTTTTATTGAGTAATTACTTTATTTTTTAATGCATAATATTGGTTCATTGTTTATTCTTAGTCAAGAATAATATTCTTTTTACATAATTCGAATATTAAATCCTTTCTAATATTAATTTTGTAATTTAAAAATGAAAGATATTAAATGTCCTTCATGCGGCAAAACTTTCCGAATTGATCCCAGCAGCTTTGAAGAAATACTTCTTCAGATAAAAGACGAAGAATTTAATAAACAAATAAAAGAAAGACTTATCTTGGCTGAAGAAGATAATAAAAAAGCTTTGGAAATTTTAAAACGTGAGTTAAAAATACAGTTAATAGAGCAAAATCGGATTAAAGAGTCTGAGATCCAAACTCTTGAGTCTAAATTAAAAATAACTGAAGAAAAGAAAACAAATGCCCTTAATGATTTAAAAAATCAAGCAACAAATAAAATCAATTCATTGAATAATGAATTAATTAAGTTGAAAGACGAAATTAAAAACCAGTCTTTAATTTCAGAATTATCTTTAAAAAACAAAATTAGTGAAGCTGTTACTAATTTAGAAAAAGAAAACTCATCTTTAACAAATTCCATTGAAAAGATGAAGCTTGAACATTCAATTAATGAAAAATTAATTGAAGAAAAGTTTAAAAGCAAAATTAGTGAAAGAGACCTGACTATTCAGGAGTTAAGAGAAATGAAATCTAGATTATCTACAAAGATGATAGGAGAAACATTAGAAATCCATTGCGAAACTCAATTTAATCTGAATCGTGCCTCTGCATTTAAAAACTCATATTTCGAAAAGGATAATGATGCCACTTCAGGAAGTAAAGGTGACTATATATTTAGAGAATTTGATGAAAATAAAACCGAAGTAGTATCAATAATGTTTGAGATGAAGAATGAAAGTTTAAATGGAACTAATAAAAGAAAAAACGAAGATTTTTTAAAAGAATTAGATAAAGATAGAAGACAAAAATCTTGTGAATATGCAGTTCTCGTATCCCTTCTAGAACCAGATAGTGAACTATATAATGCTGGCATAGTAGATGTTTCTCATAGATTCCCAAAAATGTATGTCATAAGACCTCAATTTTTCTTGCCCATTATTTCTCTGCTAAGAAATGCATCTATGGAAACCTTAAAATACAAATCACAAATTGATTTAATGAAACGTGAGAATTTTGACATAACTAGTTTTGAAAGTACTCTTGAGCAATTCAAAAATGCAGTTGGCAAAAATGTTTCACTTGCCCAGGATAGATTTAATGATGCAATTTCAGAAATTGATAAATCAATAACCCATTTACAAAAAACTAAAGAGGCTTTAGTTCTCTCAAAAAAACATCTTTTATCTGCAGACAGTAAATCTCAAGATTTAACAGTAAAGAAATTAACTAGAAATAATCCAACCATGAAGAAGAAGTTTAATGAATTAAATAATTTTGAAGATGAAGTGGCCTAATAAAAAAAAGTTTTTAAAATTAATAATAATTAAAAATATATTTATTTTCTAACTTATAAATATACTATAAATAATAAATTTCATAGTAAAGAAAAATAATGTCTATCAACACTCCTATTTTCAGTATTGCCAAAGATCTTAATGTCGAAAGTAATAGAATATTATTAGCCTGCAAGAAACTTGGAATCAATGCAAAAGGTGCAACAAAAAGATTAAATAAAGAAGAATTAGAAAAAATTAAAAGTTATTTTGAAACGGGCAAAAATGTGTCAGATGAAGTGATCAATTTAAATAAAGTTAAAACTAAAAGTAGTTCTAAAAAAATTGTAGAAAAGGTAAAGATAAAATATTTTGCTAACAGACTTATTCGTAAATCTTAAATAAAAATTATTTTTTCTAATAACAAAAAAGAATAAGCCACAGAAGAAAAAAATAATAATTTATCATAAGTAAAAATACTTAAAATGAGCATAAGCAAAATTTTAAATTCTCTTGAAAAATCCTGGGAAAGAGATGATATTCTTTTAAATTTAAAAAATGGGTTAGGGACAGATGAGATAGTTAATGAATTTCTTATGAAAAACGAAAGACAAATTAAAAAATTAAATTCTTTATTAAGGCCAGAAGATATTGAATTATTAAATCAAGTAGAAAAACTCACAACTTGCGAATCTAAATTAATAAATGAGATTAAAAATTTAAATTACTTTGAAAACAATGAAAATCATCAAATTATGAATAAAAAAAAGATTGTGCCATCTAATAGAGTTTCTTTCAATAAAATTAGTTCATTTATGATTAATTGGAGTAACAAATTTGTAGTTATTGCTTTACTAACAATTTCAGCCATAGCTTTATCAAAACAAGCTTGGGCATAATTAGCTAAATTAACTTCATTGTAAGAGATGTAGTTTTGAGAACTAAACAAGAATATTTAATTAGATATAAAGATGGAAATCTTTATTGTGAACTTGCTGATATTTGGATTGATCCAAGCAAGCCAGTAAAAAAGGCATTAATAACTCATGCTCATTTTGATCACTTTACATTTGGTTGTGAAGAATACATTTCTACTAAGGAAACTGCGATACTTCTTAAAGAAAGAGTTGGAGATAATATCAAAATTAAGACTTTTGAATATGGAGAAGAATTTAAGATAAATGGCATTAATATTTCTTTTCATCCATCCGGTCACATCCTTGGATCTAGTCAAATAAGGTTTATTTTTGCTGAAGAAAAATGGCTAATTTCAGGGGACTTTAAGCTTCAAAAAGATCAGACTTGCAAACAATATGAAATAGTAAAAACTGATTATTTAATAAGCGAATGTACTTTTGGTTTGCCAATATTTAAGTGGGACGAATCAAATAAAATAGCAAATGATATTTCAAAATGGATAGCTAATGCACCAGAAAAAACTTCTTTACTTTTCTGCTATTCACTTGGAAAAGCTCAGAGATTGTTAAACGAGATTAGTCAAACAAATTTTAAAGGCAAAATTTATTCCCATGGCAGTATTCACAAAATGAACAAAAGTTATAGGGAACTTGGAATTGATATTAAAGATACTATAAAAATTGAAGATAAAAAAAAAATAGATGAACTTAAAGGAAGTCTAATATTATTACCGCCATCTTTAAGTAAGGATTCTTATTTAAAAAATTTCAAAAACATTCAAACAGCTTTCGCGAGTGGATGGATGTCAATAAGAGCTCTAAGAAAAAGATCAGGATATGATAAAGGATTCGCAATCTCTGATCATGCGGATTGGGATGGAATTCTGGAAGTAGTAAAAAAGTCTGAAGCAAAAAATGTATTTTTTCATCATGGAGATAGTGAAGCCTTAAGTAAATATTTAGTTGAAAAGGAATCAATAAATGTCCTTTTATTCGGTAAATAAATATGAGTTTAAAAAAGTTTTCAGAATTATTTGGCGATCTAGATTCAATTAATAGTACAAATAATAAAATTGCAGTTTTAAAGAATTATTTTTTATCTAATGATCCAATAGATAATGCATGGGCAATATATTTACTAACTGGAAAAAGTAATAAGAGATTTATTAGTGGAAGATATTTAAAAAATCTTTTTTCTCAAATATATGAATATCCTCAATGGTTAATTGATATATGTTATTTAAAAGTTGGTGATTCTGCTGAAGTAATAACCTTATTACTTAAAAATAAAACTAATTCTAGAAAAAAGAAATTATCAAATATAAGTCTTAATGAATTACTAAGCGAAACAATACCTGCATTATCAAAACTTAATGAGGAGGAGAAAAATTTAGAAATTAAAAATCTTTGGGAAAGATTACCTGAAGAAAACCATCTAACTTTTAATAAAATTCTTACAGGAACTTTTAGAGTAGGAGTCTCTATAGGATTAATAACAAAATCAATATCAAAACTAATTAATATTGAGGAAGAGATTATTTCTCATAGGTTGATGGGTGATTTTAAACCTTCAACTGATTCATATGAATTTTTAATTAACAAGAATATCAATATTCAAGAGTTAAATTCCAAACCATTTCCATTTCTTCTAGCAAATACTATTGAAGATAAAATCTTCAAAAATTCAATAAATGATTTTCAATTTGAATGGAAATATGACGGTATAAGGATGCAATTAATTAAAAGATCAGGCAATATTTCGTTATGGACAAGAGGGCAAGAATTAGTGAATGAATCTTTCCCAGAATTAGTAGAAAAAATGTCACATATAAAAGATGATTTTGTTCTTGATGGGGAATTATTAGTTTGGAATTTTAAAGAACAAATTGCCTTTGATTTTTCTTTACTTCAAAAAAGAATAAATAGAAAGTCTCCTACTAAATCAATCCAAATAAAATATCCAATTATTTTTATTGCTTATGATCTTTTAGAGATTAATGGGAGAGATATAAGAGAAATTAAATTAGAAAATAGAAGAATTGAGTTAGAAAAATATTTTTCAAAATGGCAAATTAAAACTGAGAATAATATTTCTGATATTTTCAAAATATGTGATTTAATCTTTCCTAAAGATTGGCCTGATGCTCTAACTTATAAAGAAAAATCTCGAGAAAATAATACTGAAGGATTAATAATAAAGAAAAAAAACTCTACATACTCCTCTGGTAGAAAGAAAGGTATTTGGTGGAAATATAAAGTTGATCCTATGCAACTGGATGCCGTTCTAATTTATGCCAAGGGCGGTAGCGGTAGAAGAGCTGGTCTGTATACAGATTACAGTTTTGCATTATGGAAAGACAAAGAATTAATTAAATTTGCAAGTGCATATTCTGGTTTAACGAATATTGAGATTAAAGAGCTAGATAAATGGATCAGAAAAAATACAATAGAAAAATTTGGTCCTGTTCGATCATTAAAACCAGAAATGGTATTCGAAATATCTTTTGAGAAAATACAAATTTCTAAACGTCATAAATCAGGCATAGCAGTACGATTTCCAAGAATAACAAAATGGAGAAAAGATAAAAAAATTAATGATGCAGATAGCCTAGAGAATGCTTATGAACTAATGAAAAAAATATCATGAAAAATATTACGAAAAATAATAAGCAAAATAATTTAATTGCTAAAATTAAACATTTTTTCTCCACAAATGGATGGGAGCCAATACCCTATCAGATCAAATCTTGGGAAGCATTTTTTAATGGAGAGAGTGGAATAATACAAGTTCCTACTGGATGTGGCAAAACTTATGCTGCATTAATGGGACCTCTATCAAAGATAGAAGATCCCAAAAATAATAAAAGTGTGAATATATTATTAATTACCCCTTTAAAAGCACTAAGTAGAGATCTAAAAAATTCCATACAATTAGCAGCTTTGCATTTTAATAAAGAAATCACTGTTGAAATTCGTAACGGGGATACAACCCAACATGAAAAGAAAAAGCAACTAGCTAAACCACCTAATATTCTTATTACCACTCCAGAGTCTTTATCTCTTTTACTTTCTAATAAAGAATCTAATAATCTGTTCAAGGAGTTGTCATCAATAATTATTGACGAATGGCATGAATTGATGGGTAGTAAAAGAGGAAACCAGTGCGAGTTATCTTTAAGTTGGCTAAGAGGTAATATAAAAAATTTACAAATTTGGGCAATGTCTGCAACTATTGGAAATATTGAAGAAGCAGCAAGAGCAATAGTTGGGATGAGCGCTATTAAACCTAAAATTATAAGTACAAATATTCAAAAAGAGATCGAAATTATAAGTGTTTTACCAGAGGAGGAAACTACCTTTCCATGGAGTGGGCATCTTGGGATTAGAAGTCATTCTTCACTATTAAAAATCCTAGATAAAAATAAAAGCACCTTATTATTCACCAATACAAGAAACCAATCTGAAAGATGGTATCAATGTCTTAAATTTTTTCTCCCAGAGATGGAAGACAAAATCGCTCTTCATCACGGCTCTCTCGATAAAGAAGATAGAAAAAGAGTTGAAGAAGGGGTTAAAGATGGATTAATAAAATGGGTAGTCTGCACCAGCTCATTAGATTTGGGAGTTGACTTCCAACCTGTAGATCAAATAGTTCAAATTGGTAGTGCAAAGAATTTAGCTAGACTGATCCAAAGAGCTGGAAGAAGTGCTCATAGACCAGGCGGGAAATCAAAAATAATTTTTATGCCTACTAATTCTTTAGAGTTATTTGAAATTAGTGCAATGAGAAGAATAATAAAAAGTGGTATAACTGAGGAAATTAGACTTCCTGAATTATCTTATGATGTGCTTCTTCAACATCTAATAAGTTTGGCATGTGGGAATGGCTTTGATCCGAAAATTGAGAAAGAAAGAATTAAAAATTGCTGGAGTTATAGAAATTTAAAAGATCAAGATTGGAATTGGTGTCTTGACTTTTTAGAATATGGAGGAAAATGTCTTAAAGCATACCCAAAATATAAAAAGATAGTTAAAGAAGAATCACAAAATAATAATGAAAACTTTAAATATTTTGTAAAAGACAAATCTTTAATAAGAATGCACAAGTTCAATATTGGGACAATTACAAGTGACAAATTTGTGAATGTTAAATATATGAAAGGGAAATCCTTGGGAAATCTAGAAGAGAATTTTGCTTCAAAATTAAATCCTGGAGATACATTTTACTTTGCCGGCAAAATGCTTCAATTTGTAAGAATAAGAGATATGATTTTATTCGTTAAAAAATCAACAAAAAAAAGTTCTCTAATTCCTGCATGGGTTGGAGGTCAAATGGCAATTTCTGATTTACTTTGTAAGAGTTTGAGAAAAGAAATAGATATATGCAATGAATTAGAAAATTATGATTGCTTAAATCCTGAACTCAATTCATTAAGACCAATATTGAAGAAACAAAAAGTTCTCTCAAATATTCCAAAGAAAGATGAATTCCTTATAGAAACATATAAAACCAAGGATTTATCAAATCTTTTTGTTTTTACTCTTGATGGCAAATTTGTAAATGAAGGAATTGCATTTCTATGGGCTTTAAGATTAGCAAAATTAAAAAAATCTACATTTAGTATTACTGCAAATGATTTTGGATTCAGCTTAACTACTGCAGAAGATTATGATTTTTCCATAATAAAAAAAGAAGCTGATTACTTTTTGGATAACAAAAAATTAGAAGACGATCTAGAAAATGCAATTAATTTTTCAGAATTAACAAAACGTAGATTTAAGAATATTGCCCAAATAAGTGGACTTGTAAATCAAAATAATCCAACCAAAACAAAAACTTCCTCTCAACTTCAAATAAGTTCAAGTCTTTTCTACGATGTCTTTACTAAATATGAAGAAGGCCATCTTTTGATAAAACAATCGCATCAAGAAGTTAAAGAATATCAATTAGAAAATAAAAGAATATCTAGATCATTAGAAAGATTAAAAAATTTAAAAATGTTATTAAATGAGATAAAAACTCCAACTCCTTTTGCTTTCCCTTTATTAGTTGAAAGACTTAAAAATACTTTAAGCAATGAACCAATAGAAAAAAGAGTAGAAAAACTTATAAAAAAATATAGTGATTAAATGAAAAAATATTCTTTTAAATTTAGTTGGGAAGATACATTATTAGAGATGCTTCCTTCAAGAGCGTTATTTCTACCGGAAACAAAAGAATTGTTAATATGCGATATTCATCTTGGGAAAGCTGAATATTTTCAGCAAAATGGTATACCTCTTACTAATAATTCAGATAAAAACAATTTTGCAAGAATAAAAAAAATAGTAAAAAAATATAGTCCTGAAAAGTTAATAATATTGGGAGATTTATTCCATAGCAAATATTCAATAGATAAAAATCTTCAAAAAAAAGTTGAGGATCTTCCTGAACTACTAAAAACTAACGTTGAACTCGTCCTCGGAAATCATGATGTAGGTTGTGATATTAAAAATATAAAAATTTTTGATATTAGAAAAACTAAAAATATTACTTTTAGCCATGAACCAGTTAATTTAGAGAATAACAAAACATTGAATATTTGTGGACATTATCATCCAAAAATCTATATAAAAAACAATGGAGATAAATTATCATTTAGGTGCTTTGCAATGGATAAGAATAAAAATACTTTATTTTTACCTGCATTTGGAGACTTAACAGGAGGATATCCCTGCAAAAAGTCATTTAAAAAATGGGCAATTGTTTCTGAAGAAGAAATTATCGAAATAAAATCTTAAAAAAATCCTATTGAAGTGACTTAAATTTTTCATTAAGATATACCAATTTATACTTAAAAGTCTCGTTTATTTTATTTATCTATTAATTTGTGTCTATTAATCAATTTCTACTAGTAGAAATAGATAATAAAAATTTATAAAGCTAATGACCCTTTCTTTAGCAGACAATCCACGTTATAAAAAAAATAAACACATTTTATAGAAATGAAAAAATTAATAGCCTTGATTTTATTTCCATTTCTGGTCATGCCATTTGGGGCAAAAGCAAATGATAATTTTTCTGTTGAAATAGAAGCACTTACACTAGTAATGGAGCAATATAAGGAAGAAACTGAATCAAGTGTTGAACTAGACATGGAAAATAAAAAGCCAAGTTACATGGCTCTTAAACAAGACGAATGCAATGCCACTGTTGAAGTTACAGAAAAAACAGGATTAGAGGTTGTAAATACTGAATATTTTGATGTAAATGTCTGCTTGAAAGAAATCTATAAGGTAATCAACTAAATAAGCTGATTAAAAATATAATAAAAAAACCAAATTAAAGAGGTCTTTTACTTAAAGAAGGTAAGACCTAGAGACCTAACAGAAAACTTTGGAACGGGTTCTGTATACCTAATTAATAACTACAATAAAATTGTAGAGGTGTAATTAAAAGTACAAAACCTAAAATTATTTTTTAAAAAATTATTTCTTCTTTGATAATGTTTGTGATTCTTCTCTAGACATTAAAGCTTCAATTTGAGCAAGAACTTTTTGAAGTTCATCCGTTTTTGTAAGAGATGCTTCAGCTACTTCTCTTAATTTTTCTAACTGTTCTTTAGTTTTATCCATGATAAATAAATTAGAAATTAACCATTTTTAAAAATGGTTTTAATACAGATTTTTCACTCCCACACAGATTCATATTCTCTCTTTTTTTTATAAAGTCAAATAAATTTCCCTTTATTAAGGTTTTATGAGGACTTCCAATTAATTCTGTATTTATTATTGAAACCATAAGATTACCTGAAATAGAAATACTCTTAAATTATGAAGTAAATACAGGCAATCCTATTGTTGCAGTTGTTATTAGAGCCCCTGCAAAAATCAAGAAAGGAAGAAAAGGGTATTTTTTCAAAGATAGACTTACTAATTTGAAACAACTATATAGGTATTTATACTGTTTGTCTACCCCTATCTGGCTTAAAGCTAAAAATCATTCTTTTAAAGGTAAAAATTTAACCTCAACCAAATTTACCAGATATGTATTCCTGAGTAGTTTTTTCTTTTGGAGAGTTAAAAATTTTCTTTGTCGAATCAAATTCGGCAAGATAGCCGACTTTCCCTCCATCACCATCTTCATATTCAATAGCATTAAAAAATGCAGTCATATCACTAACTCTTAATGCCTGTTGCATATTATGAGTAACGATAATTATTGTGTAATTCTTCTTTAGTTCATGCATCGTCTCTTCTATTTTCAAGGTAGATATAGGATCCAAAGCTGAGCATGGCTCATCCATTAGAATTATTTCAGGTTCAATTGCAATAGTTCTAGCGATACATAATCTCTGTTGTTGTCCTCCAGATAAAGAGTAACCACTATCATTTAATTTATCCTTACATTCACTCCATACAGCAGCTTTTCTCAAGGAACTTTCCACTAATTCATCCATATCTCCAGTAAAGCCATTGATTCTTGCTCCGAATGCAATATTTTCGTAGATAGATTTTGGAAAAGGATTAGGCTGCTGAAAAACCATTCCGATTCTTCTTCTAACTTCAACTGGATCTACTCTTTTGTCGTAAATATTAGTTCCATCAAACAGGACTGTCCCTTTTAACGAACAATTAGGGATTAAATCGTTCATTCTATTCAAAGCTCTAAGAACGGTTGATTTACCACAACCCGAAGGGCCAATGAGTGAAGTTATATCTCCTGCTTTAAAATTTAAAAAAACATTTTTTACCGCTTCAAAAGTGCCATAACTAATAGAAACATCCTCAAGAGATAAAATGTTTTTCTTTTGCGACTTTTTAGTGTTTTTAATCATTTCATACCCTCTTAGTTTTCTCAGTAAAAGCGGCCAATATCCTTGAAAAGATATTAACTGTTAGTATTGATATGACAAGAATAAAGGAAGCCGCCCAGGCTAGTTTATTCTGTGCATCATAAGGTTCAAGGGCAAAATTATATATCAAGACAGCTAATGAGCCCATCTCGTAAAACAAATCTTCAAAACCTACTATGTAGTAGTAAGAAAATAAAGCAGTAAATATCAAAGGTGCTGTTTCGCCTGCAGCCCTTGCGATTCCAAGCACAACCCCAGTAGCAATAGATCTAAATGCTGTGGGTAAAGTTATTTTTAATATTGTTGTATACATACTTGCTCCTATGCCTAGAGAAGCATACCTTAATTCATTTGGTACTAACTTTAAACCTTCATCAGTAGTTTTTATAACTGTAGGCAACATCAATATTGAAAGAGCCATACCTCCTGCTAAACCACTGTACATACTGCCAAATAAAATTTTTGTTGAAACGATTAAGGCATAAATAAATACACCGGCAATTATTGAAGGAACACCAGCTAAAACATTAACTCCGAATCTAATAAATTTTGAAAAAGGTCCTCCGTTTGAATATTCAGCTAGATATATGCCACCGCCAACACCTACTGGTATGGAAATAATTGAAGCAATAGTTGTAATTACTAGTGTCCCAATTAATGCAGGATTAATACCTCCTGCATCTAAATCATCTCCAGGAGGATTTGGTTCTAAAGTAAATAATTCTGGTGTGATTTGAGCTCCCCCTTTAATAAGAATATATGTAACCACAAAAATCAAAGGAAGAATTGCAATGAGTGCACAAAAAACTGATAAAGAAGTAAAAAATTTATCTCCTACATTTCGTGATAGTTTTTTCTGGTAATAAAGAGAATTCATAATCATCTAATATTTGAGACTAAATTTCTTAACTAGCCATTGAGCAAAGATATTTACTACCAAAGATAGGATCATTAGTACAAAAGCCGCATAAAAAAGTGATGAGACCTGACTTCCATCGGCTTCACCAAACTGGTTTGCAAGCATAGAAGAGATGGTATATCCAGGAGATAATAGTGACCAACTAAATGCATTAGAATTTCCAATAATCATCGTTACAGCCATGGTTTCACCCATTGCCCTGCCTAACGCCAATAGAACTCCTGCCATAATTCCTGATAATGCAGCAGGCAAAATTACCGAAAATATAGTTTTCCATCTACTTGCACCAATTCCATAGGAAGCATTCCTAAGCTTTTTGGGAACTTGATTCAGACTATCTCTAGCTATCGAGGTCACTATTGGTAAAAGCATTACCACTAAAATTATTATCGCCAAAAGTGAATTCCGACCTGCAGGCTCCGAACTAAATAAAGAAATCCAACCAAAGAATTTATGTAAAAAAACAAAAAACTCTCTAAAGAAAGGTTCCATAACAAATATCGCCCATAATCCCAATACGACAGATGGTATAGCTGCTAGTAATTCAACAAAAGAGCCTACTATTTCTCTGACAAATTTCGGAACAAAATCCTCTGTAATAAATATCGCAGTTCCAACACCTAAAGGGATAGTAATCAATAATGAAAGAAGAGAAGTAACTAATGTCCCATATATTGCTGTAAAAGCTCCATATTCATCTTTTACTGGATTCCATTCAGATGTCACAAGAAACTTCAAGCCATATCTTGAAAATGATTCAAATGACTGAAAAAAGACTACTAAAATAATTCCAAAAAGTACTATTCCAACCAGACTTGACAAGGTTAGGGTTGTATTTTTAAAGATTAAATCTATATTTTTTTCAATTCCGAATCTTTTACGATTCTTGAAAAGAGTTAATTTCTCTTCCATTAAAAAAAGAATATTTCTATAAATTTACTACTAAATATTGGAAAAGACTTTAAGACGGGTTAAAGGTATATGAAAGTCATGAAAAGTTAACATCCTTAAACTTAACATCTTAAAAAATTTTTTCTTTAACTTTACTTAACCATAGGTGAATAATATTTATGGAATAGAAACTGAGGGGATGTTTAAATACAGGGAATTCATTGCTCAAATCAAATATAAAGAGGTAATATCTTCCCCTGTATATTTTATTCCTGTTTTGCTTCTATCCATAATGATTATTATTGAAGGTTTTCATATCTTTAATCACAAACAAAATTGCAAAACTAAAGCTGAGTGGATGGAACAAACAGGAATGACTTATGACAGGGAATCAGAAGTTAATTAATAAAATCTAAAATAAAATTTATTCGCAGCAACGTTTTCTATTTGAGGAATAGTCCATCAAAGAAGTTATCCATTCCTTGATCAAAAATAGAGATTCTTTATTTAGGCTGTAGTACATCCATCTACCTTCTTGTCTGTCTGAGATAAGACCAGCTTCCTTCAAAATTTTTATGTGATATGAAATTCTTGATTGAGATAACTTAGTTAATTTCATAATATCGCAAACACAAACTTCTCCATCCATCATTAGGTCAATTATTTCTAGCCTAAAAGGATCAGAAAATGAAACCATCAACTTAGATATATTTTCTTTTTTTACTTTGCTAATCTCTTTTAACACTTTTGAGGACATTAAATTCTTTTAAATATAGCTTAAATAAAAAAGATTGCATTAAAGACAAAATCTTGATACATCAAAATATTTTGATGTATAATTTATATAGAAAATTTCAAAGTTATGAAAATTGGAATTAATGGTTTTGGAAGAATTGGCAGATTAGTTTTCAGAGCATTATGGGATAGAGCTGATATAGAAATAACTCACATTAATGAGATAGCAGGAGATTCGAATGCCGCTGCGCATCTACTCGAATTCGATTCAGTCCATGGCAGATGGGGGAAAGATATAAAGGTTAAAGAAGAAGAAATAATAATTGAGGGAAAGAAATTAGACTACACATCTTTTAAAAATTATCTTGATGTTCCTTGGGAAAAATCTTCTGTAGATATTATTTTGGAATGTACAGGAAAGAATAAAAAGCCAGACAAACTAAATCCCTATTTTGATTCTCTAGGGATGAAAAGAGTAATAGTAGCTTGTCCAGTAAAGGGTATTGTAGCTGGAGAGGAATCACTTAATATTGTTTACGGTATAAATCAAAGTCTTTACGACCCTTCCAAACATAAATTAGTAACTGCTGCATCTTGCACTACAAATTGTTTAGCTCCAATAGTAAAGGTAATCAATGAAAATTTTTCTATTAAGCACGGCGCTATTACAACTATTCACGATGTTACCAACACTCAAGTTCCTGTAGATTTTTATAAAAGTGATTTGCGGAGAGCAAGAGGATGTATGCAAAGTTTAATCCCTACTACCACTGGATCTGCTAAAGCTATTGCTGAGATCTTTCCAGAATTAAAAGGAAAATTAAATGGGCATGCAGTAAGAGTTCCTCTACTTAATGGCTCTTTAACTGATGCAGTTTTTGAATTAAATAAAGAAGTGACAACTGAACAAGTAAATTTGGCACTAAAGGAAGCTTCAGAAACTTATTTAAAAGGAATTCTTGGCTACGAAGAAAGACCTTTAGTTTCTGCAGATTATGTAAATGACTCTAGAAGTTCAATAGTTGATAGTTTATCAACGATGGTTGTTAATTCAAATTTATTAAAGATATACGCTTGGTATGACAATGAGTGGGGTTACAGCTGCAGACTTGCAGATCTTACTGAATATGTAATCAAAAAAGAGATTTAATTTATGTCTTTATGAAGTTATCTAATATTCAACAATATAGTGTTGTAACAGCAAACTATTGGGCGTTCACGCTTACTGACGGCGCATTAAGATTATTAGTTGTTGGTCACTTTCATGAGCTAGGTTACACAACTCTACAAATTGCTTTACTTTTCCTTTTTTATGAGTTTTTTGGAATAATTACTAATCTTTATGGTGGCTGGATAGGAGCAAGATATGGATTAAGGCTTACTTTATGGATTGGGACTATCCTGCAAATCATCGCTCTTTTTATGCTTATTCCAGTTAAGGAAGATTGGCCAGTAATTTTTAGTGTCGCATACGTTATGGTTGCTCAAGCAGTTAGTGGGATAGCAAAAGATTTAAACAAAATGAGTGCTAAAAGTGCTGTTAAGACAGTAGTCCCAGAGACAAATGATGGCAATGATACTGGCCAAAAACAACTTTTTAAATGGGTTGCTATTTTAACTGGATCTAAAAATGCTCTTAAGGGAGTTGGCTTTTTCTTGGGTGGACTTTTATATAAGTTATTTGGATTCAATAATGCTGTAGGAATTATGGGTTTTGGACTCTGCTTAGCCTTTTTATTGACATTAATTTTACCTGGAGAAATTGGCAAGATGAAAACCAAACCAGCTTTTAATGATCTTTTTTCAAAATCAAACGCCATAAATATTCTTTCTGCAGCAAGATTCTTTCTTTTTGGAGCAAGAGATGTTTGGTTTGTTGTAGCTCTTCCAGTATTCCTAGATATGGCATTTGATTGGGACTACATGGAAATAGGATTATTTCTTGGGGCCTGGGTAATAGGTTATGGAATTGTTCAGGCTTCTGCTCCAGCAATTAGAAAGATATGGGGCCAGAAAGAAAGTCCAGATCGTAAAGCTATCCAATTTTGGAGTGCCGTATTAATGGTAATACCATCTTTGATAGGAGTCGCATTATGGAGAGAAAGTTCTCCATCAATAGCAATAATTTTAGGACTTACTATTTTTGGATTTGTTTTTGCAATGAATTCCTCTACACATTCTTATATGATTTTGGCCTACTCTGATAATGAAAAAGTCAGTTTAAATGTTGGCTTCTATTACATGGCAAATGCTGCTGGAAGACTAGTTGGAACATTACTATCTGGCTTACTATTTATGATTGGGAGAAATCCGAGTATTGGTCTTCAATATTGTCTTTATTTTTCATCACTTTTAATATTCTTATCTTGGATTTCGAGTCTTAAATTACCATCAATCAAACAAAGCTTATCAGCTCCATAAAGACTAATTTTTAGGAATTAGAATATTTTAATGGCAAAAATATCCTTAATTGAACTTGCAAAAACTTTCCTAAAAATTGGTATTTTAAGTTTTGGAGGACCCTATGCTCATATTTCCTTATTCGAAGATGAACTTATAAATAATAAAAAATTGATATCAAATCAATCTTTTGAAAAAGGTATTGGATTATGTCAAATACTTCCAGGACCAATATCTACTCAATTGGCAATATATATAGGTCTTAAAATCAATGGTTATCTTGGTGGATTGATATCAGGTATAAGTTTCATTATCCCAGGATTCATTTCAGTATTAGCTCTTAGTTTTTTTTGGCAAATTGGTTCTGGATCAAAATTCTTAACAGATTTAATTTATTTTAATCCGCCTATTATTGCAGGGATAATTTTTTCATTCTCATTAGTTCTATTAAAAAAAAGATTAAAGTTTGATCGAATATTATTCTCCAGCTCAATATTATTTCTACTTATATTTGCTAAATATAATAGTATTCAATTTCCACTCATAACAATTCTTAGTATTGCAGGATTGATAAATATATTTTTAAAGAAATTCAAAAATATTTTTTATAGCTTGGTCCCTTTATCTATATTTTCAACAACCTCATTTTTGATTAGCTCGGTCTTTTTAGATATATCTAAGTTTTTTAATTTTTTAAGAGAGTCTATAACCTCAAAGTTTTTAGTAGATTACCTTAATCTGTTTTTTTTCTTCTTTAAATCGGGACTTTTTATTTTTGGAGGTGGATTAGTAATCATTCCTCTTATGAGTGATTATGTTATCTCGCAAGGATGGTTAACAAATAATGAATTTATAGATGGAATAATGATTAGCCAAATAACACCTGGGCCTGTCTTATTAATTACAAGTTTTATTGGATATAAAGCAGGGTTTTCGATCGGAGGAATAAATGAAGCTTTAAAGTATTCATTTATATCAACTTTTGCAATTTTTTTACCAAGTTTTATATTGATTTTTGTTTTTGGAAAAGGCTTTATAAAAAACAGAATTAAATCAATTAATTACTTTATCGAAGGAGTGATCAATACAATTCCTGGAGCAGTTATTTTCTCTGGATTTAATTTAATTGAAGATAGTTTTTCATCAAAATTCTTTTTAATTAGCTCTATTTTTATAGTTTTAATCTCCACACTATTATCTTTTTTAAAAATAGTTCCAACATACATACTCATTCTTTTTTCTTTAATATTAGGCTTGTCAAAATATTTGTTTGCATAAAAAAAAGGAGGAAATAAATTCCTCCTTTTAAATATTGTCTTACGGTTTATTTACCGATTCTTTTTACAGCAGCTCTTGACTTCTCAAGAATATCTCCTTTTAAGGGGACAAATCCAAGTGATGGAGCTTTATCTTGATACTCATCACTTAATAATGTATTAAAGGCTTGTTTGATAGCTTTAGTGTTTCTACCATTACCCTCTTCATAAGCAAGTATCCATGTTAATGAAGCTATAGGGTATGCTCCTTTTGCAGTTGGATTAGGATTTTTACCAGCAAGATTTTCATCTAGAGTAATACCATTAAGAGCCTTAGCTCCTGCTTCTACAGATGGTTTTAGAAACTCACCTGAAAGATTCTGAAGTGCAGCAGCTTTGACATTACCTTTTATGTAAGACTGGTTAACATAACCAATTGCACCAGGAGTATTTTGTATAACACCTGCTACACCTGAATTACCTTTTGCTCCAACGCCTGCTGGCCACTTAACTGATTTACCTGTTCCTAGTGTCCAAGTTTTTGAAAAAGCTTCCATAGAGTTAGTAAAAGCTTTGGTTGTGCCTGATCCGTCAGAACGATGTGCCCAAGTTAACTTACCTGATTTACAGCCTAATTCTTTCCAGTTTTTAACCATACCCATAGCAACTCTTACTGCTTGCTCTTGAGTAAGTTTCAAATCACAATCATAGTTATAACCAAAAGCAATAGTTCCTCCAACCATAGGAATCTGTACTAATCCTCTTGTTACCTTTGCTATATCTTTATCCTTCATAGGATCATCAGAAGCACCAAAGTTCACTGTCTGATCAATAAAAGCTTTTCTTCCAGAGCCTGAACCAACAGCTTGGTAATTTACTCTTGGCCCACCTGAAGAGGCTAAATCTTTGAACCAACGAGTGTAAATTTTGGCAGGGAATGATGCTCCAGCACCACTTAATCTTGTTTTAGCAGAAACACTTGTGCCAGGAACACTTGTACCAGCAGCAATGGCTACTGCAGAAGTGAGAACCAAAGCTTTCTTAGCTATGTTCATGGATGTCATGATTAAATGAAAGACTACATATATATAGCACCAAATTTATACACAAATACTCATTAATTAAAATTTTATCCTGTGGTTAATTAGTTCTTAACCCTCTCTTAAACTAAATCATGATTAGAGCTTTTTTCGTTTGGTTTTAAAAATATATAAAAATAAATATGTGTTAATTTTTAACTTTTGTAAGAGAAAATTTAAAAAATTTTTTATTTATTTTAAGAGCAGTTTAAGTTCTCTTTAAAAATTCCTAATTAACTCTATTTCTTACTCATTTCTTAACCTTGATTCGTTGTTATTGATTTGGATTAATATCCATTTTTACGTGTTGAGGTTTATGAAACTTTTTCAAAAATTAATTGCTGCTCCTGCCATTATTTCTTTGGCATCAGGTTTAGCAGTAAATGCAGCTGAGATCAATTCAACAGATCTTAGTGATTACTCTAGAACTAACAATTTAGTATCTCTAGATAATTTCAAATCAGATACTTTATTTCCAGGAGATTGGGCTTACGATTCATTAAAGGATCTAACAAATAGTCCAAGATTCAATGGTGACTCAGTTACTCGTTTAGAAGCTGCTGCTGAATTAAACAACTTAATTGCAGGTGGTGAAGGCTTAATGAACGGAGCTCAAATAGACAGATTAAGTGACGAGCTTGGTTCAGAGTTGGCAATTTTGAAAGGAAGAGTTGATGGCCTCGAAGCACGTGTTAACGGCATTGAAGCTGGTTCTTTCAGCGAAACAACAACTATGAAAGGAAAAGCTAAATTCCAGATTGGTGGTACTGATGGTGTAACCGATGAAGCTGTTATGGCTGCATATTTCTGGGAAGTCGACCTAAACACAAGTTTTACTGGTGAAGACAACTTAAACGTGGAAATTGAAACAGGAAATACACCTGATACAGACAGTTTCCTCGCAGTTACAGATTTCGGTAAAGATTCTGGAGATGAACTTAAAGTTTCTGACTTAAACTACTCATTTCCATTGGGAGGTTGGTCTATAACTGTTGGTGATTCATTAGATGCAAGTAAGCAATTTACTGGAGCTTGTAGTTATGGAAACACTGTTGACTCTTTGAGTGATTGTGGAACAGGAAATTCTATTGCTGTTGGTGGTGATCAGACAATTAGTGCTGGTTATGATATGGATAATGGGTTTTCATTTGGACTTGGTATTTCAGCTGATGATGGAGAAAAAGCTGATGGTATGTTCACGGCAGAAGGTGAAGATATCTATGCTCTAAACGTTGCTTATAGTGGAGACAATTATGGTCTTGCTCTCGCTTACGCTGATGTAGATGTAGCAACCTACTGGGGTATAAATGCTTCTTATTCTCCTGATGGTTTTCCAACAATTAGTGGTGGATACGAATTTGGTGACCCAGATACAGGAAATGATACAACTCAATTTGCAGTTGGATTAAGTTCTGATCTTGGCCCTGGTGAAATCACAATAGGTATGGGTACCAACGGTGCAATAACCGATGGAGAAGAGGAATTATACGCCTATGATCTTTCTTATACCTACAAATTCAACGATGGTATGAGTTTTACTCCTTTTGCATTTATAGTTGAAGGAGCCAATGGTGGAGATGATACTACTGGTATCGGTGCAGAAATTGGTTTCAAGTTCTAACGAAATTAACCATATTAAAAGGACCTCCTAATTGGAGGTCCTTTTTTTTGCTTACCTTTTTATAAACCTTAAATTGTTCTTAATAAATCTATTTTTTTTTCTTAACTTTTTAAAGGGAGCATGAGGATGTATTTCCTTACGCACTAAATGAAAAAATCTCTAGCTGCTGCAAGTTTTTCTGCATTACTTGCAATTGTCGCCTCCTCTACAAGTAGCGGATTTGCAAATTGGAATACAAAATATTGGGCAAATGAAAAAAACTTCAACAGAATTTCTTCTTTTAATGTAAGTGACAATTTACCAGACGGATCAAAATCTACAACCAAAACTTCTTCAGAGGTTGTTACAGCATCAGAAGATGGAAAGACATTGATGTATACAGATAGTGATTTAGGAGTAGTTGGTTTAGTTGACATTTCTGATCCTGCGAAACCAAAAGCTCTTGGGATTGTAGAGCTTGAAGCAGAACCAACTGGAATTGCAGCGCTTGGAAACAATGCTTATATAGGTTCAAATACATCTGAAAGTTATACAAATCCTTCAGGAGCAATAGTTCAATACAATTTAGAAACAAGAAAAGCAGTAAAAGAATGTGATTTAGGTGGGCAGCCTGATAGTGTCTTTGTCTCACCAGATGGTACCTTTCTAGCAGTCGCTATCGAAAATGAAAGGGATGAAGAATATAAAGATGGATTTATCCCCCAATTAGATGACAATGGCATTCAAATTAATCCTCCAGGTTATGTTTCTCTTGTGAAGTTAAACAAAAGAGGAAAAATACAATGTAACTCAATTAAAAAAGTAGATCTAACAGACTTATCTAAAATAGCTCCTAGCGATCCCGAACCAGAATTCGTTGCTATTAATGATCTTGGTGAAACAGTTGTCTCTCTTCAAGAAAATAACCATATTGCAGTAATTGACAAAGATGGAAATGTAATATCACATTTCTCGGCAGGAGTTGTAAAACAAATGGCAGGAATGGATACAAAGAAAGATGGAGCACATAAATTTAAAAGCAAACTAAAGAATGTAAGAAGAGAGCCAGACGGTCTTACTTGGATTGATAATGACCATTTTGCAACAGCAAATGAAGGCGATTACAAGCATATTGATCCAAAACAGGCAAAAAGAGGTGGTTCAAGATCCTGGACTATTTTTAAAAAAGATGGAACAGTAGTTTATGAAGATGCAAATAGACTAGAAAGAGCAATTGCACAAATAGGTCATTTCCAAGATGGGAGAGCAGGTAAAAAGGGAGTAGAACCTGAGTCAGTTACATATTCAAAAATTAATGGAACACCCTATTTATTTGTTGGTGCTGAACGAGCTGGGATAGTAGCTGTTTACGATATCACAGAACTAAATCAACCTTTGCTTACTCAATTACTTCCATCAGGCATTGGACCAGAGGGATTTGTCGCAATACCAGAGAGGGGATTAATTGCCTCAGCAAATGAAAAAGACTACAACAAAAAAGAACCTGGTTTATCTTCTCATGTGACTATTTATCAACTACAAGATGCTCCTGCTTCTTACCCTCATATAACTAATGAAAACGGACTTGATTTTGTTTCTTGGGGTGCGATAAGCGGAATGGTAGCGGGTGATGACGGTAAAATTTATGCTGTAAATGATGGGACTTTTAAAACTCAGCCAAGAATTTACGTTATTGATCCTTCATCTTCCCCAGCACTATTAGAAAGAGCTATAGATATAAAGCTAGATGGTAAGACTGCATTATTTATGGATCAAGAGGGTATTACTACTGATGGTAATGGTGGATTCTACATTTCTACTGAAGGAATCAAGAAAAAGCTAGATGAACATCCTCCTGCAATCTACCATGTAAGCTCAGATGGTGAAATCTTAGAGAAGATAACTCCACCACTTTCATATCTTAATTATGCAGAAAATCCTGGTTTTGAAGGCATAACAAGGAATGGGGATATTCTTTATATTGCTCAACAGAAACCTTGGGGTGATGATACTTTCAATACTACTAAGATTCTTTCTTATAATATAAGAACTAAACAGTGGGGCGCTGTAAATTATCAATTAGATAGGATTAAAAAAGGAGGTGTTGGAATTTCAGAATTAACTTACCATGACGGGGCGCTATATGTAATCGAAAGAGATAGTTTTTATGGTAAGAAAGCAAAATTGAAAGCTATATATAAAATAGATTTAAAGGATGTTATTTTCGAAGGTCTTCAAACTAATATTCCTCCAAGACTTTATCCCTTGGTTGAAAAAGAGTTAGTTACTGATCTAAAACCAGTAATGAAATCTACGGGTGGTTTTATCCTTGAAAAGGTTGAAGGTTTAGCAATAACAAACGACGGGCAAGCATGGATTTCAACTGATAACGACGGGACTGGAAAGAAATCAACTGGTGAAACTCTTTTCCTAAATATCGGAAAAATCTAGTTAAAACTACTAAAAAAAGTCACCTTTTATATAAGGTGGCTTTTTTTTGCAATTCTTATAATAAAAAAAAGTCAAGTCATGAAATACCTAATATTTATTATTTTATTCATCGCACCAGTTAAAGCTGAAACAAAATATTATTGGCAGGGTGTCAGGCATTATTTAAATCGACCCAAATTAATGATAGAAGCATGCAAAGATATGAAAGAAGAAAATGACATTGGAACATCTGCTTTCGAGAGTATGTACATGCCAACATTACCTGATAGGCTTTGGTTAGCTATTGGCAAAAGAGATACTTACTGGGCAGATGACTCCAAAGAAGGAAGCATTCTTTTTACGAGAGAAGGGGTTTTGAATTTAAAAAAATTTATTGCAGAAAAATCATGTCCTAATATTTTTTAAATTTTCCTATAAATCTGTATTAAGACACGGAAAGATAGTTTCAATAATCGCTCCACCATCTTTATGATTAAATGCCTTTATAAAACCTTTATTGTTATTAATTATTTTTTTTGTAATTGAAAGACCTAAGCCACTTCCACTTTTCTTAAATTTAGTCCTTGATGGATCCCCACGATAAAAACGAGAAAAAATGTCATTTGATTCATCTTCTTCTAATCCAATACCTTTATCTCTAACTCTTGTAACAACAGAGCTATCTCTCTTAAAAATTTCAATTTGTATGCCCTCTTTTGTTGGGGAATAACGAATAGCGTTATCTAAAATATTTATAAATGCTCTTTTTAAATTTTCAATATCCCCAGATATATAATATTTTGTTGGAGAAAATAAATTTATTTTTATATCCTTTTTTTCTGCAAGCGGTTTTAGTGTTTGCCAAGATTCCATAATCAAATCTGAAATAGATATTTTTTTGTTTTTATTAAAATCTTCGCTACTTTCTAGCTTAGAAAGCTCTAAAGTCTCTTCGGCCATTTTTCTTAATCTTTTTGACTCTTTCTTAAGTCTTTTAACAAGATACCTATCCTTTTTTGATACTACTGATTCAAGTCTTTCCCCAATTAAGATAAGTGATGTAAGAGGAGTTTTCAGTTCATGAGAAACATCATTAATTAATTGATTTTGTCGTTTTTTTATCGATTCAATTGATAATTTACTTTCCAATAATATTAAATAATTCTTTTTCCTTCCTCTAACAATATTTACCGAAATGGGTACTCCCGCAATTGTGAAATCAAGGTTGAATGGGAAATCTTTTTTTCTTAAATATAGAATTTTATTACTAAGTACTTCAAGCTCATTAATATCATTTATTGCTTTTCCAATAACATCTTTATATTTGATAACCCTAATAAGAGATAAAGCTTTCTGATTGATAAATTTTATTGTTAGATCAGATGATAAGATTATCCACCCTTGCGATGAATAATCTAACCAAGACAACACTTCTTGAGGTCTAATTTTATCAAATGGGAAATCAATAGTTTTTTTATACTTATTTTTATCAACTTCAAATTTTTTTTCTTTTGATTGAGAAAAATGCTTGACTTTTATTTTCCACTTCTGATGTAAAAAAAATAATACTTCTTGTAGTGTTTTCATTTTCATCCAAACTTATATCCAAAACCTCTTACAGTTTTAAGAAACTTTGGAGCTGAAGGATCTTCTTCTAATTTCTCTCTGAGCCACCTAACATGAACATCTACAGTTTTAGTATCACCAATAAAGTCAATTTCCCAAATTTTTTCAAGTATTAAATCTCTTGACCATACTCTTTTTGGATTTTTCATAAATAACTCTAATAATTTAAATTCTTTTGGAGATAATGTTATTTCTCTATCAAAAGAAGTTACCCTACATTCTTCCAAAAACATTTTTATATGATTAAACTCGAGAACAGTTTTTGATTTTTCTATATATTTTTTATTACGTTTAGATCTTCTTATTAAGGCTCTAGATCTAGCAATTAATTCATTTAAACCAAAAGGTTTTGTTAAATAATCATCTGCACCAACCTCTAATCCAAGAACCCTGTCTGATTCATTATCTTTAGCACTCAAAATTAGTATGGGTGTATAGTCTTCATCATTTCTTATTTTTCTACATAACTCTAATCCATTTAGTCCTGGCAACATTAAATCTAGAATTATTAGGTCAACATCTTTTTTAATATCATTATTAATAAAATCTAAGGCACTTAAACCGTCTTTGAAACTTGATACTCTAAAACCTTCGCTGCTCAAGGTTTCACTGACTGTAAGCCTAATACTCTTATCATCCTCTACAAGAAGAATTCTTGAGTCTTGCAAACTTTTATGATCTGTAATAGCCATTGAAAGTTCCAACAATTTTATTTTATATAATCAAAATTATTTGATCTAATTATTTCACAATTAATTTACATTGAATTATTATTTTTTTTATTTAATCTTATTTCCTTTTTAATTTTCCCTTAAACCCTTTTATCTATATTTAGATTGTCTCTTTAATCTTCCTCACACAAAATTTTAAAGAGACAAATTTATTGAATTTAATAATAAATATTAAAACTAATATCCCATCGAAGAGTAATAATAATCGTCATCTTCATCTATATTTGTTACTACCCATTCTGGCGGAAAGTTACCAATTTTTACATATTGATAAAGCTTATCAACATCTGGATCGTAATAAGTATCGTTTATTTTTGGATCTTTGACTACTTTGCTTGGATGCATAATAAAAATTATTTCTACTCTTTTTTATAGATTATTTAGTTTAAAGCAGCTTTAAATATCATTTAAAAATTTCCTTTAAATAAGAAAGTACAAATATTTTTAGTTCAAAAGCAAGCCTTTATTTAGAATTTAATTTTTGTTGTTACTCTGTTTTTATTTTGAGATTTGAATTCAAAAATTCCTGTATCAGTAAATATAATCAACTCATCTCCAGATGTTTCTTCTATTGCAATTCCCTCAGACTCTAAATTTTTAACATAAACATTACCAATAAGTTTTAGAGATTTATCATCCTTGTCAAAAGAAAGCTTGTCAGAATAAGCCTCAAAATTACCACTATTACTTATAATGACTACATTTCCCTTAGCCTCCAAATCACCTTCTAAAGTATTTATTTGAGAATCAGATGTAATTGTGTAATTAGTTAATTCCTCAGCAAAAGAAAATTCAGCTAATAGAAATAAAAAAGATGCCAAAAATAAGCTTTTCATTTACTCCCAACCCTTTTCTGCATTTTGAATAATCCATTGTGCAAGAACCTTATCTTCTCCATCCTTCAATTTATTTTTATAACCTTTCATAAAACCAATCCCATCATTAGCAATTCTTGTGATTGAATTTACATCAGCTATTCCTCTTTTCTCAAGGTCAGAAAGTTTTAATGATTTGGATCCTTTAAGAACGACTGATCCACCTCTAACATGGCAGCCTGCACAAACATTTCTAAAAATTGTTTCTCCATCTCTAATATCAGAAGCCATTAGATATCTATTTTGCACAGAGGTTTGAAAAATAATTATTAAAGTTATTACAGGAATTACAAATAGAAATTTAAATATTTTCATTTGATCTAGTTAACCTAAGACTAATTCAACTTGTAATTAGTCTTGATTGTTTTAATTACCGATTTTTTCGGATCTTTATTTGGATAACAATTAATAATTCTATATTTTCCGCCTTTTCTATCTGTCTCAACAAGAGTAAATTGAACAAATTTTTCTTTTTCAGCACTTGAAAAATCTTTGACTTCTATTTTGATGATTTCTTCATTTTTACTATCAATTATTCTGGATTTACCTCCACAAAGAAGAACAGCAGTTTCTTTAGTTAAATAAAATAATTTTTTTTCATCTTTAATGGATGATTCACCTTTCGTAATCGAAATTTCATCTTTTGTAATGGATAAATCATCTTGGGTAATGGATAATTCATCTTTTGTACTGCAAGAAGTAATAATAAAGATAAATAAAACCAGTAGCTTTTTCATGATTTTTTAGATGATAAATTCACTAATAATTTCTTCTAATTGACTTTTATTTAGTTTAATAAGATAGTTTTGGATTTCATTTCTAAATAATCTATCTTCAACTCTTTTAGTTTGAAGAATCGAAAGAGTGATGAAGTTAACAAGTTGTTTTTTATCCATAAATATTTTCTAAATCCCTATTGTTAAATTATATTTAAATTTTGATTAAGCTAAGAAATAACAACAAATATCTATTTTAGAAATTTAAGCCATTTAAAAAAAATTTATTTTTTAATTAATCATTACTTAATCCAAGAAACCTAAATTTTTAATGTATAAAAATATTGAAATGTCTTTAAAAAACTTATCTTCACAAAGGAATAACCAAAAAAAAATCGGCACAGAATTTTCAAGAAATTTTTATAAAGGAAGCTTTGAGAATAAAGAAAAATTTTTCTTAAATGATTCAGAATTTATTGAGAATTACAATAACTCCCTAAAATCACCTCAATCAAGGAGACTATACAAAACATTAGAGAATGAAGTCTATCCAGACACAATCATGGTCCAAGAAATTTTACCTATAGATAAAATTTCTATTTGAAATCCTTTCACTTAAGAACTACTTTTTAAGATTTTTTACCTACACTCAATAAAAAACATTTTCCTGGGGGGATTAGATCTTAAAAAACTACTTGATTTTTAATTGTTTCCGAAGTGAAGAACCACAAGATTCAATAATAAAAACTATAAAAACAAATTACAAATTAAATAATTAGAAGATTTTTTGAGTGAGAGACTTGCATTTTCAGAAAATAAAGGGAATATAAAGAAAATGATAATTCCAATGGAATCAATTAAAAAACCAAAAAGAATTATTAAGAAACAGCTTAAAAATGTTAATAAAGCAATTATTGAAATTGCAGAAATGAAATTTGTAAATATTGAAGAAAAAGAAGAAAAATTAGATGCGCTTGTTTTTTTAAAGAATCAAATATTGAGGGAGGCGGAGAAGTTAGAAATTAAATAACTAAATAATTGTAGATGTTGATTTTTGGATCTTTGAATACTTTGCTTGGATGCATAATAAAAATTACTTCTACTATGTCTTCTAGGAAATTTAGTTTAACTTACATTTAAAATCCATTTAAAATTTCCATACAAATAAAAAAAATTTATATTTTTTTTTATTTCAAAAGCAAGCCTTTATTTAGAATTTAATTTTTGTTGTTACTCTGTTTTTATTTTGAGATTTGAATTCAAAAATTCCTGTATCAGTAAATATAATCAACTCATCTCCAGATGTTTCTTCTATTGCAATTCCCTCAGACTCTAAATTTTTAACATAAACATTACCAATAAGTTTTAGAGATTTATCATCCTTGTCAAAAGAAAGCTTGTCAGAATAAGCCTCAAAATTACCACTATTACTTATAATGACTACATTTCCCTTAGCCTCCAAATCACCTTCTAAAGTATTTATTTGAGAATCAGATGTAATTGTGTAATTAGTTAATTCCTCAGCAAAAGAAAATTCAGCTAATAGAAATAAAAAAGATGCCAAAAATAAGCTTTTCATTTACTCCCAACCCTTTTCTGCATTTTGAATAATCCATTGTGCAAGAACCTTATCTTCTCCATCCTTCAATTTATTTTTATAACCTTTCATAAAACCAATCCCATCATTAGCAATTCTTGTGATTGAATTTACATCAGCTATTCCTCTTTTCTCAAGGTCAGAAAGTTTTAATGATTTGGATCCTTTAAGAACGACTGATCCACCTCTAACATGGCAGCCTGCACAAACATTTCTAAAAATTGTTTCTCCATCTCTAATATCAGAAGCCATTAGATATCTATTTTGCACAGAGGTTTGAAAAATAATTATTAAAGTTATTACAGGAATTACAAATAGAAATTTAAATATTTTCATTTGATTATTTCACCCACAATTAATTTAGCAATTAATTCTGAATCTCGATCTATCTATTTTAATAACTCTACTGCTACAACAAGATTTCCTAATAAACCGTTCAAAATATTTAGCTGTTCTTTACTACCAAATGCTATTAATACCTGACCTGGCTGAAGTATGAAATTACCGCCAGGGTTAGTAAATAATTTTTCGTTCTCTTTTATAGCCAAAATTTTTGCCCCACTTTTTTTCCCAATTCCAAGCTCAGAGAGTGATCTTTTCTCTGCTGTTTCAAAAAGACTAATATCATTACTTAATTCAAATTCTTCAATTTCACATTCACTTCCTGCGAGAAGATCTAGAAAGTCAATAGCAATAGGTCTTAAGGCCATTGATGCCATTGCTCTTCCTGCGGCTATGTAAGGGCTTACAACTATACTTGCCCCAGCTAATCTCAATTTACTTGCAGCTTCTTCAGTACCTGCTCTTGCTATTACTCTTATAGAACTTCTTATCCCTTTAGCACTTAAAACCACATATAAATTTGCAGCATCATTAGGTAAGGTAACGACCAAACTTTTACATTTTTCTAATCCTGCCAGTTTTAGAGTCTCATCAAGAGTGGCATCAGCACAAAGTACTTCTAACCCATTTTCTTCTGCAATCTTTTTTCTATCTTCATCACTCTCAACAACGATAATTGGGATATTTTGTGTTTTTATTTGATTAGATATTTCCTGACCTACCCTCCCATATCCGCACAAAATTACATGATTTTCCATTTTTCTAAGAATTCTTTTAAAACGTAATTCGTTTACTCTTTGAAAATAGCCGGATTCGAATAATCTAACAGCTTTTTGAAAGGTAAATTGAATAAAGATCAATCCGCCAACGATTACTAAAACAGTTACGATCCTGCCTTCAGGACTTAAAGGTTGAACTTCTCCAAAACCAATAGTGGTTATTGTGATCAGAACCATCCATAAGCAATCACTCCATTCCCATCCTTCTGTTATTCGATAGCCAATTGCACCTAAAAAAAACAGAAAGAACAAAGAATAAATAAGACCAAACCAAGGCCTTAAATAGTCTTTAATAAAATAGAACTCAAATAATCTAAGCTTCATATCCCTTATTATCGTTAACTATTCAAAAATTTCAAAAAAATTTTCTATTATGTTCCTAAAAGTATTTATTTGTTTAAGTGAAATACATATTAAGCAGGATAATAATATTTATTTTCGTAGCTGCATGCGTTAAACAAATGATTACCGTCTCAGGTCTTATTTAATAATTCATTAAAAATTAATTCAAGGTTTTACTTGTACTGATTCAATAAGAAAGTCAGAAGCTGCTTTTAACCAATCAGCGACTGTAAGACGAAGGTCCGGTTGAGAATATACAAGCGCAACAATAATTCCAACTAAGATTATCTTTACCATGGAAATTCAAATATTCTTATGAATTAAAGCACACCTATTTAGTAAAAAGAACCTTAGATTTATAAAAAACAGACTAATTAAAATTTCTCTAATTGATTAAACAAGTATTCCACTCTTCTAAGATTTACACCTAAATCAGACTGTCCTAATCTTGCTGCAGATCTTATCTGAATAATTCCTTTTGATCTATCTACATAACTTCTTACATCAAGCTTTAAAATTTCAAGATCGTCAGGAAATCTAAAAATCAAGCTTCTACAAACACCTCTCCAATAATTCCTTCCACTTTCAATAACTTCTGTACGAGGTAAACCTTCTGCCAGAGAAACAAGTTGAATAAACTTTTGATCAACATTTATTAGTTTCTTTTCTACTAAGACACTATTTAATGGATTAGTTATTGGAGAAAGACCTTGAATGGAGGAAACCATATTTTTTAAGAGCGATGTAGATGTTCTAACCGATTTCACATACAAAGTGAGAGAAAAAAATAAAGAATTTTCCTACAAATTTGATCTCTTTATAAAGATTCCTTAGTTTGTGATCAAAATTCTAAAATTTGAGATTTTTTATTGTTTTTTTGGATAGAGATGGTTGCCTGCTTTGTTTACTATTTAGTTTCCTAACCCATAAAAGAACTACCACAACCAAAAAAATTTCAACAATAATTCCAAGCTGTATAAGGCTCATTTTTTATCCTCTTTTTTCTTGTTGGTGCCCTCAATGTATGGCACAAGGATATTTAATAACCATTTTTTAAATGAACTTAACGGTTTCATAATCTATTTACTTGCCTTTTCTCCACATACTCCTCCCTTTAATGAGATCCTCTACATTTGGCCAAGCTGCTATTAATTCTTTAAGTGCCTTTCTATTAGGAGTATAGAAAACACATGACAATGCACTTATTACATAAAGTATGAACCATAACTTACTTTCTGAATAAGCTAAAAACAAAGAGAAAAGAAAACTTCCAATAAAGAAAAAGAAAAAAGTCCTATTTAGTATTTCTAATGGAGTTCTTTTAAGTCTGTAAAATTTAATCTTTTTACTATCTTCTTCAGTATCTTTCTGGAATTTACTTTCGTATGAATTAATTATTTCTTCTTCAAGAACTTTTTCATACTCTAAATTATCAATTGGATCACTTCTATCCTTTTTATTTATCATTGATATCTATAAATTATAAATATGGTAACTAATTTAAGGTATTTTTAAAAGTATCAAATTTTATCTTTTAACTAAAGCTATACGAACAGATCATGGTTTTGGAAATACTTCAAAATTGTCTTATTTATAAAAGATAAATTAGTCAAAATATTCTTTTTAATTTTCCCAAATCTTTCGGTCATTTAGAATAATCTCTTCTATAAACTTCATAGCATTAATTAAATTGGGAGGCAATATCTAAATCTAGAGTTAAAATGGTTTAAAGATTTTAATAATAATCTATATGCAAAGGTATTTGATTTCCTACGAATTTACAGATGGCGAGGATCAAGAAGAAGGGGCAGAAATGCTAATTAATTGGTACGAATCAGGTGGTCCCCAAAACAGACCTGAAAACTATGAGGTTCATTCTTGGATTTTTATGGTTCAAAATGGAATTGGACATTCTGTAGTGAGTGCAGATTCTCTTGAGACAATTTGGAAGCAATGGCACCCCTGGAGAAGGTTAATGGATATAAGTATTCAGCCGTGTATGGATCTTGATGAGACAGTCGGTTTATTCAAAAAACAAAAAATGAATACAAGGATAATCTAAAAATATTTCTAACTTCTAAATAAATTTCTTTTTAGTAGCACCCAATACTACATACATATATCACTGCGTTAAAAAGGATAAGATTAATTTTCCATGATGAATGATTCTTATCACATTTACTTCAAAGGAGAAATTCTTTTCAAGAATTTAAGTAAAGATGAATTTGAATTTGTTTGGGGGAAACTTTATACATCCTATATAAATGCCCTAAATAAAGAGCTAACCTACGAATTAATTAGCGAAAACAATATTATGGAGCCGGCCTTTAACCTTGAGCCATCTTACTAAATCCTAAATTATGAATAAAACAAGAAAACCTGTCTCTCTTTTATTTTGAGGTACTCTTTCTCTTCTTTAGTTATATCCAAAGCAATTTTATTTGCCTCAGTTTCAACATTAGAACTGTAAATATCAAAGTTTCCCTCTCCTTTAAATAGTGCAACAATGCCAATATCTGTTATGAACCAAATAAAATAATCAGTTTCTCCAATTGGTTCCTCTTTTAAAGAGTCAATAATCAAATCACAAGTTGAGTCCATTTAAATATTCTGAGAGGGATTTTAATTGCCCCCGTTGCAATACCTTACAGCCTCAGAATTGGTACCACCATCTTCAATAATTTCGGCAACACATTTATTGAAAAGCTTAGACTCTTTTTTTACTGAACAGAATCCAAAAGCAATTGCAGCTAAAGCAATTGCAGAAACGAAACTTGACCCAAGTTGTATAAAACCATAAGCAAACATAATGTTTTTCTTTCCAGAACATTTTTTTGAATCCTTTTTTTCTTCTGTCATTTAAAATTTTTTAACTTAGTCAACCCTATTTGATTAGCTTTAGGTTTGAGAAATATTTGCATAGAGAAAACCGAATTAAACAATTTATACTCAGCTATGGCAAAAATTAAAAATTTCAAGTTTTGATTGATTTTTCTTCACTTTAATTTTCAATTTGATACATCATGAAGAAAAAACTTCTTGAATTTTTTATCAACATGAGCTTCTGGTATAGAAAATTTATCTTTTTTAAAAAGTAATGATCCCACAGTTATAACAAGAGATTATGTTACTTTTTAAACTATATTTTATTTTTTTTGATGAAGTATTAATACTTAAAAATTTTTCCAGAAAAGCGTGTTTTGATAATGCTCCCGAAGAGTTATCCACTTTTTAAGCATTTTTCAACAGGGTTTTCCACAATATGTTGATTAAATTTGAATTTCTATGTGCAAAATAAAATATTATCTCCTTTTAAGAAAAAACTATCCACAAATTTTTTTTGGGATCACTATGATTACTATTGAATTTTAAAATTTCAAGTCCAAATCCTATGAATCCAAGTGAGACAAAAAAGGATTTAAATCCAGAAATCAAAAAAGAGTTGGAAAAATCCAAGCTCGAAGTTCTAACTAATGAAAATGATTTTTTAGTTAAAAGCCTCAAAAAGGCTGGATGATCTACTAGAGCTTTTAAATACTTTTCAAAAAATAAATTATTTAGCTTACTTTCAAAAACAAAAAAATATCTTTTTGAATGATCACCCGCAAAAGTTTTAGTTTATTAAAAATAAAATTTCTATTAAATATATAAACTAATTGCTCCAGATACTAAACATATAAATCAAATTCTAGTTATATTGTTTTAATCTCAGTAAGAGATCAGATTAGAAATATAAACGGGAAATTGAAATTTTTTAAAATTATTTAAATATTATTTTTCCTGTATTTGCATCATAGTTTCTATTAAAGATGAATATCCAAGAACTTAAAGTCAACTACAAAAAGCTTCTAAACGAAGCCGCCAAAGCAAACGGTCGTAAAGAAACTGTTTCTTACTTAAATCGTGCTGCTAAAATTAAATCAAAAATCTATTCAAACACTAAAGTAAATTGCTTTAGATGTAATGGAGCAGGTTTTCTAAGAATTTCATTAGATGAGACTAAAACATGTCTATCTTGCTATGGGAAGGGTTTTTTAATTAAAGAAATTCAGCAGGTTTAAAAAAATTTGATCGTTCATGAAAGATCTCATTCAAGCTCACAAAAAATTAATTAAAACAGTAAAGGAACAAATGGGATTTTCTGATTATGGGATGTATTGGTTAGCTTTCCTGGAAGGTGGTCTAACTATATGGCTGCTGGATAGAATATTTTTCCACTGGTTAAAGTTTTAATTTTTATTTAAGTCAAAAAAAATTCTGCAGGTATTAAATAAATTAATTTATCGAAACCATTTGAAAAGTTGTAGGATGGTAAAAAACTAATATGCAATTACTCGGATTAATTCTTCTTCTAGCTAGTAGCTGGTATTTATGGAAATCAACATCAAACTTTCTTGATGAACCAACAAAAAAAGAGCTGACTAATAGTTTTAATAACCTCAAAAATAAATTCTCTGAGGGGAAACAAAACTTTTCTAAAGCAAAAATAAGCGAAGCTTGGGAAAAGTACAAAGAAGAAGGTGGTGCCTTATCTAATAAAGAAAAAAGCTAGTGGACTTTTTTATTATTACAGGCCTTACTAAAGAAATTTCTAGAATTGATCTAATTGGTATTTTGATTGGGCATTTAATTTTTGGTGTTGCATTGACAAAGCTTTTAGATTGGACGTGGTTAAAGAACCTCATGAGTGAAGAAGATAAAATAAGGATGCTTAAAAGTTATACATGGAAAGACTTATTAGTAGATGGAGCAATTGTTACGGTAGTTCTAGGAATAATCTTTTTGATAATTAGCATTTTTCTATAAATGAACGTAACTTACATCCTTTTAGTTTTTTTAATGTTATCAATTGTGATTTTCACTCAAATAATCAATTCCTCCGATAAATCAAAATAAATGACTGAAGTAGTTAGCAACTCCTCAACTGGATGGTACTTAATCGCTTTAGTAAGCACTTTATCTTTTTTAGCCTTAATTTACTTTGGCCAAAAAAGATAGAGTAAATTTTGAAAGATTATTTAAATTCATAAAAAAAGCTCTGCAACTTCACGAGATGCAGAGCTTTTAATTATTAAGTAACTGATTTATATAAATCTGTTGATTATAAAACCTTTTTTCTTAATGAAAGAAAAAGAGACCGATGAATGTGATGAAGATACTGAATTCACGGCCCCTTTAATAACCGCATTTTTCGGTAGATACGACAATGAATCACCTCCTTTACTAATGTTTTTTTAAAAATAACTAAAAGAATTAAACAAGGAAAGAAATTCGTTAAAAATTTAAAAGTTTTTTAACAAATTAACGATATAAATCTCTTAAAAATAAAAATATAGAATTTACCAAGGCAAAACTTCTCCATTGGCATGCCAAAACGTACCCGAGTTATTTTTATTTAAAGAATCTATACGTTTTAAAAGGCCTTTTGCGGATTCTTCAGGACTAATGCCATTTCTTGTAAAGCCAGTCATTCTTGTACTCACTAACCCAGGATGCAAAATAGCTACATAAATATCTTCTCTTGATAAATCTATAGAAAGTGATTTTGCTGCCATGGACAAAGCGACTTTAGACATCCTGTAACCATAAGAACTTCCAGATGTATTATCTTCAATAGATCCCATTCTACTTGTGATAAAAGCAACTTTAGAAGATCTTTTTAAAAAATGTTTAAGTGATTGAGTCATACATATTGGGCTCAATGCATTGACTTCAAATTGCCGCAGAATACTTTTTTTATCTAAGTTTTCGAAAGAATTAAAGTCATAAATTCCTGCATTATGTATTAAGCAATCTAAATTAACTCCAGATAGTTTTTTACACAAATTTGTTATCGACTCATCAGAAGAAATTTCTATATTCTCTTCAATTCTCACTCCTAAATCTCTAAGTTCTTTTGAAGCTTTCCTACACGTTGCAATTACATTATCTCCCCTCTTATGAATTTGCCTACATAGTTCTAATCCAATACCCCTATTTGATCCTGTAATTAGAAAAGTCGACATCTCTAAACTAAAAATAAAAAATAAATCTAAATCCAAATATAAAAGAAAACGAACTAGAAAAAGAAAAAATTTATAAAATTCCTTATTAGATTTTTTAAGGTTATGATATGTTATGAAATTTAAAAGAATTTATAAAAGAAAGCAAAGATATTTTTATCATCAAAATTTAAAGTATGGAAATTTTCAATCAAGAATTTATAGAAAAGATTATTAGGTTAACGTGGAGAAATCCTCCTTTCATGGCTATAGCTATTGCATTAGTTTGGCTTATCCCACAATTATTTATCAGAAAAATAATGGCAAAAAAATATGAAAGAAGAAAAATAGAAATTCAGAAAAATAAAATTCAGAAGCTTT
This sequence comes from Prochlorococcus sp. AG-355-J23, assembly GCA_003278705.1. Lineage (GTDB taxonomy): Bacteria > Cyanobacteriota > Cyanobacteriia > PCC-6307 > Cyanobiaceae > Prochlorococcus_A. The sequence continues at coordinate 90,796 of QCDR01000004.1, forward strand.
ACCCAACTAATACTCCTAAATAAGATTTTTATTTATAAGATGATTTAATGAATCAAAAAAATTACTTTTTGCATCTAAGTAAAATATGACCTACAAAATAATTAGAATTGATGGGAAGGATGACGAATTAACATCTCAAAGTTTTGATAAGTATTCAGATGCGTACGATTTGTTAGAGGAACTATATGGAGATTTATGTTGTTCAGATGCTGATTATGGAGACATAACCTATTACGATATTGTGGAAAATAATTTAAAAAATATTAATGGAGAATAAAAAATGGGCTCCCTCCCAAGAAGATAATTTAGGGGTAATAACGAGTGTGTATGAATTCATTAAAGAAGAACTTTCAGAACTTCAAAAAAAAACTGGATGTCCCGATTCATTTATTTATGATTTTATTGGCAAAATTCAGAATGAATGGCATCCTGAATCTTGCCACTCCGTAGTTAGAAATAAAAAAAGGAAAAATTAGAAAATATTAAATCTTCAACTCAAATTTATAAAACTTCTTTAATATAATTTGAATCAAAAAAATATTAAATCATAAT
>QCDR01000005.1 GCA_003278705.1 Prochlorococcus sp. AG-355-J23
AAGAATCAATTTATGAAAGACAAATACAAATAGAATTAGAAGACTAAGAAATTATCTTCAATCAAAAACAGCGGTTTTGCTGTTATAAACAAATACTTGATGATTTAGATGTAATCTAACTGCTCTTGCTAAAGCTATTCTTTCAATATCTCTTCCTTTTCTAATCAAATCATCAACTTCATCCCTATGACTTACATTAACTGTACATTGCTCTATTATCGGGCCTTCATCAAGATCTTCAGTAACATAGTGAGCAGTAGCACCGATTAATTTAACACCTCTCTTCCATGCTCTATGATATGGTTGCCCGCCCTTAAATGCAGGCAAGAAAGAATGATGAATATTTATTATTGAAGAAAACTTTTTTAAAAAAGAGTCACTTAAAATTTGCATATATTTGGCTAATACAACAAGATCAATATCATATTCTTTTAGTAAATTTAAAAATTGATCTTCAACAATAGTTTTATCAGTTTTAAAGGTATCAATATGGACAAATTTTGCATTAAAGTCATTTGCAATATTTTCAAGATGGGAATGATTTGAAATTATTAAAGGGACCTTCATTTTGAGTTCTCCATTTCTTACTCGCCAAAGTAAATCAATCAAACAATGATTTTGTTTACTCACGAAAATAGCAACATTTGGGATTTCATCAGAATAATTTACGTTAAATTGTCCATTTACTTCATCAGCAATTTTTTCAAATTCTTTATAAATTTCATCCCTATTAAAAGATTCATTTTTACTATTCCATTCAATTCGACTAAGAAACATACCAGCATCTTGATCTGTATGATGATCAGAATGTTTTATATTGCCACCGTAATTTGAAATCCAACTTGTAAGTAAACTTACAAGGCCAGGACGATCAGGACAAACAATTTTGAATATAATTGAAGGATGTTCCAAAAATCTTTAACTATTAAGTCAAATAAGCAAGTATATCTAATATATCAATGAAAAGCTTAAAAGAAAATTTTCAAAAAGCAAACATAGTTATTATTGGATCAGGGATTATTGGAAAATTTAACGCCTTAGAATTATCAGAATTAGGTTTCCAGGTAACGATAATAGATCCAACTCAACTCCAAAATAGTAGCAATGCAGCTTTAGGTTTGCTAATGGGTAATATGTATCAAAAAAGAAGGGGTAGAAGCTGGGATCTCAGGAAACAAAGCATTGAATTATGGCCACAATGGATTACGTACCTACAAAAGTTTAATTATGAATTAAATATCGAAAAACCATTAATACAAATAACTACTAATCAAGAAAAGTTTAAAAAATTAGAGAAATTTGTTTATGAAAATAATGATCCAACGTTACTAATTTTAGAAAGAGACTCAATAATAATCAATAATATAAATAAAGCCTTCCAAACAAAAAATATAAAAGGAATGATCTCCTTCAAAGATGGAAGAATAAATTCTTTATCTTTACTTCAAACATTAGATAAATATCTAAAACATAAAAAAGTAAATTATTTACAAGGGGAAATAATAAAAATAAGAAAATCAAATAATCAATGGATTTCTACAACAAGGAATAATGAAAATATCAAATCTGACATGGTTATTTTGTGTAATTCACTAAAAGCGATGGATTTAATAGATAGCCGATATCACAACATCAAATTAAAGCCTGTTTTAGGTCAAGCTATGGAAATTGAGATTAATGATGCAGAAGTTGATTTGTTATCGCTGCCAAAACAATTCAATATAAATGGTAAAAATATAATTCCAATATCAAAAAATAAACTAATTATTGGATCAACTGACGAATATAGTACTAAGCCAGAAAAAAATACATTCGAAAAACTCACAAATTTTCTAGATAAAAAACCAAATTGGCTGGAGAAAGGAAAAATTTCTAAAAAATGGTACGGACTTAGGTCAAGACCAGTTGGTGAACCTTCACCAATAATGAAAAATCTTGGAGATGGACTAATTATATGTACAGGTTTTTATAAAAATGGGATTTTACTGGCTCCAGCTTGTTCTAAATGGGTTGCTAATGAAATTAAAAATTACCTTTACTAATCTTTTGTTTCAGTGAAGTCTGCATCAATTACATCATCTCCACCTTTTTCATTTGAATCACTCTGATCAGGACCGCCTGCTGCGCCAGGTGATGGTGGCTGATTGCCTGGTTGCTGATAAACAGATGAACCAACTGCATAAAGTTCTTGTTGGAGTTCTTCAAGAAGTTTTTTCATTGATTCATAATCTTCTTTTGAAGTTGCTTCTTTTAAAGCATTACTTTTTTCTTCAACTTTAGACTTTGCTGCAGCATCAATTTTGTCTCCTAACTCACCAAGTTGCTTTTCTGTCTGGTAGACAAGTGTTTCAGCTTGATTTTTTAAATCAATTTTTTCTCTTTTTTCTTTATCTGCAGATGCATTTGATTCAGCATCCTTTACCATTTTTTCTACTTCATTATCAGATAGAGTTGATGCACCAGTGATAGAAATACTTTGCTCTTTGCCACTTCCTTTATCTTTAGCAGTAACACTAAGGATGCCATTTGCATCAATATCAAATGTAACTTCAATTTGCGGCACGCCTCTTGGTGCTGAAGGTATGCCATCCAATCTGAAAGTTCCTAAGCTTTTGTTATCAGAAGCCATTTCTCTTTCACCCTGTAAAACGTGTATTTCAACATTTGTTTGACCATCTACAGCAGTTGAATATGTTTCAGATTTCTTAGTAGGTACTGTAGTATTTCGATTTATCATTTTTGTCATTACTCCCCCTAAAGTCTCTACACCTAAAGAAAGTGGAGTAACGTCAAGCAACAATATATCTTTAACCTCTCCTGCTAAAACTCCTCCCTGAATTGCAGCTCCAACAGCAACTACCTCGTCAGGATTAACAGTTTGATTTGGTTCTTTACCAATTATTTTTTTAACTAAATCTAAGACAGCAGGTATTCTAGATGAGCCTCCCACCATAACAACTTCATCAATTTCACTAGTAGAAATTTTTGCATCACTTATAGCTCTTTCAACTGGAGTTTTACACCTATCAATTAAAGAAGCTGCTAATTCCTCAAACTTTGCTCTAGTAAGGTTCAAATCCAAATGTTTTGGTCCTTCAGGCGTTGCTGTAATGAAAGGTAAATTTATTTCACTTTGCGTAGCATTTGAAAGCTCTATTTTTGCTTTTTCTGCAGCTTCAGTCAATCTTTGCAAAGCTTGCTTATCTTGTCTGAGATCAATTCCCTCATTAGATTTAAAAGTATTAGCTAAGTGATCTACGATGCATCTATCAAAATCATCACCACCTAAATGTGTATCTCCAGATGTAGATAGAACTTCAGTTACTCCATCACCAGCTTCAATAACTGAAACGTCAAATGTTCCTCCCCCTAAATCAAAAACGAGAATTTTTTCATTTTCTTTATCCAAACCATATGCTAAAGCCGCAGCAGTTGGTTCATTAACGATTCTGAGGACTTCTAAACCTGCAATCTTTCCAGCATCTTTCGTAGCCTGTCTTTGAGAATCATTAAAATAAGCTGGAACTGTAATTACTGCCTGTGTAACTTTGTCACCAAGATATTTACCTGCATCATCTGCTAGCTTTCTTAAAACTTGAGAACTCACCTCTTCTGGAGAAAACTGTTTATCCAAAATAGGACATTTTAATTTGACACTAGAACCAGATTTTTCAACAGAATAACTAACTTCTTTAGATTCTTCATTAACTTCATCAACTCTCCTACCAACAAAACGTTTTGCAGAATAAAAAGTATTTTCAGGATTCATTACAGCTTGTCTTTTTGCTATTTGTCCAACAAGCTGATCTTGATTTTTTGTATATGCAACAACTGATGGCGTAGTTCTGAAACCCTCAGCATTTGCTATTACAGTAGGCTTACCACCTTCCATTACAGCGACGCAACTATTAGTTGTTCCTAAATCAATTCCTACTACCTTACCCATTGGTAAATTCTTAATGTTTGTTATTCTCCATAATCGGTCATTGACGTCATTATTGTTACTCAAAGACGGGGTGTGGTTCCCGAACAGACCATTCCTTTTAAGGGTAAAATTCTAAACATGATTTCAAGTAAGACATCTTTCATCGCACTAATTGGGAATCCAGTAAGCCATTCTTTGTCTCCAATTATGCAAAATGCTGCCCTTCAATATTTAGGCTTAGATTTAATCTATATTGCTGTACCCTGTAAAGATGAAGATCTGGAATTAGTTCTTAATTCTTTTAAAAAGATTAATTGCAAAGGTTTAAACATTACAATTCCACACAAAGAAAAAGTATTTAACCTTTGTAGTGAAATCTCCCCTATTGCTAACAAACTTAAAGCAATTAATACCCTGAAATTAAATTCTGAAAAAAAATGGAGCGCAACTAATACCGATGTGGAGGGATTTATTTATCCATTAAAAAATTTAAACTTAGCAAAGAAAAAATCAATAGTTCTTGGCTCTGGAGGTGCAGCAAGATCTGTTATTCAAGGTTTAATAAATTTAAATCTTTCAACAATTTCAGTAATATCACGTAACAAATCATCACTAGATGAATTAATAAAAAACTTTGATAATCAAATTAAACTGCAGGGTTTATTGAATAATGATGATCAAGCCCAAATTTTAATTCGGGAAGCAGATTTGATTGTAAATACAACGCCCGCAGGGATGATAACAACTAAATATGAAAATAATGTAATGCCATATGGCGAGGCATTTTGGAGATCTCTTAATTCGCAAACAATTGTTTATGATTTAATATACAATCCTGCCCCAACTACTTTATTGAAATTTAGCGCCAAAAAAGGATGCATGACTATAAATGGTTTGAAAATGCTAGTTGCCCAAGGAATAAAATCATTATCATTTTGGACAGATGGTTTAGAAGTACCTTTTCATGTAATGAATGACGCACTAAAAAAATATCTTTAAAAAAATGATCCTACTTTTCAAGAAATTGCCTATCGTAATGTATCGTAAGTAATGAACAGACGCTCATCACATCAATTTATGAGCCAAAGACCTTGTCTGAAACTATGAACGATCAACAAACTTATTACGAAACCATGTATATCCTCCGCCCAGACATTGCGGAAGATGAAGTAACTAATCACATTGATAAATACAACAAGCTTTTAGAAGAATTTGGCGGTACTATTCTTGATAGTCAAATGAGAGGTAAAAGAAGATTAGCCTATCAAATAGCAAAACATAGAGAAGGTATTTACGTGCAACTAAGTCATCAAGGTGATGGGCAACATATCTTTAAAATTGAAAAAGCAATGAGACTAAGTGAAGATGTTATTAGATATATGACTGTTAAACAAGAAGGTCCATTACCAACCCCAAGGACTTCGAACAAGAGTACATCACAATCAGAGAATAAAGATAATCCAAATGAGAAAGTTGAATCTAAAGAAAAACAACCAGTAGCAAGTGCAGATACTTCAACTCCTGGCAAAGATGATGCTGCAACAAAAGAAAATGCAGAATCTTAAATGTTAATCTTTTGTTTTTGAATTTAACTCAGCCCATATTTTATTAGACATACCCCACATATAAATAAAACCCTCTGCTAAAGAATGATTAAATACATCATCTTTGCTGTAAGTTGCCAAATCCTCCCTGTAAAGTGAATTATTTTCCGACATTCTCCCAATGATTATTGCGTTCCCCTTATAAAGTCTAATCTTTACTCTTCCATTAACTGAAGTTTGAGTCGATGATATAAATGCATCTAAACTTTCTTTAAGAGGTCCAAACCAAAAACCTTGATAAACTAATTGACCCCATTTTTTTTCCACTATTCCTTTAAAATCGACAACATCAGGGTTTAGTGTTATGCTCTCTAATTCTTTGTGAGCTTTAATTAAAAGTAAGAGGCCAGGTGTTTCGTAAATCTCTCTACTTTTAATTCCTACTACTCGATCCTCAATCATATCTATTCTTCCAAAACCATGGTTACCTGCAAGATGATTAGCTTTTTGAATGATCTCTACTGGAGTTAAAAATTCATCATTAATTCCAACTGGAAACCCATTTTTGAAAATAATTTCTATATCTTGATGGGAATCAGGTGAATTATCAACTGATGATGTCATCGAAAATATATCCTCGGGTGGTTCTTGCATTGGGTCTTCTAATATACCTGCTTCAATACTCCTACCAAGTAAGTTAACATCTATTGAATATGGTGATTTTTTTGATACTGGTGCAGGTATACCAAATTTTTCTCCATATACTATTGCCTCTTCTCTACTCATATTCCACTCTCTTGCAGGAGTAATTATTTTTAAATCAGGACCTAAAGCGTTAATTGCTAAATCGAACCGCACTTGATCATTCCCTTTACCGGTGCATCCATGAGCTACTGCATCGGCATTGATCTCTCTAGCAATATTTACGAGATTTTCAGCAATTAAAGGCCTAGCAAGAGCAGTAGATAAAGGATATTTATCTAAATATAATGCGTTTGCTCTAATGGCTGGAAAAGCGTATCTCTCAACAAAACTATTAACTAAATTGCCAATAATTGATTTTGATGCACCAGAGTTTAAAGCTTTTTGTCTAATAAGTTCTAAATCCTCGCCTTGTCCAAGATCTGCTACAAAAGTAACTACTTCTGAAATCCCATATTCATTCTTTAAATATGGAATACAAACGCTCGTATCTACGCCACCAGAATAAGCTAGTACAACTTTTTTTACCTGCTGCATCTAAATTTGCTCCATAAATTTAAATTTTTTGACGTAATTAAGAATTTGAATACTTATTAAAAACTAATACTATTGTAACTAAAAGTGCAGGACCAAAAACTAAAAATAAGAGAAGAAAGTTATTAATAATTAAAACATTGGGATTCAAATATCCAATAAGTTTTAATAATCCAGACAGCAACAATGAAATTAGCCAGATAGAAAAATATTTTAAATTTCCTTTATCAAACAAAGTTTTTCGTGGGCATCATTATGTATTATCTTATATATAGAACAAAAACATTAATGGATTCAAATAAATTAAAACTTAGATTAGACGACATTTCTGAAGTCAACCCAGCTTTAACTTGCTACCACAGAGATGATCCAGCTCCTGTTTTGCCATTAAGGGATGAACCTGATCTGCTATCTTGGCTAGAGAATACAGGAAGACTTGTAGCAGAAAAAGAAGGAGATTCACAAGAGATTAGTACTATAGAAGAAGAAGAGCTTTCAGCGCTTATGGGAGAAAAAGAAGATTATAAAACTGAAGAAGATCCTTCAGATGATGATTGGGAAGATTAAAAAGTTTAACTTTAAATCGTTATTAATATTAAATACTTTTGCTTTAATAGCAACCTCTTATCTTTTTAAAAATTTTATTTTTCTAGGAGTTTTTACATTATTTTTTTTTGTATCTTTATTGGCAACCAAGAATGGTCTAGAAATAATCAGAAAATTAAATTTACTTCAAAATATAAGAACTGAGGGCCCTTCTAATCACTATAAAAAAAGTGATACTCCAACAATGGGTGGTGTTTTTTTAATAATCCCTTTTTTAATTTTTCTTCTGATAATAACTATAAATTTAGGTTCCCTAAAATTATTTCTTTTATTACTAACTATTTTTGGGTTTTTTATTATAGGTTTTTTAGATGATTATTTAAGTATTAGAAACAAAGAAAATACAGGGTTAAAAACAAAAGAGAAATTTATCTTACAAAGTGTCATCTCAATAATTTTTATATTATTAGCCTATATAAATAATTTAATCAGTCCATTAATAACAGTTTCTGACTACTGGGGAATAAATATGAATATTTTCATATTGCCATTTTCTTTTTTGGTACTTGTGGGCATAAGTAATTCAGTCAATTTAACTGATGGACTAGATGGATTAGCAGCTGGATGCAGTGGAATTGTCTTTTATGGATTAGGAACAGAAATATTAATGAAAGGACAGCAAGAACTTTTTATTTTTAGCATCTTATGTTTTTCGATGTCTGGCATATGCTTAGGATTTCTCAAATATAATAGTTATCCTGCAAAAATATTTATGGGTGACACTGGATCTCTAAGTATTGGAGCAATTCTGGGTACTATTGCGTTATTAACCAATAGCGTTTTTACCTTATCTATTTTCTCAGGGATATTTATTATTGAATCATTATCAGTAATAATTCAAGTAGGGTTCTTTAAAATTACAAAAAAATTATTTCATAAAGGTAAACGCATATTTTTAATGGCTCCACTACACCACCATTTTGAACTTAAAGGAGTTAGGGAACAAAAAATAGTTGAAAATTTTTGGAAAATCAACATTTTACTTGTAATTTTAGGTATAGTTTTAAAAATCAATCTTTGAAGAAATTGTTATGAATTTTTTTACATGGAAAGATAATGGATTGACAAGTGACTGTTCAAGTCTTGATGCAATGGCATCAAGATTTGAAGAAACTGCTAACTTAATGAAAAAGCTATCTAAGAAGGGCTTTAAACTAAAGAAAACTCAAAATAATCAACTAATTCTTCACCCTGATCCTGAGGTATTTGATCAATGGGGTTTTATAAGTGAAGAAGTTCCTTTTAAACAACTTTGTTTAATGTCAGATGAAGAATAACTATTTGAACTTGAAAATTCTTCAGTAAGTACCGATAAATAATTGCGTACATGAGTGTTCCAACTAAAGTGCCTGTTAACACCCTCAATTCCATTTCTGCTCCATAATTTCCACTGATTATTATTTGAAATTCCTTTTTCAAGAATAACTTTCAACTCATTAATATCAGTAACATCTACTAGAAGTCCATTTTCACATTTAGAACGAATTTCTTTCGGCCCTCCATCATTTGTTGAGATTATTGGTAATCCACATGAAGAAGCTTCAAGAAGCGTTAAACCAAAAGGCTCTGTTAAAGCTGGATTTACAAATACACCTCCTCTGCTAGCAGCCCACCTATATAAAGATGGAATCTGACTTGGAAGATGTTTTTTTGGATAAGCTACCTTTCCATACAAATTATATTTATCAATTGTTTCAAAAATATTATTGAAAACATCTTTTTGTTGAGGGTCAAGTTTTGAAGTACTATCTCTACAACCCAAAATCAAAATTAAATTAGTTTTTCTTTTTAATTTTTCAGATCTTCCATATGCCTCAATTAAAGATGGAATATTTTTTCTTCGTACAGCTCTAGAAATAGTCAAGAATGGAGGTTTAGTAGAATCCTTTAGAAAAGGTTTCATCATATTATCAATTTCAGCTGTCTCACTTGTGGAGTGAATATGGTGAAATTTATTATGATCAACACCAGGAGGAATAACTTTAGCTTTGTGAGGCGAAAAAGAAGAATATTGGGAATATTGATACACTGACTCTTGTTTAGTGCTTGTAACAACAATATTTGCAGACTTCAATGCTTTTTCTTCTGCCTCAATTCTTTTACTTATAAAATAAAGTTTTTCTATTTGATTAGTTTTTAAACCAGTATCAAGCAATTTCCTTTTTTTCTCTCTTCCTAAAGAATGACCAGTAAAAATAAGAGGAACGTTTAAGGATTTACTTAATTTAACTCCTACATATCCAGCATCTGCATAATGTGCATGAATGAAATTAGGCTTTTTGTTTTTTTTATAAAAAGAAATTAGTTTTTCAGTTAAATGATCTAAATATGGCCAAAGCAATTCCTTTCTTAAATATTTATTAGGTCCAAATTTGAATCTTAAAATTCTAACTCCAGGTTCTACAAATTCTTCCTCTTGAGAATATTCATCGTCTACTTTAGAGTCTTCTATTAAACGAGTAACTAAGTCCACCTGATCAACTTCTGAAGTATTAGCCAAACTTTTAATTAACTCTAAAACGTACTGTGTTTGCCCTCCTGTATCTGCATCCCTGCCTAACTCAAGATTTTTAGAACGTATCAGACCATGTAAATGTAAATGTAAAAATTTCAACTTCATTCAGCAAATCCTCCGATCAACGGCCTTTAATAGAAATAAGCTGAATTTTCTAAGGAAATATTAAGAAAGCATTATGATTTAAAATTTTTTTTAATATAAAAAGTTTTAAAAAGCAGTTATAGATTTGTTTTATGCCTCTTTAAAAAAAAATTTAGTTTTTCTAAATTTATTAAAATACAAAGAAATACAACAAGAATATTCTATTTAAGAACCTTTTTAAGATATTTTGCCGTATGACTTGCAGGATTTTTAGCTACATCCTCAGGAATACCTTCTGCAATAATCTCACCTCCTTTATCCCCTCCATCGGGTCCTAAATCTATAATCCAATCTGAACATCTAATAACATCTAAATTATGTTCAATAACAATTACTGAATTACCTTTATCTACCAAACGTTGTATCACATCCATTAATTTATGGACATCATAAAAACTTAAACCTGTAGTTGGTTCATCAATCAAATATAAAGTTTTTCCAGTAGCCCTTTTTGACAATTCCGTAGCTAACTTAACTCTTTGGGCCTCTCCACCAGATAATGTAGGTGCTGGTTGACCTAATTTGACATATCCTAAACCAACATCTACCAATGTAGATAATCTATCAGCAGCTTGAGGTATTGCAGAGAAAGTTTCTGCAGCTTGTTCAACAGTCATCTCTAAAACATCAGATATATTGAAACCTTTATATTTCACTTGAAGAGTTTCCCTATTAAAACGAGCTCCCTTACATACTTCACATTGAACATACACATCAGGTAAAAAATTCATTTCAATAACATTGACTCCCTGACCTTTACAAGCTTCGCATCTTCCTCCTTTCACGTTGAAGCTAAATTGACCAGCCTGATAACCTCTGGCTTTTGCTTCTACTGTGGCAGTAAATATCTGCCTTATAGGATCAAAAGCACCGGTATATGTAGCAGGATTTGATCTTGGAGTTCTTCCTATTGGAGATTGATCAATAACGATAACTTTATCAATTGCCTTTAAACCCTTTAACTCTTTTACACCTTGAGGAAAAGGGACTTTTAAACCTAGAGAATGACACAATGCAGGATGAAGCAATTCATTTATCAAGGTGCTCTTCCCACTTCCACTCACTCCAGTTACAGAAACTAATCTTCCTAATGGAAATTCCACAGAAATATTTTTTAAATTATTTTTAGAACAATTATTTAAGATTAAACTTTTTTTTACAGATGATCTTCTTTCTTTTGGAGTAGGAATAGACTTCCTACCACTCAGATAAGCTCCAGTTAACGAATTTTCTGAATTTAAGACATCTTGATAAGATCCTTTAGCAATAATTTCCCCACCATAAACACCTGCCCCTGGACCAATATCTACTAAATAATCTGCGGATTTCATAGTATCTTCATCATGTTCAACCACAACCAAAGTATTTCCCAAGTCTCTTAAGCTTTTTAATGTTTCTAATAATCTGTCATTGTCTCTCTGATGCAAACCAATACTTGGTTCATCTAATACATATAAAACGCCAGTAAGACCTGCACCTATTTGTGTAGCTAATCTAATACGCTGAGCCTCACCACCAGACAGAGTCATAGCTGGTCTATCTAAAGTCAAATAACCTAAACCAACATTAATTAGAAACTTCAAACGTAAACGAATCTCTTTTAAAACCAATTCACCTATCTGCTTTTGTTTTTCTGATAAAGATATATTTTCTTTCTTTGTTTTACCTAAACCCATAATGCGCTCTACATGATTTAAGGTTTCAGAAACGCTTGTAGAAGTTAAGTCAGTAATGTTATATGGACCAAGTTTAACGGCCAAAGCCTCAGGTCTTAATCTTTTTCCGGAACATGTCTTACAGGGAACTAATTCTAGATACTTTTCTAATTTTTGTTTAACTGATTCTCCATTGGCTTCATTCAATTGCCTTTCTAATATTGGTAAAATCCCCTCAAAAGGTCTTTCAAAACCACTAGAAGTTTTAAAACGACTATCAGCTTGAATTGATATTGGTTTATCCGATCCCAAAAGTAGAACTTGTTTTTGCAAATCACTTAAATCTTTCCAAGGAGTTTTTAATTCAAAACCATAAGCTTGTCCTACAGAGTAAAGTAAAGAGAAATAATAAGTATTATCTTTCTCACTCCAAGGAGCTATTGCAGCATAAACAGGCAATGTTTTATCAGGTATAACTCTATCTGCAGTAAATTTTTTTAAATAACCAATCCCATGACAATCTGGACAGGCACCATATGGGCTATTAAAAGAAAATAATCTAGGAGAAAGTTCTTCAACAATAGAGCCATGTACAGGACATGCATAATTTTCTGAGTAAAGTTTTTCTCTCTCTAAGTTAGAAGGCAAATTTTCTCCTTTTTTTGGAACAACTTCTACTATTGCTAAGCCATCGCCTCTTTTAAGACAAGTTTGTAGTGAATCATTTAATCTTTCTTGTATTCCTTCTCTTGCAATTAATCTATCAACTACTACCTCAATATTATGAATTTGATTTTTATCTAATTCAATACTATCAGCAAGTTCTCTTACCTCACCATTGATTCTTACCCTAGCAAATCCTTCAGCAGCTAGTCCGCTTATTAATTTTGTATGTGTTCCTTTCTTACCTCTTACAACAGGAGCCAACAATTGGTACCTTGTTCCTTCTGGTAAAAGGAGAATTTGATCCACCATTTCATCAATTGTTTGAGGCGCAATTGGAGTCCCACAGTGGTGACAATGCGGCTCACCAGCACGACCAAACAATAATCTTAAATAATCTTGTATTTCTGTTACTGTTCCAACTGTTGATCGAGGATTATGACTTGTAGATTTTTGATCAATTGAAATAGCAGGTGATAAACCTTCAATATTGTCAACATCTGGTTTATCTACTTGGCCCAAAAATTGCCTTGCATATGCAGAAAGACTCTCAACATATCTTCTTTGACCTTCAGCAAAAATAGTATCAAAGGCAAGAGAACTTTTACCACTTCCACTGACACCTGTAAAAACTATAAATTTATTCCTCGGTAGAGAAAGATCAATATTTTTTAAATTATGCTGACGAGCTCCCCTAATATTAATTGAGTTATCTTCTCCAAAACTACTATCAACTTTATTAACCATGTTTAAATCTAAATTATGATTTAAAAAGATTATTATAGTGGAATTTTTTCTATTTTACGCAACTGAGCGATCAAGAAGTCTAGAAGCATATTCGTTTACTTCGCATGAACCTCCACCTATAAGTTCTATTAGCTCATTTTTTCTCTGATTTTTTGTAGTTAATTTTGCAATTGAAGTATAAGTTATTCCATTAATTACGTTTTTAATAACTTTGAAATGAGCTGATCCCCTAGCAGCTAGGAATGGCTGATGTGTAATACATAAGACTTGTTGATTTTTAGAAATTTCTTTTATGAGCTCAACCAAAGAAAATAAGGATTTACCACTTAAACCGCTATCAATTTCGTCTAAAAAGAAAGTATTGGATTGTTTAGAAATACTAGATTTAATAGCTAATAGAAATCTTGACATTTCTCCACCAGAAATAACATTTGATAATGGAGCAAGCTTCTGATCAGGATTAGCCGAAAACAAAAAATTTATATCATCAATTCCATCTCCAGAAGGCTTGCATTCAAAAAATTGAATTGAAAAATTTGCATTTTCTAAACCTAAATTACTTAAAATTGACATTACTGAATTTTGTAACTGTTTAGCAATTTTTTTTCTTTCAGTAGATTGAATAACAAATAAAGAATTTAGATCATTTTGTAAATTCTCAATTTGAGCTTTAATCCTGCAAATCTCATCACCTTGATCATTTTGTTGAAAATAAGTCTTTAATTGATTGCGCTTTTGAATTAATTGAGTTAGATCCAATGAAAAAGTTCTCTCTAAGTTTTTTAAAAAGAATAATCTTTTTTGTATTTCTGGAAGATTAGATTCATGATTTTCTATTTCTTGCAAATAGAATTTTAGATCAAGGATTAAATCTTCAACATCAGCATGAATATTTAATAACTTCTCTCTAAATTTTTGAATCTTTAAATCGAAATCTGCTGTTTTATTTAAAATCTTTAATGATTGATTTATAAAAGAAGTTACTGACGGTTCATCATGATTGAAATTATTTAAATTTTCTAATGATGATTTTATTGAATTATTAATTTCAAGATTATTTACAAGTTTATTTTCTAATAACTCTAGTTCTAAAATTTCTTCACTTGAATTTAAATCAGCTTCTTCTAAACTCTTCAACATGTGTTTTATTACCAAGTTTTTTTCTTCTTGATTCCTAGAAAATTCTATTTTTTCATCCATTAAGCCTTTTAAAAGGCTAGTTTCTCCCCATATTCTTTTAATCCTTTCGCTAGTATCTCTAAATTCTTTAGAACATAAGTCATCAATGATTAGTCTTCTCTTGTCTAGAGAATCAAAGATAAAAGTATCAGATTGACCAGCAAAATCTATTAGAAATCCTCCAAGTTTTCCTAATAATTGTCTATTTATTGGTAAATCATTTAGGCTATATTTGGATAAGATTTTATTATTTTTTTTATAAGATTTTCTTTTAATTTGTAGTTCTGACGAAGTTATTTCAAAACCATTACTAATTAACCAATTATTAATTTGAAAAGAAGAGGAAAATATCGCCTCAATAACGCAAAAATCTTTTCCTGGACGTATTAAATGTTTTAGAGGTATATTAGTTCCACCAAATAAAGCATTTAGGGAATCCAAAATTAATGATTTTCCTGAACCAGAATCGCCAGTTATGATATTCAAACCTTTTTCGAAATTAATTTCTATAATTTCTATTAATGCAACATTTTCTATTTTTAGTTGTACTAACATGATAAATCTTCCATATAGAAAAATTAACTTCTTTTTTAAAAAAATAAAGGTTTTAAATATATAAAGTTATGAAAGAAGATTTTACTGATTTTATTGAGGTATCTGGACTCTTAAATTACGATCCAGATACAATTTCTAAAATTTACAAAAAAAATCCTAAAAGACTTTTAAAAAGACTTTGGCAAACACTCATACCTATTTTTGCTTACATCTTCTCCGTGGGATGGGATAAATTAACTGGAAGATTGAAAAATGAAAAGCAAGCAAGATTTAGAGCAAGAGAATTAACAAATTTGTTAGTAGAACTTGGGCCTGCATTTGTTAAGGCAGGCCAAGCTTTATCAACAAGGCCAGATATAATCCCAGGGATTCTTCTAGAAGAATTATCTGAATTGCAAGATCAACTCCCTGGGTTTGATGGCAATAAAGCTATGGAGTTAATAGAAGAAGATTTAGGATACAAAATAAATGAGATTTTTTTAGAAATTGATAAAGAGCCAATTTCTGCTGCTTCTTTAGGGCAAGTACATAAAGCTAAATTAAAAAACGAAGAGATCGTTGCAATAAAAGTTCAAAGGCCAGGATTGAGAGAACAAATAACCTTGGATCTTTACATAGTTAGAAATATTGCTTATTGGCTAAAAAATAATATCGGATTAATAAGAAGTGATCTAGTTGCTTTGATTGATGAATTAGGCAAGAGAGTTTTTGAAGAGATGGATTATTTAAACGAAGCTGCAAATGCAGAAAAATTTAGAGATATGCATAAACATAACAAAATGATTGCCGTGCCAAAAATTTATAAAGAAATAACTTCGAGAAGAGTATTAGCAATGGAATGGATAGAAGGTACAAAATTAACAAATTTAGAAGACGTAAAAAAATTAGGAATTAATCCTGATGAAATGATTGATATAGGAGTGCAGTGCAGTTTAGAACAGCTTTTAGAACATGGTTTTTTTCATGCAGACCCACATCCAGGTAATTTATTAGCCTTAGAAGATGGAAGATTATGTTATTTAGATTTTGGAATGATGAGCGAAGTTTCCAGAGAATCTAGATCAGGATTAATTCAAGCAGTAGTACATTTAGTAAATAAAAACTTCGATAAATTATCTGAAGATTTCGTAAAATTGGGGTTTTTATCAGAGGAAGTTAATCTGGAACCCATTGTTCCAGCATTTCAAGATGTTTTCATTAACGCCGTTGAACAAGGAGTTTCGAAAATGGATTTTAAAAGCGTTACAGATGATATGTCTGGTGTTATGTATAAATTCCCTTTCAGACTACCCCCATATTATGCGCTCATAATTAGGTCATTACTTACATTAGAAGGAATAGCTTTAAGCGTAGATCCAAAATTCAAGATATTAGGCGCGGCTTATCCATATTTTGCAAGAAGATTGATGGAAGATCCTGATCCACAATTAAGGGAAAGCCTTAAAGAAATGCTTTTTGATAATAAAAAATTTAAATGGGACCGTTTAGAAGATCTGCTTTCTAACGCTGCAAAGCAAACAAATCTCGATTTAGAAAAGCTTTTAGACGAAGTTATAAACCTTCTCTTTTCCCCAAATGGAGGATTCCTTAGAAGTGAGATAGTTGAAGGTTTAACAAATCAGATAGATTTACTTAGTCTAAAAATATTGAAAAGTTTAAATAACTATCTTCCACAATCAATTAAATTAAATACTATTAACGAAAATAACAACTTGAATGACCTTATAATGTATGTTGAGCCATTGAAAAACTTTTTAGACATTTTACAAAAAGTACCCGGATATTCAATTGACATTTTTATAAAAAGGGTTCCTAGACTTATAAATGAACCCTATACAAAAGAAATGGGTATAAAAATTGCAAAAAAAGTAACTGAAAAAGGAGTAGTAAGACTTGTCAAGATTGCTGCTGGTGCAAATATCTAAATGAAGCTTAGTAAAATTTTAATATTTAAAATATTTTTTATTTTAATAATTTCTCCATTATTTTTAAATGTTCCAAAAGCTAATACTGCTGAAGAAATTAAGATCACATACAGCATATTTTCTAGAACAATTAAAGTGAATTCTTTAAAAACTTTTGCTAAAGAAGGTAAATCCACAAGAAAATTAAAGAGAATTTTAAAAGCAACTGGGTCTCCTGATAAAGAAATTAGAACAGTCTTAAACAAAGATTTTGAAGTTCCTATTACCATTGCGAGCAAACTTGTATACTCTGAGATAGGAGATGTTTTTTTAAAAAGACTTTCATCTATTGTCCACCCACCCAGAGCAACTGATGAAAGAACAGGCATGCTAGCGCTTAGAGCAAGCGTGATTCAGGGTATTAACATAGGTAATGGAAAAATAAATCTAATAAATTTTTTTGAAGGATATCCAA
Organism: Prochlorococcus sp. AG-355-J23; assembly: GCA_003278705.1. Classification (GTDB taxonomy): domain Bacteria; phylum Cyanobacteriota; class Cyanobacteriia; order PCC-6307; family Cyanobiaceae; genus Prochlorococcus_A. The sequence continues at coordinate 17,149 of QCDR01000005.1, forward strand.
CTAAAACTGTAATTTTAGATGTAAGCGCTTTGAGCAAAGTTATGAATAAAGTAGAATCGATTTCAGAATTATTAACCTTTTTCACCAATTCCCCTTTAAAAAAAATCAAAACAAATTAAACAACCATGGTGTTATTAAATAAAATCAAAAATAAACTACGTTTTGATTATAGAAAAAAAAGATGGCCAGGCCTTATAGAAGCGTATAAACAATATCTCCCAGTTACAAAGAAAACTCCTATTATTTCCCTCAATGAAGGAAATACACCACTGATTTTAAGCAAATCAATTAGCAACTTAATTGGAAACGGAACAAAAGTTTTTTTAAAATATGATGGCCTTAATCCAACAGGATCTTTTAAAGATCGTGGTATGACTATGGCAATTAGCAAAGCAAAAGAAGAAGGCCGTGAAGCAGTTATTTGTGCAAGTACTGGAAATACCTCTGCTGCTGCTGCTGCATATGCTTCGAGAGGGGGATTAAAACCTTATGTTTTAATACCAGAAGGATTTGTTGCACAAGGGAAGCTTGCGCAAGCACTAATGTATGGCGCTGAGATAATATCTATTAATGGAAACTTTGATAAGGCTCTTGAAATTGTTAGAGATTTATCCTCAGAACATCCTATAGAGCTTGTTAATTCTGTTAATCCATATCGAATTCAAGGACAAAAAACGGCAGCTTTTGAAATAGTGGATGACTTAGGTCATGCTCCTGATTGGCTTTGTATTCCAATGGGCAATGCAGGAAATATAACTGCTTATTGGATGGGATTTAAAGAATATTCAAAAATTAAAAGAAATTTGAAATTACCAATAATGATGGGTTTTCAGTCCGAAGGCTCTGCTCCATTAGTAAAAAATATAATAGTTAAAGATCCAGAAACAATTGCAACTGCAATAAGAATTGGGAATCCTGTAAACAGAGAAAAAGCAAAAAAAGTAAGAAAGGAAAGTAAAGGAGATTTTCAGTCAGTTACAGATCAAGAAATAATCAATGCTTATAAAATCCTTGCCAAAGAAGGGGTTTTTTGTGAACCTGCCAGTGCAGCATCAGTTGCTGGACTGATTAAAAATAAAAATAGAATTCAGAAAGAATCTACTATTGTTTGTGTTCTGACTGGAAATGGTTTGAAGGATCCTGATTGCGCTATAAAAAACAACGATGCTATTTTTAGGAAAAATATTGAACCTTCATTAAAAAATATAACTAAAATCTTAGGTTATTAAAATCCAAAAAAAATAGTGTCTGTGGAAATCAATTAAAAACAAACTTGATCTGTTGAAAAGTACATAACAAAAAATTTAATTTGTTGAATAAATTTAAAATTTTCGAAAAAAGAAAAAAATAATCAACAAATAAAAAATTTTTTACACATATTCTTTTCTTCGTAAACTAGGAAGACAAGCTATTTAATCTAAGAATTCCACAGTTCCCACAAGAACTACTACTACTAAAATTTTTATCTTATTATTTATTTTTATATTAGAAACAAGTTAAAAAATAAATTTATTGAATTTAATTTACGAAAAAAGTATATTGTATTTGTAAAAAGTTCCAAATTCTGATGGAAATTATTTGTAATCAAAATGAATTAAATAATGCTATACAACTAGTAAGCAAGGCAGTTGCTACAAGGCCAACGCATCCAATTCTTGCAAACATACTTTTAACAGCTGACGAAGGAACTAATAAAATTAGCGTAACAGGATTTGACTTGAATTTAGGAATTCAAACTTCTTTCGATGGAACTGTTAAAAATAGTGGAGCTATTACTATACCTTCAAAACTTTTATCCGAAATAGTAAATAAACTACCTAATGAAACTCCTGTTTCTCTCGAAGTAGACGAGAATTCAGATAATATTCTAATAAAAAGTGACAGAGGTTCTTTTAATCTAAAAGGGATACCTTCTGATGAGTATCCTAATTTACCATTTGTTGAAAGCGGTACTTCATTGAATATTGATCCTAGTTCTTTTTTAAAGGCTTTAAAATCTACCATTTTTGCAAGTAGTAATGATGATTCAAAGCAACTACTCACAGGTGTTAATTTTACCTTCAAACAAAATTATTTAGAGTCTGCTTCTACTGATGGCCATAGATTGGCCGTTGCTTTAATTGGTAATGAAGAACATATTGAAAATAAAGAAAACTTATCTTCAAATGTTGATGATTTATCGGTAACTATCCCAACTAGATCACTAAGAGAAATTGAAAAACTAGTATCTTTGAGAAGCTCAGAAAATTCAATTAAGCTTTTCTATGACAAAGGTCAAGTAGTATTTATATCTTCTAATCAAATAATTACTACAAGAACTTTAGAAGGTACTTATCCTAATTACTCACAATTAATTCCCGATTCTTTTTCTAAAATTCTAAATTTTAATACAAAAAAATTAATTGATGCATTAGAAAGAATTGCTGTTTTAGCTGATCAGCAAAGTAGTGTTGTAAAGATTAAATTAGATGATACAGATTTAGCTTCAATCAGCGCAGATGCTCAAGATATTGGAAATGCAAATGAATCAATACCTGTTTCTTATTCTGGAGAAAATTTTGATATTGCATTTAACGTAAGATATCTGTTAGAAGGTTTAAAAGTTATTGCTTCTGAAAATGTACTTTTAAAGTGTAATATTGCAACGACTCCAGCTGTTTTTGTACCAGAAGATAATCTTAACTCTTTTACTTATTTAGTTATGCCTGTGCAGGTTCGTTCTTAATTTGAAATTACCTAAAGAAATTTTATTAAGTGAATTACTAAATTATAGTGTTAAGGGTAATATGGTCCTTAATTATGGAAATGGTGAAAATGTTTGGATGCATCCTCCAGTTCACCGGATTCTAGGATGGTACTCTCGTCCTTCAAATTTTGATTTAAAAAGAAATGTTTGGCGATTAAATCAAATTACTCAAATAATAGATAATGAAATTTATGTCAAAGGCGATCCAGCTATTTCGGATTTAGCAACTTTAAATAGGTTTCCAACTTTAATAGAAGCCAATCTTATAAATATAAACGGATCAAAAATAGGAGTCATTGCAGATTTTTTATTTGAAATGAAAACAGGAAAAATTAAATATTACTTGGTTTCTAGATCTAATCCTAAGATTCCAGGTTCTAGTAGATGGAAATTAAGTATTGATAATATTAACGACCAACAACCGGGATTGGTATTCTGTGAAAGTAATTCTTTAGAGGATTTATCCTTAATAAAATCAAGTATTAAAAATGAATTTATCCAAAAAGGAAAAAAAATTTTTGATAGATTTGATGATATGAAAAATATTGCTTCCAGTAGATTAGAGGAATGGCTTGAAGATGATGAAGATATTAACCAAAACTTAGATTTTAAACAAAAAAGTTTTTATAATAATGAGAGAACATCTATACCGTTTAGTGAAAAAAAAGAAGATGACCCTTGGATATAAATAATGATAAATCAAGAAAATAATGATCTATATGATCTTAATGAAGCACTACAAGTTGAAAATTTAACACTTAATGATTACGAAGAAATTTGCAAAAGATTAAAGAGAAAACCTAACAGAACGGAATTAGGCATGTTTGGCGTTATGTGGTCCGAACATTGTTGTTATAGAAATTCAAAACCTTTACTATCTAAGTTTCCCACTAAAGGTAAAAATGTTTTAGTTGGACCTGGAGAAAATGCTGGCGTTATTGATGTTGGAAATAATCAAAAACTTGTTTTTAAAATAGAAAGTCATAATCATCCTTCTGCCATTGAACCTTTTCAAGGCGCAGCAACAGGTGTAGGAGGAATTTTAAGAGATATATTTACAATGGGTGCAAGGCCAATCGCAGTCTTGAATTCATTGAGATTCGGCAACCTTGATAAATCATCGAATGTTGATTTACTGCGAGGAGTTGTATCCGGTATTGCACATTATGGAAATTGCGTAGGTGTGCCGACTGTTGGAGGTGAAATTGACTTCGATGATAGTTACTCTGGAAATCCTCTAGTGAATGTTATGGCTTTAGGACTTTTAGAGACCGAGGAAATCGTTTGTTCTGGAGCTAAAAATGTAGGATCACCAGTGTTATATGTTGGAAATACAACTGGCAGAGATGGTGTTGGTGGTGCTAGTTTTGCTAGTTCAGAATTAACTACAACTTCATTGGATGACAGACCTGCAGTGCAGGTAGGTGATCCATTTGTTGAGAAAAGTCTTATTGAAGCTTGTTTGGATGCTTTCAAAACAGGTGATGTAATTGCAGCTCAAGATATGGGTGCTGCAGGTTTAACATGCAGTAGCGCAGAAATGGCCGCAAATGGAAATTTAGGAATATCTATAGATTTAGATTTGGTCCCTTCTAGAGAAGATGATATGTCTTCATACCAATATTTATTATCTGAATCGCAAGAAAGAATGTTGTTTGTCGTTAAAGAAGAAAAAATTAATGATCTTATTGCAAAATTTAATAAATGGGGATTATATGCAAGTGTTATTGGTGAAGTAATAGGAACTGATGAGGTAATTATTTCTCATAAAGGTAAAATTGTGGCCAAAATACCTACTTCTGCCTTATCTGATGATACTCCTGTAAATTTTCACAATGTGATTAATAATCCACCCGATGATCTTTTAAAAAAATGGGAATGGAAAGAAAATGATTTACCAGAAATTCATGAGCAAAAAATATTTTCATTGAAGGAAAATAAGAATTTTTCTTATTCAGAAATCATTTTAAAACTACTCTCTAATCCATCAATAGCTTCTAAACGATGGATTTATAAACAATATGACTCGCAAGTTCAGGCAAACACAGTTTTTAAACCTGGAAAATCAGATGCAGCCGTAGTAAGACTAAGGGAACAAAATAAAAAAAATAAAAGTAAAGTATTTTCTGGTGTCGCTGCTTCCGTTGATTGCAATAGTAGATGGGTTGCCCTTGATCCTTTTAGAGGATCAATCGCTGCAGTTGCAGAGTCCGCTAGAAACGTTAGTTGTGTTGGTGCTGAACCAGTAGCAATTACAAATAATTTAAATTTTTCTTCTCCTGAGAATGAAATAGGATATTGGCAACTCTCATCTTCATGTAATGGAATTACTGAAGCCTGTAAAGCTTTAGAAACTCCTGTTACAGGAGGTAATGTATCCTTATATAATGAATCTAAAAATAAAGATAATCTAATTACTCCTATTAATCCTACTCCTGTTATTGGAATGGTTGGAAAGATAGATAATGTTGAAAAAGCTATAAGTAGTGAATGGAAAAATATTGAAGATCAAATCTGGTTAATTGGTTCTTCCAAATCAGAAACAAAAATTGCAGCTAGTTCTTATCTGGAATATTTTCATGGAGAAATTACAGGTCGGCCTCCAAAAATAGATTTGTTGGATGAAAAGTTTTGCCAGAGTTTTTTAAGAAATGCGATTTTAAACAGTCTTGTAGTTTCTTCTCACGATATAAGCGACGGAGGTTTAGCTATAGCTTTAGCAGAGTCTTGTATTTTGTCTGCAAGGGGTGCAACTATAGAATTAGAGAAAGATTTTAATAGAGTTGATAATTTATTGTTTGCCGAAGGGGGTTCAAGAATTATTTTTTCAATTAGTAAATTGAAACAAAATGAATGGTTTAATTATTTAAAACAAAATCAAATAAATTTTCCATCAAGTGTTTATGTAAAAAATATAGGATACGTTTCTAGTGATACTCTGAAGATAAAAATCAACGAAAAAAATATTTGCAATATTAGGGTTGAGGAATTAACCGAAAAATTTAATAATAGTATTTCAGATTACTTTTAAATATGAAAAACATTTTTCAACTATTAATCATTTTAAGATATTAAGTTATGTGCGGAATAGTTGGAATCGTTTCTTCAAATGATGTAAATCAACAAATTTACGATAGTCTTTTGCTTTTGCAGCATAGAGGTCAAGATTCAACAGGTATAGCAACAATGGAAAATACTGTTTTTCATATACATAAGGTTAAAGGTCAGGTCAACACTGCTTATAGAACAAGAGATATGAGGAATTTAATTGGCAAAATTGGACTGGGTCATGTTAGGTATGCAACAAAGGGATCAGCAGAAAGTGTAGAAGAAGCACAGCCTTTTTATGTTAATGCTCCTTATGGAATTGTTTTGATACATAATGGAAATTTGACTAATACCAGAGATTTAGAAAAACAGTTATTTAATGTCGACAAGCGGCATACAAATTCTTCAAGTGATACTGAAATGTTGTTAAATGTATTTGCGACAGAATTACAAGAACAAATTCATAATCAAGAATTAGAACCTGATATTATTTTTAATGCAGTCAAATCTTTACATAAAAGAATTCAGGGGTCATATGCTTCAATTGCATTAATTTCCGGACATGGTTTATTAGCATTTAGAGATCCTTTTGGTATTAGGCCTTTAGTCATAGGGAAAAGACTTTCATTAACCACAAAAAAAGAAGAATGGATGGTTGCAAGCGAATCTTTAGTACTAGAGAATAATGATTATGAAGTAGTTAGAGATGTAGATCCAGGAGAAGCTGTTTTTATAAATCTTGATGGGGAGTTTTTCTCTAAGCAATGTTCTGAAAATCCAATGTTATTTCCCTGTGCTTTTGAATATGTTTACTTAGCTAGGCCAGATTCAATTATGAATGGAATTTCAGTCTATAAAGCTCGTTTAAAGATGGGAGATTTTTTAGCAGAAACAATAAAAGAAACAATCAATTCTGGAGATATTGATGTAGTTATGCCTATTCCAGATTCTTCTCGACCCGCGGCAATGCAAGTTGCAAGACAGTTAGGGATAGAATATCGGGAAGGTTTTTTTAAAAATAGATATGTTGGCAGAACATTCATAATGCCTGGTCAGCAGAAACGTAAGAAATCTGTAAGGCAAAAATTAAATGCCATGAGTGCAGAGTTTAAAAATAAAAATGTACTAATTGTTGATGACTCGATAGTAAGAGGTACTACTTCAAAAGAAATTGTTCAGATGGCTAAAGATGCGGGAGCAAATAAAGTTTTTTTTACATCAGCAGCTCCTCCAGTTCGTTATCCTCATGTTTATGGAATTAATATGCCTAATAGAGATGAATTAATAGCTCATAATAGGACAATAAGTGAAATCGCTGATAAGCTTGAAATTGATAACCTTGTTTATCAAAGTGTTGAAAGTTTGCGTAAATCTATAATTGGTGATTCTCCTATTAAAGGTTTAGAGATGAGTTGTTTTACTGGTGATTATGTAACTGGAACAGTAAATCAAGAATACTTAAATTGGGTTGAAAATGAATATAAATCTTAGTCGAGAAAGTTTTCAAGCCGGAAACAATTTTCAAGGTATTCATCATTATCTAATTTTAAAAAATCAATCAAAAAGTTTGATTTATTTGATTTGAAATTTAATTTATTTAGGTCTAGTCTTGCAGATTTATTTTTATTAGTTTCAATATCAAGGTAATGGTTACTTGCCATTATTTTTAGGAAGTAATCGTTTTTAAGTTGTGTTTTTTCATTCAAATATCCCAAACTGTATTCATTTGAGCAGTAAATTTCTTTGCTATTTATGCAAAATATTTTTCCTTGTTTAGATATTAAAAAAATATTTTCTCCATCATGAAATGTACAACAAGAAACGATTTTTTCAGATGGTAAAAGTTTTGCAATTATTAATCCTTGGGATTGTTTAGAAGTTGGCGTTAAAAATTTATTTGATAAATTAAATTTAAAAATTCTTCCTATCGAGGTTAATATTATTAAATTTTTGCTTTCATTAGAAATAAAAGAATCAATTGTTTTTAAATTATTTTTTAATTTTGTAATAGTAAAAGATCTATTGCTTTTAATCATATCTTCATCAAATAATACTTTTTTAAATCTTCCATCTGAATTTAATATGCATAAATAATTTCTAGTTTCTTTTTTAATTGAATGAAAATTTATTATTTCATTAGGATGAATATTTCCAAGAATTTTATTATCTAATTTATAGTCTTTATTAATACTTGATTCCCAATCAATGTTAAATACTTTTCCCGTATTAGTGATTCCAATTAATTTTAAATTTTTTTCAATATTACATATAAATTTTTGAATATTTTTATTATCTATAATTTTATTTACAACCTCAAACGATTTCTTGTAATTACCTAAAATCATCTTTTTTAAATAAAGCCTATTGTCTATATATAATTTTGTTTTTTTATTTATAAAGTCTTCTAATATCTGATTATTAAGCGTTTCTAATTCTTCATTTTGATTTATATTTTTAATTATTTTAGTTTTACGTATAACATTGTATTTTTTCTTTAATATTAATAATTCTTCTATAAGTAATTCAAGTAATAATCCTCTTTCGTTCAATAATTTTTGAAAATAATTCTTTTTTTCTTCTAAAAATTTTATATCGTTATCAATTTGATTTTTTTCTAGATTTGTTAATTTTTTTAGTGGCATATCCAAAACTGAATTTGCTTGTTTTTCACTTAAGAAAAAATTTTCTACTAATTTTGATCTCGCTTGCACAGAATTTTCTGATTCTTCAATGATTGCAATAACTTTTTTTATGTTTTTTGTAGCTTTAGATAAACCTTCTGATATTTCAAGTTTATTAAGGGTGTTTTTTAAAAAATAAAAAGTTCTTTTTCTAATTGTTTCTTCTCTAAATTCAAGAAAATAGTTGAGATATTTTTTCAGATTTAGTTGAACAGGTTTCCCTTTAATTAAAGCTAAGAATATTGCGCCAAAGTTTGTTTGGAGACTTGTTTTTTTATATAAATTAGAAATAACAAGTTCAGAATTAGAATCTTTTTTTAGTTCTACTACAATTCTCATTCCATCTCTGTCGCTTTCATCCCTAATATCAGAAATCCCAATAATCTTGCCTGAATTAACAAGTTCTGCGAGTTTTTCAATCCACCCTGCTTTATTAATTTGGTAAGGAAGTTCAGTAATAATTATTGCATTCTTTTTATGTTTCCCTTTGCCTAAATTTATCTCTTCCGAATTTACAACTCCTCTTATCGTTATAGATCCTTTTCCAGTTTGATAAAGTTCTTCTATTGCACGACTATAAATCAATTCTCCGCCTGTAGGAAAATCAGGTCCCTTGATAATGTTAGAAAGTTTTTTATCGCTTATATCTTTATTTTTAACTAAGGCAACTAAACCATCTATTATTTCGCCTAAATTGTGAGGTGGAATATTTGTTGCCATGCCAACAGCAATACCTGATGACCCGTTTAACAATAAAAATGGAAGTTGGGCTGGAAGAACATCCGGTTCTTTTTGAGAACCGTCAAAGTTATTTGAAAAGTTTACTGTTTCTGATGCAATTTCTTCAAGAAATCCTTTATGAGCTATTGGAGCTAATCTGGTCTCAGTGTACCTCATTGCTGCTGGCGGATCATTATCCACAGATCCGAAATTTCCATGGCCGTCAAGAGTAGGATATTTGGTTGAGAAGTTTTGTACCAGCTTTACTAATGCATCATAAACTGCTTGATCTCCATGAGGATGGTATTTCCCAAGTACATCTCCAACAACTCTTGCACACTTCCTGAATGGTTTATCAGGAGTTAAACCTAATTCATACATCGCAAATATGATTCTTCTTTGTACAGGCTTTAGACCATCTCTTGCATCGGGCAACGCACGTCCAACTATGACGCTCATCGCATACTCCAAATAAGAACGTTGCATTTCTTCTTGAAGCGAGATGGAAGTGAAGTTTTTCTTATCCATTGGAGCGCAAAATTGAATAATTATTAATTAACTAAATTAAGACTAATAGGTAAAACAATATTTACCAGTATTGAACATTAAGATGATTCACTTATTTTGGATTTTGCCAGTATTACATCTTTTTTTAATTGTTCATTTTGTAAAAGAATTTCTGTAGAGGCTTGTAATTTTTCTCCCCATAACTGTTCTTTTCTATAATCATAATTAACATATTTGGGATCTTTATTTAAAGCCTTTTTTGCCAGCTGAATTGCTAATTTATTATCTTGGATATTCATACATGAGGCTAGGCCTAGTAATGGTTCAGCATTCTCCTCGATTGAGATTGCACTTTCAAAAAGTTTGATTGCCATATTGATTTTGTTTTTTTCGAAATAAGCTAAACCTTGATTATTTATTGCTTGCCAGAAATCAGGCTTAATTTCTATAGATTTATCAAACAATTTGATAGCTCCCAAATAATTTTTTTCCATTAATAAAATATTTCCTAATTGAAAAATAGCTTTGTGGTTATTGGGCTCAATCTTTATTCCTTTTTCTAAAGCATTCTTTGCTTTTTTCTGTTGGGAAATTTTTAAAAAAACAGTACTTTTAGCAAAATATATTTCGCTAATATTTGAATTGATCTGTTCTGCTTTATTAAGAGAACTTAATGCGTTTTTGTATTCTTTGTTAGCTATTTGTGCTTCAGCTAAAATCAACCATAGTTTTTCATTTTTTGCATTTATTTTTACTGCTAATTTGGCTAAATTAAGACTGTCTTCATATTGACCAAAATAAAGAAGTTGATATGCATTTTTGCCAATATATAAACTTTGCTTTTGTAAATTTTTTATTGTTGGGAAATAATAATAGGGAACTATTGCTCGAACTATTTCTATTTGAAAAAAATAAAAACAGATCAAGGAGATCCAGATTGTTTTTTTTAAAAACGACTTCATATTTGAATTTTTTTATTCTTTATATTTGCTTGTATATTTCTTTTCCACATCCATGGTTTAATTCTTTTTAAGGTAGTTCCTTTAAGATTTTCTTGCCACGTTTTATCGTCCCAATTGAGGGACTCAATATTAAGATTTTTAATCCATTCTTTCGGTGTGGTTTCATGATTATTGTTGTATGGCACTGATTTATTCCATGGACAAACATCTTGACAAATATCACATCCTGCAACCCATCCACCTAAATTTTTTTCTATTTTCTTTGGAATAGTTTTATCTCTACTCTCTATTGTGTGATACGCAATGCATAAATCTGATTGTATTACAAATGGTTCTACAATTGCCTTTGTGGGACAATGTTCAATACAAATATCACATTTTCCACAAAGTGATTGATGAGGTTTATCTGGCATTAAATCTTTTGTGAGAATCATAAAACCCAAAGTAAACCAAGAACCATTTTTTTTGCTGATTAAATTACTATTTTTACCTATCCAACCAATCCCTGCTTCCTCTGCCCATGCTTTTTCAAGAAGAGGAGAGGTATCAACACATATTTTCCACTTGCAATCAGGGATTTCTATGTTGATCCATTTACCAATATTCTTTAATTTTTTGCGAATCACTTTATGATAATCCTCACCTTGGCTAAATTTAGCTACCTTGAGAAAATTATTATTCCTGTTTTGTGAATTAATATAAGTAAATCCAACGCTTAAAACACTTTTTGCATCTTCAAAAAGTGAGCCTATATTTTTTCTTTTTTCTGCTTCCATCCAATTCATTTCAGCATGATAATTATTTGACAACCATCTTTCTAATGCATTAGTCCTTAATTTTACACGCGAACTACCTGGGATTGAAGCTATCCCGGCAACTGTAAAACCCTCAAAAATAGCTCTTTCTTTTAATTTTCTACTTATTTCTTTTTTGTCTTGAATTGTATCAATCATTTCTCTTTCTTTATAGCATTTCTTTTAAAAGTTATGTTTGAGAGAAAAAAACTTATAAATAAAATAGATATATTTAAAAAAAATATATCCTAAGTGAGTAAAAACAGTTAAATTATTAGTAAAGTTAATATAGTTAAAACGTTATTTTGGTTGAATCTAATCAAAATCAAGATTCCAATTTAGGATCTAGGCTTCAACAAGATCTCAAAAATGATCTTATTGCGGGGTTGTTGGTTGTAATACCCTTAGCAACAACAATCTGGCTTTCATCATTAGTTAGTAAATTTGTTTTAACGTTAGTTACTTCTGTCCCAAAGCAACTAAATCCTTTTATTACTTTAAATCCTTTATTACAAGATTTAATTAATCTCACCTTAGGTTTAACCGTTCCTTTATTAGCTATTTTGCTTATAGGGCTGATGGCGAGAAATTTTGTAGGAAGATGGTTATTAGAATTTGGAGAAGGTACTTTATCAAAAATTCCAGTAGCTGGAGCAGTTTATAAAACTCTTAAACAATTGCTAGAAACTTTCTTGAGTAATAAATCTAATAGATTTAGACGAGTTGTTTTAGTAGAATATCCTCGTGAGGGATTATACAGTGTAGGCTTTGTAACTGGAGATGTAGGACCCTCTCTACAGCAAGAATTGGAAGAAAAGTTACTTAGTGTTTTCATCCCTACAGCACCAAACCCAACTACTGGATGGTACACACTCGTTCCTGAGTCTTCCGTTAAGGATTTGGATATTTCTGTTGAAGATGCTTTTAGAACAATAATTTCCGCTGGGATAGTTAATCCAGATGAGAAAAATAACACCACAAATCCAACGTTTTCAAAATTGTTTTCTCAATTACGAGCTTCCACTAATACTTCTTCTTAATTGATGCATAATAGATCCCTTTCTAGAGAATTATCTTTAATTTCTCTTGGCCTTATAAAAGATAAAGGTGATTTTAAATTAAATAAATTTCAGATAGAAGAAATTTTTGAATCTGCTTTGGATTCTCTAATAAATCATTGCAGAGAGGAATTAGATAATTGCGAGTCAGAGTTAGAAAATGCTTCACAAAAAATATTAGATAGTGAATTGCAAGAAGGTTTTGATTCCTCTTATTCAAATGTTCGAGATGAGTTAAAAAAATCTCTTACAAAAATTGAAACCGTAATGAATACACTCTCTGTTACTCTAGATTTTCCGAAATTAATTGTTTCTAGCGGTCAAATAGATATTAGAGAGGATGTAAATCAAAGGATTTGTAATATAATTAATAATCTAAAAAGTATTGATTCTGATATCGATCAAGTAATGGAGGGCTGGAGATTAAAAAGATTACCAAGAATTGATAGGGATATTCTGCGTCTTGCTTACGTGGATATTAATTTTTTGAACACGCCTATCGCTGTTGCTTGTGATGAAGCTGTTAACTTAGCTAATAAATATAGTGATTTGCAAGGAAGAAAATTTATTAATGGAGTTTTAAGGAGATTACAAACAATTTAATTGTCATAATTATTTGATATAAATAAATAGTATTTAGAAAATTTTAATTACGAACTATCTATAATAATGACTAATACTGATTCTGATAATTCTCGTGAATGGGCTGCACAAGCTTATGCGCTTTTAAAAAAACGACAGGAAGAGCAAAAGCAAGAATTAAAGAAACAGGAAGAGCAAAAGCAAGAATTAAAGAAACAGGAAGAGCAAAAGCAAGAATTAAAGAAACAGGAAGAGCAAAAGCAAGAATTGCTTGAAATTCCTAATAAAGAAAATATTGCTGGACAGTCTAAAACTGTTCCTGAAGCTGAATTAGGCGAATTTGATGATAATTTTACTTGGTCTGCAATGGTATTAGCTGCTCAAGGAAAAAAAATAAATCAAATATCGATTGATGAAATTGATTGGTTAACTAAGTTGCGGAGAGGATTAGAAGAAACCCGAAAAGGATTTGTTACTGAATTATTGGATAAATTGGGAGATGATCCTCTTACTCCTGAATCTCTTGATGATTTAGAGACTCTATTAATAAGAGCTGATGTGGGGATTGATTCAACCGATAAAGTTATAAGTTCTCTTAGAACAAAATTAAATGAGGAAGTCGTGGGTGGAGAAGCAGGAATAAAATTCTTGAAGAAGGAATTAAAATTAATTATCGATAAACCAATTAAAAATTCGGGCTCTGATATTTTAGTTCCCCAAAAGGGTAAGTTAAATGTCTGGTTATTAGTAGGAGTTAATGGTGTTGGTAAAACTACTACATTAGGAAAATTAGCATATTTGTCATCAAAAAGTAATTATAAAACTTTGATTGCTGCTGCTGATACTTTTAGGGCGGCCGCAGTAGAACAACTTAAAGTGTGGGGAGATAGAAGTAATGTTGAAGTTATATCTAATCAATCAAAAAATGCTGATCCAGCTGCTGTAGTTTTTGATGCGATTAATTCTGCAAAAAAAAGAAACATTGATTTATTACTTGTTGACACAGCTGGTAGATTGCAAACAAAAAACAATTTGATGGATGAATTAGCAAAAATAAAAAAAATTATTGATAAAAAGGTCCCTGATGCAATTGTTGAATCATTATTAGTTTTAGATGCAAGTCAGGGACAAAATGGCTTAAAACAAGCAAAAAGTTTCGCTAAATCAGCAGATTTAAGTGGAGCAATTATTACAAAATTAGATGGCACTTCTAGAGGAGGTGTCTCTTTAGCTGTATCTGAAGAAGTAAATTTGCCTATAAGGTTTATTGGGGCCGGAGAAGGTATAAAAGATTTGAGACCTTTTAATAGTTATGAATTTGTAGAGGCTATGCTTGCAGATAAATAAATATTAAATCAATTTTTTTTAAAAACTTAAATTTAATGTTAAAACATATTTATCTATTAGATTTGTTTTGACAAATAATCAAAAAGAAAAAATATTTTCGAATAAATTTATCCAAAATTTTTTAGAAAACGATCCTAAAGTAACTCTAAAAAATAAATATAAATTTGCTGAAATTGCATCTTCCTTAGCATATTATTTAAAATCATTTTCCAACATAAATAAACTATTAGATTATGTATGCTTAATTTTTAAACATATTTTTTCTGAGAATATAATCTTAATTATTCCTTTGAATTATGAGGGAGAAATATGGAATGAAAATATAAAAATTTCTGTTAATCATGAATTTTTAACAATTCAAGAAGAGATTAATAGTTTTTTGGATCAATTTCATTTTGCAAAAAATTTTAAAATAAAAGAAATCCTGACTTTTGAAAATGCTTTAAAAAATAAATTTAAAGATTATAAAATTGAACCAAAAAAAATTATATCTAGAGGCAAATGTAGGGGATTTATTTATATTTTTAGCGCAGATATTTCAAGACCATCGATTACTGAAGATAGTAATTTTAACTTTATTAAAAATTGTCTAGCTGTTGGATTAGAAAATCACTTCTTAATAAAAACAAAGAAAAAGCATGAAAATGTTGATAGAGAAATTTCCACTGGTGCTGAAATTCAATCTCAATTACTCCCGGATTATTGTCCAATTATCCACGGTATAGACCTTGCTGCACATTGTAGACCAGCTCTTCAGCTCGGTGGAGATTACTATGATTTTATGTGCTTAAAGACGAATATCTCTGAAAAAAGGAAAGAAAAATCAAGATGGGCATTTGTAATAGGTGATGTCATGGGTAAAGGGATTCCAGCCGGTCTTTTAATGACTATGTTAAGAGGAATGCTACGTGCAGAGGTTCTTACAGGTCTGCCTCCAGATAGAATTTTGCATGATTTGAATCAGCTAGCAATAAATGATTTAGATCAATCGCATAGATTTGTGACATTATTTTACTCAGATTATGATCCTAGAACTAGAAAATTGAGATTTGCAAATGCAGCACATAATCCTCCTCTGCTTTGGAAAAGTTCAGATCAGAAAATTATTAAATTAGATGCAAAAGGATTTGTACTCGGACTACAAAAAGATGCTGAATATCATTGTGGTGAAATCAAGCTTAATCAAAATGATTTAGTTCTTTATTATACCGACGGAGTAATTGATACTTCTAACTCTTTAGGACAAAGATTTGATGAGGAAAGATTAATTAAAACCCTTACAAAATTATGCAAGCAATCTTATACATCACAAGAAATTTTAAATAAAATATTTAAAAAGTTAGATGATTTTACAGGGCAAAATAGACATCTTGAAGATGATGCCTCGATGGTTATTTTTCAATTGAAATAGATATTTTTTGTCACTTATATAAAAAAATGCTTTATTAGAGATACTTAAAGTTACTAATTGATATGGCAAAAGTTTGGAGTAAAAGGTTTGACAATGCACTTGACCCTTTTATTGAAAAGTTTAATGCCTCAATTGGTTTTGATAGAAAGCTTATTTTAGAAGATTTAGATTGCTCGATTGCTCACGCGAAAATGCTTGGTAAAACAAAAGTTTTATCCTCTGCTGAAACTTTGCAAATTATTAATGGTTTAGAGTTAATAAAAGTTGAATATTTGGAGGGTAAATTTTCTCCTAGTCCACCTTCTGAAGATATTCACTATTGCATAGAAGAAAAGCTGATAAGTTTAATTGGTGAAACTGGAAAAAAATTACACACAGGTAGAAGTAGAAATGATCAAGTAGGTACAGATATAAGATTGTGGCTAAGAAAAGAGATTGACAATATTGAAATTTTAATAACCGATTTGCAAAAATCCTTCTTAAAACTTGCGAAATCCAATATTTATACCTTAATTCCTGGATATACCCACATGCAAAGAGCTCAACCATTGTCTTTGGCTCATCACTTATTGGCTTACATAGAAATGCTCCAAAGAGACCGTGAAAGATATAAAGAAGTACGCTCAAGAGTTAATATTTCTCCTTTAGGAGCTGCAGCATTAGCTGGAACAAAAATAAAAATAGATAGGCACTTTACAGCTGCAGAATTGGGTTTTAAAAAGATTTATAAAAACAGTATTGATGCAGTAAGTGATAGAGATTTTTGTATAGAGTTTGTTTCTGCATCTGCTATATTGATGTCTCATTTAAGTAAAATTTCAGAGGAAATAATTTTATGGGTAACTGATGAATTTTCTTTTGCAAAATTAACAGATAAATGTGCCACAGGAAGTAGTTTAATGCCGCAGAAAAAAAATCCTGACGTTCCAGAATTAATAAGAGGTAAGACAGGAAGAGTATATGGACATCTCCAGGCATTGTTAACTATGGTCAAAGGGGTTCCACTTTCTTACAATAAGGATTTTCAAGAGGATAAAGAGCCAATATTTGATACTGCAGAAACAATATCTTCTTGTATTAAAGCAATGACTATTTTAATTAATGAGGGCATTGAATTTAATATTAAAAATCTATCTGATTCCGTAGAAAACGACTTTTCTAATGCTACTGATTTGGCAGATTACTTAGTTGATAAAGATGTTCCTTTTAGAACTGCCTATCAAGTTGTTGGTCAAATGGTTAAATATTGTCTCGAGAGAAAAATGTTATTTAAAAATCTTAAAATTGAAGAATTTAAAAAATTTCATCCCGAATTTGATGAGGATGTTTTTTTGGATCTTAAACCTCTTAATGTCGTTAAATCAAGAAATAGCGAAGGCGGTACAGGTTTTGTTCAGGTAGAAAAAGAGGTAAATAATTGGCAAAAAAGATTGTTACTTTGAATCTCAATTATTTTTTTTACAACAAGGGTATGCTTTGAAGTAGAATAGTAAAGCAAAGTTATAAGACTACTAATTGTAGTTTTTTTAGGTAAATTTTTTGTTGAGTTTAAAGTGAGTATTTTTGTTGGCAATTTGCCGTTCCGCGCAGAGCGTGAAGATGTTATACAGTTGTTCGCCCCTTTTGGTGAGGTTCTAAATTGTTCTCTTCCCTTGGAGAGAGATACTGGAAGGAAAAGAGGATTCGCATTTATTGAAATGGCAGATGAATCGATTGAGTCAAAAGCTATTGATGGTTTGCAAGGCACGGAACTTATGGGTAGACCTTTAAGAATTAATAAAGCTGAACCTAGAAGTTCTGGTGGTTCTCGTAGAGGAGGAAGAGGCGGTAACAATGGAGGCTACGGCGGTGGTAATGGATCTAATACTAACGCTAACAAATCTTCTGGAGCAGAAGGTTGGGAAGACAGAAGTTATGGAAATTCTTCTGATAATTCTGAATATGAAAATGGGAGGAGCAGAAGAAAAAGGGGAGTATCTAATGAGAGTAATGCTTCAAACGAGACAAATTAATAACCCATTTCTTCAAGCTCTGTTGTTAATTTAAATAGATATTCAATATTTAATTCTTTTTTAATAGATTTATTTGAAATTTGATTTCTCCAAATTTTAGCTTTTGGTATACCTTCAACTAAATTTATAAGATGTTTACAAATATCCCAAGATTTTCCTCCATTACTTAAATGCTTTTCTATGTATGGAATTAAGGAGAATAAAATTTTTGAAGCAGATTTGGGTTTTTTATTAATTCCATAAATCTTATGGTCAATTTCAGACCATCTCAAGGGATGTTTATAAATTGATCGTCCAATCATGACCCCATCAAAATCATTCAAGGCTTTTAATGATTCATCGATATTTGTTAAACCCCCATTGATTTCTATTAATAAGTCTGGGTTTAATTTTTTTAATTTTTTTACTACATCATAATTTAGTGGCGGTATGGTCCTATTTTGTTTTGGATTTAGACCTTTTAATATGGCTTTCCTTGCATGAACGGTAAATCTTTCTGCACCAGCATTTGCAATAATTCTTACGAAATTATTCAAGTTAACGAAACTATCATCATTGTCTATACCGATTCTGTGTTTGATCGTAACCGGTAAGTTGCAATTATTTTTTAAGGATTCTATACATTTTGCTACTTTTTTAGGGTCTTTCATAAGTGAAGCGCCAAAATTTCCAGAACACACTCTTGGACTCGGACAACCAACATTAAAGTTTATTTCGTCATAACCCCAATCTTGAGCCATTTGGGCTGCCTCTTTAAGTATTTTAGGATCGTCTCCACCAAACTGAATTGATATCGGATGTTCTTCATCATTAAAATCTAGAAAGTTTTCTTTTTTATTCGTATAAACTAAACTCTGGGCTACAATCATTTCCGTATACAATAAAGCTTCAGAACTGATTTTTCTCATTATCATTCTGAAGTGTTTATCAGTACAATCCATCATTGGAGCAATACTTAATTTATGAATATTTTTTATAGAATTAGGCTGAATGAAATTCATTACTTTTTTGTGATTTAAATATATGAATCAATTTCTATCAAGAAGAACTTTTATTCTAATTCCTACGATGTCAATTTTAAAAATAATTTTTAAACCCATCCAAGTATTAGCATCTTCACTAGCTTCTAAACAAGAGTGGAATTTCTCAAAAGACGAATGGAAAGCCAGGCTTAGTCCAGAATCCTATTATATTTTGAGGGAGGAAGGGACTGAAAGAGCTTTTAGCAGCTTATTAAATAATGAGAAAAGAAAAGGATTTTTTCACTGTGCAGGATGCGATTTGCCGCTTTTTTCCTCAGATAAAAAGTTTGATAGTGGTACAGGATGGCCAAGTTTTTGGGATTCAATTCAAGGATCAGTAGAAACAAAAGTTGATTTCAAGTTAATAGTCCCTAGAACTGAATATCATTGCTCTAGATGCGGAGGTCATCAAGGACATGTTTTCAATGATGGTCCACTTCCTACTGGCAAAAGATACTGCAATAATGGATTGGCATTAAGGTTTGTTCCTGACTAAATATTTGTGCGGCCTTCCGCAACTTGTTTTGTGCATCACTTTATTGGAGAATAGTTTTATTAAATTTTAGAAAAATGATTGAAAATCAATCAGACAATATTGCTAATAAAGAAATTGATGATTCTATCCAGGATAATGTTCCTGAGGATATATCATCTACTCAAAATTCAACCACCGAAAATGATGAATTATCTGCTCAAAAAACAGAAGAAATAAATACTGAAGAATTAAAAAATACTATTTCAAATAATGATGCAAGATTAGAGCAATTAGAAAAAGAGCATGAAACATTAAAAAATCAATATATAAGGATTTCAGCAGATTTTGACAATTTCAGAAAAAGGCAGTCTAGAGATCAGGACGATTTAAAAATTCAACTCGTTTCAAAGACTTTAACTGCAATTCTTCCTATTGTTGATAATTTTGAGAGAGCAAGACAACAACTTAAACCAGAAAGTGAAGAAGCCCAAGCTCTTCATAGAAGTTATCAAGGATTGTATAAACAATTGGTAGAAGTTTTAAAACAACAGGGAGTTTCACCCATGAGAGTTGTTGGTCAGCAATTTGATCCAAACTTGCATGAAGCTGTATTAAGAGAACCTAGTGAAGAGTTTGAAGAGGATTTTATTATTGAAGAATTACAGCGAGGATATCATCTAGAAGGTAAGGTTTTGAGACATGCATTGGTTAAGGTTTCTATGGGACCTGGCAAACAAAATTCACAACAGGAAGTAGAACAGGATACAGTTGAAGGGGATGTTAATTCAGAGGCAAATACTTCTGAAGATGTATAAATTCCAAATTCTTATTTGAGCATTATCTAATGGCTGATTTTTACCAAATACTTGGAGTTTCAAGAGATGCTGATGCTGATACCTTAAAAAGGGCTTATAGAAAATTAGCACGACAATACCATCCTGATGTTAATAAAGAACCTGGAGCGGAAGATAAATTTAAAGAAATTGGTAAGGCTTACGAAGCATTAGCTGATCCTGAAACTAGAGCAAGATATGACCAATTTGGAGAGGCTGGCCTTGGGGGTGCAGCTGGAATGCCTGATATGGGAGATATGGGTGGCTTTGCAGATTTATTTGAAACTTTTTTCAATGGCTTTGGGGGGCAAAATCCACAAGGAGGAAGAACACAAAGAAGAGGTCCTCAACAAGGTGATGATCTAAGGTATGACCTTAATGTTGACTTTAAAGATGCAATTTTTGGCCAACAAAGAGAAATTAAAATTCCTCATTTGGAGACATGTGAAGTCTGTAGGGGAACAGGTGCAAAACCAGGAACCGGTCCCAAAACTTGTTCAACATGTGGTGGAAGTGGACAAGTTAGAAGAGCTACAAGAACACCTTTTGGTAATTTCACACAAGTAGCTGAATGTCCTTCATGTAATGGTGTTGGCCAGATAATTGCAGATCCATGTGTAACTTGCGGTGGAAATGGCGTAAAGCAAGTCAGAAAAAAATTAAGAATTAATATTCCTGCAGGAGTTGATACTGGTACTAAATTAAGAGTTTCCGGCGAGGGAAATGTTGGTTTGAAAGGAGGTCCACCTGGAGATCTTTATGTTTTTATAAAGGTTAAGAATGATTCAAAACTTAAAAGAGATGGTGTAACTATTTACTCAGAAATAGCAGTAAGTTATTTACAGGCTATTTTAGGTGACACTGTTGAAATTACTACTGTTGATGGAAATGTTAATTTAAAAATTCCAAGTGGTACGCAGCCAAATACAACTCTTTCTCTTGAGAATAAAGGAGTACCTAGACTGGGTAATCCGGTTGCAAGAGGAAATCATGAAGTCTTAGTAAAAGTAAAATTACCGACTCGTATAACCGACGCAGAACGAGAGCTTTTAGAGGGTTTAGCTTCTCAATATTCAGATAAAAATATTAATTCCAGTAGTGGACTTTTTAGTAAATTATTTGGTAAAGAATCTTCATGACTTCCTTAAAGCATTTGGATCTTAAATCTGTTCCATGTCCTTTAAATGTAGTCAAAATTAAATTGGCTTTGGAGAAGTTATCTAAAAATGAGCAACTTATTGTTGAACTAGATAAAGGTGAACCTGAAGAAATGGTATTAAACAACTTAAGAGAGATGGGATGGCTCTTTAAACAAATTAAAGAAAATGAAAAATTTATAAAAATAAAAATATTGAATGAAAATTAATAGTAAATATTTAGGTTTAGTTACAAAAAAATTTAATGATTTTTTTTTAGTTGATTTAAAAAATCAAGAAAACTCTGGAAATAGCGAGAAATTTTTATCTAAGGTTAAGAAGTCTATAAATTTCAAGGATCAATTAATTTATGTTGGAGACGAAGTAGCGATTGAAAAAATTGATTTTAAAAGTAAACGCGCAGTGATAACAAGTCTAAAAAAAAGAAAAAATCTTTTAGTTAGACCCTCAGTTGCAAATATTTCTAACATATACGTTACTTTTTCCGTTGAAGAACCAGAGTTAAATTTATCTCAAGTTAATAGGTTTTTGATATCAGCAGAATCAATGGGAGTTGAAGTCTCATTAGTTTTGACAAAGTGTGATTTAATTTCTGATAAAAGAAGATCATATCTAATTGATAAATTTGAGAAATGGGGTTACCAAGTAATAACTTTAAATTTACAGAAATCTGAATGTTTTAAAAATTTATTAGCCGAGTTAAAGCAAAAAGAATGTTCAATTTTTATGGGCCCTTCAGGCGTTGGCAAAACTACTTTGCTAAATATGATTATTCCAGGTCTTCAAAATAGTACTTCTCCAGTTTCCAATAAAATTAAGAGAGGAAAAAATACTACTCGAAATGTTGAGTTATTTTCTATGTCAAATCAAAGTTACATTGTGGATACTCCTGGTTTTAATATGCAACCCCTAGATGTTGATATTAAGTTGTTACCAAATCTTTATTCAGAAATATATAAACAGGTAATCGAAGAAGGAATTAAGTGTAAATTTCGTAATTGCTTACATTTAAACGATGAGGGATGTAATTTAAATAAATCCTTCGAAAGATATTCTTTTTATAAAGAAATGATTGAGTCGTCTAAGAGTCACTATTATCAAAACCAGGAAGATTAAGATTTAATCCACCAGTCAAATCATTCATCCTTTCTTTCATAGTTGTAGTTGATAATTCATGAGCTTTTTGAATAGCTTGTAGAATGTTTTGCTCTATTTTTTCTTTATCTGCATTTAAAATATTTTCTTGTACTTCAACCTTTAAAGGAAGTTGGTTGCCACTTATCCAAACTTTTATCATCTCATCATCACTTTTGCCTTCAATCTCCATATTTTCAAGTTCATCTTGTAATTTTTGAGCATCTTGCTGAATTTGTTTAGCTTTTTTAAAAGCTTCTGTAAGTTGTCCAAAGTTAGGAAGTCCAAAACCCGCCATTTTGTAAAAACGTTTCTTTAGTTAGGATAGTCAAAACCAATCATTCTTACTTCTGGTTGCAAATAAATCCCTTTGTTTTGTAGTACTTTTTGTTGAATTACTGTTATTAATTCATAAATATCTTTTGAACTTGCTGAAGAAGTATTAATTATAAAATTTGAATGCATTGTAGAAATTTCAGCACCGCCAATTTTAAATCCCTTTAAACCCATATCATCAATTATTTTTGCAGCATAATTATTTTCAGGATTTTTAAAAACACTACCAAAACTTGGTTGATGATATGGCTGTGTTTCTGTTTTTAATTTAAGGTTATTTTTGGTTGTTTGAATTAATTTTTCTATATTTCCATTAGGTTCAAAATGTAATCTTGCACTAATAATTGATAAATCATTTCTTTGAAAAGAGCTAAATCTATATTCAAAATTGATATCTTTTTTTTCAATTTCAAGTCTTTCAAGAGTTTTATTATTAATAACTTTTACGGAAATAAGATTTTTTGCTAGCGAAAAATCACCTGTGCCAGCATTCATATAAATTGCTCCTCCTAATGTTCCTGGAATTCCGACAGCCCATTCCCCTCCTTGTAATCCATTTTTAGCAAGAAAATTAGATAATGTTGGGAGCATTACACCTGCTTCCGCTTCGATAATTCCTGAATATGGTTCTATCTTTAGTGATTTCAATTTTTTTGTACAAACAACTAAGCCTTTTATGAAAATATTATTTATTAAAAGATTTGAACCTGCGCCAATTATTTGACATCTTTGTTTATTTAAATTAGCCCATTTTATTAGATATGAAAGTTCTTCAACGCTTCTTGGCTCAGCGAAATATTCAGCCACTCCTCCCACTTTTATAGTTGTATAACTACTTAAATTACAGTTTTCAGAAAAAATTTTTTTATTCATAAATTAGTTATTAATTTTAATTATTTTTTTCATTTAAAATTGACCAGAAATTATGACAATCACCAGCTCCCATATTCAAAATTAAATCCCCTTTTTGAGTTAATTCGTAGAAATTCTTTGTAACTTCATAATAATTATTTATGTAACTAACATTTTTATTTTTTTTATAAATCAAATCTGTAATAATTTTAGAAGTAATTTTGTCTTCGTTTCCTTCTCCTGCTCCATAAATACTTGTTACATAAATAACATCTGCTTTTGATAATTCTTCAGCGAATTCTTTATTAAATTGCTTTACTCGAGAATATCTATGAGGTTGAAATAAAGCAACTAATCTATTTTTTTGAAATTCATTATTATTTTTTTGCTTAATAAATAATCTTCCTAATTTAATCGTCTCTTTTATTTCGTTTGGGTGATGAGCGTAATCATCATATAAACTTCTTTCATCTATTTGGCCTCTAAATTCAAATCTTTTTTTTGGCAGTTTCAAATATTTTAAATTTTTCTTAATTTCTATAAAATCTACTCCTATCATTCTGGAAGCTGCTATTGCTGCGGTGATATTGGATAGATTGTGTAGTCCTGGAATTGGAATATTTAAATTACTGATAAAATTTCCATTTTCATAATATTCTCCAATTGTATACTTTGAATTAATTTCAGTCGGGATTATTGCATATGCTACGTTTTTAGCCGTAGAGTTTGACCACTTACAATTAGAATAAAAATTTTTTCTTGAGTTTTCACAATCAAAATTAAGTAATAATTTTTTAGAGTTTTTAGCGAAACTTTTAAAAGAAGATATGACTTCACTTAAATTAGAAAAGTGATCGCAATGATCAAAATCAATGTTATTGATTATTCCAATATCAGATTTATATCTGTCAATAGTCCCATCAGATTCATCAACTTCAGCTACTAAGTATTTTGTATTTTCTAGATGACAATTAGAGTTGTAAATAGGAATTATTCCTCCAGTTATTGAAGAAGAATTACGCGTGCATAACTCAAGTATTGTAGAAAGAAATGTACTAGTTGATGTTTTTCCGTGGCTGCCTGCTATCGCCAATGCGGTATAAGTGCGCATTAGCATTGCAAGTATCTCTGAACGATGTTTTATTGATAAATTTTTTTCTTTGCAATACGAAAATTCTTCATTTTCTGGCTTGATCGCGGAGCTTACAACAAAATTAATCAATCTGTTGGTAAATTTTGAAGTAACAAATTCAATATTTTGTCGAACTTGAGAAGTAAAGATTACTGCGCCTAGGTTCTCCAATTTATTAGTTTCATCGTTTTTAACTAAATCAGATCCTGAAACTGAACAACCTTTTTTAAGTAAACCTATTGCTAATGCTGACATCCCAATACCTCCGATCCCAATAAAATGGAAATGACTTTTCAAAAGTAATTTTTTATCCAATGTTTATCTTTTACTTAAATCAAAATAACTTCTAGGTAAAATTTTGCTATTTTTTCTTAAAAAAAATGTTTTTTTTTCTTGAATTAATACAAAACTAGACTTATTTGCTTAATAAATCAAAAAAACCTTACGTTATTGCACAAAATTCAGTATGATCAGCAACTTAGGTTAATCATTTAGAAATTATTAGTTATGACTTTGCGTGTTGCAATTAACGGCTTTGGCAGAATTGGTCGAAACTTTATGCGTTGTTGGCTTAGTAGAGGGGCTTACACCAATATTGAAGTGGTCGGAATTAACGTTACCTCAGATCCTAAGACTAATGCTCATTTATTAAAATACGACTCAGTCCTTGGTCAACTTGATGGTGTTGATATTCAATATACTGATGATACTTTTGTAATTAATAACAAAACAATTAAATGTTTCTCAGATAGAAACCCAATGAATCTCCCTTGGAAAGACTGGGGTGTAGATTTGGTTATTGAATCTACTGGAGTATTTAATACAGACGTAGGTGCAAGTAAGCACTTAGAGGTAGGAGCAAAAAAAGTTATCTTAACTGCACCTGGTAAAGGGGATGGCGTTGGTACTTATGTAGTTGGAGTTAATGCTGATAAATATAAACATAAAGATTACGATATTTTGAGTAATGCTAGTTGTACAACCAATTGTTTAGCTCCAGTAGTCAAAGTTTTAGATCAAACTTTTGGGATTAATAAAGGTTTGATGACTACAATACATAGTTATACAGGTGATCAAAGAATTTTAGATAATAGTCATAGAGATCTAAGAAGGGCTAGAGCCGCTGCTACAAATATCGTTCCTACTTCTACAGGAGCTGCAAAAGCAGTCGCACTTGTATACCCAGAAATGAAAGGCAAATTAACTGGAATTGCAATGAGAGTTCCAACTCCTAACGTTTCAGCAGTAGATTTTGTTTTTGAATCTTCTAAATCTGTCACAGCTGAAGAAGTCAATAATGCCCTCAAGGAAGCATCTCTAAGTACAATGAAAGGCATTATTAAGTATGGAGATGAACCATTAGTGTCAAGCGATTATGCAGGTACCAATGAATCATCAATTGTAGATAGTGATCTTACTATGTGTATCGGAGATAACCTTGTAAAGGTGCTTGCATGGTACGACAATGAGTGGGGTTATAGTCAGAGAGTTGTAGATTTAGCAGAGATTGTTGCTAAAAATTGGGAGTAATTAAAAGTGTTTGAAAGGTGTGTTGTTAAATAATTTGTTTTTTTTATAATCTTTGAATTCTATTGATGGTTCACCATCAGTAAAAAAACCAATTTCGTTAATATTTTTATCAAGTTTAGATAAATTTTCTGCCCATTTTTTGGGCAATGAGAAAACTAATTCATAATCTTCTCCTCCAAAAAAATAGTATTCGTCCCATTTATCTCCTTTAGGCCAATCCTTATCTTTAGGTATTTTTTCATAGTTTATGATCGCTTTGCAGTTGCTAGCTATTGCTAAATCTTCTAAGGCTTGAAATAGGCCATCACTGCTATCAGTACATCCTATTCTCGTTATATTTTTATTGGAGCGAGTTTTGAGGAGATTATTTAGAAAATCCGGGTAAACTCTAGGGCGACAAAAATGTTCAATAGACTTAATGATTAATCTTTCATTAAGAGAAAATTCATTATCGAAATTAATTTTATTTTGTATCAAAAATCCCAGTTTGCTAAGACCATGAATTCCTGTAGTTAAGATTATATCTCCTGGTTTACATGCGTTTCTTCTTAATTCAAGCTCACCTTGAATTCCAAAGGCCGTAATTGAAATGATTTTTTCATTCCCCTTTGAGCAGTCTCCCCCTAGAATCAATCCGCCATATTCTTTTAATGCTTTATTTATTCCTTTGTATACTTCTTCAACCCAAATCCACTCAGTTCGAGCAGGTAGAACTAGGCTTACTGTAATACCAATAGTTTTCTTGCTTCCACTAGAAGATAAGTCAGAGATGTTGCTTACAACTGCTTTCCACCCAAGGTCTTGAGGACAAATACTAATGTCATTGAAATGAACATTTTCTACTAAAGAATCAGTATTAACAAGTAAATTTTCATTTTTAGTTTTGATTAAAGCGCAATCATCTGAAACTTGATTTTTAGGCATAAATTTTCCTAGCCTATTTATTAATTCTTTTTCCCCTATATCTTCTAATATTTCTTTATGCATTTAATTTGAGGTTTTCAATCCCTTCTAAAACATCAATCGAAATTATTGTGTCATCTTTAGTAAGCTCTTCTAATACATCAAATCCATCTACAACGTAACCAAAGGCAGCATTCCTTCCGTCAATTAAATTGCGGCCCGCTGGATTTAATTCTGCTTCATATAAAAAGAAGAAAAATTGCGATGATCCATCATCAACTGCGGCATTCGAATGGGACCATCCTAGAGTTCCAAGTGTTGCAAAAGGTAATGTTGGTGTCTCTGTGTAAAGACCTAAATCTTCAAAAGTTTGATTGTAAAAAGTATCTTGTTCATCAGGAATTCTTATTTCTAAGGGAACGTGACGTTCTTCGTTTGTTTCAGGATCTATGTACCCAATATCATCACCAATTGGATCACCTGTTTGCAGTACAAAAAATTCTTCTGCTCTGTTAATGGGTAAATCTTTGTAGAAGTTTTTTGAAGATAAATCTATAAATGCTCCTGCTGTAAGTGGGGCGTTAAATCCATCCACAATTGCTTGCATATCTCCTTTGGAGGTTTTTATATTGACTTTTGCTCTGCCTAGTAATCTTGGTAAATTATCAAATTCCTGGGGAATAGAGTATGGAAATTCTTTTGGTAAAAAATATTCTTCTAATCCACCTATTTTATCTAAAGCATTTCTTCGAGTGGCTATAAACGAGTATTTATCCTTAGATTTAGAGTAATCTTGAAGGCTATCAAAATTTTCTTTGAGTTCTAAAAATGTTTTTTCAGCAATCTTCTTTTTATCTTTTGGTAATTCTTGAATAATTTTACTTTGGTATTTTTTCAGCAAAGATTGACATTTTGTAACAGTTTTCGTAAGAGCGGGCCATCTTCCTCCTCTTACAAGGTCACTAGTTTCTTCCAATTTGTGTTGAATTTCTTGTAACTCAACTTGCTTGATAGGGAGTGCGTTTCTGAGGATTGCATTAGGGTCTTTTACTGCATTTCCAGTAGGTAAATCAGCTAATACTTGAATAGGTTTTAAAAGAAAAAACTGTAAAATTACAATTGATATAATTAAGAAAAGTTTGTTCTGATTTGATAAGAATTTTTGCATAGCACTCTTGCAGGTTTATGATCCTTGGGGGATGTAATACAGGAATGATTTCCAGTAACGATTTTCGCACAGGTACCACCATCGAATTGGATGGACAAGTTTGGCGTGTTGTAGAATTTCTACATGTCAAGCCTGGTAAGGGTTCTGCTTTCGTACGAACAAAATTAAAATCAGTTCAAAGCGGCAACGTTGTTGAAAAAACTTTTCGAGCCGGAGAATCAGTACAGCAGGCTATCCTTGAGAAGTCTAACCTGCAGCATACTTATGTGGAGTCTGGTGATTATGTTTTTATGGACATGACAAGTTTTGAAGAGACAAGACTCACTTCTGAACAAATAGGTAAAGGCGCAAAGTATTTGAAAGAGGGAATGGAGGTTAATGTAATTTTCCATAATGGTAAAGTTTTAGAAGTAGACCTTCCAATATCTATTACTTTGAAAGTTACAGAGACTGATCCAGGAGTTAAAGGTGACACTGCTAGTGGGGGCACGAAACCAGCTATTCTTGAAACAGGTGCTCAAGTTATGGTTCCTTTATTTATTTCTGTAGGAGAAATGATTAAAGTTGATACTCGAAATGACACTTATCTTGGACGTGAAAATTAATGGCTATGAAATTAGATCATGATGACTTAGATCGCTTAATAGAGAAAATCTCTACAAGTGATATACAAGAGTTCTCGCTAGAGGGAGAAGATTTTAAACTCGAAATAAAAAGGAATTTATCTGATCAAAGCCAAGTTACTAAAAATTTAGTTTCTAATAATGCATTTGATAAGCAAACAATTGCTAATCAAAAAACTATTAATGATAATATCCCAATTGTCAGTGAGCCAGAAGCTCCACAGGTAGCACCTCCAGGGAGTTCTGACCTAACTGAAATTACTTCCCCTATGGTTGGGACATTTTATAGGGCTGCAGCGCCTGGCGAGGAGCCATTTGTCGAAGTTGGAAATACCGTTAAGGTTGGTCAAACTATTTGTATTTTAGAAGCAATGAAGTTAATGAATGAAATTGAATCTGAATTTAATGCTGAAATAGTAGAGATTCTCGTAGAAAATGGAACACCAGTTGAATTTGGTCAAGTTTTAATGCGTATTAAGCTGTCTTGACTTGTTAGTCATTTCTATAGCAGCTTTTATAGCCTCAATCATGCTCTGTGATTGTGCAATGCCTTTGCCAACAATATCAAATCCCGTTCCATGATCTGGAGATGTTCTTATAAAAGGTAATCCGATTGTGGTATTAACTGAGTAATTAAGAGCTATCACTTTCATTGGTATTAAACCTTGATCATGATACATAGCAAGAATGCCATCGTGCTTATCAGCATTATTTTCACTCCAGGCTTTTACGGAAGAATTCCAACAACTATCTGGAGATAAAGGGCCTAATAATCTAATATCTTTATTTTTCTCATTCCACGTAATTAGTGCATCATTTAGCCAATCCTTTTCTTCATGACCTAAAATACCCTCTTCGCCGGCATGAGGGTTTAATCCTGCAACTTTTAAAGTAGGTTTATCAGTATAGTAATTACAAAAATCTTTGAAAAGATCCAATTTAGAGTGAATTAATTCTGTAGTTAATTTCTTGGGAACTTCAGAAAGGGATATGTGAGTTGTAGCTAGTAAAGTATTAAATCTCCAACCCGTAATTGGTGATTTTGCTGTAAATAACATTCCAATGTTTTTTACTTCACATGCTTTTGCTAGTACTTCAGTTTGACCAGAAAAGTAATGACCTGCTAGGGACCATGATTTCTTGCAAATTGGTCCAGTTACAAGTGCTGAATTGGGAGATTGTTTTACAATATCTATTGCTTTTCTTAAATATTGGAAACTTGAATTACCGTAACTTGATTGAGTGTCATTATCTGATGAAGAAATTTCTAGATCATGTATCTTTAAATTTTTAGGATTTGCAATGTTTTCTAATCCTAAGGATCTAAGGTGTCTATACGTATTTTGTAGATTTTTTTTTGATCCAACTAATATATAGTCAATATTTTCTGGTATCTCATTAGAACAAAGTGCTTTTAAGATTACTTCAGGTCCAATACCTGACTCATCTCCGACGCTTAATACTACCTTCAATATTTTATTTGTATTTTGAAAATTCATAAAAAGTTTTTAAGTTTATTTTTTAACTATTCAGATAGCAATTTTTCAAGCCTATTTTATAATTTTTATAAATCAGTTTATATCCGAGTGTTTCGCATAAAAGTTTGTTAGAAATTCTTCTATTTTCCATCCAAAAAGATTGAGCGATAGGTGATAATTCATCTTTTGCATCCTCAAATAATATTGGCTTTGGCATTGTTAAACCAAGTAAATCGTAACAATACTGAATAACTTCTATCTGAGAACATGGTTCATCATCAGCAATATTAATGATTTGGTGAAACTTTAAACAATTTTTATTTTGTAATAAATAAATAATCGCATGTGTAATATCAGCAACATGAACTCTTGAAAATACTTGAGCTTTTTTTGAGATAACTCGAATTTTTTGATTTTTGATTGCTTCAAACGTGGATCTTCCAGGTCCATATATTCCAGGTAATCTAAAAATTTGCACGGGCAAACTGGAATCAATCCATTTTTTTTCGCAATTTAATCTATTATGACTTCTTTTTTGAAAAGGATTAGGCTGATCTATCTCAGAAACCCAACCACCTTCAGTGTTTCCATAAACTCCCGTGGTAGATAAGTATCCAACCCATTCAAGGGATAAATCTTTTAGTTTATTTTGAAGTCTTTTTAATACAGGATCATTACCATTTTTGTCAGGAGGTATGCAACTAAGAACATGCGTGACTCCATCAAAAATTTCTTCATTAGGAATCATATTGTTTTCACTGTTGAAAATAAAACTATTTGGATCTTTGCTTGCAGATCTTGAGCTTGTTAAAACAGTGCAACCGAATTTTCTAATAGTGTTTGCAAAAAAACTACCGCTGAAACCACATCCCAAGATTAAAAATTTATTTTTTTTTCCGAGTAAACTTGCAGGTTTTTTCATGCTAGACTAAATTAGTACATATGTATTAATTGATTATGAAGATAGCTCTTGAGCCCGATTTAAAATCAAAAACTTTTCTTATTAGCAAAAATTACCCCCGTCTTGTAGATAAAGAAGAAAGTTTCGTTTATTTTAAATTCTACCAAAAGTTATTTGTCTTTCTTATTTCATTTTCGACAATTTTAATATTCCCAGAATCACCAAGAGAATTGGAAAAAATATGTAAGAGTTTTAACTCTATAAAAGTATGTAATGTTTGGTAGTCAAGCTGCTTTATATTCTGAGGCATCTTTTATATAATTTTTATTTTTTATCTTAAAATTAGGATTAGCCCATTGTAGTAATCTAATAGCTAATCTTAAATCTCCTTCTAACCAAGCTCTTATAGCCATTGCTCTTCGAGGATCATAAAATTTTTGTCTTCTATACCAATACAAAGCATTTTCATCTGATTTATCCCCATTACAGGAAAGACAGGCAGGGACGCAGTTTTCTGTTGTACTTAAGCCTCCTTGGCTTTGTGGTATTACATGGTCAATAGATTCAGATGGTTTTCCGCAATATATACAACTTTTTCCTGTAAATTTATGAATAGACTTCCGCCATTGTCTAAATCTGAACTTAGGACATAAATCCTCTAAAAACACCGCATCATTAATATGCATTCAGAATATTTAGTTAAATAAATAATGGCTTGAATATATTAAAAGTCAATATTTATTTTTGCTTTTTAGCCTAAATTTGCCAGTAAAATGTGATTTAGTGTTTTTAGATACAAAATAAAATTAATTAAATTTGGCCAAAAGTATTATCTGTCTGAAACCTCAATTAGTAACTATATCTATCAAGTGTTTCATCAGTAAAGTTTTCAGAAATTTCCTCATTAGCTTCTTCTAATTCTTTTTCTAATTTTTTTCTTTTATTTTCTCTATCTTTTGCTTCTTTTTCTTTTCTTTCTTCTTCTTTTTCTAAATCTCGAATTAGTTTTCTATTTGGATGCAGATTATCTAAATATTCAACGCAATAACTAAATTTTTCTCTTTCTCTTATAACTGTTTCAGTAATTTGCGCTGCTGCATTTTTAGGTGAAACTTTGAATAATCCCCCCTTTTGTTTTTTAATATATGTGTAAGCTGCATCCCAACTACTCTCATGGTCATTTCCACCATCTCTCATAGTACAAAAAATTTCTGCTCCAAATGAACTTGCATTGACTCTTGGCGTAGTAAGGGTTAGAGGAGCGAAAATTCCCAACGCTAATGGTATTAGTTTTTTTTTCTTTAATCTTTGCATTAGGCTTTTATCTTCTATTTAAAAATATCTTTAATTGTCAATATGTCTATAGAAATTTAAGATTTAATCACTCCAAATATATTCAAGCATTTCACAACTAAAGGAAGAATTAAGAGTACAGTAATCAATCTTACAGCGTGTAAAGTCGCTACTGCAGGCCCTACTCCGTACTCTGACCCTACAAGACTCATTCCGCTAATTCCCCCTGGTGCAGCTCCTAGAATTGTTGTAATGATATCTATATTAAGTAATCTGCTTGTCCATAATCCAATTGCTAATCCAGTAATAACTAAAGTAAAAGTTATTAATATAGCTGGCCTCCATAAATTTTGAATATCAACTAATGAGTCTTTTGTTAAGGATGTACCAATGACTGTTCCAATTCCGATTTCTAAAATTGTCCTTGTTCCGATTGGCCACTCAGCCATGTCGACTTTGCCACTTATGCTAAGTATGCTTGCGCCTATTAAAGCACCTGCTAGAGGAGCCGCAGGAATACCTGTTTTAAGAGCTAAAGCTCCAAAAATACAACCTGCAATAAGATAGTAGATTAGATTTATGTTAGGCATAAATTTCAAGGATGTTTGAACATAATATTAGAAAAATTTTTTTTTGTTTAAGTTTATAGTCAAATAATATTTTTAGTTTTCTCTCGTAATGTCCCCTTTTGTTGGCATAATATTAACTAAAGCATGATTTTTTATGTCTCCACAAATTTCTTACAAAGATAATAAAAACCGCATAAAGAAAAAATTATCTTTTTTTGAGGGTGGTCACCAGCTCGAAAAATTAGAGTTTGCCCTTGCAATAGCTCAAACTAAAGGTGATGAAAAAAAATCAATCGTTCTTCGAAAAAAGATTGTTGAATTAGGTGGAAATGTTGAAGAGCCAGGTACTTAACTTAATTTTCTTCTAGACATTTTGATACCATAACCAATGCTTCACCAGCTTGTTGGGCTGTTATTTTACCGAGGTTGAGAAGTGTATTACTCATAGCAGAAACTACCGTAATAATATCTCTATCATTTACATAACCTAAATGTCCGACTCTGAATATTTTTCCCTTCAGATGATCTTGACCACCTGCAAGTAGAATATCAAAATTATTCTTTATTGTTTTTCTAAACTCTTCAGCATCAATTCCTTCAGTTTTTATTGCAGTAATTGAAGGACTTAAATATTTTTCATCAGCAAATAATTTTAGATTTAAAGCCTTTACTGCATTGCTCATCGCCAATTTGTGTTTATTGTGTCTTAGGAAAATGTTATTTAGGCCTTCTTCTCTCATCATTTTTAAAGCTTCATCTAAAGCAAAAACTAAATTAACTGCAGGGGTGTATGGATTACTGTTAGCTAAAAGACTTTTTCTGTAGGATTTTAAATTTAAATAAAATTTTGGTAAATTAGATTTTTCTGCAGCTTCCCATGCTTTTTGGCTCATTGCTATAAAGCTCAGCCCTGGAGGTATCATATATCCCTTTTGTGATCCGGAAGCAACGATATCTAATTTCCATTCGTCTACTGGTACATTGCAAGCTCCAAGACTTGTAACGCAGTCAACAATTGATAGGGCTGTGTTGTGTGCACGAATATATGAACTAATAGTTTCTAAATCATTAATTACGCCTGTTGAGGTTTCAGAATGAGTCAAAATAACCGCCTTTATTTCTTTTTGTTTATCTTCCTCTAATACGTTTTTGAATTCTTCTGGATCAAGTGGAGTACCCCATTCGGAATCAATTTTTATTACTTCCAGACCAAATTCTTTAGCAACTTTTACCCATCTTTCGCCAAATTTTCCATTTTCTCCACAAATTACTTTATCTCCTCTGCTTAAGGTATTTATGATTCCAGCCTCCATTGCGGCAGTCCCACTTCCAGTGATTGTTAGAACATCATTTTGAGTTTGATGAAGCCACTGTAAATTTTTAGTTGTACTCTCAACAAGATCTTGAAATTCTTTACTGCGATGGCCAATTGGATGCTTACTTAATGCTTGTAAAACTTTTTCTGGAACTGGTGTGGGTCCAGGAATCATCAATGATAATTTTTGTTGTATGGCCACTTTTTATTAAATAGGTCATTCTTAGATTAGTTCTCATTATATATTTTTCAATTACTTGATTTGAAAAAAGGATTTTCTTTACCTTTGTGGGTTGCTGGAGCTGCTAGGTCAGCATTAAATAAACTAGTAGGGTTACCATTTAAGAATTATGAACTAATAAAAATTCCTAATGAAAAAAAAGAAATAAAAATCGAGATTCATTCCGTTGGTTTACTTAAAGATGACTTGCATGCATTAGGAATTACCTTTGCAAAGTCTGGCTTAGATCTTGACATTACTCAAAACTTAGAGATATGGACAATAGCCTCTTTAGAAAAAATTTCTTTTAATAATCCTGTTCAAACATTTCCAATAAATATTATTGCAGGATCTGGTGTAGGCATAAAAGAAGATACATCAGAGATATGCATTTCTAATTTTGCCAAAGAAGTTTTATATGAAAATTTAATAGATAATATTCCTGCCGGCTTTATTTTGAAATTAGAAATTATTTTTCCAAATGGAGCGTTTTTAGCAGAAAGAACTAGTAATAAGTCATTTGGTATTGTTGATGGATTATCTATCATTGGTACTTCTGCTGAGACTTATTCGAGTGCTTCACCTGATCAATTAGAAGAGGCTAAAAATAATCTAGCAAAGTTAACTCAAAATGATTTTAAAGGGGAAGTTATATTTGTTATTGGTGAAAATGGGTTAAATTTGGCCAAATCTTATAATGTTAATTTACCAATTATCAAAATCGGAAATTGGATAGGACCACTATTAGTTGATGCTGCAATAAAAAAAGTTAGAACTGTAATTCTTTTTGGTTATCACGGGAAATTAATTAAATTAGCAGGCGGTATTTTTCATACACATAATCATTTGGCTGATGCAAGAATTGAGATTCTTGTTTATTTAGCCGTTCAAGAAAAGTTACCACTTGAAATAATACTTGAATTATCTCAGTTAGATAATCTTGAGAATGCATTACAACTTCTTGAAAGATTTAATAAATCTTTAGCTGATAAATTATTTAAGAATTTATCAAATACGATCGAGAAGCGTTCTTTTACTTACGTAAATAGGTATGTAAAAACCGATATGGAAATCGCATCAATCATTTTTGATAGAAAAAGAAAAATCAGGTGGGCTGGCATTAACGGCAATAATTATATTTCTTATTTTCAATGAGATTAATTTGTGATTCATTATGCTTTTGTAAATAAATTGAGTTAACTTTTATACATGAGTCAAATAATTTTAAAAAAAGAAAGAGATCCTTCAATATTAATTTTGGATTTCGGTTCTCAATATTCTGAATTGATTGCTAGAAGAATTAGAGAAACTAATGTTTTTTCTCTTGTAGTAAGTAATTGCATTTCAATTGAGGAAATTAAAAATATTAATCCTAAAGGGATTATTTTGAGCGGAGGCCCAAATTCTGTATATGAAAAAAATGCGCCTAAATGTGATGAAAAAATTTTTAATTTAGGAATTCCTATTCTTGGCATTTGCTATGGAATGCAATTAATGGTCAAAGAACTTGGAGGATCTGTTATTTCAGCAACCAAAAGAGCTGAATATGGTAGAGCACCAATAAAAATAGATCAAGAATCTGACCTTCTTTCTGATGTGGAAGATAAATCAATTATGTGGATGAGTCATGGCGATTCTATTAATTGTATGCCTGATGGATTTAATAAGATTGCTCATACGGAGAACACACTCCATGCAGCAATTTCAAATGATTTAAAGAAATTATTTGGCGTACAATTTCATCCTGAAGTTATTCATTCAGAGTTTGGGATGACAGTAATTAAAAATTTTGTTTATAAAATTTCTAGTTGTGCAGCTGATTGGACAACCGAAACCTATATAGAGGAAACTATTCCAAGGATAAGAGAGCAAGTTGGTAATAAAAAAGTTTTGCTTGCCTTATCTGGAGGAGTTGATTCTTCAACTCTTGCTTTTCTTCTCAATAAAGCTATAGGAAATCAGCTTACATGCATGTTTATAGACCAAGGTTTCATGAGAAAAGGTGAACCAGAATTTTTAATGAATTTTTTTGATAAGAAATTTCATATAAAAGTTGAATACATTAATGCAAGAGAAAGGTTTATTACCAAATTAAAAGGTATTACTGATCCAGAACAAAAAAGAAAAATTATAGGTGAAGAATTTATTAGAGTATTTGAGGAAGAAAGCAATAGATTGGGACCTTTTCAGTATTTAGCCCAAGGTACTCTTTATCCTGATGTTATTGAAAGTGCTGGGACTAATATTGATCCTAAAACAGGAGAAAGAATAGCTGTAAAAATAAAGAGTCATCATAATGTGGGTGGATTGCCAAAAGATTTACAATTTAAATTAGTTGAGCCATTAAGAAAACTTTTTAAGGATGAAGTCCGAAAAGTGGGAGCTGCTTTAGGTTTGCCGGATGAAATTATAAAAAGGCATCCATTCCCAGGACCAGGATTAGCTATAAGAATTTTGGGAGAGGTGAATAATGAAAAACTTGATTGTTTAAGAGATGCAGACTGGATAGTAAGAGACGAAATTAAAAAAGCAGGACTTTACAATGATATTTGGCAAGCTTTTGCAGTATTGCTACCTGTAAAAACAGTAGGAGTTATGGGTGATAAGAGGACTTATGCATGGCCAATAGTTTTACGTTGTGTATCTAGTGAAGATGGTATGACAGCCGATTGGTCAAAAATTCCTTTTCAGATTTTGGAAAGGATTGCAAATAGAATCGTAAACGAAGTAAGTTCAGTTAATAGAGTTGTTTATGATATTACAAGTAAACCTCCAGGAACTATTGAATGGGAGTGAAGAATAGGTTATAAACCCAGTTATAGACTCAAAAAGTTGGTTTCCCTTAGGTTTCCCTCAGAATTTCTGTATCCTATTTGCAATGGATCTTAACAGCGTGGTTTCCCTCAGGTTTCCCGTGGAGTGAAAATCCTGTCTCTATAGAGAAATCGTAGAGTTTTAAATTTCTCTACACTTTGTATTCAAAATTCAATTTTTTTATGCTCTTAATAATGAGGTGGTTCTGATTCTTCTGGAGGGAAATAGGTATCCTCATCATTACTTTTTCTCTTCTTTTTAAAATACTCTTCGGATGGATCTAATCCATCATTATCATAATTGCGTTCTTGTTCCATTAAAAATAATCCCTATATGGTGCTCCATCTTTGTTGTATCTAATTCTATATCTACCTCCTCTTTCTCCATAAAAAACTTCTTCTTTTTGACTTCCTACTAAACCTCCGCCAATTTTTTTTACCTCTCCCGCAATTCTCCCTTCATTAACTGCTTCATTATATTTTCTTGCTCTTTCCTCGCAAAATTTTTGATATTTTTCACTTTTATAGTAATCATCAGGTAAAGTTTTTTTCTCTAATTTTGCTTGAGTTGTTTGCTCTAAATTAGATTCTCTTGCTTCCTTCCACCTTTTATATGCTTTATCGTTTTCTTCTGCTTGTTTTTTATCAAATTTATGTTTTTTAAAAGTAACTGATCTATTTTCTCTCTCACCAAACTTTTTACCCTTTCTGACGGTCATATCATATTCATTTTGATACCAAGCGATTAACAAAATTAATAAAGGGATCCCTAAAAGAATTACTATTTCCATAAATTTATTTTTCTAAATGTGATTTGAATAATGCTGCTGAAACTAAATCAATAATTCTTATCGCCTTAAAAAGTGAATAAATTCCATACACATAACGTACTAATATCATAAAATTTTGAACTTATTACAAACAATCTTAAATTAAAAATTGAGATCTACAAAGTTAAATAAACATAAAATAAGAGGGCATTTGTTTGCCCTCTTCGAGTCTTATGCACCTCGCTGTCCACAAAGTCGATGAAGTGCTTTTGACTCCTGAATTATTTCTACTCCTACTGAATAGAAAAAGATAGTCGTACAAACCACAAAGCACTTCTACTCGGGTAATAATACTCTATGAATTTCAAGTTAATAGGAGGACAATATAGATATAGATCTAGGAGGTCTTATGAAACTATTCAATCAATTCAATGTCCTTCCAAGATACCTAACTGCATTTAATTATGCAGGGTTAAACTTGAATGAAACCCCTCAAGAACTTGAAAAATGTACTCCTGAGTTTCAAAATTTTTGGGAGAAAGAATGTAGAGAACATCCAACAAATCAAAATTGTTTAATTTACTGTGACTGAGTAATTAATTTTGAGTTTTTGTTTAATAAAACCTGCCTAAAAAGAGGTTTCCCTCAGGTTTCCCTCAGGAAAATGTATGTTATCATGGGTTCAAACATGTTGGTATCACTACGTTTATGACTGCCTTATTTCTCGGTACTATTGAGTGGGAGTAAGTCTTCAAATTTTAAAAACAATTTAAAGTTTTTTTATTTAAGCAAGAAATTTTTGAATGAGATTTAAAACCTAATGCCAGATATTATTAAATTAAGTCGATCTACAGTTGAGAAATATCTTAGTTGTCCAAGATGTTGTGTACTGGATAAAAAATATCAAATAAAACCGCCATCATTGCCATTTACTTTAAATATAGCTGTAGATAATTTATGTAAAAATGAATTTGATTATTATAGAAAAATTCAGGAGCCGCATCCTTTATTTATTGAATATGGAATTGATGCTGTTCCTTTCAAACACAAAGATTTAGAACGTTGGAGAAGTAATTTTCAAGGGATAAGATATCTGTCAATAGAACACAACTATGATTTTGGTGGTGCTGTCGATGATATTTGGCAGAAAAAAAATGGTGATCTTATTATTGTTGATGTGAAAGCAACTTCTAGAAATAATTTTGATTGGTCTGAGACTTTTAATAAATACGAATATGCAAAAGCCTATAAGAGACAATTAGAAATGTATCAGTGGTTATTTAAAAAAAATGGTTTTCAAGTGGCTAATGAAGCTTATCTTTTATATTTCAATGGAAAGAAAAATGAAGAGTTATTTAATAACCAATTAAATTTTGACGTACATCTAATTAAATTAGATTGTTCTACTTCATGGGTAGAGAATAAGATAATTGATACGGTTAATTTATTACGTTCGGATAATTTCCCCAAACCTTCATTAAAGTGTGAATACTGTAATTATTTAAAGAAGCGTTGGCAGTTATCAATAACTTAATATTCATAGGATAATTTTTCATATTTCTGGAAAAATAGTGAATAAAAGATAATCTTTAATTAGATTAATAATTTAGACTTTTGATAAATTCGAAAAATTCTGAAAGAAAGATAACTAATCATCTGCAACAAGATGTAGTCAAAGTATCTGGCAAAACAATTTTTATTAATCCTTTTTTATATTGGAGAAGATTTGACGAAAACACTAATAGATGGCTTAGAGAACCTGGTCAAATGTCAGATGATCAAATTGCACCAAACAGGAATCGTTTTTATCCAGAAATAGAGTGGGCTGATTTGAGTCATGAGCAGAAGCTCATAAAAGATGCAACTGTTGAGATGTTTTTAAAAACTCTTGAATTGATAAGTACATTTCATCCTTATCTTAGTTCTGGACAATTATTAGAAGTGGAGAGGAAGATGGCGATTACAAAAAAAACTCCTTTCGAAAAATGGGTAACAAAATCTTTCGCCAAAAAAACGAGATTATTAGAAAATGAAAAAAGAAAATTTCAAAGAGAAAGATTTTTTAATAGCTGGAGAGAATGGTTCAGTCTTACAAATACTCAACAAGCAATTTTGCCGTTAATTGTCACGATATTTATTTCTTCGTTTGTTGGGTGGTCTTTAGGGATATCAAAGAATAGTTGTAATCCTTATTTTGAACAAAATATAAATAAATTAAATTAATTTGTTTTTGATATTTTTTAAGTATCTAAGTAAAAATAATTTTGAAAAAATAAATTTGTTATTTAGAATTCCATTAATTGAAATAATTGCTTAAAAAAGTATAAGTTTTATGAGTGAAAATTTAAAATCAAATAATCTTGAAAATGACGAGTTCGATCTGAACAATGAAGATAGTGATTTTCAAGATTTAATCAATAGACTTAAAGAGATAAAATCAACCATTGCTTTATTGGAAAAAACAATATTTAAATAAATTTATATTTTTGATAAAAACAAGTCCTAATAAAAAACTTATTTCATTAAAAAGACAACCACTAGTCTTACTTATTTTTTCTTCTGTTTCCTTTTTTTTGATTCTATTTAGGTTAATTTTTTTACAACTTTTAAATTATGAATCTTTTAAGAAAATGTCAGATGAGAATAGGATCAGACTTATTGCTTCGCAGCCAATACGTGGAAGGATACTAGATAAAAATAGTAATGTTCTTGCAAATAGTAGAGTGAAATATTCTTTAATAATAAAGCCTCAATATGTTAAAAAAAGCAATTGGGAACAACATAAATCAATTATTTCTAATTTGTTAAATATTGATAGTAATGTAATTCAAAAAAAATACTCTGATGGTCTGAAAAATCAGAAACTCTCAGTAGTTATTCTTGATGATTTAAATGTAGATCAATTAATAAAATTTAAGGAGAATGAAGGTAATTTAATTAGTTTTGAAATAGCTACCAATTTAATTAGAAATTATCCTTATAAATCCCTTGCTGCCCATGTGATTGGTTATACTCAGCCAGTTACTGAATTAGAATATAAATTTTTATCTAAGAAGGGTTATAAATTAAATGACTTAATCGGTAGGACGGGAATTGAATATGTTTACGAAGATTTTATAAGAGGTGAATGGGGCGGAGAAATGGTTGAAGTAAATTCATTAGGAAAATTTCAAAGATCATTGGGTATAAGACCTTCAGTACAAGGTAATGATATTCAACTAACAATCGATCTTAATCTGCAGTTAGTTGCTGAGGAGGTTCTTAAAGATAAAAAAGCTGGAGCCATAATAGTAATGGATCCAAGAGATGGTGCAATAAGAGCCATGGCAAGTAAACCTACATTCGATTTAAATTTTTTCTCAAAGGATTTTAAACCTGAGAAAGAATATAATACACTTTTTAATTCTCCTGAAAAACCTTTATTTAATAGAGCATTAAATGCCTACGATCCAGGAAGCGTTTGGAAAATTGTAACGGCTTTAGCTGGCTTGGAAAGTGGAAAATTTCCTAGAGAAACAATGTTAGATACGAAACCATGTATCACTTATGGAAGCCAATGTTTCAGGGAACACAATGATTTAGGTTTTGGAGTAATAGGTTATGAAGATGCTTTAAGAGTTTCGAGTAATACATTTTTTTATCAAGTCGGATATGGTGCAGGAGTTGATGAAATTCATAAGGTTTCTAGAAAACTTGGTTTTAATTCTTTATCTGGAATTGAAATTTCTGAACAAGAAAATAAAGGATTAGTAGCAAGTAGTGAGTGGGCTAAAAAAGGCAGAGGATGGGGGCAACCAGGAAGAACTCCATGGGTCCCAGAAGATATTGCCAGTATGTCTATTGGACAATTTGTTGTTCAAGTTACTCCTATTCAAATAGCTAGAGCTTATGCTGCTATTGCAAATGGAGGTTATTTAGTTACTCCACATTTGACTAAAAAAGATGAAGAAAGTCTTTTAGATAAAAAACGTATTCCAATTGACATTGACCCACAAAATATTCAATTGATAAAAAGTGGTCTCCGGAAAGTAGTAGAGTCTGGCACAGGAGTATCAATTAATTATGGAGTTTCAAATTTACCTCCAGTGTCAGGTAAAACAGGAACTGCTGAAGACGGTGAAGGTGGCTCAGATCATGCTTGGTTCGTTTGCTTTACACCCTCTGAAAATAGCGAATTACTTGTAGTTGCTTTTGCACAGAATACTCCTGGTGGTGGATCTGTTCACGCCCTGCCAATGGCAAGAGAAATTTTAAAAGTTTGGAATGAGAAAAAATGAGATTAATTTTTAGCTATTAAAAGTTTATGTTTTTAATTTTTTCATTTGTAAAAGTCTTTGAATAATATCTTCAATAGTTTTTGTATCTATAGGTTTACTATATGACGACAAAAGTTGTCTTCCTAATACTTGACTTCCTAAATGAACTAATTGAATTCGTAATGAGGTCAGTAGTTCTAACCCTATCCCACCAGAAAATGTTGCAATTGCAATAGGTTGACCATTAAATAAATTCCTAAAGTCATCTCCCGAAATAGATAGCCATGCTATGAAGTTGGAGAGAATGGGAGGTATAGATCCATTATATTCAGGCGCACAAATCACCCACCTTTCAATCTCGAAAAGCTTTTTTTTTAATTCTTCTATTTCATTTGGAATATTTTCTTTGCTGTGAATTCTTGGATTAAATAATGGAATATCAAGAGTAGTAAGATCTAAAATTTCAGAACTTATGTTCAGTTCATTACTTTTTTCAAGAAATTTTTCAGAAAGTTCTAGATTTTTACCACAACTAGCCGTAATGATTATTAGATCTTTTGTTTCAGTCATAAATTAGATAAATAAATTTAATAGTTAGCACCTGTTTTGCGGTGATGAACTGCCGTTAGACTATCGGATTTTAGTATATTACCGTGTAGTACTTCGGCGTATATTACCCAATGATCTCCACATTCCATTCTCTCTTTTACAGAAGCATCTAACCATGCTAGCGATTCAGGAATTATTATCTGTTCATTAGGAGTTAATTCAATATTTAATCCTTCAAATCTATCTTCTCCAGGTGCAAAGGGCTTTGTGAATCTTTTCAAAGGTTCTTTAAAATCTTTTTCACTAAGAATATTTAATGCGAATGAATCTCCTACTTGTAGAAGAGATTCTACTGATCTATCTTTTGCTACTGCAATACTTAACCCAGGAGGTGAAAAACTTGCTTGACTAACCCAAGATGCAAGCATGG
This sequence comes from Prochlorococcus sp. AG-355-J23, assembly GCA_003278705.1. GTDB lineage: Bacteria > Cyanobacteriota > Cyanobacteriia > PCC-6307 > Cyanobiaceae > Prochlorococcus_A. The sequence goes on from QCDR01000005.1 coordinate 60,776, forward strand.
CTCCTTTAATATTATTCTCATCTTTGCCTTTAGAGGCTGTCAGGACACAAAGTGAACCAATAACTCTTCCAAGAGCTTGTAGCTTTGGATCCGTTTTGCTTGTAATCATTCCAGTATCTGATTTCCTGGGTTTTTTCTTTGCTTTTTTTATAATTTTTCTTCCAAAGTGAGTTCCTATTTCTTCTAATTCTTTAATCTTTGGCTTATTTGGACTGAATTTAATCCTAATAGGGTCAAAACTAAACTTAAAACCACCATCTTTTAATTTTGTTTCAAGTAAATCTATAGCTTCGCCGCTCCAGCCAAAACTACCAAAAATTCCCACTGGCTTATCTCTATTACCCTCTGATAATAATGTTCCTAGTGCACTTACTATTGGAGTTGGGGCATGCCCACCTAGTGTTGGTGATCCTATTAAATAACCATCAGCGTTTTTGATAGATTTTATTAGTACATCATTTGGTGTAAATTCACAATTTATACTTTCAACTTCGACAGAAGTTCTATTTATTCCTTTAGCCAATGCATCGCCTATTGAGGCTGTATTTCCATATGCACTTGCATATATCAGAGCGATCTTAGGATTATTTGTTGAGAGATTTTCACCCCATCTAATGTAGTCATTTAAGAAGCTTTTTAAGCTATATTCGATAGCGGGACCATGTAATGGCGCAATAGTTTTAATATCGTAATCTGCAATTTTTTCAGTTATTGATATTACTTGATTAGACATTGGTGCCATTAAGCAATCATAAAAATGTTTCCTATCAATTTCTGTACTAACTCGATTTGTTTCAGACCAATCTGAAGAAGCAATGTGAGCAGAAAAAATTTTTTCACTTAGAAGGATTTCTTGATTACGTTCATAAATTATCAGACCTCCAGGCCAACGTGCTGTTGGAATAGGAATTAACTCTAATGAAATGTTATCTAATTCTAAATTTTGCTCCTTTTTGACTATGTTTATTTTAGGTAATTGAATTTCAATAAAGTTTTCTAAGGTAGGATTTCTTTGGTTCCAAAGTTCGCTAATAAGTTTATAACCTGGATTAGAGCAAGTAATAGTTGTATTTTGAAATTGGGTACTTATGTTCTTTATAGTTTCAATAATTTGGGGATTAATATGACCAGAAATGAAGTTGACATTACTTAATTTAAATTGATCGCAAAACCTAGAAATTACTTTATTAAACGAATCTAAATATTGTTTCTCAGGTGGATGAATAATAAAAAGTTCCTCATGACTTCTAATGAAAAAAGTATTAAAAGAGGTTCCTTTTTCAAGGTTAAATTCAAGTTCAAATCTTTCTTTATTTTGATCTAGGAATCTTACACAAGAAAAATTTTCAGTAATTTTAAATTCTGATATATTTTGATTTTCTGTAAGTAAGCCTATATTAATATCCGACATTTCAAAGACTTATTTTCTAATAGTGATTAGCAACTTTTCTGTGATGAACTGCTGTCTTACATGATAAGTCAGAAACATTACCATTTTCAACAATTCCGTAAATTATCCAATGGTCTGGAGTCTCCAGTCTTGAACTGACTTTACAATCTAAAAAGGCGAGTGAATCTGAGAGAACAGGTCCTCCTTCAGCGATGTTGCTAATTACATCTACATCCGCAAATCTATCAGCTCCAGGGGCAAATCTTTTTAAAAAATGTCTGAACATTTTTTGATAGTTATCTTCTCTCAAGATATTCACAACAAAACCTTTACCAACTTGCATATATGATTCAATAGCTCTATCTTTTGCTACTGCAACTGTAATACCTGGTGGAGAAAAGCTTGCTTGACTAACCCAACTTGCGACCATTGCACTTTGTCTAAATGTCGAACCTTCCCCTTGACTAGCTGTTACTACATATAATCCTCCACTTAATCTACCTAACGCTTTATCTAAATTTGAATCAAGGCTCTTCATAGAGGCAATATTCTTCTTTTTATTGATCAATTGACCCAAATCAGTTCCAGCTTCTTCGAATTGTTGATAAACAATCGGATCTGGAATATTTTTAACTCTTAATGGAGAGAAAGCTTCTTTTTGACCAAGTTCTCTTAATTTATTTGCTAAGGAATCTATAGGTTCATCATTTCCACCAAATGCATCATAAACTGCAGTAAATTGTTTTGGCTTTAGTGCTGCAAATAAAGTACCGAGAGATTCTTTTAATTCATTATCTGAGTCTACAGGCCATGTGGGAATGACTACTGCTTTTGATTCGGAAATTAAACTTGTTAATTCTTGCGGGTCAGAAGATCTTAGATCAATTAACTGAACCTGAGCATCTGCTTTGCTTATTCCATGAGATATCGCTTGACTGAGTCGATCACAATAACCATAGTCGCTTATGTAGCAGACTGACACAAAATCATTGCCTTTGCTTTTATTGCTACTCCATTCAAGATATTTTCCTTTCCAAAAATTGACCTGATTATGGAGCAAAGGCCCATGACCCACAGCTATTGTTTTTAATTCAGGTAGCTTATCTATTCTTTTAATTGCCTGCATAACGCTTCTAGCGTTTGGACCCATAAGGCAATCGTAATAAAAACGGAAATCATCGTATATTTCTTTTTGATCAGTGTCAAAAAATTCGTCAGAACAATAATGTAGTCCAAAAGCATCGCATGTATAGAGAACATTTGTGCTGTGATCATATGAAAATATGGTATCTGGCCAATGCAAATTTGGTGCACTTATGAATTCAATATTATGTTCTAAACCACTATTAGGATTAGTTCCGAGATTTAAAAACTCTCCGCTCTTAACCTCTAGACTTTTAAAGGGAATATGTATTTGGTCTTCAATAAATTTAAGTGCTAATTTTGATCCAACTACTGTGATATTTTGGTTTAATTCTAAAAGATTACCTATTAAACCAGAATGATCAGGTTCTGTATGGCTAGTAATTAGATAATCAACTTCTTGCGGATTCACCTTTTTCAGTAATTCTTCAAACCATAATTCTTCAAACTTTGCGTGACTAGTATCAATGATTGCTAGTTTCTCGCCTTTAATAATAAAACTATTGTAAGTAGTTCCATTTCTTAAACCAAATTCAATATCAAATCTACTGCGATCCCAATCCAAAGATCTTATGGCACAAGAGTCATCAGCAAAGTTTTGAGATTGAACCGTCAACTTGTTATTAGTTTGTGCCAATTTAGAATTACTTGTCTGGGCAGAGGCTATCATAGAATAATTAGCTATATAAATTAACTTTAGTTATATAGAATATAAATTCGCGTGATTATCTTTGCGAAATAACCGAAATTACGCTTTTCTTTAATTTTTAATCTTCTTATTCTGGATAAATGACATCTCAATTAATTAAAAAAATAGTTACTGGAGATGAGATAAGAAATGCTTTTTTAAAATTTTACAGTGAAAAATTACATAAAATCATTCCAAGTGCATCTTTGATTCCAGATGACCCTACGGTTATGCTCACAATTGCTGGAATGCTACCTTTTAAACCAGTTTTTTTAGGTTTAAAAGAAAGACCATCAAAAAGGGCTACATCTAGCCAAAAGTGCATCAGAACAAACGATATAGAAAACGTTGGAGTTACAGCTAGACACCACACTTTTTTTGAAATGCTTGGTAATTTCTCTTTTGGAGATTATTTTAAACGAGAGGCTATTCAATGGGCTTGGGAATTAGTTACTAATATTTATCAACTTTCTGTTGAAAATATAATTGTGAGTGTTTTTCACGAAGACGAAGAGTCTGCAAAAATTTGGAGAGATGAAATTGGTATTCATCCAGATAGGATAGTCAAACTAGGTGAGGAAGATAATTTTTGGTCATCTGGCAAAACAGGTCCATGTGGACCTTGTTCAGAACTTTATTATGATTTTCATCCTGAAAAGGGTCTGCAGAATATTGATTTAGAAGATGGAGATCGTTTTATTGAATTTTATAATCTTGTTTTTATGCAATATAATCGTGATCCTAATGGAAAATTGACAGATTTAAAATTTAAAAATATTGATACAGGAATGGGTCTTGAAAGGATGGCTCAAATACTACAAAAAAAGCAAAATAATTATGAGACAGATTTGATTTTTCCTATTATTCAAAAAATTTGTGAGATTGCAAATATTGATTATTTTTCTTCAGATGATAAAAACAAAATTTCTTTAAAAATTATTGGTGATCATACAAGAGCTGTTATTCATTTGATTTCTGATGGAGTATCAGCAAGTAATCTCGGTAGGGGATATATATTAAGAAGGCTTATTAGAAGAATGGTCAGACATGGCAGATTATTAGGTATAACAAATGAATTTTTACCTCATATTGCTACTGTCGGAATTAACTTAATGCAAAATAATTATCCTGATTTAAAAAATAATAATGATTTAATTTTGAATGAGATAAAAATTGAAGAAATAAGATTTAGGGAAACTCTTGAAAGAGGAGAGAAATTGCTAGATGAGTTAATTTCTTCAGGGCAGAAATTAATTTCTGGTTTTAAAGCTTTTGAACTTTATGATACTTATGGATTTCCTCTAGAACTTACTGTAGAAATTGCTGAAGAACATAGTATCAGTGTAGATGTAAAAGGTTTTGAAGAAGAAATGAATGTACAAAAAGAGAGAGCTAAAGCTGCTTCAAGTAATATTGATTTGACATTAGAGGGATCATTAGAGCGAGAAATAGATGTTTTTAACAAAACTGTCTTTAATGGTTATGAGTCACTCCTTTCGGAAGCTGAAGTAAAGGGTATATTCTTGGATTCAACATTGGTTAAGGAAGCAAGTGAAGGTCAGAAAGTTTTAATTGTTCTTGATCAGACAACTTTTTATGGAGAATCTGGCGGGCAAGTTGGTGATATTGGAACGATATTTTCAAACGATGTTGAGGTCTTGGTTGATAATGTCATGCGAAAGAAAAATGTTTTTTTACATTATGGAATGATCAAAAGAGGAAAATTAACTATTGGACAAAAAGTTAAGACTAATGTTAGCTCCTCTAAAAGAGCTAAGGCTGCTGCAAATCATACAGCTACTCATTTATTACAATCTGCACTTAAATCAGTTATTAATGAAAGTGTTGGACAAAAAGGTTCATTAGTAGCCTTTAATAAATTACGATTTGATTTTAATTCCTCTAATCCTATTTCTAAAGATCAAATTTCTAAGATTGAGACTTTAGTGAACTCTTGGATTATGGAAAATCATGCCCTAGAAATAAAAAATATGTCTAAGAGTGAGGCTCTTGAAAAGGGTGCAGTCGCCATGTTTGGAGAAAAATATGATGATGTAGTGCGCGTTGTTAATGTACCAGGAGTTTCAATGGAACTTTGTGGTGGCACACATGTTAAAACTACATCCGAATTAGGTTCTTTCAAAATAATTAGTGAGGAAGGAATCTCAGCTGGAGTCAGAAGAATCGAAGCATTATCAGGCCAATCAGCATTAGACTATTTCAGTGATAGAAATGCATTAGTAAACCAACTAAGTGATTTGTTAAAAGCAAATCCTAATCAACTTTTTGAAAGGGTTAATAATTTGCAAGCAGAGCTTATTAATAAGAATAAAGAGATACAAAAAATGAAAGATGAAATTGCATATTTTAAATACTCTTCTATAAAATCATCCGCAGAAATAGTAAATTCTTTTTCAATTTTAGTAAATCAGATTGATGGCTTAGATGGGAATTCATTGCAATCTGCAGCACTTAATTTAACTTCTCATTTGGGAAATAAAGCAATAGTGATTCTTGGGGGAATACCAAATCCAGAAAATAGAAAGTTGTTATTTGTAGTTTCTTTAGGTGATGAAGCAGTAAAAATAGGCTTGCATGCAGGTAAATTAATTAATGAGATTGCAAGAATTTGTTCGGGAGGTGGAGGAGGAAAGCCTAACTTTGCTCAAGCAGGTGCTAAAGATATTGATAAGTTAAGTGATGCTTTAGATTATGCTAAAAATTATTTGCAAAAAACATTAGTTAGTCATTCTGATAAATAACTACTTTTTCTGAGACTAATTTCGATTTGATCCATTAATTTCCTTGCTTCTTTAATAGTTAATTTTTTTTGATCAATTGCTGATTCAGTATTAATTCTTATAGATTCAACCAAAGAAGCTGAACTGTAATCTAATAATTGTAAAATTTCAGATTTACTGTCCTCTTTAATAATATTTCTGACCTTATATGAATTATCTTGATTTATGTCTATATGAACAACGTTGGTACTGCCAAATAAATTGTGTAAGTTTCCTAATGCTTCTTGATAGGCTCCAGTCATAAAAATTCCAATTAGGTAATCTTTATCTTCTTCTGGCTTATGTAAATTCAGTAGTGATTTAGTTTTTCCATTATCAATAAAATTATTTAGTTTCCCATCTGAATCACAAGTTAAATCTGCAAAGTTGCCTTTGCAGAACGGCTCCTCTAAGTGCCTATGTATTGGTACTATTGGAAAAATCTGATTTATTGCCCAGCTATCAGGAATAGATTTAAATATAGATAAATTTGCATAATAAGTTGATGCAAGAGTTTCTGTAATTTCAGATAAATCAGGGTGATTGATTTCATCATTATTCAGGTTATCAGAAATTTCTTTTGCGCAAGCCCAAGTAAGTTCTTCGGCATAAGCTCTTTCTGCCAAACTTAAAAATCCTAATCTAAAAGCGACTAAGCAATCTTCTTTAAACTTTTTTGCATCATTCCATAGTTCAATTATTTGAGATAAATTGATTTTTTTATTTTTAAGTTTTTTTAATTCATAGAAAGTATCAAGTAAATTTGAAATTATTAATTGTTGATTTTTTTTATCAAAAATTTGTAGTTTGGAACTGACATGACTTGTTCCTAAGACATTAAAAATTAAAACTGAACAATGACTAATTATTGCTCTTCCACTTTCTGAGATTATGGTTGGATGCTTGATATTATTTAATTCACATGAATCCTTAATAGTTGCAATTACATCGTTAGCATAATTTTGGAGAGAATAATTGGTAGAAGTGTTGGAGGAGGTTTTAGTTCCATCAAAATCTATTCCTAATCCACCCCCAACGTCGATATATTGCATTGGGGCTCCTAGTTTGCATAGTTCAACATATATTTGACTCGCTTCTTGTAATGCGTCTTTGATCACAGCAATATCACTTATTTGACTGCCTATATGAAAATGGAGCAATTTCATTTCGTTGATAAGATTTGCTTCTTTTAGTTCTTTTATTGTCAACATAATTTCTGGGATTGATAATCCAAATTTGGAATTATCTCCAATAGATTTACCCCACCTACCACTACTTTTACTTGATAACTTTGCTCTAATTCCTATCAATGGAGTCGCGTTAAGTTCTTGAACTGCTTGAATAATTCTTTTTACCTCATCTCGTTGTTCAATAACTATTATTGGATTTTTGCCGAGTTTTCTGGCCAAAGTAGCAATCTCAATATATTTTTTATCTTTATATCCGTTGCATATTAGTAATGAATTTTGGTTTTCAAGAAGTGCAAGGCCAATTAATAGTTCTGATTTACTTCCTACTTCTAAACCAAAATTCCATTGGCTACCAAACTCTATTATCTTTTCTAGGACATTTTTCTGTTGATTACATTTGACAGGAAAAACGCCTTGATAAATGTTCTTATATTTATAGGTTTTTATTGCTTTTAAAAAAGAGTCATGTAATGCATTTATTCGGTCTTTCAAGATATCATTAAATCTTATGATTAATGGAGGATTTATTTCTCTACTCTTAAGTTCTTTGACAAGCTTAAAAAGATCAATCTTATTTTCAGATTTTATATCTTTAGTTATTGATATATTTCCTTTGGAATTTATAGAAAAATATTTATCTCCCCATTTGTCTATGCTATAAGTCGAAATACTATCTTCAATAGTCCAAATATTCTTGAATTTTTTCGGCTCAAAATTGGTCAATTTATGTCTTAGTGATTAATAAATGTTTTTGAAAATAACTCAAAACAATATCTTTTATTTTAATGATTACTTGCCAAGTTACCACCCAAAAGTTGAATATACATAGAGTGATTATTAACTAAATGACCAAAGAGAGAACCTTTATTGCAATTAAACCAGATGGAGTTCAAAGAGGATATGTTTCTGAGATTATTGGCAGATTTGAAAAAAAAGGATTTAAATTGGTTGGATTAAAGCAATTAATTCCTTCAAAAGAACTTGCTCAAAATCATTATGGAGTACATAGAGAAAGACCCTTTTTTGGTGATTTAGTAGACTTTATTTCAAGTGGTCCTGTTGTAGCAATGGTGTGGGAAGGCGAAGGAGTTATTTTGAGTGCTAGAAAACTAATAGGTGCAACAAAACCTCTGGAAGCAGAGCCTGGAACAATTAGAGGTGATTTAGCTATTGATATTGGGAGGAATATTATTCATGGTTCTGATGGAGAAGATACTGCAAAATTTGAAATTGATTTATGGTTTAACGACAAGGAATTATGTGAGTGGGAAACTTCTGATTCGAAATGGCGATCTGAAAATTAAAATTTAAATCGCAAATCTATCTAAACTAAATTTTTCTAAAAAGCTTTTCTCTATTTCTTTGAGATTTTTATTTTGAACTATTTTCAAAAGAAGATCACTTGTTATTGCAGAAAATAAAACTCCATTTCTGTAATGTCCTGTAGCTATATAAAGATTTTCAATTTTTGATTTTCCAATTATTGGTTTTAGATCTGGTGTGCAAGGTCTAAAGCCCCACCAATGTTCCATTTGTGGCCAATTAATAGCTTCTGGTAATAAAGAGCGAATGCCTTCTTGCAGTTGTTTTATTCCATTAGGAGTATTACCTTGATTAAATTTTGAATCTTTTTCAACTGTCGCTCCAACTATAATAAGTCCATCATCACGGGGAACTAAATAAGTTTTTGGACCAAAAATAACCCTTTTCAAAAAATTTGTTGGACCTTGTATTGATAGCATTTGTCCCTTTACAGGAAAGACTGGAATCTTATTAAAAATTTTTTTACTCCACGCACCGCTGCATATAATTGCTTTTTCGCAGTTAATTTTTTTTATTTCCCCAGTGGCACATAAAACTGTTGCACCTGTAATTTTGTTTTTTTCGAATGTCAAATCCTCTACTTCTGATCCCTCTTGAAATTCGACTCCATTCAAGGAGCATGCTCTCTCAAGAGCACGCATCAGTTTTCTTCGGTTATCTATTTGACCATCTTGTTCAAAAAGTAAACCATGTTTCCAAATAGAATTCATTCCATTGATTTCTGTTTGAAGATCTTTGTGATTTAAATATTTTCCATATTCATAAGTGGGAAACTCTTCAAGATCTTCTTTGTTTTTAAAAGGTACTACTATGCCACATTTTTTTAAACCGCATTTAATATTACTATCTTGTTCAATACTTTGTATCCACTTTGGAATTAGATTTTGACTTTCTTGGCCAAATTTTAGTAATTCATCTTCGAGTCCTTCAGCATGAGTAGCTAACATTCCTGCAGCAACAAATCCAGCTGATTCATTTCTGTTTTTGCTTAAAACTAAAACTTTGAAGTTATTTCTAGAAAATTCATAAGCAATAGATAAACCTAAAAGTCCACCTCCAATGATTAATATTGAATTTTTGGTTTCTTGTGCCATTTAAAAATTAATATTTTTATTTGTGTTTTGGTCCTCTTTTCCTTTATATCCAATAGTATTAATAAAGAGACTTTTAATAATGAACAATTTGGAATCTTGGGAAGCTGTGATTGGTTTGGAAACTCATGTACAGCTTAATACGAAAAGTAAAATATTCACATCTGCGTCAACAGCTTTTGGTGATGCACCTAATACCCATATAGATCCTGTAGTTTGTGGTTTGCCAGGAACTCTTCCAGTTCTGAATGAAACTGTTCTTGAGTATGCTGTAAAAACTTCGTTAGCATTAAATTTAAATGTTGCAGAACATTGTAAATTTGATAGAAAACAATATTTTTATCCTGATCTTCCTAAAAATTATCAAATTTCACAATTTGATGAGCCACTAGCTGAAAATGGTTGGTTAGAGGTTGAAATAATTGAAAAGGACAAAGAACCTTATATAAAAAAAATTGGTATAGAAAGGCTACATATCGAAGAAGACGCTGGAAAACTAGTCCATTCAGGAAGTGATAGATTAGCTGGCTCTAAGTATTCTTTAGTAGATTACAATCGTGCCGGAATAGCATTGTGTGAGATTGTAAGTAAACCAGATATTAGATCAGGTAAAGAGGCATCTGAATATGCTTCAGAGATTAGAAGAACAGTTAGATATCTAGGGGTATCAGACGGAAATATGCAAGAGGGTTCATTACGCTGCGATGTCAATATTTCAGTTAGAAAAGGACCTAATGCTCCATTTGGTACCAAAGTGGAAATAAAAAATATGAATTCATTTTCTGCAATTCAAAAGGCTTGTGATTATGAAATAGACAGACAAATAGAAGTTTATGAAAATGGAGGAAAAATTTTCCAAGAAACAAGGTTATGGGATGAAGCTAAGCAATTAACCAAAAGTATGAGATTAAAAGAAGGTAGCAGTGACTATAGATATTTTCCTGATCCTGACTTAGGTCCAATTGAAATAACAAAAGCCCAACAAGAAATATGGTTTAAAGAACTACCAGAATTACCTTCAAAGAAAAGATATAAATACGTAAGTCAATTTGGGTTGTCTGCATATGATGCAAGGGTAATTTCTGATGAAATAAGCATGGCAAACTTTTTTGAAGAAACAGTAGCAAATGGTGCTGAGGTTAAACTAGCTTCAAATTGGGTAACAAGTGATATTATGGGCTATTTAAAATCAAACAAACTAAGTTTTAGTGAATTAAAGCTTAGTCCTGAAAATCTTGCTGAAATGATTAACATGATTTCAAAAAATATAATTAGTGGAAAAATTGCAAAAGAAATTTTACCTGAACTTATTCAAAAAAATATTTCCCCGAAAAAATTAGTTGAAGAAAAAGGGTTGGCAATGATATCTGATTCTTCAAGTATTTCACCAATAATTGATGAACTTATAAATGAACATCCAAATGAAGTTCAAGCATTTAAAAATGGCAAAACTAAGTTACTTGGTTTTTTTGTTGGTCAACTTATGAAAAGAACAAAAGGTAAAGCAGACCCTAAACTTGCAAATAAACTTCTTATGGAAAAATTAAATAGCTAAATCTTAAAGAAGCTTTTTTATCGTATTGATCCATTTATTTTGATCATCCGAATTCTCTAAAATAATATCTGAGAATTTTCTTTTTTCTTCAAAACTTAATTGAAAATTTATCAATTCATATGCTTCTTTTTCGCTAATTTTATCTCTTGTGATAAGTCTGTTTTTTTGTATTTCTTTAGGACATTTAACTAACCATATTTCAGTGCAAATATCTTCAAATTTTGCTTCAAACAATAATGGAATAACCAATACTATAGTTTGATTATTTCTGTATTGACTGCATTCTTCTATCATTCTTTCTTTAATTAAAGGGTGAAGTAGTTTTTCAATCCATTCCTTGCTTTCTGAATGTTTAAAAATAATGTTCCTTAAAATTTTTCTGTTTATTTCCCTTTCTGAATTGCTTTTATTATCAATAATTTTATTTCCAAAATAATCTAAAATTTTCTTATATCCATATGTGTTTGGTTTGATTAATTCTCTTGAAAAATGATCTGCATCTAATATTGGTATGTTTTTATGTTTTCTTATGTAATTAGTTATAGTTGTCTTCCCACTTGCAATACCTCCTGTTAAACCAATCCTTCTTTGGTTGTTTTTTAATTTTTGAAGAATATCCATATAATTAATAATAATCTAATTACTTAGTTTCTTTAGTTTTAAAGAGTAGTTAGTATGAATTAAAATACCAAAAAGTTTGAGCCAGTTAGATTCCAATTGGTCGTTTGTTGATGACAGTAAGGTAACACCCAAGGGGTTTCTTTTTGCTGGGATATCTGCTGGTTTAAAAGCTTCTAATAAAAAAGATTTAGCACTAATACTCGCTCCAGAAGGAAGTATTTTTAGTGGAATGTTTACCCAGTCAATTGTTCGAGCTTCTTGTGTGGATATTTGTGAGGAAAGGATTAAAACAACTTCAGGTTTTGTAAGAGCAATATTAATTAATTCTGGTCAAGCAAATGCATGTACAGGCAATCTTGGCATTCAACATTTTCAAATTGCTACAGGAAAGATTGCGGAACTTTTAGGAATAAAAGAAGAAGAAGTTTTAATGTGCTCAACTGGTGTAATTGGTGTCCCAATACAAATAAATGATTTAGTAAAAAATTTACCGAATTTAGTTAGTGATTTAAAGGGTAATAATTTTGCAAATGCAGCAGAAGCAATTTTAACTACTGATTTGACTTTGAAAAAAGTGTCAATAGAGACGATTATTCAAGGTAGAAAAATAAAAATAGCAGGATTTGCAAAAGGTTCAGGAATGATTTACCCCAACATGGCTACAATGCTTGCTTTTCTAACCTGTGATGTGGGTATTCAAAAAGAAGAATGGGACAACATGATTGCTATTGCGGTTCAAAAATCTTTTAATGCAATATCAGTTGATGGAGAGACAAGCACAAATGATTCTTTTGTTGGAATAAATGCAGGAGAGAAAATTGAAAAAAGGTTTTTTCCAATTATCCAACAAGGGATTGATATTGTATGTCAGAACTTGGCAAAAAATATTGCAAGGGATGGAGAGGGAGCAAATTGTTTATTAGAAGTTTTGGTTCAAGGAGCAAAAAATACAGATGATGCAATTATGATCGCGAAATCTATTTGTAATTCTGCTTTGGTAAAAACTGCGATACATGGTTGTGATCCAAATTGGGGACGAATCATTTCTGCTGCAGGTAATTCTGGAGTTAAATTTAATTTAAATGACGTTGACTTGTATATAGGAAACGCCCACATTTTGGAAAAAGGCAAGTTAAATAAATATGATCCACAAAAAGTCACAGACTATATTAAGTCCAGAATGAAAGGTAGATATTTGGTAGATGATATTGTAAAAATTATGATTAATCTAAATTCAGGCGAATCGAAAGGCACAGCTTGGGGGTGCGATCTTTCTAAAAAATATGTTGAAATAAATAGCGAATATACTACATAATTGCAAATCCATTGCAGGGCAACAGAAGTCAGGAACTATTAAAAAAATATGACACTAATATGACACTAAATTCTAATCTTATTGGTTGAAATTTCTTACACAGAAACTTATAGAAAATTTTTTAAAAAAAAGAAGTTTGGATTCCACTTTTTTCTTTTAATTCCTTAAGACTATTTATTTTTAATTTTGAAGTTTCCCAGTTTTCATGTGTGCCTGATACTAATCCAATATTATCTCTCAACCACTTTTTCATTTCTTTTTCAAGTTTTAATATCTCTTTACCCCAATGAGGTCCACTCTTATCGATTTCAATCCAACCTAAAGATCTATGTGCTCTCAACCTTTGTGTGAAATTATTTGTTATGCCAATTTGTTGTTCTCCTTTTCTTTCTAGTAAGTAAAACCAAGATTGTTTCCCTGGATTAAAACCATACTCTGCACAAACTGGACAACCTGTCTTATCTCTACCAGTTCTTTCATAAGGAGTTGTTTGCCAAGTATGACCTTTATTACATTTCCATTTTTTAACTTTATTACTTCCTGAGGTTACAGTTTTTGGATCCCAACCATCTGCCTCTGCAGCAATATTTGGAAACAGAGTTTCTAAATCATTAAATCCCAAACTAACTTTTTGGTTACTGCAAAATGGACAATTACTTTTGCTCTCTGTTCTATGTTTAATCATAGTTTGCCAAGTATGACCTTTATTACATTTCCAGGGCATTTTTGTATGACTTCCTGCACCGATCTGTTTAGGATCCCAACCATCTGCCTCTGCAGCAATATTTGGAAACAGAGTTTCTAAATCATTAAACCCAGTCCATATTTTTCTATTTGCACAATATGGGCACCATGTATTGTAAGAAATCCGATCATTTATTTTTACTTTCCAACTATGACCTTTTTTGCACTTCCAGGTCATTTTTTTATTACTTCCTGAGGTTACAGTTTGAGGATCCCAACCATCTGCCTCTGCAGCAACTTTTGGATGCAAAGTTGCTAAGTCATTGAGGCCAGGAATCAGTTTTCGCATAAAACTAATTTACTGCAATTAAGTAAATTAGAAATCTAAAAGTTTTCAATAAAAAAAGATGTTATCCATGCTTAATTTCGTTCGCAGAAAACTATTCATAATCCTTATGAATATGACACTAATATGACACCTCTTCAGTTGTATCAGGAGGTTTGATTAGGTTGCGTAAACGATATGACACCAATATGACACTAATTTAATCCTTGAAATCAACTGATATGACTGACTTTTACTCTGTATGTTTTTATCAATAGCGAATATACTACTTAAGTTTTAGTAAATCTAATGGTAGATATTCATTTATATATAGAAACAGTATTGTTAAAGTTCCAATTACAGAGCCTATAAAACCTCCAAAAAAATTAACTAATAATCCAGATTGTCTAATTATTGCTTCTTCTTTTTTTTCTTCTTCAAAATTAGGAGAATCAACTACTTTTAAGCGCTTATTGGTTGTTGGTTGTTTAAGTTGTTGGTGTCGGATGAGGGCTTCGAAATCAGGCATGGAATTTGTGAGGCAATTGAACAATAAGCAGACCAGCCCGTCATTCGACGAGGATCTGATCTGCCTAAATCGTCTACAGCTTCAAATACAGCATTGCCGGAGGCTTCTGCTTTATCAAATGCTGAGAGTAAGGGTATAAATGTATCAAAAACATATAAACCAAAATTTTCTAGAGCTGCTTTGGCTTGTTGCGCTGCTTTTTGCTGTCTAAAATCAACTTTTACTATTGCTACAGCATGGTTAACTTTTAAGTTGCTTAATAAATTAGCTAGTTCAACAGTTAATTCTACTGATCTTGCTTTTGCAGTTGTAGGTAAGATAACTAAATCTGAACCATACGCTAAGTGTTTAAGTTCTTCTTGATCACTGCTAGCTTGGCCATCAGTTATTACAATTTCTGATGATCTTGATGCTTTAGCAGCTGAATTGACGGGGAAAACTGGAAATGGAAGGTTGCCTCTTGATGCGTATGCTAAAGCAGATCTATTCTTGTCGGCATCGACTATGCAAACTTTTTTACCTTCAGAATGCCAAACACTTGCAAGGTGAATACTTGTACAGGTCTTGGCCACCCCCCCTTTTTGTCCGCAAACGGTAATGAACAATTTTTTATTTTTATTTCTCTTACTTTGGAGAATAATTTCTTAATGTCAAGAGAAATTGATTTTTAATTCTTTAAAACTTATTTTTTGAAATATTTTAAAGAAGTTAATATTTTTAGATAACCTTATAAAGTTCCTTATTTAAATTGGCTAGTGAAGAAAAGAATTGGATTAGGTACGTGGTCCTGGGGGAATAAGCTTTTCTGGAATTACCAATCTACAAATGACGATGATTTACGTGAGACATATGATGAAGCGTTACGAAGAGGTTTTGATCTAATTGATACTGCAGATTCTTACGGTACTGGGAATCTTCAGGGTAGAAGTGAATTGTTGATAGGAAAATTTTTACTAAATACTCCTTCAGCAAAGAAAAAAAGAATTCAAATAGCAACCAAACTTGCACCTTATCCCTGGAGAATAGGTAATAGAGGCTTCAATAAACCTTTTTTGAAAAGTTTAGAGAGACTTAATAACAAATTAGATATAGTGCAATTACATTGGTCAACTGCAAAATACAATCCTTGGCAGGAATTAGGGCTGTTGAATAATCTTTGCGATTTTAAAGATGAAGGCTTTGATTTTCAAATAGGTTTATCAAATATAGGCCCTAAAAGATTGATGAAATTAATTAATTTTTTAGCAAAAAGAGATCAGCACTTAAAGAGTGTTCAAATACAGTTTTCTTTGCTTGCTCCCGATTTAGGAAAACAATATCAGGTAAAAAAAATTTGCGACGAAAATAATATTGATTTCTTTGCTTATAGTCCTTTGTCCTTTGGAATACTTTGTATTGATCCGGATAAAGAAGAAAATAAAGAAAAAAGTTTTATTCGTAATTCCTTATTTGAAAACTATAAAAAACCAACATATGAATTGCGGAGGTGTCTAAAAAGAATTGCGCATCAAAGATCAGTTTCCCAAGCGCAAGTAGCAATTAATTGGTGTTGTTATCAAGGAACTATTCCATTAGTTGGAATGCGAAAAAAATCTCAAGTTATAGATATATCTAATGTATTTAATTGGAATTTAAAAAAAAATGAATTTAAAGTACTTCAGGAGGTTTCACAAAAATGTTTAAAAAAAATGCCGAAAAATCCTTTTTCGAGTAATTAATTAAATTTTTAGCTAGCTATGTTCTTATTTTTTTTGATTTGACAACCACTATTCCATAGTTCATTGGGAAATTTTTCACCAGTGAATCTAATAACTTTTGGTTTGAGATTTATTATCAAGTCATTTAGTTTTTTATTAGATTCCATTTTGCAAGATTGGATTTCTTAATAAGATAAATTAATTTAAAACTTATCTTCTCAGTATTTATACTTATAAAATTAAAAAAATTCTTTTTAATACAATTAATTGCAGCAATATTTACACTCTCATAAATTATCCACTACAACTTCTTAGTTATTTAAAAAAGTGGAGTCCTTCCAGACTCCTCGTATCATTTGGTTGATAAGGCTGATATAACCCCATCTCCTTTAGGATCAAGCAGCAACTGGTGCTGTTTGACGGGAGAAACTAACGATTTTGTTAGCATTTGTGTTTTTGCTCTAACCGAGCCGGCTTCAGTCACCTTCCTTATGCCCCGTCGAAACCATTACAACCCCAAATAGTGGAGTTGAGCGGAATCGAACCGCTGTCCGAAACATCGGTTGAGATCACCTAGTCCAATTGGACATTTATATTCTGACAGGCAAAATGGTTATTGAATAGTTTTTTTACTAAGTTTTATCGTATATGAATGTAGTGGCATCATCTCCGGAGGGACTAGAGAAATCTTTAGCAGAAGAAATTTCAAATTTAGGCGGCTTTAATATTAATACTTATAAAAGATTTATTAATTTTGAATGTGATTTTGAAACTTTTTATAGAGTTCATTTCTATTCCAGATTAGCTTTTCGTTTTTATAGAGAAATTGCAAGTTTTAATTGCTATGACAAGCAATCTTTATATGCGGGGGTTAGAGATTCATTTGATTGGTTAAATTGGTTGCACTTTGATAAAACGTTTAATGTTCAAGTGACTGGGAGAACATCTTCTTTAAGTCATACTCATTTCACTGCTCTTGAAGTAAAAAATTCCATAACTGATTTGCAACAGGCAGTTTGGAATAAAAGATCAAATATTTCTCTAGCTAATCCTGATTTTATAATTCATCTGCATTTAAATAATAATAAAGCAATTCTCAGTCTTCAAAGCAGCGTTGAAAGCTTACACAAAAGAGGTTATAGACCCGCAATTGGAAATGCTCCATTAAAAGAAAATTTAGCTTCTGGATTAATAAATATGACTCAATGGAATGGCAAAGTTCCATTAATAGATTTTATGTGCGGTTCGGGAACTTTTTTAATTGAGGCAGTCAACCAATACCTTGGAGTTCCCATAAATATTGATCAAGTATATCTTTTTGAGAATTGGTTGGACTTTAGGAAAGATATTTATCTTAATGAAAAAAATAAGGCAAAAAATAAAATTATAAATTATGAAAAATTGCCAACAATAATAGGATGTGAAATTAATAAAAAGGTTTTTGAGCAGGCGAATGTAAACATATCATTAGCTGGACTAGAAAATTATATTGAGCTTATAAATAATGATTTTTTAGCACTTCAATTAAGTTGTACTCCTGGGATAATCATATGTAATCCTCCATACGGCAAAAAATTAGGCGATGAAAATGAATTGATTTATTTATATGAACAAATGGGAATCTTCCTAAAGAATAATTTTTCAGGTTGGGAATTTTGGCTGCTAAGTGGAAATCCAAAACTTACAAAATACTTGAAAATGAAATCTTCATTGAAAATTCCTGTTAGTAATGGGGGAATAGATTGTAGATGGATAAAGTATTTAATAAGGTAATTTATTTTTTGCCTAAAACGGCTTTTGTTGTCTTGCCTAAACCCTCTAATGTTTGAGGAAGATATGGTCCTTTGGCTAATTTTCCTCCAAGTTTTAAACTTAAGCCTGCAAGAACTAAATCGATAAATATTATTAGTAATAAATTATATTCAATATTCCAGTTATTATATTTTGTTAGAAAAAGGTAGAAAATAATATGTATGCAAATTAGTACTAATAATAATAATGTGCTGCCAATTGCCAAAAATATTCCACCACTAATTAATCTTCTTTTTTCTCTATCTACTTCTTGAAGAGCTATTCTTACATGCAAATCCATAACTGAACTTGCAATCGCTGAAATTCTGGAGGCGGTATTTGCAAAGTTTTTATTTTTTGGTTTTTCCATATTATTTTCTACCACTGTTTAGTAGCGTTCCTATTAGTAAACCAATACCAGCCGCAATAGCAATAGATAATAATGGTTTTTTTCTTATAGGACTTTCTATTTTTGGTCTAAGTGTATCGTTAAGTTCTTCTAATAATTCTTCTAATTGACTTTCTATAGGCTCAATTTTTTCTGATATTTCCCAATTGTTTTCTCTTATTGAATCAATGATTTCAAATAGTTGGCTTTTTATTCTAATTGCTGAGGTTCCACTATGGCTTGCTATTACTTCAACTAAATCGTCAATACTTCCTTTTGTGGCTTCAAGGGTTTGTTGTGCAATGTCAGGCCATTTTTCTTTTATTAAAGGTATTAAACTGTCAATTTTTTCGAGTAACCATTTTTCCAAGAGAACCTCTCTTTCGGGAAGATTAGATTTATCTTCTTTATCTTCTACTTCTTTGGGAGGATGATAAGTCTCCATTATTCAAACTTATTTATTTTAAGATTAGACCCATTTTCTTAATTTGGAACCCTTATCTAAATAATTGTGGGATTTATATAGAATAAAAACATATAAAAGTTTATTTACATTTTATTTATCTACTCTGTTCTGCAAGAAGCTTTTGTTAAGCTATTACTGGAATTATTAAATGAGTTTAAATTTCATCATGGATATTACATTTGCATCATTAATTTTTGCATCTCGCACAATCCCTACAGATTTTGGATTAGTAGCTGCAGCTATTGCTGGAGCTGGAAGTTTGCTATTCATCGCTTTAAGATTTGTTCCTGATGCAGGTAATTAAATAAAAGGGACCATCTTTAAGAAAAAATATCTTTATCTTAACTTTGTTTTGATAATAGATTTTATTTTTTGATCCACCAGATAATGAATAAATGGGTTTTGCTTGAACATAAAGTTTATTCTGCTAATTCTATTGATATTCATTATGATTTTCTCGTTGAAAATGGAATAGATTGCTTAACTTGGAAATTTTTAAAACTGCCTTTATTAAATCAAGCTTCTATAGAAATTTATAAGCAGCCAAATCATAGACTCGTATGGCTATCTAGGATAGAACATGAACTTTCTGATAATAGAGGGTTTGTAAAAAGAATTGATCATGGGATATTTAAAAACGTTTCTGATAAATTTGACTCTGAATTTTATAGATTTATTTTGGATGGTGAACTTCTTAATGGTTTGTTTGAAATTTCGGCTAATTTTTGCCGATTGAGCAAAAATTATTAATATTCATTTATAAATAAACGTAATAATTCTATTGAGAATTTTTGCAAATTAGTTATTCTTATTTAGCTATTGAGACTTGAGATTGGTACATATCAACCAGGTCGAGTTTGAAAATTTTAAATCTTTTGGGGGGAATGTAAAAATTCCTCTTGAAGAAGGTTTTACAGTGGTTACAGGTCCTAACGGTTCTGGGAAAAGTAATATTTTAGATGGAATTTTATTCTGTTTAGGTTTAGCTAATAGTAGAGGGATGAGGGCTGAAAGATTACCAGATCTTATAAATAACTCTAAAGTTAAAGAGGGTAAGTCATCAGAGACATCTGTATCGGTAAAGTTTAATATTCAAGATTGGTCTCCCAGAGAGGATCTTCCGCCTTTGGAAATAGAAGAAGAAGAAATTTCCCTTAATAAAGATCAAAAAGAATGGGTAGTTTCTAGAAAATTAAGGCTTATGCCAGGTGGTTCTTATGCTTCGACTTATACTTCTGATGGAAAACAATGTACTTTGCAACAAATACAGAGAATATTAAGGGATATTAGTGTTGATCCAGATGGTAGCAATGTTGTTATGCAGGGTGATGTAACAAGAATAGTATCAATGAATAATAAAGAGAGGAGAAATCTTATTGATGAATTAGCAGGAGTAGCACTTTTTGATACAAGAATAGAACAAACTAATGCAAAGTTAAATGACGTATTCGAAAGACAAGAAAGATGTGAAATTTTAGAAAATGAGTTGCAATCTAGTAAAAGTAAGCTTGAAAAAGAATGTGAAAAAGCAAAGCGATATAAAGAGTTTAAGGCAAAACTTCTTACTCTAATGGATTTAGAGAAAGTTCTTATTTATGATAAACAAGTTAAGCATGTTGAATCTATAGAAAAAAAAGAAACTGAAATTGAAAAAAATAAAATATTATTTAATAAACAAAAAGAATCTATTAGTAAAGAAATATCAGTTTTAGAAGATGCTTTGAAAATACTGGTTGATGAGCTTAAGGAGAAAGGAGAGGATACTTTGATAAAAGTGAATTCTGATATTGGAAGTATTAATTCAAGCTTGAGAGAACTTGATAGGATATCAAGTCTTAATAAAGAAGAAGGTATTAAAATACAAAAGCAGAGAGATGAAATTTCAATTTCTAAGAGGAATATAGAGTCTGAAAAGATGAGACAAGAAAATTTCGATGATAATTTTTTAAATCAATTGAACGTGCAAATTGATGATCTCACTTTAAAACACAAATTATCCAGAAAAAAACTTTCTGATGCGGCTGGAGAATCTGGAGAATTTTCAAAACAAAGTATCAAATTAAATGCTGAGCTTGAAAGTATAAAAAATCAAATTAATCCTTTGGAAATAAAAAAAAGGAAAATTGAAGAAGAAACTATTCAAAATAATATTCAAAAAGATGAGATATTGTCTCAGATTGACGCTTTAGACTTAGAAAAGCAAAAACTTTTTGAGGGAAACCAAAGAAAAAAAGAGACATCCGATACAAAGAATAAAAACTTGGTAAGTAATGGCTCAGAAATTAATTCTTTAAAAAATGAAATTGATTTATTAATTAAAACTAAATCAAGGCTAAACAACGAGCAATTAAGGCTTGAAAAGGATTTATCTAGATTCGAAAGCAGGAAGGAAGCTTTAAATGAATCTAGAGGTTCATATGCTCTCAGAATTCTCTTAGAGGCAGGGTTAGAAGGTATACATGGTTATGTAGCTCAACTTGGAGAAGTCAGTGAGAAAAATAGATATGCATTAGAAATTGCTGCTGGAAATAGATTAGGACAAATTGTTGTTGACCATGATTATATTGCCGCTAAAGCAATTGAAATCCTTAAAAAGAAGAAAGCTGGGAGATTAACTTTCTTACCTTTAAATAGAATTAAAAGTCAAAAAAAGAATTATGCAATTTCAAGATTTGAAAATAACAGGGAGAATGGATTTATTGATAAAGCTATTAATCTAATTACTTTTGATGAAGTCTATTCAGATGTTTTTCGATATGTTTTTGGAGATACTTTGGTTTTTTCAGACTTATCCTCAGCTAGGTTATCTACACAAAAAAATAGGTTGGTTACCTTAAGTGGTGAATTATTAGAAGCAAGTGGAGCTATTACAGGAGGAAGTAAGTTAAATAAAGATTTGGCTTATAGGTTTGGAATTAATAATGATATTGATGATTCTAGTCCTATAAAAGAAAGATTATTAGTTATCGAAGAAGCTTTAAAAGAGTCAAATAATGATTTGATAATAAAAAATAATAGACTTAGTAAATTAGATTCTAACCG
>QCDR01000006.1 GCA_003278705.1 Prochlorococcus sp. AG-355-J23
GAAGATGGGTATCTGAAAAAGTGGATTTATTTTTTGATGAAGATAATGATGATTGGAATGATGAAAATTTTTACGATGATAATAGGGATATTAAGACATTTTCCAGAGAATCAAATTCTTTTGAATCTGCTAAACAGCACTCAAAAAGACCCTTAGAAGCAATATCTTTAAGGCAACCAAAAAATTTACAGACAACTGAGCAAAAGAAATTACCTTACGTGAAAGAGAGTAAGGACGAAGATTGGCCAGATCAAATGGATTTCAAAGTTGAAAGATGGCAAAGAGCCTCAGAAAAAGAGATTAATACTTCGAGAGATCAATCAAACCAAAAAGTTCAATCAAAATCAAGAAATCTTCCCAGATCAAGAAGAAGAAGAGTATAGTTTCGTGAATTCTTTAATTCCTGAATAGCCTAGTAAACTTTCTAAATGTGGATTGAATACTTCTCTAATAATTGTTAGGGGCTTTTTGTCTCGAAAAAATCTGTAATTTCTTGACCAGAAGGGACCTTTAAAACAAAATTGATCCTCTAACCAATTTGAATTAACAAGTGAAATTCGATCAACTTCTCTAAACAATTCTGATCTGTCTTGTGTCAAATTCTTCCAAATTGGTTCTTCTTTGGCTTTTAAATTTTCATTCACTTGTTCTGCATTCCACCAACTTTCAGCCCATGCTAGGTTTTTATTATTGTTTTTAATCCATACTTGTCTTCTAATTAAAGGTCCATTTAATTGATTTAATTCTTTAGGACCTTCTGCAATGAATAGAGGATCTACTTGCATTGCAATTAATTTAATTTTCGTCTCTTGATTAGTTAAAAGCTGTAAATGTCTTGTAGGACTTCCATCCCCAAGCAGCATTAATTTCCATGGACCAGATATTTTTGGTAATGAATTTTTCACTAAAAAAGTAGAGGCTTTTTCTTCCCATAAAATTTTTGGTGAGTTAAAAAGTTTATTATTCAGTGCTCTGACGGAGTGCTTTTAAGATGATAACTTTTTTTCAGCAAAAATATTTGCCTTATCTTTTTTTATCTCTCTTATTTTTAGCCAAACAAGTAAAGCAGTTAAATCAGCTTTGCTTACACCGGGAATTTTTGAAGCATCACCAAAATTTTTTGGCTTTATCTTATTCAAATTTTCTCTAGCTTCTAAAGATAATGTATCTATCTTTTCATAATTTATTTCTTGAGGTAGAGATTTACAGCTTTGACGATTTATTTGTTCAATGTTGTTTTTTTGTCTTTTAAGATAACCCTCGTATTTAATATCTATTTCAACACCTTCCTGTATTGAAGAACCTAGATTTCTTTCATTCAAATTATATTTAATTAGATCTGAATAATGAAAGTTTGGTCTTTTTAAGAGTTCTTTCAAAGTTGTTGAGCCTTTGATTTTTGATCCCGTTTCTAATTCTATTATTTTTGATATTTCATCGGTATTTTTTAAACGAGTGTTATTTAATCTATATTTCTCTTCTTCGAGGAGGTTCATTTTTTCTTGATAGGCCGACCATCTTTTCTCATTAATTAGCCCTATTTGATAACCTAATGGTGTTAATCTTCTATC
The DNA here is from genome assembly GCA_003278705.1 of Prochlorococcus sp. AG-355-J23. GTDB lineage: Bacteria > Cyanobacteriota > Cyanobacteriia > PCC-6307 > Cyanobiaceae > Prochlorococcus_A. The sequence goes on from QCDR01000006.1 coordinate 1,572, forward strand.
TGCATTATCTCCTCTGAGAGTTAACCTATATTCACTCCTACTAGTGAGAACTCTATATGGTTCTTTGAGATCTTTTGTAATTAAATCATTGATCATTGTTCCTATATAACTGCTTTCTCTAGTGAAGATTATTGGGTCTTTATTGTTTAGTTTTCTTGTCGCATTGACTCCTGCAACTAATCCTTGTGCTGCTGCTTCTTCATAACCAGTAGTGCCATTAATTTGTCCGGCGCTAAATAAATATTCAATTTCTTTCGTTTCGAGTGATGTTTGGAGCTGTGTTGCAGGTATATAGTCATACTCCACAGCATATGCCGGTCGCAACATTTTACATTCACCTAATCCAGGTAAGGTCCTTAATAGTTCTAATTGAATATTTTCGGGTAAACCTGTAGAAAATCCTTGTACATATATTTCAGGGGTATTAATTCCTTCTGGTTCTAAGAAAATTTGATGTGATTCTTTATCCGCAAATTTGACGATTTTATCTTCAATTGATGGACAATATCTTGGCCCCTTACTATCAATAAAACCGCCGTAAATGGGAGTTAAATGTAAATTGTCTCTAATTAGTTGATGTGTTTTGGTAGTTGTTCTTGTGATGTGACAACTAACTTGGGGCATATTATTTTTTATATCTGGGTCAAACGAAAAATATTTATCTGCTGCAGTACTTGGTTGAATATCTAATTCATCAAAAATGATACTTCTTTTATCAACTCTTGCTGGAGTACCTGTTTTTAAACGTTCTGTTTTGATACCAATTTCGTGCAAATTCTGAGTAAGACCTTGTGCTGCTTGTTCGCCCGATCTACCAGCTGACATTGATTTATTTCCTATCCATATTCTTCCTTCTAAGAACGTACCAGCTGTGATGATAACTGATTTTGCTGAATAATAACTACCAAAGAATGTTTTTACACCCTTTATTCTTTTTTTTAAGATTTTTTTTGAGTTCAATCCAATTTGTTCAGTTTTTGCAATATCCAGTTCAGTAATCATTGCTTCTTTTAAAGATAAATTATCTGTATTTTGTAGTATTTCGATCATTCTTTTTGAGTATTCTCTTTTATCTGTTTGAGCTCTTAACGCCCATACAGCTGGGCCTCTACTTGCATTTAATATTCTTTTTTGAATAGCTGTCTCATCGGCTAATTTACCAATAATTCCACCTAATGCATCAACTTCATGAACCAACTGACTTTTTGCTGGTCCCCCAACTGCAGGGTTACATGGTTGCCAAGCAATTCTATCTAGATTGATTGTAAATAAGGCAGTAGAAAAACCTAATTTTGCTGTTGTTATAGCGGCTTCGCATCCTGCATGTCCTCCTCCAATAACGATGACGTCAAAAGATTCATTTGTAGAGTGATGATCTTGCATTTTAGGAGTGATTTAATTAGCTAAATTCCTAAATCTCGTAAATTGAGGTTCAAATAATAATTTAACAGTTCCTACGGGCCCATTTCTATGTTTAGTGACAATGATTTCTGTAATTCCTCTATCTTCAGTCTCCGGATTATAGTATTCATCTCGATAAATCATTAATACTAAATCTGCGTCTTGTTCAATAGATCCTGATTCTCTTAGATCGCTTAACATTGGTCTTTTATTTGTTCTAGACTCAACCCCTCTACTAAGCTGAGATAAAGCTACTACTGGTACTTTTAATTCTCTGGCCATGCTTTTAAGACCTCTTGTTATTCGTGAAAGTTCTTGCACTCTATTATCAGGGGTTGAGCCTTCCATCAACTGCAGATAATCAATCACAATTAATCCAAGTTCTTTTTTTTGTTCAGCTATTAATCTTCTGCATAGAGATCTCATCTCTAGAACACTTAAGTTAGGCTTGTCATCTATAAATATTGGTAATTGACCTAATGAATTGATACCTTCTCCGAGTAATGGCCATTCATCTTGCTGTAATCTTCCTGTTCTTAGCCTGCCACTTTCGATTCCCACTTCCATAGAGAGTAGTCTATATGTCAACTGTTCTTTACTCATTTCAAGGCTAAATACACACACAGGTAAATCTTGAGATTGTGCAACATTTTTAGCCAGATTAAGAACTATTGAAGTTTTCCCCATTGAAGGTCTTCCAGCAACAATTATTAAATCACTTCTTTGAAAACCTTGAGTCATCGCATCAAGATCGTAAAAATTAACAGGAATTCCAGCTACTGAAGTACCTAATGATCTTGACTCAATTTCATTGAAAGTACTTGTAAGGATTTCAGCTGCTTGAGTCAGACCTTTTGAAGGTTTTTCTTGACTGATTTCAAATATTTTTTGCTCTGCTTTATCTAGAACTTCATTAGTATCTTGAGTTTGATCAAAACCTAGTTGAACCACTTCATTTCCAGATCTGATAAGTTGCCTTCTCATGAATTTGTCGTTAATTAAATTAGCAACTTGTTCTATGGAAGCTGTAGAGGAAACATTTTCAACTAGTTCTACCAGTTTGCTGTTCCCTCCAATTTTTTCTAGTGATCCATTATCTGCTAACCAAGCACTCATTGATGTTAAATCAGTTGGTTTACCCTGGGTATGCAACATTAATGCTGTTCTATAAATCTCTTGATGAGCATTTATATAAAAAGCTTCAGGTTTAATTAAATCTGCAATTCTTCCGATAGCGTCTTGATCAAGAAGTATGCCACCAAGAACAGCTTCCTCTGCTTGAACGTTTTGAGGAGGAACTAATCCAGCATTTTCACTATTAAAATCTTTTTTAAAATTTTTATTTTGCCCATTATTTGGAAAAGGTACGGAAACCATATCTTTAATTGCTTAGATATATACTCTGGCTACTTTTCAAAATAATGCAACAAATTGATTAACTTGTTACTTCAATATTTACTTCTGCATTTACTTCTGGATGTAATTTTATTTTTGCAGTAAATGAACCTAAATTATGAATATCAGGAACAGTAATGTTTCTTCTATCAATTTCTTTTTTAGTTGCTGCTTCTATTGCTTCGGCAACATCCCCATTGGTAACGGTTCCAAAAAGGACACCATCTTCTCCAACCTGTTTTTTAATAGTGAACCTACCTATTGTAGATAATGCGGTTTGGAAATCTAAAGCTTCTTGCTTTAATTTATCAGCAGCGATTTTTTCTTTTTCTTTCTTCCTTTCAATTTGTTTAAGAACTGCTGGAGTTACATTCATTGCCTTGCCATAAGGTAATAAAAAATTTCTTGCGTATCCGGGTGCTACTTCAACTAGATCTCCTTCTTTACCTAGTGATGCGATTGATTCAGTTAATGCGACTTGTACTCTTTTAGCCATGAAAATATTGAACAATATAGTTAATAATAAGACCTAGAGGGTAACTTTACTTTTTTTGCAAGCCCAAATTTCGCAAGAATCTTAATATGTTCCCAGGTTATATCTATTTGTCCTCTAAATAATCCTTGTTTTGCAGAATTGGGAAATGCATGATGATTATTATGCCAACCTTCTCCAAACGTTAATGCAGCAACCCATGCATTATTTTTAGATGAATCACCACTTTCAAATGGTGCTTTACCCCAACAATGCGTCGCGGAGTTTACTAGCCAAGTTACGTGATAAACAACAACAAGCCTCAATGGAATTCCCCAAAGGACTAAAGCCCATCCTCCAACTCCTAATTTTTGACCTATTGCATACAAAGAAAGTCCAATAGGAATTTGTAAGAATAAAAAATAATTATTTAGAAATCTATAGTATGGATCCTTTATTAGATCTGAACTTAGCTTTGGAACAGCTTTTAATGCTTCAACATCTTTAAACATCCAACCCATATGACTCCACCAAAACCCCCTTTTACTATTGTGATGATCTACTTCAGTATCTGAAAAAGAGTGGTGATGTCTATGTAAACCGACCCAATCTATTGGTCCATGCTGGCAACTTATAGCTCCACAGGTAGCAAAAAATCTTTCTAACCATCTTGGAACAATGAACGATCTGTGTGATAACAGTCTGTGATATCCAAGAGTGACACCTAAACAAGCAGTTACCCAGTAAAAAAATAATAATGAAGTAACTGCAGGGAGACTCCAAAATTTTGGTTGTATAGCTACAAGAGAAAGAATATGAATTGCAACCATAAAAACTATTGTTCCCCACGTTTTATGTAGTCTTGGAGGATATCTCTTTGAATGACTGGAAGGTTCCAGTAATTTTTCTGAGAGTTCTATAACTTTTTCAGCTGGAACAGGTTTTTTTAATTTTGCTGTTTCTTGGAAAATTACTGAATTCATGATATTGAAATGCTATTTTCAAAATTACCGATATGTAATATTATCATACTATATTATTAATAAGTTTAATTATCTGTGAGTCTCGGATATCGCGATAAATTATCTAGAGGTCGTAGGGCTATGGCTCATTTGATACACCTCTGGCATGAAAGAAATGGATGGTCTCACAGAGTTTTGCCATTACTTTCTGAAGTTCTTGATTTAGGTAAAGTTCATAATTCGCAAATTTCTAATCTTAGGAATGGGAAGTTATCTTCGCCAGGTCCTGAAGTTTTTCTTGCTTTAGCTCAAGTTAATACGATTCTTGATCAAGGTATAGAAAAAATCAGGGATCGTTTGGAAAGTGATTACCCAGAGTTATGGAAATCTTTGGAAGAGTCCGCATTACCCTTAAAAAATGATTCTGGTAATCCATTGTCGGCCGGAGAGTTATTCGAGATATTCTCAGGATTAAAATCTTTACCTTCATCTTTCGACTGGTATATAGAAGATGAAGAAGCTTCTGCTTTGAGTGATGCTCTTTCAGTGCATTTTTGTCAGAATAAGGCTTGGAGATCATGTAAAATTCAGGTAATGGAAGCCTATGCTGTTACTAAATCTTCCCGTAGAGAACGTTTTGCTGAGGTAATAGCAGGAATTAGAGATTATACGGCAGAAGAATTAGATGGAGAACTTCTTGATTTATATGAGGCTTCAAAAAAACTTTCTTATTTTCAGGGTAGGGGACCTAATGCTTTCCTAGCAGAATTAAGAAATTTGGCTTCTGAAAAATAACATGAATTTTTATAATAAATGACGCTAAATAATAACTTAAAACTGGCTGAAAACGCTGTTCTTTCTATCGAAGAGAGTTTAAGTAAAGTTTTCCAAGAAAGGTCCAATCAGGTTTTCCAGAAATTAGAAAATATTTTGACAATTTTTAAGGAAGAAAAAGTTTCTACGAGTCATTTCAATCAATCTTCAGGTAGTGGTCATGATGATATATCTAGAGAAAAAATTGATGCGGTTTTCGCAAGATTGTTTCTTGCTGAAAAGGCAGCTGTGAGGATGCAATTTGTAAGTGGAACGCATGCAATAAGTTCTGTCTTATTTGGAATTCTTAGACCTGGAGATGTAATGTTATCTCTTACAGGACAACCATATGACACGTTAGAAGAAGTCATAGGAATAAGGCGAGGAGGAAAAGGCACACTTCAAGATTTTGATATTGAATATAAGCAAATAAATATCTGCGATAATTTTGATTCTTTTGAAGAAAAAATTACCCATTCTTTTAAAGAAAATTCATGCAAATTAGTATTTATACAAAAAAGTTGTGGATATAGTTGGAGAAAGTCTCTTACGAACCATCAGATAGAGAAAATTTGTAGTCTTATTCATTCTCTTGATCCTAACTGCATATGTTTTGTTGATAATTGTTATGGGGAACTTGTTGAAGATAGTGAACCAATTTCTAAAGGGGCAAATATAATTGCGGGATCATTGATTAAAAATTTGGGAGGAACAATAGTTCCTACTGGTGGGTACGTTGCAGGAGATTCAGAATTGGTTGAGATGGCATGTTCTAGATTAACCTCACCAGGCATTGGTTCTTCTGCAGGAATAAATTTTGGACTAGGAAGATTAATTTTGCAGGGTTTGTTTTTAGCACCACAAATTGTTCATGAATCATTAAAAGGTGCTGATATGGTTGCAGCAGTCTTTAAAAATTTGGGATTTAAGGTTTTACCAGAGCCAGCAACTTATAGATCTGATCTTATTCAGTCAGTAAGATTGAATAATCCTGATTTGGTACAAAAAGTTTGTCAATCTTTTCAAAATTCTTCACCAGTAGATTCTTTTCTGAATGTTGTTCCATCATCAATGGATGGATATGATTCAAAATTATTAATGGCAGGAGGTACATTTATTGAAGGTAGTACAAGTGAATTTTCTGCTGATGCCCCTCTAAGAGATCCTTATAATATTTTTGTTCAAGGTGGTTCTCACATAGCTCACATCAAAATTGCATTAATTCGATTATTATCTGATTTATTAGAGGAAAAATTAATTTCAAAGGATTCTCTACTTCCTTTATCTACTTAATCATGTCTTACAAGTTTCCAGACAACCTCAACTATGCTGATACTCATGAATATGTCTTTGAAGAAAATGGATTATTAAAAATTGGAGTTAGTGAATTCGCTATAGATCAATTAGGAGATATTGTTTTTGTTGAATTAGCTGAACAAGGGTCGACTTTAGAGAAAGGTGAGACTTTTGGAACAATAGAATCAGTTAAGGCGGTTGAGGAAGTCTATCTCCCTTTTTCAGGGAAAATAGTATCTGTAAATGAAAGTGTTATTGAGAACCCTGAGCTTTTGCAGAATGATCCGATTGGAGACGGTTGGTTAGTCATTTTGAAACCAGAATCAAAAGCATCAATTGCTGATTTGATGACTTCTGAGGAATATCAATCAAAGGTTGTACCAAAATAAGGCAAACTTTTTAAAAGGAGCTATTTTAAAGAAAAATATTTTAATATGACATCCAAATTTGGGTCTGATTTGTTTATAGATAGGCATCTTGGGTTAGGTGATAATGATGAAAGAATTATGCTGAACAAGCTTGGTTTTAATAATATTGATCAATTTATAAATCAAGTTATTCCTGAAGATATTCAGCTTAAAGATAAATCTTCAGAAATATTGCCCCAAGGTTGTTCAGAAATTGAGGCTTTAAATGAATTAGAAGAGATTGCGAATAAAAATACTAAAATGAGATCCCTTATAGGCCTTGGTTATTATGACAATCACATGCCTAAAGTAATTCAAAGACATGTTCTTGAAAATCCAAGGTGGTACACGTCTTATACTCCATATCAAGCAGAAATTGCACAAGGAAGATTAGAAGCTCTATTTAATTTTCAGACTATTGTTTGTGAACTAACAGGATTCCCTGTTGCCAATGCATCTTTGTTAGATGAGGGCACTGCTGCTGCAGAAGCTATGGCTATGAGTTTTTCTGCAAGAAAAAATAAATCTTCAAAAGTGTACTTAGTAGAATCAAATGTTTTTGATCATACTTTTAATGTTCTACAAACCAGAGCAAAACCTTTGGGAATAACTCTAAAACGCTTTACTCAAAGCAAACTACCTAATCATGATGATGTTTTTGGAATGTTGTTGCAATTACCTGGTAAAAATGGGGAATTATATGATCCCACATTCTTAATATCCCAAGCACATAGATCAGAAATTATTGTTACGGCATGTATTGATCCACTGGCACAAGTTTTGATTAAACCAATTTCTGAATTTGGTGTTGATGTAGCAGTGGGGAGTATGCAAAGATTTGGTGTTCCAATTGGTTTTGGTGGCCCCCATGCAGCATATTTTGCTTGTAGCGAAAAATATAAAAGGCTGATACCCGGAAGAATTGTTGGGCAAACTCTATCTAAAAATGGAGAAAAGTCTTTAAGACTAGCATTGCAAACAAGAGAGCAACATATTAGAAGGGAGAAGGCCACTAGTAATATTTGTACTGCTCAATCCTTGTTAGCCATAATTTCTTCTTTTTATGCTATTTATCATGGACCCTCTGGATTAACGCAAATTGCCAAGAAATTAGTGGAGTTGAGAATAAATTTAGAATCAAGTTTAGCTGCTTTGGGTTTTGATATTCCTGATGGGATTAGATTTGATAGTGTTGATGTTTATTCTGAGCACTCCCAGAGGATCCATAATGAAGCTTTAAAAAATGGCTATAACTTAAGAATTTTGCCGTTGGGATCAACAATTGAAAATTCAACTGGCTTTGGGATCTCTTTAGATGAGCTTAGTAATGAAAAAGAAATCAAAGATATTTTGACTTTTATAGCAAACCTTATAGAAAAAGAAGAAGATTTAGAGCATATAAAATTTGATAAAATATTCCATCTTGAAAGTTTAGCTTTGAGATCCAGTGCATGGATGCAGCAGGATATATTCACAAATTACCAAAGTGAAACTGAATTAATGAGATATATATTCCGACTTGCAGAAAAAGATTTTTCTTTGGTAGATGGGATGATCCCGTTGGGAAGCTGTACTATGAAGTTAAATTCTGCAGCAGAGTTAAATCCAGTCTCTTGGGCTAATTTATCTTCCATTCATCCTTTTTCCCCTCCAGATCAAACTAAAGGCTATTCAAAAATTATATCTGACCTAGAAAAATGGATAAGTGAGATTGTTGGTCTAAAATCAGTTTCTTTTCAACCAAATGCAGGCTCTCAAGGAGAGTTTGCAGGTTTATTGGCAATAAATTCTTATTTTGAATCAAAAGGTGAACTGTTAAGAAAAAAATGTTTAATTCCTAAAAGTGCTCATGGAACAAATCCTGCTAGTGCAGTTATGGCAGGTTTTGATGTGTTAACTGTTAAATGTGATGACGAAGGAAATATTGATTTTCAAGATTTGTCGATTAAGGTTAAGAAATTTGATAATCAAATAGGGGCTCTTATGTTGACTTATCCCTCTACTCATGGAGTTTTTGAATTACAAATCAGAAAGATATGTGATTTAATTCATTCTGTGGGAGGATTTGTCTATTTAGATGGAGCAAATTTGAACGCTCAGGTTGGATTATGCAAACCTGGAAACTATGGCGTTGATGTTTGTCATTTGAATTTACATAAAACATTCTGTATTCCACATGGAGGCGGTGGTCCAGGAGTAGGTCCAGTTGCTGCATCAGAAACTTTAAGCCCATACCTTCCTACTCATTCTTTAATGGATAATAATTTATCTAATAGTTTTAATTTCGTATCTTCTGCCAAGCATGGGAGTGCAAGTATTCTTCCAATAAGTTGGATGTATATAAAAATGGCAGGTCTTAGTGGGTTAAGGAAAGCAACTTCGCACGCAATTTTATCTGCAAATTATATTGCGCATTCCTTAAAACATAAATTCAAGATTCTTTATAAAGGAAAAAATGATTTTGTCGCACATGAATGTATTTTAGATTTTAGAGATTTAAAATCCAAAGCTGGATTGAGTGTCAATGATTTAGCTAAACGATTAATTGATTATAGTTTTCATGCCCCAACTATTAGTTGGCCTGTCCCAGAAACCATAATGATAGAGCCTACTGAAAGTGAAAGTTTGGCAGAAGTAGATAGGTTTTGTGAGGCTATGCTATTGATTGGAGAAGAAATCAGTGAAATAGAAAATAATTATGAATTAAAAAATAATAATGTAATAAGCAATGCTCCCCATACGCTGAAAGAGTTAATTGCTGATAATTGGCAATATCCTTATTCAAAAGAAAAGGCTTCTTTTCCTTATAAAACTCCAACTACTATTAAGTTTTGGTCTTCAGTTTCTAGGATCAATAATGCATATGGCGATCGCAATTTAATTTGTTCTTGCAATGTAAATCAAGATGAGACTTTAGAAGAAAAAAAATGTGCTTAAAGGACTAGCGTCCCTGTATTTACTTAGTTATTATCAATTTGAATAAAAATTTAATATTTTCTTATAGAATTTTTTTAAATTTTTTAATTAAAATATACGAGCATCAAATTTTTTGGGGTATTTGAAGCTATGACCAAAGATTTTAAATCTGGTAATCTTAAGCAACTGCCAGTTAAAAACGTCAACTTACCAAATTTTGTAAATAATTTTTCTGGAGATAACTCAAATATATGTTCCATTGAAGGAACTAATGTTATAAGAGTACCTTTTGGTAAAAAATTCTCAAAGAAAAAAAGGCCTGAAAAGAATCAAAATATAGCTACTCTAATACTTCCTTTAAGTTCATATAGTAATCCTACACCCCCACACGTAGCATAATAATTTAGATTAAATTTAATCTATTTCTTTGAGCGTATCTGAATAATAATTTTGTAGTTGTAACGTTGCTTGATTCCAATCCCATTTTTCTGCTTCGTTTCGTGCCTCCTTTCTCATAATTTCTCTTTTATCTTCATTCTCTAGAATTTTTTTTGTTGCTTCAATCAAACTTTGTACCCCATTATCTTTTTCATCTGGATCGTATAAACAACCATTAATCCCATCGCTAATTATATCTGGAATCCCCCCCTTGTTGGCTCCGATAACTGGACATCCTGCGGCCATTGCTTCGAGTAAAACTAAACCAAGTGTTTCTGTACTAGAGGGAAATAAAAATATATCTCCAGAGGCATAGGCACTAGCAAGTTCATCACCAGATAAATATCCTATGAAATTAGTTTTGGTATTTTCGAAGATTTTTTCAAGCTGGTTTCTATATGGTCCGTCACCTACGAGTGCTAGACAAGCATTAGGGATACTTTCTAAGACTGGTTTAATTCTTTCAATTTGTTTTTCTGCTGATAATCTTCCTACATAAATCAATAAATAATTAGCATCTTTATATTTTCCAAATAATTTATCTCTCATTTTCTCATTTCTTAAATCTGGTCTGAAACTGTAAGTATCTACTCCTCTTTGCCAAAGAGCAGTTCTTTGAATACCTTTATCTTTTAATTCATTGACCATAGCGGTGGAAGTACACAAATTTAACAAGGCTTGATTATGAGCTGCTTTAAGTAATTCCCACAAAAGTGGCTCTAGCATACCCATACCGTAATGTTCCAGATATTTCGGAAGATGAGTATGGTAGCTAGCAATTAAAGGAATATTATTAGTTTTCGCCAACCATATGCCACCTAAGCCAAGTACAGCTGGATTAACAACATGTATTAAATCTGGGTTAAATTTTTCTAACTTATCTGAGACTGCAGGACCTGGTAAACCAAGCTTCAACTCTGGGTATAAGGGTAATGGCATTGCAGCAACTCCCACTACAGTTGCTCCCATATATGATTCTGGACACCCCTCTGGACAAAAAATTATAACTTCATCACCATTTTTTATTAAAAATTCAATTGTTTTAGTCAGTCTTGTGACTATGCCGTCAACTTTAGGTAAAAAAGTTTCAGTAAACAATGCAATTTTCACTTTCTTAAGGTATTATTTCAAAAATTTTAATTAGTCTTTATAGCCTCAGCTTGTTTTTTTGTCCAGGATGAAACACAAGGTATGCGATTAAGATCACATCTATTGGAGTATTTTTTAGCAACTTCAACAACTTCTTCTAACAAGCCATTATCAAGAGTAGTTGGGTTTAGACCTAATTCTATAAAGCATTTATTATCAACAATTAGATCATTTTCTACTGCTTCATTCCTTGGATTTGGTAAATAATTGATATCAGCTCCAGTTAGAGAAGCAACTTTTTTAGCTAGTTCTCCAACTTGATGACTCTCAGTCATTTGATTAAAGATTTTGACTCTTTCTCCAGATTTTGGAGGATTTTCAAGAGCAAGTTGTACGCATTTTACAGAGTCTTTTATATGTATAAATGCTCTTGTTTGCCCTCCTGTCCCATGAACACTTAATGGATATCCAATTGCAGCTTGCATTAGAAATCTGTTTAAAACAGTTCCATAATCTCCGTCATAGTCAAATCGGTTTGTCAATCTAGGATCTTTTAAAGTTGCTTCTGTATTTGTTCCCCAAACAATGCCTTGATGTAGATCAGTGATCCTTACAAGATCATTTTTGTTGTAGTAAAGAAATAATAATTGATCTAAAGTTTTAGTCATGTGGTAGACACTACCTGGGCTTGCAGGGTGTAATATTTCTTCTTCAAAGCGGCTTCCATCAGGTTGTGGAACTTCAACTTTTAGATAACCTTCTGGAATTGTTGCACCTCTATGTGATCCATATCCGTAGACTCCCATTGTTCCTAAATGAACAACATGAATATCTAAATTACTCTCTACTATCGCAGCAAGTAGGTTGTGGGTACCATTAACATTATTATCTACTGTATATCTTTTGGTAAAACTCGATTTCATCGAGTATGGTGCTGCTCTTTGTTCTGCAAAATGGATAACGGAATCTGGTTTTTCATTAATGAGCAAATTGAGTAATTTTTGATATTGCTTAGAGATATCCATGTTAATAAATCTCATAGGCTTGCCTCCAGTCTCTTCCCATGCAGAAAGTCGTTCTGTTATGGAAGAAATTGGAGTTAAAGATTCTACCTCTAGATCAATATCAATTTTTCTACGACTTAAATTGTCGACAATAATCACATCATGATTTTGCTCTGCTAAATTCACCGCACAAGGCCAACCGCAAAAACCATCTCCACCTAGAACAATAACTTTCACTCAGAACTCCAGAATTAAAAGATTCATAATATAATTATTAAATTACTACAGCGTGCTTCCACTTTGCGAAAAAACATTGTAAATAGTTTCAAATCTTCTTTCTTAATACGATAAATAAAAGCAAATAATAAATTTTTACTTTCTTTTTAAACTTTTCTCAATTTAGAGAATTAGATAGATATATTTTTTTCCGGCGAACTTGCTACTGCAAAGTCTTGTTTTTTAATTCTTCCTGCCAGAAAAGCTTGCCTGCCAGCTTTAACACTATAATTTATCGCTTGAGCCATTAGAGGAGGATTTGCAGCTTGTGCTATTGCACTATTAATTAAGACACCATCAGCTCCAATTTCCATAGCTTGAGAAGCTTCACTAGGCACTCCAATTCCTGCATCAATTATTACTGGCACTTTTGCATTCTCAATAATAATCCTTATATTTGACAAATTTAACAAACCTTGCCCGGAGCCTATGGGAGAGCCCAATGGCATTACAGTTGCACAACCTATTTCTTCTAGTCTTTTTGCAAGAATAGGATCTGCATTGATATAAGGTAGTACAGCGAAACCCTTTTTTATTAAAATTTCGGCTGCTTTAAGAGTTTCTATTGGATCTGGTAGCAAATACTTTTTGTCAGGAATAACTTCTAATTTCACAAAATTATTTTCTTCTTGACCAGATAATTTTGCAAGTTCTCTACCTAAAATTGCTATTCTGATTGCCTCATCGGAATTAACACAACCAGCTGTATTAGGAAGCATCCAGTATTTTTCCCAGTTGATCTTTTCGAGTAAATTTTCTCCGGTCTGATCATTTTTAATTCTTCTAATAGCGACGGTTATAATTTCCGTTTCAGAATTTGACAAACTTTCCACCATATCTTGAGTAGATTTGTATTTGCCAGTACCAACCATTAATCTACTGGAAAATTGTTTTCCACCAATTATTAAAGAAGAATAATTTTCCATATTTAGAATCCCTTATCTTTAATACCTTTATAAGGTTCATAATTGTTTCTTTTTTCTAACTCCTTACTTTTTTTAATTGCTGTTTTGTTTTTTGGATCTATCACCAAAACCTTTTGATAAGTTTCATATGCCAAGTCGTACTCAAGTAAACGCTGTTGTGCTGATGCGAGGTTATTTAGGGCTATAGGATATTCTGGGAGTGATTTTATTGCAGATTTATAGTGTTTAATTGCTTTCTTAAATTCATTTTGAGCAGCATAAGAAAATCCTAACGCATTATTGATTATCGCTTTGGCTTCATCAGGTTCATTTTCATAATTTTCAATTGCTTTTAAAAAAGTTTTAGTAGCTTCAGAATATAATCTTTTTTTTATCTGAATAGACCCAAACTCATATAATTCTGTAGCTTGAGTGAGAGAATCTAAACCTTTCTGCTCGAATTTTACTAAATTTAATTCTTCACTTCTTGTTTTTAGAAATTGTCTGAAAACAAAAATAGAAATTATTATTAATACAACAAAAAGAATTATTAAATAAGATTGAAAGGAAGATATTTCCATTATTTATAATTACTTTTTTAAATTATATTCTTTTTTCTACTTACTAACGGAAGAAACAATTTTTTCAAAACACTTAGGATCGTTTAAGGCTAATTGAGCAAGCATTTTTCTGTTGATGATAATTTCTGCATTTTTCATCCCATTTATTAACTTGCTATAGTTTGTTCCATTTATCCTCGCAGATGCGTTAATTCTAGAGATCCAAAGTCTTCTAAAATCTCTTTTTCTTCTTCTTCTATCCCTATAAGCATTACAAAGAGCTTTCATCACTCTTTGGTTTGCAGTTCTGAAAAGATTTTTGTTGCCGCCTCTAAAACCTTTTGCAAGATTTAAGATTTTGTTTCTTCTTTTTCTGGCTATGTTGCCTCTTTTTACCCGTGCCATGAATATCTAATAAAAATTTGTTAAAGATTTATGCGTATGGAATCATTAATTTTACATTATCAGCATCTCTTTCATCAACTACGGCTTTTGTTGATAGATGTCTTTTTAATTTTGAGCTTTTATGATCAAGTAAATGATTATGGAAAGCTCTTCTTCTCATGAATTTACCCGTCGCAGTAGCTTTAAATCTTTTGGCAGCTGATTTACGAGTTTTTAGTTTAGACATTTAAGTCAAATGTGTTTAATTAGGATAATCTAAACCTTTATACGCATTGGTGCAAATTAAAGTTTTTAATTGATAAGGAAAGTTCTAATTTATGAAACTTAAATTTGCCTTTTTAAACATATTTTTAGGCTGTATTTCTCTTTTAATAATAAACACTAAATTTATTTCAAATGCAAAAGGAGAAGAATTGCTAAAGGTTGAACTCCATAATGAAATTAAAAAAGGAAAATTTTTAATTGGTTTAAAGCAGTATTTAGGCGGGGAGAATGATAGTTTTTCGGAGAAAAAGAATATAAACTTTACAACTAATAAGGGTTTTTTAAACTTGATATCGTCCAACGGTATTAAACATAAATCAAAACAAATAAACATTACCTGGGCGGAAATTCCCGTCAAAAATCCAAAAACAATTGAAAGAATTGTTTTTGGTCCTTTTGCTAGCTATGAATCGGCAAAAAAACAATCAGAGAAACTAAGAGATAAAGGATTTGAGACGACTGTTGCCTACCCTAAAAATTGGGAAGTATGGATTCCATTTCAAGATGATCTGCCAGAGTTTGAATTAAAAAATAAGATTTTCAGAAAAATAAAAAATTTTCAAATTACTCCTGTTCTTAGAAATGACTATAGAGGTATAAAACTTGAAGGTCCTATTTATATTTATTCTGAAGAGAAAATAAAAATAAATGGTGTTAACTTTGGCAAAAATTTTTATTTAATAAAGGATTTATATGGAACTTGGACCTTAGTTCAAAAAATTGAATTTGATGACTATTTGGCAGGTGTTTTGCCATATGAAATTGGACCGAATTCTCCTTTAGAAGCACTCAAGGCTCAAGCAGTTATTGCAAGAACTTGGGGCATATTTAATTCTGATAGATTTAATATGGATAAATATCATTTATGTATAAGTACGCAATGCCAAGTTTATAAGCCTTATGAAATTTCATATAAAAACGTACAAAAAGCCATAGACGAAACTTCAAATTTAATTCTCACTCATGAAAATCAACCAATAAATGCTTTTTACCATGGTTCTAATGGTGGAGTATCTGCTACTGCAGGCGAGTCTTGGCAAATTCAAGATTATTCTTATTTCAATTCAATCATTGATGGTTCTAAATCATTAAATAAAATTTTTAAACTTCCAATTACAAATGAATCTTATTTAAATAATTTTTTAGATTTTGATAAAGAACAGTTTTATGGGAGTAATCATTCTCTTTTTCGATGGAATAAGAAAATTTCTAATCTTGAAATTAAAGAAAAGTTAATTAAAAACAAACTTATAAATATTAATGAAGATGTTTTGGATTTAAATTCTATTGAACGTGGGTCTAGTGGCAGAGTGACAAAATTGGAAATACAAACGGACAAGGGTAATAAATCTATTGTTCTTGTTAAAGATGATATTCGACGGGTATTAAATTTTATACCTAGTAATTTGTTTACTATTAATAAATTAAATGATGATTTATGGCTTTTGAGAGGAGGAGGCTTCGGTCATGGTGTAGGTTTATCTCAGTCAGGAGCAATTGAAATGGCTAAATTAGGATTCTCTTATGAACAAATATTGAATCATTACTATCGAAATGCAAAACTAAAAAAATTTGAGATATTGTCTCAATGGAAGTTAAGTAATTAACAATTTACTTTTATGAGTAACGGTTTTTATAAAAATCGAAGATTGAAGTCGTTTATATTTCTTACTGCATGTTTTCTAGTAGCTTTTATTCCTCATGCTAACAATATCGAAAATTTCTTTTACATAATATTGACTCTTTCTTTTGTGATTGTTTTTTACGGTTTAATAGTTATTTCTAGAAATTTCAAAAGGAACAACGTTGTAAATACTGTAAGCAGAAGAATTAGCAATAAAGATTTACCTTTGCTTGATATTTTAGTCGCAGCTAGAGATGAAGAGAATGTCATATCAAGATTAGTTGAAAGATTATTTAGTTTAGATTATCCAACAAATAAATTAAATATTTATATAATAGATGATGGTAGTTCTGATAAGACGCCTTTAATTTTAGATCGATTATCTAGACAATATGACAAGCTAAAAGTTATAAGTCGTTCTCCAAATGCAGGAGGAGGAAAATCAGGAGCTTTGAATTATGCCTTGAAATTTACCCATGGTGAATGGTTATTAGTTTTAGATGCTGATGCTGAATTGAAACAAGATTCTTTGATAAGGTTATTTAGTTTTGTAGAAGAGGGTGATTGGTCTGCAGTTCAACTAAGAAAATCAGTAACAAATGTAAGTAAGAATTTTTTAACTTCCTGTCAGTCAATGGAGATGGCGATGGATGCAATCTTTCAATATGGAAGATTATCAGTTGCTGGAGTTTCCGAATTAAGAGGAAATGGTCAATTAATTAAGAAAAAAACATTATTAGCATGTGGTTCTTTTAATGAAGATACAGTTACAGATGATCTTGATTTGAGTTTTAGATTATTATTATCAAAATCTAGGATTGGAATCTTATGGGATCCTCCAGTCATGGAAGAGGCAGTTGAGAATTTAAATGCTTTATTAGCGCAAAGGCAAAGATGGGCAGAGGGGGGGTTGCAAAGATTCTTCGATTATGGAGATCAATTAATTACTAATAAAATTGATTATTTGCAGAAATTTGATTTAACTTACTTTTTCATCTTGCAATATGCATTACCAATCATTTCTATTTTTGATTTAGTTTTCAGTATTGCTTTTTTAGATTCACCAATTTACTGGCCTATTTCATTTATAGCTTTTATGTTATCTGGATTTGCTTTTTGGTTTGGTTCTTCTTGTAAAAGTGAAGTACCTGTATTGCAAAAAGGTAATTTTTTGATGGTATTTGTATCGGTTTTTTATTTATCACATTGGTTTTTAGTAATCCCCTGGGTAACTATAAAGATGTCTATTTTTCCCAAAAAGATACTCTGGAGAAAGACTCTTCATACTGGAGTTTAATCTATTCATCAAGGTCTATAATTTCTCCATTAAAAAAATTTGCTAAGTTTTTTGAACTATCATCATAAGTTTCCTCGTTAGATATTTTTGTTGACGAATTAGTTTTTGGTTCTATTTTTTTTATTGGTCGGAAATTACTTACGTTATTTTGGGTTATTTCTGGAGTATTTGTTGGGTTACTTTTATTTAATTGTTTGGTTGAAAAATTAAGTATTATTCCATCTCCAAATATCTTTTTTACAGTATTTTCAATTATAACTTTTCTGCTTTTTATCATACTTTCCCAGTTTGGAGATAATGCAATTGTGATTTTCTCCGAATCAAAACTTTCAAGTTCGGCTTGTTGTGAAAGTAACATTCTTGTTGATGGTAACTCTACTTTAGAAAGAATTAATTCCCATTTATCTTTTAAATTTGATCCAGGATTATCTTGGTTATTTTCAGAAATATTTTCAATACTTTCTTTTTCAAGAACTTCAAATTTTTCTAATTTTTCGTCTTTTTTTTTGATCAATTCCTTGTGAGTTATCTCTCCTTGGATACTTGGTTTTGGAATCTCATCTGAAATATTTTTTTTATTAATTTGTATATTTTTCCTACTTTCATGCTTCTCTTCAGTCGTATTATTTTTACTTTCTTGTTTATTTTCAAAACTATTTATCTCTTGACTATCCAAAAGACCAGTTAAATGTATTTCAAACCAAAGCCTTGGATTATCACTTGATTTGATTTGATATTCAATATTTCTCAGATTATTATGCCAATTAATTATTTTTGATTTATTTATTGTTTTTGAGATTTTTTCTAACTCATCTCGAAATTCATCAGACGTATAATAAAGATCTGAATATTTATTATTAGTAGTGTGTAATAGTAGATCTCTTGTTATATTCAATAATCCGATAATTATTTGAAGAGGTTCGTTTCCGGCATCATATAATTTGTTGCAGGTGTCAATTAATGACTCTGGATTATTCTCAACCAATGATTTAATGAGATTTGTTAATTCACTTTCAGATACTTCTCCTAAGAGATTTTGGATATTATTAATTGTTATCCCTTCTGGTAAAAGATTCAATTGTTCAAGGAGGCTTTGTGCATCTCTCATACCTCCATTAGACCTTTTTGCAATCATTTTTAACGCCTGAACTTCGTAATTAATGGATTCTTTTTCGGCGATTTCTGATAAATGTTGAAAAATATCACTAGGGCTTATTCTTCTAAAATCAAACTTTTGGCATCTACTTTTTATTGTATTTAATACTCTCTCAGGATTTGTCGTCGCAAGTATAAATACAACTCTTGAAGGCGGTTCTTCAATAGTCTTTAGTAAAGCATTTGAAGCTGCCGTTGAAAGCATATGACATTCATCAATTACATAGACTTTCCATCTTGCTTGAGTAGGTGCAAATCTCGCTCTTTCTATAATTTCTCTTATATTTTCTACTCCTGTATTTGAAGCTGCATCAATCTCGATAATATCTAGAGCGCTCCCATCTGTAATTTGTCTACATAAGTCACATTTACAACAAGGAGTTATCGTAGGTTGGTCGAATGCCTGGCAATTTAGAGATTTTGCAAATATTCTTGCACTTGATGTTTTTCCAGTACCTCTTGGACCATTAAAAAGATATGCAGGAGCAATTTTTTTTGTTAATAGAGCTTGTTTGAGTGTTATGGATATAAATTTTTGCCCAACCAGTTCGTCTAAGTTGTTTGGTCTATATTTTTGATGAAAAGGCTTATGTATATTTGGCATTTATTTTTCATTATGTTAGAAAAATTAGGGATTCAATTAAAAAAATTAAACTCTAATTTTATGCAGACTCTTTAATAATTCTTTTTGATCCTGAAGGTAGTTTAACAATTTTAGATGAGAATAAATTATCTACCATTTTTTTCGTAATTGTGAATTCTTTTACATTTTCTTCAGAAGGTAAAGTGTACATTATGTCTAGCATTAGCTCTTCAATTATTGATCTTAATGCTCTTGCACCTGTTTTTCTTTTATATGCTTCATTTGCTATCGCTTCAACAGAATCAGGCTCAAATGATAATTCAACATTATCCATACTTAGCAAAGTTTTGAATTGCTTTACTAATGCATCTCTTGGTTGAGTCAAAATAGATTCTAAAGTTTCTTTAGTAAGACGATCTAATACAGCACAAACCGGAATTCTTCCAATAAATTCTGGAATTAGGCCATATTTCACTAAGTCATCTAATTCTAAATTTTTCAGGGAATCTCTTGTGTCTACTATTTTTTTTGTATCAACTTTGTTTTGATCTGAATTTGTTGTAAATCCTATAGAGTGTTTACCCATACGCTTTTGAACGATATCCTCTAAACCTATAAAAGCTCCCCCACAAATAAATAGTATTTGACTCGTATCAATTTGGATACAGTCATGATACGGATGTTTTCTTCCACCTTGAGGTGGCACATTAGCAATTGTTCCTTCAAGCATTTTTAATAATGCTTGCTGTACTCCTTCACCAGAAACATCTCTAGTAATTGAAGGATTCTCGCTTTTTCTTGCAATTTTATCTATCTCATCAATATAAATAATTCCTTTTTGAGCTAGGTCTACATTCATTTCAGATTTCTGTAGAAGCCTTAATAGTATATTTTCAACATCCTCCCCAACATATCCAGCTTCTGTCAAAGTCGTTGCATCAGCTACTGCAAAAGGAACATCAAGAAACTCTGCTAAAGTTTGCGCCAATAATGTTTTTCCACTTCCAGTAGGGCCGATAAGTAAAATATTTGATTTTTGTAATTTTGTTGCTTGTGAATCTATTGAATTGCTGTTTTTACTGTCTTCCTTAACTTTCCAAGCTAATCGCTTGTAGTGATTGTATACGGCTACTGATAATATTTTTTTCGCAGATTCTTGACCAACAACTTGATTATCTAGAAAACTTTTAATTTCTAATGGCTTGGGAATTGAGGTTAATTCTAAAGGAACAGATTTTTTTGGATTATCAGGTGGTAATTTCTTTTTTACTTGCGGAGAGTTGTTTGTATTTGCTTGATTATCAAGTAGTTCTTCATCGAGAATTTCATTACAAAGGTCTATGCACTCATCACAGATATAAACCCCAGGACCAGCTATAAGCTTTCTTACTTGGTCTTGTGATTTCCCGCAAAATGAACATTTAAGATGGGCGTCGAATTTAGCCATCGATTATAAGTTTTTAAAGTTAAAGGTGTTAAATATTCCTTATTCCCTAGGATTGCTCATAAATATCAATTCGTCATCATATTCTTAAAAAATCAGTATTCCTTGTCACTTTTTGATAACTTTATCAATTAATCCATATTCAACTGCTTCTGAGGGAGATAAAAAGTAATCTCGTTCTGTATCTTCATTGATTTTTTCTAAAGGTTGACCGGTATGTTCTGCTAAAAGCGAATTTAATGTTTTCTTGAGAAAAAGTATTTCTTTTGCTTGTATTTCAATCTCTACTGCTTGACCTTGTGCTCCTCCAAGAGGCTGGTGAATCATAATCCTAGAATTAGGTAAAGCCAATCTTTTCCCCTTTGTTCCTCCAGAAAGTAGAAATGCCCCCATACTTGCCGCTACTCCAAAGCATATTGTCACTACATCAGGGGATATTTGTTGCATAGTATCGTATATGGCCATTCCTGCAGTTACTGAGCCTCCAGGTGAATTGATATATATTTGTATGTCTTTTTCCGGATCTTCCGCTTCAAGAAATAATAATTGTGCAACAAGTGAGTCAGAAACTTGATCATTAATTCCAGTACCTAAAAAAATTATTCTTTCTCTCAATAGTCTTGAATATATATCAAAAGCTCTTTCTCCTCTTCCGGATTGTTCTATAACCGTAGGAACAGCAGCAATAGTTTTATTATTACTTTCGTAAGAACTTATTGAACTTTGGATTAAATGTTTTTTTTCGGAGTTCACAAATTAGTTTTCGTCTTATAGATAATTTAAGGGGTTTTTGTTTAATTAGTAGGAAATTTCATAAATTATTTTTTTTCTTTTTTATTTTGTGTTTTTGTAGTTTTTGTAGTTTTATTAGTTTTTGTCGCAGTTTTTGTGGCATTTGTTGTTTTGGAGGTTTTGGTTGCTTTAGAAGTTTTTGTAGTTTTTTCTTTTACTTCAGAATTTTCTTCAAGCCAAATTATTAATTTTTCTTTGAGTAGATCGTTACTTACTACTTCTGTTAATTTTTTAATATCTATTTGTTTTGAAGATTGAGAGATTGCATCTTCATAATCTTTCATTTTTAAATCAACTTCATCTTTCTCAACTGTTATGTTTTCTTTTTCAGCTAATGCTTTAAGAGCTAAATTTCTTTGGACATTTTTTTCAGCCTGAGGTCTTGTTGACTCTGCTAATGACTTAACCAATTCTGGAGTGAAAGTAGATTTTACATCAAGACCTTGTTGAGCAAATCTTTGAGCGGTTTGTTCAATATTATTCCTCACTTCTATATCAATCATAGATTTTGGAATTTCAGCAACTAATTCGTTTGTTAAGGCATCTAATAAAGCTTCAATTTTGATATCTTTTTGAGTTTTTTCAAAATTGTCTTTAAGTTGCTTTTCAATATCTTTCTTTAGCTCTTTTAATGATTCTTTGTTGCCAGACTGTTTTGCAAAATCGTCATTAAGTTCAGGCAATTCTTTTTCCTTAAGATCCTTAAGATTTACTTCAAAAATTGCTTCTTTGCCTCTTGAATCCTCATGAGAATAATCATCAGGAAATTTAAGGTTAAGTGTTTTAGTATCACCAATTTTCATCTTTACGATTCCCTCAACGAAACCGGGAATCATTTTATTCTTTTCTAACTCAAGATCCATTGATTCACTTGTTCCACCATCAATCTCTGTACCAGAATCTTTATATTTTCCTTTGAAACTAACTACAGCAATATCTCCTAATTTTGCTGCTCTATTGGTAACTGGAATAATGTTTGCAAACTGATTTCTAGATTTTTCTAGCGCTTCATCTATTGACTTAGGATCAAACTTTGTCTTTGATATTTCAACACTTAGTCCTTTGGATTTTTTAAGTTTTAATTCTGGGGCAACATCAGTTTGAAGAGTAACTTTAAGTGATTTTTCAGGACTAAACTTTTCAAGTAAAGATTCAAATCCATCTACCAATTCTGGCTCACTTAGTGGCTCTATAGATTTTATTTTTAACGCTTCTTGCCATGATTTATCAATAATTTTTTCCAGAGCAGAAGCATGTAATTGTGTGATGCCAATTCTTTGGATTAAGACTTGTTTAGGAATCTTACCAAGTCTAAATCCCGGAATTTTAGCCGAACGACTGATAGAACTGATTGTTTCATTTACACACGTTTTGCATGTCTCAGATGGTATTTCTAATTCGAATGAAATTCTACTTTGAGGCAGAGGAGTTGTTTTGACTATTAGTGCATCTTTAGCCATGTTTTTCTAAGTTATTACTATAAACCGAATCTTAATTATTTCACATTATGTGATTTCCTTGAAAGTTAATTTTTTGATAAAGTAAAAAAAATAGTCAATCTATTTATAAAAATCATTTTAAAGTGTGAGACAATCTCCGTATTTGCCTAATAGGCCATTAAAAGTTGCTGTTTTAGGTTCTTCAGGTGCTGTGGGATCTGAATTGCTAAAAATTCTTGAACAACGCGATTTCCCAATATCAGAATTGGTCTTGCTTTCATCAGAGCGGTCAGAAGGAAAAAAAATTATTTGGAAAGATGAAGAATTAGTTACAAAAAAAACAACTAAGGAAGAATTTAAGAATCTTGATTTAGTTTTGGCTTCAGCTGGCGGAAGCATTTCAAAAAAATGGTTGTCTACCATTATTGATCAAAATGCTTTACTGATAGATAATTCAAGTGCTTTCAGATTAGATAAGAACGTTCCTCTTATAGTCCCTGAAGTTAATGCTAGTGCAGTACTTAATCATGATGGGGTAATAGCGAATCCAAACTGCACTACCATTTTGTTGACATTAGTTTTAGCTCCATTAAACAAACTTTCGACTATTCAAAGAGTCATTATCTCAACATATCAATCTGTCAGTGGTGCAGGCCAACTGGCGATGGAGGAACTTAAACTTTTAACTGAACAATATCTTCAAGGAAATCTTCAAAAAAGTGAAGTTTTGCCATACTCTCTTGCTTTTAATTTGTTTTTACATAATTCCCCTATGCTTTCAAATAATTACTGCGAAGAAGAGATGAAAATGGTTAATGAGACAAGGAAAATATTAAATATTGCTGATTTAAAGCTCTCTGCTACATGTGTTCGAGTCCCAGTACTGAGAGCACATTCTGAATCGATCAATATTGAATTTGCCGATGTAGTTGAGCCTAAAGATGCTCTTGAAGAATTAAAAAAATCTCCTGGAATTGAAGTTATTGAGGATTACAAAAATAATAGATTTCCTATGCCAAATGACGTTATGGGAAGGGATAATGTTGCTGTTGGCAGGCTAAGAACTGATATAAGTCAGCCTCATGGATTAGAATTATGGTTATGTGGAGATCAAATAAGAAAAGGAGCAGCTCTGAATGCTGTTCAAATAGCTGAGTTATTAATTCCAAAAAAATGATTACAGACAAAACTGAGTGTAATAATCCACTATTTGGAAGAATATTGACTGCAATGGTTACTCCATTCACTGAGAATGGAGATGTAGATTATGAACTAGCTATAAAACTTTCAAATTATCTTTTTGAGAACGGTTCCGATGGAATCGTGTTGTGCGGTACTACTGGAGAATCTCCGACTCTTTCATGGGCGGAACAGCATGATTTATTTATTGCGGTAAAAGGATCTTTGGATGCAAGCTGTAAAGTAATAGTTGGCACTGGTAGCAATTGTACAAGCGAAGCTGTTGAAGCTACAAAAAAAGCTTACGACTCTGGTGCAGACGGGGCTTTGGTCGTTGTTCCTTATTACAATAAGCCGCCTCAAGAAGGTCTTTATAAACATTTCAGTTCTATTGCTAAATCTGCAAAGGATTTGCCTCTTATGCTCTACAACATTCCTGGTAGGACTGGATGCAATTTATTACCTGATACTGTGAAGAAACTTATGGATTTCTCAAATATTCTCAGTATTAAAGCTGCAAGCGGTAGAATAGAAGAAGTAACAGAACTAAGAGCTATTTGTGGTTCCGAACTCTCTGTATATAGTGGCGACGATTCATTGTTGCTTCCAATGTTATCTGTAGGTGCTGTAGGAGTAGTAAGTGTTGCAAGTCATTTAGTTGGATTGCAATTAAAAGAGATGATTCATTCTTTTCAAAGTGGAGAGGTTTCCAATGCTCTTGCTATTCATGAAAAACTTCAGCCTCTTTTCAAGGCACTCTTTATGACTACTAATCCAATTCCAATTAAGGCTGCTTTGGAGCTATCGGGATGGGATGTAGGTAATCCTAGAAGTCCTTTATCACCTTTAACTAATGACATGAAAAAGCAACTATCTTTTATCCTGAATTCCTTATAATAGGGATTATATTTAACTTGATAATTAAATTTAAATAAACCTTATTTGATTACAAGCAGGCCTTCATAAATTCCAAAATTATGCAATCAAGTACAAATTCAACTGTAAATAGATCTACTCATGATTCATCTAGATCTAAAAATAATACGCCAGCTCTACGAGTAATACCTCTTGGTGGACTTCATGAAATAGGAAAAAACACTTGCGTTTTTGAATATGGTGATGAATTAATGCTTGTTGATGCTGGCCTAGCTTTCCCATCTGATGGTATGCATGGCGTAAACGTTGTTATGCCTGATACAACTTTTTTAAAAGAAAATCAAAGAAGAATAAAAGGAATGATTGTCACTCACGGGCATGAAGATCATATTGGAGGTATTTCTCATCATCTAAAGCATTTTAATATTCCGATTATTTATGGTCCAAGACTGGCAATGTCAATGCTTAGAGGAAAAATGGAGGAAGCAGGGGTATCTGATAGAACAACTATACAGACAGTAAATCCAAGAGATGTCGTAAAAGTAGGACAACATTTTTCTGTTGAATTTATTCGAAATACCCATTCTATTTGTGATAGCTTTTCTTTAGCGGTTACAACACCTGTTGGCACAATTATTTTCACTGGAGATTTTAAGTTTGATCATATGCCAGTAGATGGAGAACAATTTGATATTGAAAGAATGGTGCATTACGGAGAGAAGGGTGTTTTATGCATGTTCAGTGATTCGACTAATGCCGAAGTTCCAGGTTTTTGTCCTTCTGAGAAAACTATCTATCCCTCTTTAGAAAAACATATTGCAGAGGCAAAAGAACGAGTTATCCTTACCACTTTTGCTAGTTCTGTTCATAGAGTGACAATGATCTTAGAATTGGCCATGAAACATGGTAGAAAGGTAGGTTTGTTAGGTAGATCGATGATAAATGTTATTGCTAAGGCAAGAGATATTGGTTATATGAAATGCCCAGATGATTTGTTTGTTCCTATCAAGCAAATTAGAGATTTGCCAGATAGGGAGACCTTATTATTAATGACCGGTAGTCAAGGAGAACCCCTAGCAGCGTTAAGTAGAATCTCTCGTGGTGAACATCAGCATGTTCGTCTTAAGACTACTGATACTGTAATATTTTCAGCCAGCCCAATTCCTGGTAATACTATTTCTGTTGTTAATACAATAGATAGATTAATGAAACTCGGAGCAAAGGTTGTTTATGGAAAGGGTGAGAATATTCATGTTTCTGGTCATGGTTTTCAAGAAGATCAAAAGTTAATGTTGGCACTCGCAAAACCTAAGTTTTTTGTTCCTGTTCATGGAGAACATAGAATGCTTGTTTGTCATGGGAAGAGTGCACAAACTATGGGGGTTCCAAAGGATAATATCTTAATTATTGAAAATGGAGATGTAGTTGAGTTAACACCTAATTCTATTCAAAAGGGCGATCCTGTAAAAGCTGGTGTTGAACTGCTTGATAACTCACGAAATGGGATAGTAGATGCTCGAGTACTAAAGGAAAGGCAGCAATTAGCTGGGGATGGTGTAGTAACTGTTTTAGCTCCTATTAGTACAGATGGGAAGATGGTTGCGCCTCCTAGAGTTAATTTAAGAGGAGTTGTTACTACTGCAGAGCCAAGAAAAATGTCTATGTGGACAGAAAGAGAAATAAGCTGGGTTTTAGAAAATAGATGGAAACAATTATCCAGACAAACTGGGCCGAATAATTTTGAGGTAGATTGGATTGGTGTACAAAGAGAAATTGAAAATGGTTTATCGAGAAGAATGAGAAGAGAATTACAAGTTGAACCACTTATTTTGTGTTTAGTTCAACCTGCTCCAAGTGGAACTCGTGCTTATATCCCAAAGATTACCGAAGAGCAAAATTTCTCCAATAGAAATAGAAATAATAATTTCCATAAGAAATCAAACAATAATCATCTTAATAGTTCAAATAACCAACAAAATACCCAAAAAAGTCCAAAAGTTTCACAGAATCCATCAGCTGAGACTGCTACAGAAGATTCATTTGAAGGTAGAACAAGAAGAAGAAGATCTGCTGTAACATCTTAACTTTTTTCAAAATTTATATAGTTTTTATCCCAAACAATTTTTAAAAACTCTTGCAGATTAATTTGACCTTTGTTTTTTTCATAAATTGAAGTTGCTAATTTTGTCAGATTTTTAGAACTACATTGCTTTGCAGATATTTCTTTTAAAAATCTATTTAAAATTGTGCACCTAGCTTCAATACACATACCATTTAGGAGATTCCTATCGATACCTTTAACATCTTTACAATATAAATAAGCTAGTTCACTAAGATCATTACGTTCATTATTGTATTTGCTCATTTTTTGGGAAAAATTATTTATCCTTTCAGAACAACCAGGATAGATGACTTCTAAGGCAGGAATAATTTTTTTTCTTACTAAATTTCTTTTTAATTTAAGATCTGAATTTGTAGGATCTTCCCAGACTGGGATCTTCATATCATTGCAAAATTGTTTTGTATCTTCCCTATTGAAAATTAATATTGGTCTTATTAAATAAATTTGATTTTCTATTAATCTTTTACTCTCAATATTACTCAGACCTGCAAAATTGCTTCCTCTAGATAAATTGAGGATAAATGTTTCTGCATTATCACTACTCGTGTGACCAGTTAACAAATAAATATTATGTTTTTGCTGGTTTTTATTTAATAAAGTTTTGGCTCTTTCACATAATTTTTTATATCTCCATTCTCGTGCTTTTTCTTCTGAAGAAATACTTTCTTTATTTGCTTGATCAAAAGAGAATGAAATATTTTTATCTTCGCAATAATCTTTTAATTCAAGAGCATATAGTGATGATTTTTCGTGCCATTGATGATCACCATGCCAAACACTAATAGACCAATTATGTAGTTTTTTTAGGTCATTAATTAGTGTTAATAAGGCCATTGAGTCTTGACCTCCCGAAACACTTATTAAAATATTGGATCCTTTGGGAATTAATATTTTTTGGGTAAGAATCTCCTTATGAAGCTGATGATGCCATGATGACCAATTTTTCTGACTTAATTTTTTATCAGTCATTTTGTGTTGCTCAGATAATATTTTTTAAAAAATGCACTGTTTTACTAAAACAATGTCACAATCGGGTAATAAATTCATTAAGTAAATGAGTCTGATTAATCTTTTGCCACAAAAAATCAAAGAAGAGTTAAGAAGCAAATCCTTACTCAAAGTTATTTCAGGATTGAATAATTACGATGTTCAGTCTGTGAAAATAATTGTTGAGGCTGCTTCATTAGGAGGTGCAGATCTTGTCGATATTGCTTGTAAACCTGAACTCGTTGATTTAGTACTTAAGAATTCAACACTACCCGTTTGTGTTAGTTCAGTAGTGCCTCGATCTTTTCAAGATTGTGTAAAAGCAGGAGCATCATTAATTGAGATAGGAAATTACGATACTTTTTATGAAAAAGGCATTCATTTTTCAGATAAAAAAGTTTTAAACATTACAAAAGAGACTAGGGATTTATTGCCTAGTTTTCCTTTATCAGTAACTGTTCCTCATACTATGCCTATTGATAAACAAGTTGATCTTGCTGTAAAGCTAGTGGAAGAAGGCGTTGATATTATTCAAACAGAAGGTGGTACCAGTTCTACTCCTTACTCTCCAGGAATTCAAGGTTTTTTTGAAAAATCAGTCCCAACTCTTGCAGCTACCTATGCTATTCATCAAGAATTTAAGAAACAATCTCTGAATATACCAATTATGAGTGCTTCTGGATTAAGCCAAGTAACTTGCCCACTAGCAATATCCTCTGGAGCCTCAGCAGTTGGCGTTGGTTCTGTGGTTAATAAATTAGATGATTTAATATCAATGATTGCGGTTGTTAGGGGCTTAAAAGAATCTTTGAAAAATTCAATAATTGGAGAAAAAATTTCTTAGTATAGCAACATCCTTTAGCTACTAGCTTGATGAACAACTATAAGCTTCAAGCTCCTTACGAACCAAATGGAGATCAACCAGAAGCTATTAAAAAATTAGTTAAAGGCGTAAACAATGGTAAACAGTTTCAGACTCTTTTAGGAGCTACTGGAACTGGTAAAACATTTACTATTGCCAATGTAATTCAGCAAACAGGAAGACCAGCACTTGTTTTAGCCCATAACAAAACGTTGGCTGCACAACTATGTAATGAATTAAGAGAATTTTTTCCAAAAAATGCTGTTGAGTACTTCATTTCTTACTACGATTATTATCAACCTGAGGCTTATGTACCTGTAAGTGATACTTACATCGCCAAAACTGCTTCAATCAATGAAGAAATAGATATGCTTAGGCATTCTGCAACACGCTCATTATTTGAAAGAAAAGATGTAATTGTTGTAGCCTCAATAAGTTGTATTTATGGTCTTGGTATACCGAGTGAGTATTTAAAAGCTGCAGTTAAATTTGAAGTGGGAAAATCAATAAATCTACGTTCTTCTTTGAGGTCTCTCGTTGAAAATCAATATACTAGAAATGATATTGAAATTACTAGAGGTAGATTCAGAATTAAAGGTGATGTTTTAGAAATCGGTCCAGCTTATGAAGATAGATTAATAAGAATTGAATTATTTGGTGATGAAGTCGAGGCTATTAGATATGTTGACCCTACTACAGGAGAAATACTTGAAAGTTTGGAACAAGTTAGCGTTTACCCAGCGAAGCATTTTGTGACTCCAAAAGAAAGACTTGAGAGTGCAATAAGTGCAATTAGAAGTGAATTAAAAACTCAACTCGATAAATTTACATACGAAGGAAAATTATTAGAGGCTCAACGTCTAGAACAACGTACAAAATATGATTTAGAAATGCTTAAAGAGGTTGGTTATTGTAATGGAGTTGAGAATTATGCTCGTCATTTATCAGGGAGGGAGGAAGGTTCACCGCCAGAATGCTTAATAGATTACTTTCCCAAAGATTGGTTGTTGGTAGTTGATGAGAGTCATGTAACATGTCCTCAACTTCATGCGATGTACAACGGTGATCAATCTAGAAAAAAAGTTTTAATAGATCATGGTTTTAGATTGCCAAGTGCTGCAGATAATAGACCTTTAAAATGTGAAGAGTTTTGGGAAAAATCAAAACAGACATTATTTATAAGTGCAACCCCCGGCCAATGGGAATTAGATCAATGTGATGGTGAATTTATTGAGCAAGTTATAAGACCAACTGGGGTATTAGACCCGGTAATTGATGTAAGACCTAGTGAAGGCCAAATAGAAGATCTGTTATCTGAAATAAGAATTCGAGCTGAAAAGAATCAAAGAGTGCTTGTGACAACACTTACTAAGAGAATGGCTGAAGATCTAACTGATTTTTTATCTGAAAATAAAGTGAGAGTTAGATATTTGCATTCCGAAATCCATTCAATTGAAAGAATTGAAATTATTCAAGACCTTAGAATGGGCGAATATGATGTTTTGGTAGGAGTTAATTTATTAAGAGAGGGACTAGATCTTCCAGAAGTATCCTTAGTCGCCATTTTAGATGCTGATAAAGAAGGTTTTCTGAGGGCAGAAAGGTCATTGATTCAAACAATAGGAAGAGCTGCCAGACATGTTGAAGGTGTTGCCTTGCTTTATGCAGATAACTTCACAGATTCAATGAAAAGAGCAATATCTGAAACTGAAAGAAGAAGAACTATTCAAAAAAAATATAACCAAGTCAATGGTATTACTCCAAAACCTGCAGGCAAAAAAATTGAAAATTCAATATTATCTTTTCTAGAACTTTCCAGAAAACTAGATGCTGGTGGTTTATCTAAAGATTTAATAAATATAGTTAATAACAAAACTGACGCAATTCTCAGTTCCAGTGATAATCAATGTTTGCTCGAAGAATTGCCTGATTTAATAGAAAAGTTAGAAATTAAAATGAAAGACGCTGCAAAAGAGTTAAATTTTGAAGAAGCAGCAAATTTGAGGGATAGAATCAAAAAATTAAGACAAAAATTGGCAAGAAATAATTAAAAAGAACTTATTTTTCTAATTCGAAATGATTATGAATCGCATTAACTGCTTTGTCACAATCTTTTTCTAAGACAATACATGTAGTCCTGATTTCACTCGTGGCAATCATTTCAATATTGATATTTTGGTCAGCCAATGCTCTAAATATTTTTCCAGCTGTCCCAACCTTAAATGCCATTCCCGCTCCTACAGTACTTACTTTTGCTATAGCAGGGCCATCTTCAATGTATGATCCGGGTAATTTTTTTGTTAAGGCCTCAAAAACTAAGTTAGCTTTTTCTCTATCTTGTTTATTCATTGTAAGACTAATATCCTTAGTTTTTAAAGAGGAAATTCTTTCAGACTGAACAATAGTATCGATAAGTAAATTATTTTCAGCTAATGCTAAACATATCGATGCTGCTACACCTGGACGATCAGGAAGTTTTCTAAAGCTTACCTGAACTTGGTTTTTATCTAATGCAATTCCTCTTACTTCAGGTTGATCTTGTTTTTTATTGATTGGATTAACAAATATTTGTGTATCGGATAACTTAAATTTCTCAGCAACAAATCTAATAGCTTTTGGTATATTATTAATTTCAATTATACAGCTGACTTTAATTTCACTAGTAGCTATTAACCTGACATTTATATTCGCTTGAGATAAAGTATCAAATAAATCAGCTGAAACACTAGGTCTGCCCATAATGCCTGCTCCTTGAATACTTAATTTAGTCATGTTGGTTTTTAATTTAAATTCTCCCCCTAATTGACTAGTTATAAGTTCACATTGTTCTGCAGTCTTTTTTACTTCTAATTCACCAACAGTAAATGTAATATCGTTTTTATTTCCATCATTTGTCGCTTGTATTATTAAATCTACGTTAATACTTGCTTCTGAAAGTTTTTCAAATATTTGCGCAGCAATCCCAGGCCTATCAGGAATATTTGAGAGACTGAATACTGCTTGGTTTTCTAATACTTCAAGACTATTGACTGTTTTTGTTAATTCTAAGCTTCCTCTTTTTAGCGGGAGAGGTTGGATTTGACTGTCTAGAAGAGTCCCACTGGAGTCACTTTGGCTTGATTTGACATACAATTTAATTCCATAATTGCGAGCAATTTCTACTGCTCTTGGATGCAGAACTGAAGCACCGACGCTTGCAAGTTCAAGCATTTCCTCGCAGCTAATTTCATCTAAGAGTTTCGCATTAGGAACAATCCTTGGATCAGTAGTAAGAACCCCTGGAACGTCTGTATAAATTTCGCAAGTCTCAGCCCCTAAAGCTGTTGATAAAGCTACCGCAGAAGTATCTGAACCACCTCTACCCAAAGTTGTAATTTCCATTGAACCCGTATGGCTTAATGTTGTTCCTTGAAATCCAGCCACGACAACTACAAAACCCTGATTTAAATAATTTTGGATCCTTTCTGTTTTAATATCCAGAATTCTAGCTTTTCCATGAATTGATTCAGTAATAATTCCAACCTGGCTACCAGTCATTGAAATTGCAGGTATTCCGTATTCGTTTAATGCCATTGAAAGAAGAGCTATGGTTACTTGCTCTCCAGTTGAGAGAAGCATATCCAATTCTCTTCGATTAGGATTTTTACTAATTGATTCCGCTAAACAATTTAAATCATCTGTAGTTTGC
The DNA here is from genome assembly GCA_003278705.1 of Prochlorococcus sp. AG-355-J23. Classification (GTDB taxonomy): domain Bacteria; phylum Cyanobacteriota; class Cyanobacteriia; order PCC-6307; family Cyanobiaceae; genus Prochlorococcus_A. The sequence continues at coordinate 34,223 of QCDR01000006.1, forward strand.
CCCATCGCAGAGACAACTACGACAATTTCATTCCCTGCTTCTTTACTTTGACAAATGCTACTTGCAATATTTTTAATTTTTTTAATATCACCGACAGAAGTACCGCCAAATTTTTTTACTAGTAAAGCCATATTTAAATCATAATGTAAATTCTTAAACTTATAATTTGGTTAACTTAAGTTAATTAATTTATCTGTAAAAACATTTATAGGATTATTACCTTTTTTTAGTAATGATTCAATATCTAGTAAGTTACTCATTAAATTAATTAAATATTCTTGAGATACATTTTTGACTTTTTTTCGAATAAAAAAAATTCTTTTTGGATTAGAAATGCCTGCAAGATTACAAATCTTTTCTGCATTATCATTACCTGAATTAACTGCTAGTTTTATAATGGTATGAATTCTTATTTGACTAATTAAACCTGCATTTAGTCTTAAAGCAGGTTCTCCTTTCTGTAAAGAATAATTTATTTCAATGAGGCTTTCATTAATATTTTTTTGTAAGAGAAGATCAATGATTTTGAAAATATTTGATTGATGATCACTAAATATTTTTTTTACATCAATACTTTTAAGAAAAAGTTGTGAATTCGAATCACTTGATACTGCAGAGAGGTATGTTTTTGCTTTGGCTAATTCATTTATTAGTTTAAAGCTGTCATTACCAACTGAATCAATAATTAATTCAGCTGCATTTTTATCAATTTTGATATTCATTTCATTTGCTGCATCTTCTAAAAATCTTTTTTGTCCCTCATAGTCCCAGATTTCTGGTAAAGAAAATGATTTTTCTTTGGCTAAATTATTTTTGATAAGTTTTTGTAAAAATTTAGTACTCTTTAGTCTTGAGTCTGGTTTTTTTGTATTTTGCAAAATGAAATAAGTATTTTGAGGTATATTGTCATGAATTTTTTCAAATTTAGTTCTTAGATCTTCATTTTTGGCAGTAAAAATGGGATTATTTTTCAATGTAACTATTCTGTATCCATCTCCAAAAGCAGGTGTAAGAACTTCATCAAAAGCTTTATTGACTTGCTCATCATCATCTCCATTTAAATTAGTTACGTTTATTTCTTTCCATTCTTTGGATACTTCCTTATCGATTAATTTTTGAATAAATGTATTTTGAGCATTTAGATCATTACCCCATAATATTTGTATTGGCATAATTGCTCAATAAAAACCATATATTAACTATGATTACTTCTAACACAAATTAAGTTTAATGGTAATAGATCATCCAATTTTTTTGGAAAGCATCAGATTCATAAGATCTCGTTTAGTAGCCAATGATCTAAATTATTTGGAAAAAAAAGTTTTAGAGAGATTAGTCCATACTTCAGGGGATTTTACAGTTCAAAATCTTGTAAATTTTAGTGAAGGTGCTTGTGAAAGGGGTCTTCAGGCACTTAAAAATGGTGCTCCTATTTTAGCTGATACCGATATGGCAGCAGCAGCAATAAAATCCATGGCAGAAAATACCACTATGAATAAAGTATTTACCGCTAGAATGTGGTTTGGAAACAATAATCATACAAACTTAACTAAAACTGCATATGGCTTAAGTGAAGGTTGGAAGGAGTTATCCGCTATAAATTCTGGAAGCAAATCTCCTATTGTAGTTATTGGCAGTTCGCCTACAGCGTTAACTTATTTGATTGATATTTTAGAAAATGCAAAAGATTTACCTAGTTTAATTATCGGAATGCCTGTTGGATTTATTGGAGTAGAGAATAGCAAAAACAAACTGATTTCCACCGATCTTCCTAGAATTGTTTTGAATTCAACTAGAGGAGGTGCTGCAATGGCAGCTGCTACAGTTAACGCCTTATTGAGGGAAACAATTTAAAAAGTATTTATTTTATAAAAATGTCAAAAAATCTACTTAATATCATAATTTAATTTGTTATTTTCTTCTAAAGAATTTAAAACTGATTTTGCTTTTTCTATAACTTCTTTTGGAACTCCTGCTAATTTAGCTGCTTCTATGCCATAGCTCTTGTTTGAGCCTCCTTTAACAATCCTGTGGCTAAAGATTAGCTGATCGTTATTTTGTTCTACTAAAACTTGAAAATTTTGTATATTCTTATTTGAATTTTTTAAATAATTTAGCTCATGATAGTGCGTAGCAAAAATAGTATTACATTGAATTTTTTTTGCAAGATATTCACTTACTGACCAAGCTATTGAAAGTCCATCAAAAGTAGATGTCCCTCTGCCTATCTCATCAAGTAAAACTAGTGAGCTAGAAGTTGCCTGATTTAGAATTGATGCTGTTTCAGACATTTCTACCATAAATGTTGATTGTCCAGATGATTGATCATCAACTGCTCCAATTCTTGTGAAAATCCTATCTGCAATCTTGATTTCAGCATTATTGGCAGGAATAAAGCTACCAATTTGTGTGAGAATTTGTATTAAACCAAGTTGTCTTATAAAGCAGCTTTTTCCGCTTGCATTGGGACCCGTTAATATAATTAATTTTTGATTCTCCTCAAAAGAGATATCGTTTGCTACAAACTTTTTATCACTTAACAATTGTTCTACAATTGGATTTCTTCCTGCAATAATTTGTGTACTATTTTTTGTCATTGAATCATTTATTGGTATTAATGAAGGTTTTATAAAATTGTTTTCTACTGCAGTAATTGATAAACCAAGTAGTGCATCAAGAGATGCTATGGATTTTGCGATTGATCTTATTTGTTTTGTTTTTTCAGCAACTATATTTCTTAATTCGCAGAAAATTTCATATTCTTTTAATGAAGCTCTACTTTTTATTTGGAAAATCTTATTTTCTTTATTTTTAATTTCTGAAGTGATATACCTTTCTTCATTAGTAAGAGTTTGCCTTTTGATCCAATGTTGTGGAGCTAAATTAACTTTTGACTTATTTATAGAAATGTAATAACCAAAATTTTTATGAAATTGAATTTTTAGGTTTGAAATTTTGCTAATTTTCCTTTCCTTTAATTCCTCTTTATTTAGCCACTCAGAGTAATCATCCATTAAATTGCGTAAACCATCTAATATATTGTCTATACCATCGTGAATCATGCCTCCTTCACTAATATTTAGAGGAGGATTTTCTACTAGTCTAAAACTTATAGTATCAGCTAATTCTAAGAGTCCTTCATCAATATTTTTTAATTGATCAGTCCAATCTGGGAGATCATATTTAAATAAATCAATGATGGATTTTAGTCTAGGCAATTTTTTTAAACCTTCAGCTATTGCAATTAAGTCTCTGGGACTTGCGTGACCTGCACAAGCTCTGCCTGCAAGTCTTTCTAAATCCCCCATTGCTCTAAGTAAATTTTGGGTATCTGCCCGTAATTTTTTAGATTCAAGAAAGTTTGTAATTATATTTTGTCTTTTATAAATTTCATTAATGTTTAATAGTGGTGAATCTATCCATCTTCTTAAACACCTTGCACCCATGCAAGTATAGGTTCTATCAATACTCCATAGTAGCGAACCTACATAATTATTTTCTCGTTGTGTATTTTTGATTTCTAAGTTTTTTTGAGTTTGATAATCAATAATTAATTTGTTGTGACTATATTGGATTTGTGGAAAGTCTAATGAGATTTTTAAAGAAGAATCTTTATCTAAATTTGAAGGATTAATTTTTTCTAAATAATTTAATAAACCTCCAAGTGATCTAGTTGCATTGTTTAAATTTTTAAGTCCTATTCCCTCTAGGTTTGCAATTTGGAAATAATTTTTTATTAGATAATTTGCTTCATTAATTCCAAAATTAGTCTCTTGAGAAACAGTATATGTAATTTGACTATTTCCTTTAAATAATAAATTTCTTACTGCATTGCTTCCTACAATGATTTCTGAAGAATCTAATTTAATAATTTCATCAAATAGTTTTGACAGAGATTGGCCTTCTAAAGTTATTAATTCTCCAGTGCTTACATCAGCTTTTGATATACCCCATTCATAAGATTCATCTGAGTTTTCTTCTGATAAGTAAATAGCAGTAATCCAATTATTTTTCTTTGCTATCAACATCCCCTCTTCAATTACAGTTCCAGGAGTAATTATTCTTGTTATTCCTCTTTTAATTGGAGTCCCATAATTTCCAGAACTTTTTTCTAATTGATCGCATATAACCACAGAATAATTTTTTTTAATTAAATCAGCACAGTATCTCTCCATTGCATGATGTGGAACTCCTGCCATAGGGATCTTACCAATCTCTTTGCCAGCATCTTTACTGGTAAGCGTTATTTCTAAAAGATTAGATATTAATACAGCGTCCTCAAAAAAACATTCAAAAAAATCTCCTAATCTATAAAGTAATAACCTATCTTTATTTTCTTCTTTTAGAGTTACATAATGCTTCATTACAGGAGTTAATTTCAGTTTTGAAACTGTTTTATAGCTATAAGATTCTTCATTGACGCAAACATTTTTGTTATTTGAAATTAAATCAGTCTTGAATTTATTTATTAAATTAGTTGAGTTTTTTCTTTGTCTGGGTCTTTTTTGCGATTCTTTTTTTAAATCTTCCAAAGATAAATCTTCTGGAATTTTTGTTATTTCTTTTTGTTCATTATTATCATTACCAATCTCAAATAAATTCTTTTGAATTATCGTATCTTCTTGCATACTTTTTTAATTCCTAAATAGATATTAGGTAGAAATTTTTTTTTTGCATTTAAAGTGGCTAAAGTATGTAAATTTTCTCTAAAAATTATCATTTTCATGAGATTATAGTATTTATAATATTCGAAACCTAAGACTGAATCATGCAGGCTGTTAACTTTTTCTTCGTAAATGCTCTATTATTTGCTTCTTTAATTGCGGTAGTTGGAGTACCCGTTTTATATGTGACTCAACCTTCTACTGAAGAAGGACAGCGAGAAAGTAGGAGAAAAATTTATTCTATTGCTGCTGTTTGGGTTGTTTTGGTTTTTGTTACAGGGATAGTTTCTTCATTAGTTTGAACTTGATACCTTTTCGTGAGAGTCTATTAATATATCCAAGTAAAATTTAATGGCTATTTTTGAGGGTTCTTTTACTAATGCCTCGACTTTAAAAGTTGGGATTGTAATAGCAAGATTTAATGATTTAATTACAAATAAAATTCTATCTGGTTGTCTAGATTGTTTAAAAAGACATGGTTTAGATACTTCAGAATTAAGCAATCAAGTGGATATAGTTTGGGTTCCAGGTTCATTTGAATTACCAATCGCAGCTAAAACCCTTATGAAAAAAAAGAGTTATGACGTTGTAATTGCTCTTGGGGCTGTGATCCGTGGTGAAACTTCCCACTATGATGTAGTTATATCTGAGGCGAGTAAAGGTATTTCACAAGTTTCAAATGAAAATAATGTTCCAATTATTTTTGGGGTTTTAACTACTGATACTATGCAGCAGGCTCTAGAAAGAGCAGGGATTAAAAACAATCTTGGTTGGAATTATGCTTTACAAGCAATTGAGATGGGATCCTTAATTAAAAATTTAAATTAATTGAAAAAATTTAATTATTTCTATCATTGATCCCTTCTTTGAGATAAAATAAAAAAGTTATGCGGATGTAGCTCAGTGGTAGAGCATCTCCTTGCCAAGGAGAATGTCGAGAGTTCGAATCTCTTCATCCGCTTTTATTGTTTGTATCTTTTAATATATTCTTAATGAAATTTTCGTAATGACAAGAGTAATTTCTATTGAGGATTTAAAGGGATTATTTACTAAACCATATGGTACAGATGCGCCAACAAAACAAAAATGGGCTGAATTTTATAATGAGAATGTAATTTTTACAGATCCAACACAGGAAACAGAGGGCTTAGATTCTTATGTTAAAGCTCAAGAAAAGCTAGTTAAAAGATGTGATGATGTTTTTTTAGAAACTCATGCAATATCCATAACTGGGGATTGTGGATTTGTTGAATGGACAATGGGTTTAAAGATTATGGGTAAAGAATTTATTTATCCTGGAACTACGCGTTTATTATTTGGTGAAAATGGATTAATAAAAGAGCACAGAGATTACTTTGATTTTTGCGGCCCAACTTTTGGACCAGTTCCTATTTTAGGACCTTTTATAAGATGGCTTTATAGCAAATTTGTATCTTGATTTTGTTTTTTTAGAAAAAGAGGGCTTTATATTTCACGAATCAAACAATTTTGAGAATTAACTTCTTTAAAGTCAAATTGAGAATAAAACAATTTCTTATTTGTTGTCATTAAATATAATTTTTTTGTATTTTTAATTTTTTTAGAAGATAAAAGATTTTTTACAATTAATGTGCCAAAACCTTTGCCTTGGTGATTTTGATCAATAACAATATCCCAAAGCACTCCGCGGTAAATCCCATCGGTTAAAGCTCTACCAAAACCAACTATTTCTTTACCAACCCAAAGACTTATTATGACATCACTGTTAGCAAGACATTTTTTTAGATCATTAATTGTTCTATTTTTTGCCCAGAAAGCATTGTTATCTAGTAATTTTTGTAGCTTAATTAATCCGTTTGTTGGTTTAAAATTAGGACCTAATCCAAAAACCCTTAATCCAAAAGCTCCTTTGGCATGTTTGATAAGAGATATTTCTTTCATTTATTTAAAAGATTTTTGAAAAGTGAAGTCACCTAGGTTATTTTTTTGACTTCAATCTAAATACCTTAATCGATCGTTTCTATAAAATAAAGAGATAATAGTTTTCTTCATTCTGTTGTAACGCACTAATTTATAATGTTTGTAATAAGATGAATTTTTTAGGGACTTTGACTTATGCTAAAGCTTTTGTTGGGAGATCCGAACACACGAAAGTTAAAGCGCTATCAACCAATAGTGGAAGAGATAAATTTTTTAGAAGAAGAAATTTCTCAATTGACTGATGATGAGCTTAGAAAAGAAACTCAAAATCTTAAATCAAATATTTCAGCAGAATTAGATTTTAAAAAACAAAAGGAACTCCTAGGAGAATTTCTTCCTAAATCCTTTGCAATAGTAAGAGAAGCAAGTAAACGTGTACTTGATATGAGACACTTTGATGTTCAGTTAATAGGCGGGATGGTTTTAAATGAGTGTCAAATTGCTGAGATGAAGACTGGAGAGGGAAAAACTCTTGTCGCAACGTTGCCTTGTTATTTAAATGCTCTTACGGGGAAAGGTGTTCATGTTGTTACTGTAAATGATTATTTAGCTAGAAGGGATGCGGAGTGGATGGGACAAGTTCATCGTTTTCTAGGTTTATCCGTTGGTCTGATTCAGCAAGATATGAGTCCAGTTGAGAGAAAGAAAAATTATGATTGTGATATAACTTATGCCACAAATTCAGAATTAGGATTTGATTACTTAAGAGATAATATGGCTACCGATATTAGTGAGGTAGTTCAAAGAAAATTTAATTACTGCGTAATTGATGAGGTTGATTCAATATTAATTGATGAAGCAAGAACGCCTTTAATCATTTCTGGCCAAGTTGAAAGACCACAAGAAAAATATCAAAAAGCTGCAGAACTATCTTTGGCATTAGTTAAAGCTAAAGAATTAAGTAAAGATGGTATTGATCCAGAAGGCGATTATGAAGTTGATGAAAAACAGAGAAGTTGTATCTTAACTGATCAGGGTTTTGCAAAATGTGAAGAGTATTTGGGAGTTAATGATTTATATAATCCTCAAGATCCGTGGGCACATTACATAACTAATGCTTTAAAAGCTAAAGAATTATTTATTAAAGATGTTAATTATATTATCAAGAACGATGAGGCTGTCATAGTTGATGAATTTACTGGTAGGGTAATGCCAGGAAGACGTTGGAGTGATGGACAACATCAGGCAATAGAAGCGAAAGAGAGTCTTAAAATTCAGCCTGAGACTCAAACATTAGCATCAATAACTTATCAGAATTTTTTCCTTTTATATCCTGGTTTAGCAGGAATGACGGGAACTGCAAAAACTGAAGAGGTTGAATTTGAAAAAACTTATAAATTGGAATCAACAGTTATACCGACAAATCAAATAAGAAAGAGACAAGATTGGTCTGATCAAGTATTTAAGACAGAGATTGGAAAGTGGAAAGCCGTTGCTAAAGAAACTGCACAAATTCATAGAGATGGTAGACCCGTTTTAGTTGGTACGACAAGTGTAGAAAAAAGTGAATTATTAAGTTCACTTTTATCTGAAGAAAAAATCCCACATAATTTGTTAAATGCTAAGCCAGAGAACGTTGAACGTGAGGCAGAAATTGTTGCTCAAGCAGGAAGAGCAGGTGCTGTTACTATTGCGACTAATATGGCTGGAAGGGGAACAGATATAATTCTTGGCGGTAATAGTGACTATATGGCAAGGCTTAAATTAAAAGAAATTTTAATTCCTTTGTTAGTCAAGCCTGATAATGAGCATAAGCCACCAATACCTAAACAAAGAAATTCAAAATCTAAGGGTGGTTTTTCTACAAAAGCTGGTTCAAACTTGAAAAAGAACATTTCAAATTCTTCAACAAGTCTCTTCCCCTGCAAACTAGATGAAACAATTGACAAGAAACTCTCTCTTTTATCTGATGAACTTGTGAAAAATTGGGGAGATAGACAACTTTCTGTCTTGGAACTTGATGACAGGATAGCTACAGCTGCAGAAAAAGCACCAACTGATGATAATTTGATAAAGCTTTTGAGAGAATCTTTGTCTGATGTAAAAAAAGAATATGAAAAAGTTTTGATTCATGAAGAAGAAAAAGTAAGAGAAGCTGGTGGTTTACATGTTATTGGCACTGAAAGACATGAATCAAGAAGAGTGGATAATCAACTTAGAGGAAGAGCAGGTAGACAAGGTGATCTTGGTAGTACAAGATTCTTTTTATCGTTAGATGATAATTTATTAAGGATTTTTGGAGGTGATAGAGTAGCAAATTTAATGAATGCTTTTAGGGTTGATGAAGATATGCCTATTGAGTCAGGAATGCTTACTAGGTCCCTAGAAAGTGCTCAAAAGAAAGTTGAAACCTACTATTACGATATTAGAAAACAAGTTTTTGAATACGATGAGGTAATGAACAATCAAAGAAAAGCAGTTTATGGCGAAAGACTAAGAGTATTGAAGGGAAATGATTTAAAGAGACAAGTAATAGGATATGGAGAAAGGACAATGATTGAAATTGTAGATGCTTATATTAATCCTGATCTTCCTCCTGAAGAATGGAATATTGATCAATTAATTTCTAAAGTCAAAGAATTTATATATTTATTAGATGATCTTAAATCTGATGATATTAACTTACTGTCAATAGAAGAATTAAAAAACTATCTTCAAGAGCAGTTGCGAATAGCGTATGATTTAAAGGAATCACAAATAGAAAAGATTCGTCCAGGATTAATGAGAGAAGCTGAGAGATTTTTCATTTTGCAGCAAATCGATAACTTATGGCGAGAACATCTTCAATCTATGGATTCCTTGAGGGAATCGGTCGGATTGAGAGGTTATGGTCAAAAAGATCCATTAATCGAATATAAAAACGAAGGATATGATATGTTTCTTGAAATGATGACTAATATGAGGAGAAATGTTATTTATTCAATGTTTATGTTTCAACCTAAAACTGATGTTAACGAAAAAAATTAGTTAGATACCTAATCATCTCCAAGAAATTCTATTATTTCTTTGTCTTTAAGATTTTGAGCGTCACCTAATTTAGAAATATCAATAGATTCTGAATTAACTAAACATTGAAGAGTTTTTTGTAATTTAAGAATATCATTTTCAAGAAAGTCTATTCTGTCCATTAAATTTTTTATTACATTAGCTTCTGCATCTGGTAAAGCAGAGTGAGCTAATGGGTTCACTTTAACACCACTTTGATGTACGACTCTGCCAGGAACTCCAACAACTGTACTGTTTCCTTCGACATTGCGAACAACAACTGAACCTGCTCCAATACGAGTATTAGATCCTACTGTGATGGATCCAAGAACTTTTGCACCTGCTCCAACTACAACATTTTCCATCAAGGTGGGATGTCTTTTCCCATGACTTTTACCAGTTCCTCCTAATGTAACTCCCTGATATAGCAGACAGTTATTTCCTATTTCAGCTGTCTCTCCAATTACAACTCCCATTCCATGATCTATGAAAACACGTTTACCAATTTTAGCTCCTGGATGTATTTCAATTCCTGTTAATAATCTATTTGCATGACTTAACAAGCGTGGAATTAAAGGAATCTTTAATTGCCATATTTTATGCGTAAACCTATGTATAACTATTGATTGAAAGCCAGGGTAGCAAAGAAATATTTCTACTATTCCTCTAGCGGCTGGATCTCTCTCCCTTATAATTTCTATATCTGATTTAAAAGTTTTCAATATCATGGCTTAATTAATAACTCCTATTTCTTTTTTTAATTGATTTATTGTTTCGATACTTAAATAATTTTTAGCACATATTATTTGTGGTAATCTCATCAACTGAGAACGATTTTTTAATAATGTGTTTTCTACAACTGATAAACTAGGTCCATCACAAACTATATGATTCGAGGCCTTTAAAAGTGAAAGTAATCTATTGTTATTGTCTGAGATTGCCGTCATAAGCATTAATTCACTACCACGCATGCTGTGTATAATAACTTCTGCTGCTCTCAATAAACCAGGACTTATGCTAACAATACCTACACAACTTCCAGTATTTAATTCCTTGAGAATTTTTAATTCCTTTTGAAAGTCGCTCAAATCAACTGCAATAGCACGAACTCCATGTTGCTTAGCAACTTTTTCTAGAGGCTGTAAAAAATATCTGCTTGTGACAATCGTACCATTATTTGAATTACTCAAAACTTTTTCTAATTCTTCCATAGGAACAACTTCTACTGGTACATTAACCGTTGTAGAAAGGTCTTCTGCTATTAACATAGAAGCTCCAATATCTTCTCTAGGAGTACTGACTATGATTCTTGATCCGCACTTAATACGCCAATTAATTTCATTGTTCAATATCTCTCTCGTTTCTTGTAAAGTGAATCCAAGACTTATTAAGTTGTCAATAACCTTCTTTGCTTCTTGATCAGGTGCTTTACTTAATTTATCTTTTGAATAAAGTGATTTTGTAAATTCTTTTTTAGTAAGAGTATCTCTTACATAGATACCTGATCCAGCTATTGCTTCAACAACTCCATCCATTTCCAGTTGTCTATAAACTTTGCTTATAGTATTTCGATGAAGTCCAGTCTGCATTGCAAGTTGTCTTGTACTTGGAAGTCTGTGTCCTGGAGGATAATGTCTTGCTGCAATTGCGAAACAAATTTGATTACTTAGTTGAGTAGATGCAGGGATATCACTTTCTTGTTGAATATGGAATCTCACTTTAGAAAAATCCTGAATAATTTACTTTATTGATATAGTGACACTTTAACATCCGTCATATTTTTTGATAAAAATTTATTACCCATCATCTTTTTTAATAAGAGGAGTTTTGCGAGGGCTTAAAAACATAATCATGTTTCTCCCTTCTCTTTTTGGTTTTTGTTGAACTTCTGATTGCTCTTCTAAATCGTTAGCCATTTTTAAAAGAAGTGTCTCTGCTAAATTTGAGTGTTGAATTTCTCTTCCCCTAAAAATTACAGTGCATTTAACCTTATCTCCCGATTTTAGAAATTTAGTAGCTTGACCAATCCGAACATCATAATCATGCTTGTCAATTTTATACCTCATTTTTACTTCTTTAACTTCTGTTTGATGAGATTTTTTCCTTGCTTCTTTAGCTTTCTTTTCTTGTTCAAATTTATATTTACCATAGTCCATGATTCTACAAACAGGAGGATTTGCTTTTTCGCTCACCAAAACTAAATCAAGTTCTCTTTGAGATGCTATTTCTAATGCTTTTAATCTATCTATGACGCCTAATTGTTTTCCATCTGAATCAACGACTCTCAATTGAGGGTATTTTATTCTTTCATTTATATTTGGTAGCTCTCTCACTGGAGCTCGTCGGTCAAATCGTGGGCGTGGGGGCATTCAGTTAATTAAATAAATTGATTGGATGATGAACAAAATCTATTTTTATAAAGTTAGCTTAAAAAAGACTCTATCTTAATTATTGCATCTTTTAGCAGGTTTTTGTTATTAAGCCAAAGAGGATTATTTTTATTACGAAACCAAGTTTTTTGTCTTTTAGCAAATTGGATTGTTTTTTTCGCAGTCATTTCAATCGCTTTGTCAATTGTTGAACGGTTATTTAAAACATCCTTAGCTTCTCGATAACCAATGGTTTCTAATATTGGTAAATCAAATCCGTATTTAGAGATAAGGTGGTTCGTCTCCTCAATAATTCCAGATAAAAACATATTTTTTGTTCTTTGAAAAATTCTTTCTTTTAAATTATCTCTATCTAATCCAAGTTCTAGGATTTTCCAGTTAGGCGGTTTTTGAACTTTCAGAGTTGACAAAGGTTGACCTGTTACGTAGAAGACTTCTAAAGCTCTTATTGTTCTAATGTGGTCAGCAAAATTGATTTTTTTTGTTGATAATGGATCACAATTTTTTAATATTTCCCAACATTTTTCCTGACCAAGTTCTTCTAATTGTCTTCTGAAATGATTCTGAGGAGGGACATCTGGTACAAAAAATCCTTTTGTTATTGAGTTCATATACAACCCACTTCCTCCAACAAGAAAAGGCAAATAATCTTGTTGAATTTCTTTATTAATAGACCTTTGAGCAATTTCTTGAAATTTTTTTACATTAATTGGATTGATTGGTTCCTCAATATCTATTAAAAAATGCTTTATTTTTTTTTGTTGGATTTTAGATGGCTTGGCTGTTCCAATATCCATGGACTTATAAATTTGCCTTGAATCGATATTGTGTATATGAGTTTTAAAATATTCTGCAATTTCAATGGCTAATTCTGTTTTGCCACTTGCAGTAGGCCCAATTAAAATTATTACATGAGGTAGATACGAAGACATATGAATTTCTGAAGAAAAAAATATTGGCTATATAATTAAAGTGATTAAATTTTTCATTGACTTTGAGCCTTTATCTTATTGCGGTGGTAAGTTTAATGAAAGACCTTTTAAAAATAACATTTTAAAAGTTTAATATTTTTTATATTAAATGAGTGAGGACAAAAGATCTAATAAAATCTCAAATGATTATGGCGCCGAACAGATACAGGTTTTAGAGGGATTAGAACCAGTTCGTAAACGCCCAGGGATGTATATAGGTTCAACAGGACCTAGGGGATTACATCATTTAGTATATGAGGTAGTTGATAACTCGGTTGATGAAGCACTCGCAGGACATTGTGATCACATAGAAATAGTTCTTCGAGCCGATGGTTCTGCTTTAATTTCTGATAATGGACGAGGTATCCCAACAGATATTCATCCAAGAACAGGGAAAAGTGCATTAGAAACTGTACTAACTGTTCTTCATGCAGGAGGTAAATTTGGAAGTGGTGGTTATAAAGTTTCAGGGGGTTTGCATGGAGTTGGAATATCTGTAGTTAATGCTCTAAGCGAATGGGTTAATGTGACTGTTTATAGAGATGGAAGCGAATTTAATCAAAGATTTGAAAAAGGTGTATCCAAAGGTGAATTGGAAACTAAAAAACAGACTGGCAAACCATCTAAGAAAGGAACAACTATTTGCTTTAAACCCGACAAAACGATTTTTTCTGGAGGAATTGAATTTGAATATGCACTTCTTTCATCTAGATTAAGGGAGCTAGCTTATCTTAATGGCGGAGTAAAAATTGTTTTTAGGGATGAAAGAAATCAATTATCAGATGGTTCTTTTAAAGAAGAAATTTACCTGTATCAAGGAGGTATTAAAGAATATGTTGAATACATGAATGCTGAAAAAGACTCTATTCATCCTGAAATAATTTATGTTGACTCACAGAAAGAAAATGTATATGTAGAAGCAGCTTTGCAATGGTGTTCAGATGTATATTCAGATAATATTTTAGGATTTGCAAATAATATTAGGACTATTGATGGAGGAACTCATATTGAAGGGCTAAAAACAGTTTTGACAAGAACTTTCAATAATCTTGCAAAAAAGAGAGGTAAAAGAAAAGATATTGAAAAAAATTTAGCTGGCGAAAATATTAGAGAGGGTTTGACTGTTGTCTTATCAGTAAAAGTTCCAGATCCCGAATTTGAAGGGCAAACAAAAACAAAATTAGGAAATACTGAAGTGCGGGGAATTGTGGATTCTCTCATTGGGGAGGCTCTCACAAAATATATGGAATTCAATCCTGGAATTTTGGACTTGATTCTTGAAAAAGCAATTCAATCATTTAATGCAGCAGAAGCTGCGAGAAGGGCTAGAGAATTAGTAAGGAGAAAAAGTGTTCTAGAAAGTTCTACATTACCGGGCAAATTAGCAGATTGTAGTTCTAGAGATCCCTCAGAATCAGAAATTTATATAGTTGAAGGAGATTCAGCTGGTGGCTCCGCAAAACAAGGCCGAGATAGAAATTTTCAGGCTATTTTGCCTCTTAGGGGTAAAATTCTAAATATTGAAAAAACTGACGATACTAAAATATATAAAAACACAGAAATACAGTCATTAATAACTGCCTTAGGATTAGGAATCAAAGGAGAGGAGTTCGACCAAAGCTCTTTGAGATATCATAGAGTTGTAATTATGACGGATGCTGATGTTGACGGTGCTCATATAAGAACTTTATTGCTGACATTTTTTTACAGATACCAAAGAGAACTTGTTGAAAAAGGTTTTATATACATTGCTTGTCCTCCTCTTTATAAAGTTGAAAGAGGTAAGAATCATAATTATTGTTATAACGAGAATCAATTAAAGGATACAATTCAAGGTTTTGGAGAAAACGCAAATTATAATATCCAAAGATTTAAAGGATTAGGTGAGATGATGCCAAAACAATTATGGGACACAACTATGAATCCTCAAACGAGGATGATGAAAAGGGTTGAGATCGAAGATGCACTTGAAGCTGACAGAATATTCAATATATTAATGGGAGATAAAGTTGCACCAAGAAGAGAATTTATTGAAACTCATAGCAGCAACTTAGATATGGCAAGTTTAGATATATGATTAATAATGTTCTCAAGAATTTTTGTTTAATTACTTTTGCATTAATTGCTCCAATTACATTACCTGCTGGTGGTATCCAAAAAAGTTTAAATCAAAATAAGTCCCCTAATAATACAAATGAAATTATATTGAGTTCCAACACATCTCTTTATTCTTGCCCTGAAATTTATGCTAAGGAATTATTAGTTCTTAATGTAGGTACAACTTTATCAGTATTACGTAATTGGAAAGTCACCAATAATGAAACTTGGGTAAGGGTTGAATTAGCTTCTAATAAATTTTTAGATGATCCTAATAAGATTTTAAAAGGCTGGATAAAAATGTAAATTTTGGATTATAGATCAGTAAGTATAATTTTACTCGGCAGTACTTTTGGATTAATACTAAGAATATTCATACAAAATAATTTTAAAAAAAGAATAGGTTTTGATATTCAAAATACTTCAATAGTAAATTTTTTATCATCTTTTTTATTAGGAATTTTAGTAGCTTTAAACTTTATTAATAATGAAATATTAGTGTTATTTTATAGTGGATTTTTAGGATGTTTTAGTACATTTTCTTCCTTTATATATCAACTATTTGACTTATTTAAAAAGAGAAAATTCCAAAGATTATTTTTCCACTATATTGAAGTGATAATTTTTTCATTTTTGTTCTTTTATTTAGGTTATTTTCTCATTCAGTTTTTTTGAGGTGGAAATAAAGAATTTTATTTATATTCTTTTAACTGCTTACCTAGCTACTTTTTTAAGAATAATTATAAATAATAATTTTTTTGTTTCAATAATTGGATCATTTTTAGTGGGTTTTTTTATCAGCAGAAGATTAAGTTATTCAACTGAAAAAATTTTATTGAGTGGTTTTTTTTCTTGCTTTACATCCTTTAGCGGATTTATATATTTTTTACATACAATTTTAAATCAAGGAAATTGGATAAAATTTATAATTTTTTTAAATTTAATTATTATCGTAAATTTATTCACAATGCTTTTTGGGTTCTGGATAAGTAGAAAAATTACTTAGATTTCATATAATAGTGTTGTTACTTTGATAAGGGATTATATTTATGAATGAAAATAATCTTGAGACAGTTACATCGTTATCTTCAGATTTAAGTACAAGAGAAAATATTACTATTCAACTTGAAGAATTGCTAATCGCAGGAAATTATGATGAGGCGAAATTACTGTTAGTTCCTTCCCAACCTGTTGATATTGCGGATGCTATTGGAAGCCTTCCACTAATATTACAGGCATTGGCATTTCGATTATTAAAGAAAAATGAAGCAATTGAGGTTTATGAATATTTAGATCCAGTAGTTCAGCAAACTTTATTAGAAAGACTTCGTTCAGGAGAGGTTTTAGAAATAGTTGAAAAAATGTCTCCTGATGATAGGGTTCAACTCTTTGACGAATTACCTGCAAAAGTTGTAAGAAAATTTTTGTCTGCTCTTAGTCCTGGTGAAAGGAAAGTAACAGCTGAATTACTTGGATATGAGCCTGAAACTGCCGGAAGATTAATGACAACTGAATTTATAGATCTTAAAGAGATGCAAACAGCAGCTGATGCTCTTTCTTTAGTTAGAAAAAGAGCCCCATTTACTGAAACTATTTATAGCTTATATGTTACAGATAAAGAAAGACATTTAACTGGAATTCTCTCTTTGAGAGATCTTGTGACTGCTGATCCCTCTAAGCCAATTGGTGAAGTTATGACAAGAGATGTAGTTAATATCTCAACTAATACGAATCAAGAAGAGGTTGCTAGAGCAATACAAAGATATGATTTTTTAGCTCTACCAGTCGTTGATAAAGAAAAAAGACTCGTTGGGATAGTAACTGTTGATGATTTAATTGATGTCATAGAACAAGAAGCAACAAGGGACATTTACGCAGCGGGGGCAGTACAACCTGGGGATGAAGATGATTATTTCCAAAGTAGTTTGTTTACGATTGCCCGTAGAAGAATTTTATGGTTATTAATTTTGGTTTTCGCTAATGGTTTAACGACAAAGGTTATAGCTATGAATGATCAAATACTAAAAGAAATAGTCTTATTAGCTGCATTTATTCCACTACTTATTGGTACTGGGGGGAATGTTGGTGCTCAAAGTTCAACGGTTGTCATTAGGGGTTTAAGTACTCAAAAATTGAAGTCATTGGGTGCTATTAAAGCAGTTGTTAAGGAGGCGATCACAGGCGCTATTTTAGGCGTTTTCATGATGCTTGTAGTCTTTCCCTTCGCTTGGTGGCAAGGAGAAGGGCCCTTAATTGCCTCAGCTGTGGGAATAAGTTTAATATCCATAACAACTTTAGCTGCTACAGCAGGAGCGATCCTCCCTTTGTTGTTTGACAGAATGAAATTGGATCCAGCCTTAATGTCCTCTCCTTTTATTACAACCGTTACTGATATTGCTGGTGTATTTATTTATCTCAGTACAGCAAAATGGCTGTTAAACTCATCATTGGCCTAAATTCACTAGGTATTTATTCTCATTTTTGTAAAAATGTGGATTTTTTTGTTTAACTTTACATTTCTTAATGGTATTGTTTACAAAACATCATTCAACTTTCATGTCTCCTGAAATAATAAGTGAAAATAAACTAGCATCAATCGCGAGTATAAAATCTAGTAATGATGTTGATCTTGTTCGATCATACTTGAGGGATATAGGAAGAGTTCCATTACTATCTCATGAGCAAGAAATTACTCTAGGTAGGCAAGTTCAAGAGTATATGGAAGTTGAAAGAGCAGAATTAGAAATTATTGAATTAACAGGAGATAAGCCTAGTATTGATGAATTATCGACCAAATTAAACTTATCTACTTCCATAATTAAAAAAAGATTGAGAGCTGGGCAGAGAGCTAAAGAAAGGATGGTTGCAGCAAATTTAAGATTGGTTGTAAGCGTTGCAAAAAAATATACAAAAAGAAATATGGAACTTTTAGATTTGATTCAGGAAGGAACTATAGGACTAGTTAGAGGAGTTGAAAAATTTGATCCAGCAAGAGGATATAAGTTTTCAACATATGCATACTGGTGGATTAGACAAGGTATTACAAGAGCAATAGCTGAAAAAAGTCGGGCGATAAGGCTACCAATTCACATAACTGAAATGTTGAATAAGTTAAAAAAAGGTCAAAGAGAGCTCAGTCAAGAAATGTCTAGAACTCCAACTGTAAGTGAACTTGCTAAATACGTAGAGCTTCCTGAAGATGATGTTAAAGATTTGATGTGCAAAGCAGGGCAGCCCGTTAGTCTTGAAACCAAAGTTGGTGATGGCGAAGATACTGTTTTATTAGATTTACTTGCAGGGGGCGAGGATTTGCCAGACGAACAAATAGAGATGGATTGTATGAGAGGTGATTTGCATTCTCTTTTACATCAATTGCCCGATCTGCAATGTAGAGTTTTAAGAATGAGATACGGAATGGATGGTGATGAGCCAATGTCTCTTACAGGTATTGGAAGGGTACTAGGGATAAGTAGAGATCGAGTAAGAAATCTTGAACGAGATGGATTAAGAGGTTTGAGAAGATTAAGTGATAATGTAGAGGCTTACTTTGTTTCTTGAATAAATACACTCATTAACTTATTTGTTTTTTCAGGTTCTTCATCATGAGGACAATGGCCAGCATCATTAATAATATCTAGTCTTTTAATATTACTGAATTGTTTCTTCCACTCTCTTGCTTCATTTAAAGATTCCCAAGGATCTTTTTCTCCCCAAATCAATTGGATCGGTGCATCAACCTTATCGAAAAGGTCAGTAGCGAGGTAGTCATCAAATAAGTTAATAAAACCACGAAATGCTTCTTTAGAGTTTTTCCTTTGAGTAGGTTGATAAAGTATTTCAATCAATTCTTTATCGATATTTTTTCCTGTTGGGTAAGCTTGTTCAAGTATTTTCTTAATAACTTTTGGATTAGCAGCTCTTGCAAAAAGTGTATTACTAATTACTCTTTGTCTGACTATCGTTTTAAGGACAGGTCTCAGCAGATTCATTATGAAATTACTTTTTTTTAAACGTTTATCATCCATAGTTCTTTGTGCACAATCAATCAAAATAACACCTTTGCAATTATCTTTGAGGATTTCAGCAGCTTTCAATGCAATAACACCACCAATTGAATTTCCTACTAAGTAAACAGGAGATTTAATTACTTCTGCACAAAATGTTGCTATTTGATTACTCCATAAGTCAAATGAATATTTAATTGAGTTTGCTTTATCAGCTTCGTAATCTAATAAGGCACAAGGCTGACTGCTTTTTCCAAATCCTAATAAGTCAATTGCGTAGCAGTTAGAAAATTTCCCAAGAAAATCTTGATTATATCTCCAGTGGTTTTTTGATGCCCCAAATCCATGAACTAATAAAATTTTAATATTTTTTTCAGAAGTAGATTCCTTTGATAAAGACCAAGAAATTTCCCAATTTTTCCACTTCCAAGTTTCAGATTTATTTAAGGACACTATGAATATGCTTTTGATTAAACTTTAATTCAAAAAAAAATTATTCGTTTTCAATAAATTATTCTTAGTTAAGAAAAATCGTTCATTTTATGAAAAAGAAAAAGGTCATATGTATTGGAGAGGCCTTAATAGACAGAATCAGAAATAAGTCAAATCAAGGATTTACAGATTTTTTGGGTGGTGCGCCGGCTAATGTTGCTTGTGCATTAAGAAAATTAAAAATAGATTCAATATTTATAGGAAGTTTGGGTAGTGATGATTATGGAAAAAAATTCATTATGCAATTCAATGAATTGGAAGTTAATTTAGATTTTTTGCAATTAGATAACGATTCATCTACTCGCGTGGTTAATGTAGATAGAGATCAATTTGGAGAACGTTTTTTTTCAGGCTTTGAGGAAAGTTCTCATTCATGCTTTGCAGATGAAGTTCTTAGTAAAAAATTAATCCAAAAAAAAATTTCAAATTTGGAGGAATCTTTTCTAGAAACAAAATATTTAGTTACAGGAACGATTTTGTTATCATCTCCAATATCAGCAGAGACCATTTTTTTTATTCTCGAACAGGCTAAAAAATTTGAAGTCAAAATAGTTATTGATTTGAATTGGAGAGAGGTCTTTTGGGATCATTCAAGTTTTTCATCAGAAATTTCTAAAGCCGCAAGAGTTAATTTAATCAAAAAATTTTTAAATCATGCAAATGTTTTGAAACTTGCCAAGGAAGAAGCAACTTTGTTTTTTGAGGATGAGAATCCTTTGCTAATATCTCAACAATTGTCTAATAGACCAGATGTAATAATAACTGATGGGAAAAATCCCGTTGCTTGGTATATCAATGGACTGCAAGGAATTACCGAAACTCCTTCTTCACAAAAAATAGTTGATACAACTGGCGCAGGCGATGCATTTCTAGCTGGCTTAATTTCAAAATTAATTTCTTCTGGCTATCCTTCAAATGAACTAGAGATAGAAGATTGTATTAAGTTTGCAGGTGTTTGTGGATTATTAACTTGTCTTGGTGAAGGAGCCATTGAGCAACAGCCATATTATGAGAAGGTTAATAAATTTTTGGGATCTCTTATTTCGTAGTTCCTTCCATAATTTTTTGCGTAACTAATTTCTATTTTCCAGAAATTATCAATAACTGGTTCTATTAATTCTGGCCATTCAATAACTAAAATAGCTTGTTTTTGTATTGCCTCTTCCTCTTCTGAAAAAAAAACTTCTTTTGCCGAAGAAATATTTTCTAACCTGTATAAATCAAGGTGAATTAACGGAATTCTTCCGGAGTTATAGTGATGCGATAAAGAAAATGTAGGACTTGTAATGTCCTCAGAGATTGATAAGCCTTTAGCAATCCCTTGAACAAATGAAGTTTTCCCAGCCCCAATTGGACCCTGTAATAAAACAATTGAATGGGGGTTTAATTTGTGTGAGAGTTTTTTTCCTAAATTTAAAGTTTCTTTTAAATTCTCAACAAACACAAAATTACGCAAAAATCATTTATAGTTTAATAGAAAAAGTATTTACTAGATATGGTTATCGCAAATTCAATAAAAACCTCTTTACCTAATTACGTAATTGCTGATATCTCTTTATCAGATTTTGGTCGTAAAGAAATTAAAATTGCCGAAACAGAAATGCCTGGATTAATGGCACTTAGAGATAAATATCAATCCGAAAAACCGCTAAAAGGTGCAAAAATAGCTGGAAGTCTTCATATGACTATTCAGACAGCTGTCTTAATAGAAACTCTTGTTGATCTTGGTGCAGAGGTCAAATGGGCTTCTTGCAATATTTTTTCAACTCAAGATCATGCGGCTGCAGCTATAGCAGATCAAGGAATTTCTGTATATGCAAAAAAAGGTGAGACTCTTGATGAATATTGGCAATATACCCACTATATCCTTGACTGGGGTTCAGACTCTCCAAATATGATTCTTGATGATGGGGGAGATGCAACTGGCTTATTGATTCTCGGCAGTAAAGCAGAAAAAGATTTATCTGTTTTAGATAATCCCGGTAATGAAGAAGAAATTGCTTTATTTAATTCTATTAAGTCTAAGTTGAAAAATGATAGTGACTTCTATTCTAGAATTAAGAGTAATATCATTGGTGTCACTGAAGAAACTACAACGGGAGTTGCAAGACTTTATCAACTGCAAAAGCAAAATGCTTTACCTTTCCCTGCTATTAACGTTAATGATTCGGTAACTAAGAGCAAATTTGATAATTTATATGGCTGCCGCGAATCTTTAGTCGATAGTATAAAGCGCGCAACTGATGTGATGATTGCTGGGAAAGTTGCTTTGGTAATGGGTTTTGGAGATGTAGGTAAAGGTTCAGCCCAGTCTCTTAGAGGACTTGGTGCAATAGTAAAAGTTGCTGAAGTTGATCCAATATGTGCTCTTCAAGCGGCAATGGAAGGTTTTAGCGTCGTTACGTTAGACGATGTTGTGGAAGATATAGATATCTTTGTTACAGCAACTGGGAACTATCAAGTAATTACAAACGAAAATCTCGTCAAGATGAAAGATGAGGCTATAGTTTGTAATATTGGTCATTTCGATAATGAAATTGATGTGGCTTCATTGAAAGATTATCCATGGGAAAATATTAAGCCGCAGGTTGATCACATAACTTTACCAAGTGGCAATAAAATAATTCTTTTAGCCGAAGGTAGATTAGTTAACTTAGGTTGTGCCACTGGACATCCAAGTTTTGTTATGAGTAATTCTTTTACTAACCAAGTCTTAGCTCAAATCGAACTTTTCAATAAGTCAGAAAAATATGCAAAGGAGGTTTATGTTTTACCAAAGCATTTAGATGAAATGGTAGCTAGATTACATCTTGATAAAATTGGTGCAAAATTAACAAAATTAACTAAGGAACAAGCTGACTATATTAATGTCTCTGTTGAAGGACCTTACAAACCAGAGCTTTATAGATACTAAGTTTGAATTTGATTTTTTCAAATTTTCTTACTTCAATTCCCGACTATATTAGTTTGGCTGTTGAAAAGAATTCAACAATTGCATACCTTACAATTTGTTTGGCTATGTTTTTGGAAAACATAATACCTCCAATTCCTTCGGAAATAATAATGCCATTAGGAGGTTTTTTTGTTTATCAACAAAAATTAAATTTCTATATTTTAGTTTTTTGGGGATTACTTGGAACTATTTTAGGATCATTGCCTTGGTACTATTTAGGTAGATTAGTAAATGAAAAAAGACTTTCAAATTTTCTAGATAAAAAGGGAAAATATCTGGGTATTTCTCCTAGCGATTTAAGTAAAAGTAAAAGGTGGTTTGATAAATACGGTGTTTCTTTAGTTTTTTGGGGCAGATTAGTACCAGGTATAAGAACTTTAATCTCTGTTCCTGCTGGCATAGAACTTATGCCATTAAGAAAATTTTTGCTTTGGACTACATTTGGGAGCCTGATATGGGTAGCACTTCTCACTTATTCAGGTTATTTATTTGGTGAAAATTATCTAATCATTCAAACTTATTTAGATCAAATCAAATATGTTGTAAAGCCAATTTTAATTATAATTTTCTTATATTTTTTTATAAGAATACTCATTAGATTTCTTAAAAAAAATAGAGCTTAAAAAGGAATTTCACTTGAGTTATTGCTGTTGGAATATTGGTTATTATCAGAATCCTTTCGTGAGCCTAGTAAGTTTAATCTATCTACCCTAACAACTGGTTTAAATCTATCTTCTCCAGTATTTTTATCTTTCCAGCTATCAATTTTAAAGCTTCCTGTAATTCCAATTAAAGATCCTTTTTTCACATAATCTGCGGCTATTTGTGCTTGCTTGCCCCATATTTCTAAATTAAACCAATCTGGCTCTTCATCTCTGCTTCTTCTGTTAACTGCAATTGTGAAATTCGCTACTAAACTGCCTGATTCAAAATATCTGACATCTGGTTCTCTTCCTGCTCTGCCAACAAGGTTAATAGTGTTAATTTCCATAAATTTTTTTTTTTATAATACTCATATTTTCAGTTTCTGCTCAAAGTTTTACGTGCTATTCATAACTAAACGTCAGAATTCCGAGAGCTTATCAAAAAATAGATATATTATTTAAAAAAAGAAATTCTTATTGTGATTTTTAACAGATTTAAATTTTCTCGTGATATTGGCATAGATTTGGGAACGGCCAATACTCTTATACATGTATCAGGAAAAGGCGTTGTTTTACAGGAACCTTCTGTGGTAGCTATGGATTTAGAAGAAGGGATTCCATTAGCTGTTGGTAAAGAAGCAAAGTTAATGCTTGGGAGGACCCCTGGCAATATAAGAGCTGTAAGACCACTAAGAGATGGAGTTATCGCAGATTTTGATGCTGCAGAACAAATGATAAAAACATTTATTCAAAAATGTAATGAAGGCAAGGGGATAGTAGCTCCAAGGATAGTGATTGGAATTCCAAGTGGAGTTACTAGCGTTGAGCGAAGAGCAGTAAGAGAAGCTGGATTAGCGGGAGCTAGAGAAGTTCATTTAATAGATGAACCTGTCGCAGCAGCAATAGGAGCATCATTACCAGTAACTGAGCCAATTGGAACAATGATTGTTGATATTGGTGGAGGTACTACTGAGGTTGCAGTATTAAGTTTAGGAGGAACTGTTTTGAGTGAGTCTGTTCGCATAGCAGGAGATGAAATAAATGAGTCAATTGCGCTTTATCTTAAAAAAGTTCACAATTTAGTTGTTGGAGAGAGAACTGCAGAAGATATCAAGATAAAAATTGGATCTGCATTTCCAGATGATGATTTTGATAAAACTACTTTAGAGGTTAGAGGTTTACATCTTTTATCTGGTCTACCTAGATCAGTCACTTTGACATCAGGAGAAATCAGAGAAGCTATGGCTGAAACACTTAGCAAAATAGTCGAAGCTGTAAAAAGAACTTTAGAGCGTACCCCTCCTGAACTTGCCGCAGATATTGTTGATAGAGGGATTATGCTTGCAGGTGGTGGAGCTTTAGTGAGAGGCATTAATGATTTATTGAGCGATGAAACAGGAATTTTTACTCACATAGCAGAAAACCCACTGCTTTGCGTAGTGAATGGTTGTGGAGAGGTGTTGGATGATTTTAAAAAACTCAAAAGAGTTGTTGACACTCCAGAATTCATAAGGAATGCCATAAGAGATTAATGTTATGTTAAGTATCCGACGAATTTCTAATAGTCGTTGGTGGCATAAAAAGAAAAATTGGCTATTTTTTGCAATTTTTTTATTTTTGGTTTTTGTAAGAATATCAAAAGGAGCTTTTTATAAAGATTTTTATTATTTTATTTCAAAACCTTTTTGGCCTGGTCAATTTCAAAAAGAAATTGTTCTTGAGAGTATTGATCAAGAATATTTAATAAAGTTAAATCTTCTTACAAAAGATAATATAAGATTGCGACAAATCTTATCTCTTCAAGAATCATCTAATGATGAACATATTTCAGCTGCAGTTATTTCGCGAAAAACAGGAGGTTGGTGGAGACAAATAATTTTAAACAAAGGTTCAAAGGATGGAGTAGAAATTGGCAATATTGTGATTGGTCCGGGTGGATTATTAGGTAGAGTAAAGAATACTTCTTTATTCACTTCGTCGGTAACTTTAATAACTTCTCCAGAAAGTAAGTTAGGCGTTTGGGTGGATAGAATTCAAATTAATGGATTACTAGTCGGTTTAGGAGATGATTATCCTAGCCTAATACTTTATTCAAAAGACGCCGATATTAAAGTTGGAGATTTTGTATCATCATCTCCTGCTAGTACGTTATTACCTCCAAATATCCCTATTGGTATTGTCCAATCTATAGATGAGACGTTGAAATCAAAAAAAACGGCAAAAATTTCACTTTTAGCAAAACCTCATGTAATTGATTGGGTACAAATTTTGAAAGTAAATATTTAATGAATAAATTTTTTACCAAAAAATTATTCGTTATAAGCTTTATTTTTATCCCAATTATTTTTTTGTGGCACCCTAATTGGCTTGGATTTTTAGGTGTTCAGCCTTATTGGCCGTTATTTTGGTTATTGCCTTGGGCAATGATTAATGGATCAATTAATGGATTAGTATTTGGTTTGTTTTTAGGTCTCATCTTAGATTCTCTAACTTTAAATGAAAGTTTTACTCAAATTCCAGGCTTAATTTTTTGTGGATTTTTCTTTGGGAGAATCAAATCACATAGTGATATTTTGGTGGGACATTTTAGGTATGGTTTAATTTGTTCTTTTGGAAGTTTTTTATGCGGTACTCTTTATCTTGCACAAATTTTGTTTAGCAATTTTTCAGATGGAAATTTTTTAATGTTTATTCCAGGTGTAAAAAATATCTTAGCTGAAGTTTTTTTGACAGGTTTGTTTGCTCCCTTTATTTGCTCCCAACTTATAAGGATGTTTAAATTTTTAAGAAGAAAATTGTGGTAATATATTTTGCCAAGAGGAAAAAATGCTTGAAAAATTTTATATTTTTTTAATTAATTTAAAATGTTTGTAAACCTTAGGAATATCTCTTTGAGGGTTCGTAATGTTATATTTTTAATTGTTAGAATAAATGTTCAATGCAATAGTTATTTGCTTTGAAATATCGAGAAATCTTTTTTAACTATGTCAAAAGCAAGAATTTTAGTTGTTGATGATGAACCAGCAGTTTTGAAGGTATTAGTTACGAGGCTTCAACTAGCAGGATATCAGGTATATTCAGCCACTAACGGCGAAGAAGCTCTTGAGTCTTTTCACAGGGATTCCCCAGATTTGATAGTTCTTGATGTTATGCTTCCAAAAATGGATGGATTTGCTGTTTGTAGAAGAATTAGAGCTGAGTCAGTAGTACCAATAATATTTTTAACCGCTCTAGAGGCTATTTCAGAGAGAGTTGCTGGTTTGGATTTAGGAGCTGATGATTACTTATCTAAACCATTTAGCCCAAAAGAGTTAGAGGCCAGAATAGCTACAATTTTGAGAAGAATGGGGCCAACTGTATCGGTTACTGAAACCAAAGAAGTTCCTTCAGGCAAAGGAGTTATGAAATTTGGAAGTTTAGTTGTTGATACTAATCGCAGACAAGTTTCTAGAGCTGGAGATAGAATTAGTCTAACTTATACTGAATTTAGTCTCCTAGAGTTATTATTTGACGAACCAGGTAAGGTTGTTCCTCGAGCAGAAATTTTGGAACAGCTTTGGGGCTATCCTCCTCGTAGAGCGGCAGATTTAAGAGTTGTAGATGTATATGTTGCAAGGCTAAGAGGTAAATTGGAACCAGATCCAAGAAATCCAGAATTAATATTAACCGTTAGAGGGATTGGTTACGCATCTCAGAGAGTTGGCGAAACAGCAACATCTTTGGCAAGTTGATCAATAGTCTGATAATTTTATTAAATAAAACAAATATATTTAAATAAATTTTGTCTGAAATAAAAGAAGCGCGCTTACAAAAAGCTAGTTCACTCGTGAATAAAGGATTTGCTTCTTACGCACAGAGCTTTAAGGTATCTCATACTACCAGTTTTCTTATTCAAAAATTTGATCATCTAGAAAATGGTCAAGAGGAAGACTTCAGTGTTTCTATTGCTGGTAGAGTTCTGGCAAAAAGGGTAATGGGCAAAATTGCCTTTTTCACAATAAGCGATCAAGAAGGTCAGATTCAGCTTTATCTAGATAAAAGGATTATTAATTTCAATTTAGAAAAACAAAAATTACTTTCTTTTGAAGATCTCAAGGAAATAGTAGATATTGGTGATTGGATAGGAGTCTATGGAATTATTAAAAAAACTAATAAAGGTGAGCTTTCAATTAAAGTAGAAAAATGGGAAATGTTATCCAAATCATTACAACCTCTCCCAGATAAATGGCATGGATTGACTGATATTGAAAAAAGATATAGACAACGTTATTTAGATTTAATAGTAAATCCTCACTCTAAAAATGTATTTAAAACCAGAGCGAAATGTATAAGTTTTATAAGAAAATGGCTAGATAATAGAAATTTCTTAGAGATAGAGACTCCAATTCTGCAATCTGAAGCTGGTGGTGCTGAAGCAAGACCATTTATTACTCATCACAATACATTAGATATTCCGTTGTATTTAAGAATAGCTACAGAATTACATTTAAAGAGAATGGTTGTTGGAGGTTTTGAGAAAGTCTATGAATTGGGAAGAATCTTCCGTAATGAGGGGATAAGTACAAGGCATAATCCAGAATTCACCTCAGTGGAAATTTATGAAGCTTATTCTGATTATGTAGATATGATGAATTTAACTGAAGAATTGATTAAAGATATCGTAGCTGATGCATGTGGGTCTTTAATTATAAATTATCAAAATAAAGAAATTGATTTTTCTAAGCCTTGGTCAAGAATATCCATGAAAGCTATTGTTAAAAAATACACAGGGATTGATTTTGATTCATTCAGTGGGGACTTTCTGGCAGCAAAACAAGCCGTTAAAAATATTAATGTTGATTGTTCTAATAAAGTAAATACTATGGGAAGACTTCTAAATGAGGTCTTCGAGCAAAAAGTAGAATCAAAACTTATAGAACCCACTTTTGTTATTGATTATCCTGTTGAAATTTCTCCTTTAGCTAGGCCTCATCATGATAATAAAGAAATAGTTCAGAGATTTGAATTATTCATTGTTGGTCGAGAACTGGCAAATGCGTTTAGTGAGTTGATAGATCCAGTAGATCAAAGAGAAAGAATGCAATTACAGCAATCTCTTAGAGATGAAGGAGATCTTGAGGCTCACTGTATAGATGAAGATTTTTTAAATGCTTTAGAGATTGGCATGCCGCCTACGGGAGGATTAGGTATAGGCATTGATAGGCTAATTATGTTAATTACTAATAGCGCATCGATTAGAGATGTAATCCCTTTCCCATTGTTAAAACCAGAAATAACTTCCAAAAAAAGTTAAAAATTACCCTCGAATGAAGTAAAATAGTTAAATTGATCCAATACGAAATTTTTTAAATGAGTGGTGAACGTGTTGGTTTCCGTTTCAAACATGCGGATGCAGTAGTAAAAAGAAATCCTCAGGGCCGATCAAGAAGAGGATGGGTTATTGAACCAGTAGAGCAAACTACAAGCAGAGGTACAAAAATGCCTGCATACAAAATTCGCTGGAGAGATAGTGAGAGGCCAGAAACTGTATTGCAGCATATGCTAATTGCAGATCCAGATCCTTCCCCACCTCCAACTTCAGTAAGTTTAGATTGATACTTTCAATAATTCTGACTAATCTATTTTATCTTTTTAGTGCAGAGTGGATTTCTTTTTTTATGCTTTTTTGTTTTTCATCTTGGCGTTTGTCATGTAATTTTTTCCCTTTACCAACTCCAATAGTTAGTTTTATCCATGAGCCTTTTAAATAAAGAGATAATGGAACAATAGTCATTCCTTTTTTTTCAGTATTAGATTTCATTTTTATTATTTCTTTTTTATGTAGTAGCAACTTTCTATTTCTTAGTGGATCATGATTAAAGAAAGACCCCACATTTTTATGTGGTGAAATGTGAACATTTAATAATAAGATCTCACCATCTCTGAATGAACAGTATCCGTCTCTTAAATTTGCTTTTCCGTTTCTAATGGACTTTACTTCAGTCCCTAAAAGCTCAATTCCAGCTTCGATTGTTTCAGATATTGCATATTGAAATTTTGCATATCTATTATCAGCTAGAAGTTTAAAATTATTTGCTTTATTAGTATTTTTTTTCACTTTGTTTGAATTTTTTGCCATTTTAGTTGTAAAAAATCTTTCTACTAAGAACAATTGCAATTAACCTTTCATTATGGCAATAATTTCTTCCAATATAGGCGATAATGACTTTTCTTTTCGTAAAAAAGAACTTAGGCTAGTTGATTCAAAAAATATTCCAGAAGAAAAGAGAAATAATAATTTGAATTTAGCCCGGCCTCTTAATTTAAAAGAATTTATTGGCCAAGAACAACTTAAATCTTCTTTAAGAATAGCTATAGATGCTTCAATTATTAGAAAAGAACCTTTGGAGCATACTCTTTTATATGGACAGCCTGGTCTAGGTAAGACTACTCTTGCTTTTTTGATAGCCCACGAATTGAATAAAAAATGTAGGATTGCGACTGCACCAGCAATTGAAAGGCCAAGAGATATTGTAGGTTTACTTCTTGGATTAAAAGAAGGTGAAGTTTTATTTATCGATGAGATACATCGCTTAAATAGGTTAACTGAAGAGTTGTTATATTCTGCAATGGAGGATTTTAGACTTGACTTAACTATGGGAGCTAATAGAGGAGCCCGTTGCAGAACAATTAATCTTCCTAGGTTTACTCTGATTGGCGCGACAACTAAATTAGCCTCAATAAGTGCACCTCTAAGAGACAGATTTGGGATATCTCAGAAAATTGAATTCTATACATGTGATGAATTAAAACAAATTATTGTTAATTTCTCCCGATTAATAAACCTCAATTTAGAAGATAAAGCATCTTATGATTTGGCAAAAATATCTCGAGGGACTCCAAGAATTGCTTTAAGATTATTAAGACGAGTTAGAGATTATGCTCAAGTTGTTATGAAAACTAATACTATCTCAGTGAATTTAATAAAAAAAGCTTTAAATTCTTACCAAATAGATGAAAAAGGATTGGATTCTTTAGATAGACACTATTTATCTTTTCTTAACCAAAATAATAATATACCAACTGGCCTTGATTCAATTGCATCTGGGTTGGGCGATGATCCTTCAATGTTAGAATTTGTTGTTGAGCCATATCTTATTAAAATTGGTTTTCTCACGAGAACTCCTCGAGGAAGATTGCTTACTGCTATGGGGAAAAAGTACATTGATTCAAAAGATGATAACTTTTAAAAAAGTTAAGGTTTGTTTTTTATTAATTTTTATTTTTTTCAATATTTTTTATATTGCACCATGCTATTCATTATCTTCGAGAGAGGATTTGTTTAAAAATGCGTTAGATCTTAGTTCAGGCGGAAAATTTAATCTCGCTTTACAAGAATGGAATCAATATCTCGATTCTTATCCTGATGATGCTGCAGGTTTTAGCAATAGAGGAAATGTAAGACTTGTTGTAGGAGATGTTGAGGGATCAATAGATGACCAAAATAAGGCAATAAGTTTGAATCCTAGTGAAATAGATCCTTACATTAACAGGGGGATTGCTGAGGAAGCATTGGGTTTATGGTCGCAAGCGAAAAAGGATTATATGTTCGTTATTTCCCTAGATAGTGAAAATTTCTCTGCATTATATAATTTAGCTAACGTTGAAGGATCTACATCCCATTGGGATAAAGCAAGAGATTTATTCTCAAAAGCTGCTTTATATAATCCAGGATTTGCCATGGCTAGGTCAAGTTTGGCGTTAGCAGATTTTCAATTGGGAAATATTGATGAAGCTGAAAAAGAATTAATAAAGTTAATTAGACGGTATCCAACTTTTGCAGATGCTAGGGCAGCTTTAACAGCTTTGAATTGGTCTAATGGTGAAGCTGGTAAAGCAGAGAGTAATTGGATAGCGGTAACTGAATTAGATCCTAGATATAGTGATGAAGAATGGTTAAAAAAAATAAGAAGATGGCCTCCTCAACCAATTAAAGATTTAATGAATTTTATCGATTTAAAATAAGTAATGAATAGAGATCAGTTACATAAAAAAATTGATTCGTTTAATGATGAACTAATTAACTTAAGAAGACATATCCATGAACATCCGGAATTAAGTGGACTTGAAAATCAAACAGCGATCCTGATCAGTGGTTTTTTAAAAGATATTGGTTGGAATGTTAGAGAATCTATAGGTAGGACTGGAGTTATAGCTGATTTTGGCCCCCTAGATAAAGGTATTATAGGTTTAAGAGTGGATATGGATGCTTTGCCAATATTTGAAGAAACTAAATTAAGTTTTTCTTCAAAAGTAGATGGTGTTATGCATGCCTGTGGTCACGATTTGCATATCTCGATTGGATTGGGTGTCGCAAAAATTATTAAGTATTTAAAACTAAATTTTGGGACTCGGATAATTTTTCAGCCTGCTGAAGAAATTGCGAGTGGAGCTAGATGGATGATTAAGGATGGTGCAACTAATGGTTTAACTCATATTTTGGGAGTTCATGTCTACCCCGATTTATCCGTAGGGACTATTGGCATTAAAGAGGGAAGTTTAACTGCAGCTGCCGGAGAACTTAATGTTGAGATTAAAGGAAAATCAGGCCATGGTGCTCGACCTCATGAAGGAGTTGATGCTATTTGGGCGGCCTCAAAAGTTATCTCGGGAATTCAAGAATCAATAACACGGACGTTAGACCCTCTTGATCCAGTAGTAATAACTTTTGGGAAAATAAATGGTGGCAATGCATTCAATGTTCTCGCAGAAAAGGTTAATTTAATTGGTACTGTTAGATGCACTAACCGTAAAGTATTTACGAATATTGGTAATTGGCTCAATGAAAATATCACTTCTTTAGCTAATACTTGCGGAGCTGAAGCAAAAGTAAGATTTAGAGAAATCACTCCGGCAGTTAATAATAATCCTGAAATTAATAGAGTCCTCAGAGATTCGGGAATTAAGGTTTTGGGTCAAAAAAATGTAATCGAATTACAAAAACCATCATTAGGAGCTGAGGATTTCGCTGAATTCTTAAATGAAATTCCTGGAGCTATGTTTAGGCTTGGGGTTGCTAGTTCCAAAGGATGTGCTCCTCTTCATAGTTCTAAATTTGATCCGGATGAAAGAGCTATTGCTGTTGGAATTAAAGTGATAACAGAATCCATAGTAAAATTAAACAATGAAAAAATTAATACTATTGGCAAATGAAAATTAATAAAAGATATATTTTATCTTTTGTAGCACCTTTCATGATTTTTATATCTGCCATCGGATTAATATTTAGGGATAATTCCAAGAAGATTTTTTATTTACCTATTGGCTTAATGGGGATTGTAATTATTTTGGAGAGGGGTATAAGCAGACAAATGGATAGAAAAAATATTTTAAAAAAGATAAAGTCTTATCAAAAAAATAAATAAAACAATTTTATTTATTTTCACGCAATATGAGATGACTTATTTTTAGAAAAGAGCTATTAATAAGATAAATACTAGGGGTGCTAAGAAATTTAACTTAGCTGAGATCATACCCTTTGAACCTGAATCATTAATTTCGATGCAGGGAAGTTGAGATTTGATCAAACTTTAGTAATAACACTTTTAAAAATTAAGAAATTATGAGAAGTTCTTGGATTAAGCCTCGCCTTGGGAAAGACAATGTAACTCAGATGAACTTTGCGAGAAATGGATATATAACGGAAGAAATGGATTTTGTTGCTAAAAAAGAGAATCTTCCTTCTTCTTTAATAATGGAAGAAGTGGCAAGAGGAAGATTAATTATTCCAGCTAATATTAATCATTTGAATCTTGAGCCAATGTCTATAGGTATTGCTTCTAGATGCAAAGTTAATGCCAATATAGGTGCTTCCCCTAATGCAAGTGATATCAATGAAGAAGTAGAAAAGCTCAAACTTGCTGTTAAATATGGTGCTGATACGGTTATGGATCTTTCTACGGGAGGAGTAAATTTAGATGAAGTCCGACAAGCAATTATTCAAGAATCTCCTGTTCCTATAGGAACTGTCCCTGTTTATCAAGCTTTAGAAAGTGTTCATGGTTCAATAGATAGACTAACAGAAGACGATTTTCTTCATATTATTGAAAAACATTGTCAGCAGGGCGTAGATTATCAAACTATTCATGCTGGTCTATTAATAGAGCATTTGCCAAAAGTTAAAGGAAGAATTACTGGAATTGTCAGTAGAGGTGGAGGTATTTTAGCCCAATGGATGTTACATCATTTTAAACAAAATCCCCTCTATACAAGGTTTGATGATATCTGTGAGATTTTCAAGAAATATGATTGTACTTTTTCTTTAGGAGACTCATTAAGGCCTGGATGTTTGCATGATGCTTCTGATGATGCCCAGTTAGCTGAATTGAAGACCTTAGGTGAGCTTACTCGAAGAGCTTGGGAACATAATGTTCAAGTAATGGTTGAGGGTCCTGGTCATGTACCTATGGACCAAATTGAGTTTAATGTGAGAAAGCAAATGGAAGAATGTTCAGAAGCCCCATTTTATGTGCTTGGTCCATTAGTGACAGATATATCGCCTGGTTATGACCATATATCAAGTGCTATTGGGGCGGCGATGGCAGGGTGGTATGGAACTTCTATGTTATGTTATGTAACGCCAAAAGAACATCTAGGTCTTCCAAATGCAGAAGATGTAAGAGAAGGTTTAATTGCTTATAAAATAGCTGCTCACGCTGCTGATATAGCAAGACATAGAGCTGGAGCTCGTGATAGAGATGATGAACTTAGTCATGCAAGGTATAACTTTGATTGGAATAAACAATTCGAACTTTCATTAGATCCGGAAAGGGCTAAGCAGTATCATGATGAGACACTGCCTGAAGAAATATTTAAAAAAGCAGAGTTTTGTTCAATGTGTGGTCCTAAACATTGTCCAATGAATTCAAAGATTTCTGATGAATCTCTAGATCAGTTAAAAGATAAGCTTGAAGAATGCAATACTTCAGTGTAGTTATCAATTAGTAGTTATAGAATTTCCTTCGTCTTATTAACTACGTTTTCGACTGTAAATCCAAAATTTTTCATACATTCTCCTCCTGGTGCTGATGCACCAAATCTATCCATAGTAATACAAATTCCATCAAAGCCTGTATATTTATGCCAACCAAATGAATGGGCAGCTTCCACTACGACTCTTTTTTTAACACTACTAGGTAGAACACTCTCTTTATAAGATTCTTCTTGCTCTTCAAAAAGTTCTACACAAGGCATAGAAACAACTCTAATTTTTTTACCTAAGCTTGAAATTGCCTTACTTGCTTCAATGCAAAGATTCAGTTCGCTGCCAGTACCAATAAATATTAAGTCTGGTGTTCCTTCACAATCGGAAACTACATATCCTCCTAGAGCAACTTTGTCGATCGAAGTATTTTCTTGATTTGGCATACCTTGTCTACTTAAACAAAGGGCAGAGGGTCTTTTGCGATTCTGAATAGCAAGTTTATAAGCTCCACTCGTTTCATTACCATCTCCAGGTCTGAAAACTAGCATATTAGGCATGGCGCGAAGAGAGGGGATAGTTTCTATAGGTTGATGCGTTGGGCCATCTTCTCCTACACCAATTGAATCGTGAGTTAAAACATAGATAACTCCTAATTCGCTAAGCGCTGAAAGCCTCATTGAGCCCCTCATATAATCGGCGAAAACGAGGAAAGTTCCACCATAAGGGATAAGACCACTATTGTGATAGGCAATACCATTAAGTACAGCTGCCATTGCATGCTCTCTTACACCAAAATGTAAATATCTTTTTTCAGGGCTGTCTGGCTGGAATGATCCAGTTTCTCCTTTTATATCTGTGTAATTAGAGTGAGTTAAATCTGCAGATCCGCCAATTAATTCAGGTAGGTTAGGACCTAGAGCACCCAAACATATTTGTGAATGCTTTCTGGTGGCTAATCCTTTATCATCAGGCGAATAAGAGGGGAGATCTGAGTCCCAATTCTCAGGTAATTGACCCTCTAACATTCTTTTTAACTCGGCTCCTTCAGAGGGATATTTTTTTTGATATTCTTCAAATTTAGAATCCCATTCTTTTTCTAAATGTTCGCCTTTGCTTATAGATTTTCTAAAATGCGCATATACTTCATCGGGTATTTCAAATGGAGGATATTCCCAGTTTAGAAACTCTCTAGTTAATGCAGCTTCTTCTTCTCCAACAGCTGCTCCATGAATTCCAGCAGTATCTGATTTATTGGGAGAACCATAACCAATGGTTGTAGAAATTTTTATAATTGAGGGCTTGTCTGTAATTAATTTTGCTTTTTCGATAGCTTCAGTGATTCCTTTAACATCATGATTCCCATCTTCGACATGTTGTACATGCCACCCATAAGCTTCGTATCTTTTTAAAACATCTTCGGTAAAAGAAACGTCGGTTCGCCCATCAATTGTAATTTGATTATCGTCATAGAGTGCAATTAATTTTCCAAGTTTAAGATGACCAGCTAATGAGCAGGCCTCTGATGCAATACCTTCTTGATTACAGCCGTCGCCCATTATTACGTAAGTATAGTGATCAACAATACTGCAATCAGGCTTATTAAATTTAGCTCCTAAGTGTGTTTCAGCTATTGCTAAACCAACTGCATTTGAAATTCCTGCTCCAAGAGGCCCAGCTGTAACTTCAACACCTTCAGTTTCGAATGTTTCTGGATGTCCAGGAGTTTTTGATCCCCATTGCCTAAATTCCTTAATATCTTCTATGGAAACTGATTTATATCCTGTCAAATGAAGCAAGGAATATAACAGCATACAGCCATGACCAGCTGATAATACAAAACGGTCTCTATTGAACCATTTTGGGTTATTAGGGTTGTGATTAAGTATGTTTTGCCATAATGCATAACCCATAGGAGCACATCCCATAGGCAGTCCAGGATGTCCACTATTAGATTTATTTACTGCATCTACAGCAAGCATTCTTATACTATTTACACAAAGTGATTCTAATGAAACAGATGCAGCGACCATTGTTTTAAAATAAGTTAAGTTGGAAATAAAGAATTGGTTGTCTTCAATTCATTTTGCTAAAAGCAAGGCAAACATTGTGACCACCAAAGCCGAAAGAATTAGAAAGAGCAACTCCTATTTGAGCTTCTCTTGCATTATTTGGTACATAATCAAGATCACATTCAGGATCTCGATTGACGTAGTTAATTGTAGGAGGGATAAAATTATGTGTCAAAGAAAGTATACAAGCTACAGCTTCTATACCTCCTGAGCCTCCCAGGAGATGACCTGTCATCGACTTAGTAGAGCTTACAGGAATGAGGTAAGATCTGTCTCTAAAAATAGATTTAATTGCAGAAGTTTCATTTTTGTCATTAGCTGATGTACTTGTTCCATGAGCATTTATGTAATCAACTTTTTCAAGGCTAAGACGAGCGTCTTCAATTGCTAATTTGATAGCTTCGGCGCCTCCAATCCCGCCTGGAGATGGAGCAGTTATGTGATGAGCATCACATGTTGTTCCATAACCAACTATTTCTGCATATACTCTCGCATTCCTTTTTTGTGCATTTTCTAAAGTTTCTAAAACAAGAATTCCAGATCCCTCTCCAATAACAAATCCATCTCTTTCTGCGTCAAAAGGTCTGCTAGCAGTTTGAGGGCTTTCATTTCTGGAAGAAAGAGCTTTAGCACTGGCAAAACCAGCTACTCCGAGAGGCGTAATACTTGCTTCTGCTCCCCCACAGATCATTGCATCTGCTTTTCCTAGTTGGAGTAATCTAAAAGAATCACCTATTGCATTTGAACCGGCAGCGCAAGCGGTGGAAACAGAGGAACTTGGTCCTTTTGCACCCAAAGCGATTGCAGCCAATCCAGTGGCCATGTTTGGAATCATCATTGGGACTGTAAATGGACTTACTCTTTTAGGCCCTTTATGACTCAATATTTGAGCTTGACTTTCCATAGTTAGTAAGCCTCCAACACCAGAACCAATAATCACTCCAATTCTTGATGCATTAGCTTCAGTAATTTCAAGTCCAGAATCATTAAAGGCTTGCTTTGCAGCAATAACTCCAAACTGGGAGAAACGATCCCATCTTTTGGATTCTTTAGCTTCAATGAAATTTTCAGATTGGAGATTTTTTACTTCTGCAGCAAATTTGCAGGGATGTTGTTCAGGATCAAAGAGAGTAATATCTGAAACCCCATTAGTACCTGTTTGAAGACCGACTAAATATTCATCAATGTTATTACCAATTGGAGTGACTGCTCCGATACCAGTAATAACTACTCGATGGAAATTTGGCATTCTATACTAACCTTTTTTTTCTTCGATGAATTTTACTGCATCGCCAACAGTTGCTATTCCTTCAGCTGCTTCATCAGGAATTTCAATATCAAATGCTTCTTCAAGAGCCATTACTAATTCAACAGTATCTAAAGAATCTGCACCTAAATCATTTTGGAAATTTGAATCTGATTTGACTTCTCCTGCTTCAACGCTTAATTGTTCTGAAACAATAGAACAGACTTTTTCGAGGATTTCTTGTGACATAGTTTATGGAAATTACTAATTATCTATATGATTTTATGCCCTAGAGTTAACAAGAGTGAAGCATATCTTAATTTTTTTAATTTCTTTGTAAGACAATAGTATTATAAAACGAGGTTCAAAAGACAATTTTTACATGTCACACGCAGTTAAAATTTATGACACTTGCATTGGTTGTACCCAATGTGTAAGGGCTTGCCCACTTGATGTTTTAGAGATGGTTCCTTGGGACGGCTGTAAAGCTGGTCAAATAGCTTCATCTCCTAGAACAGAAGATTGTGTAGGTTGTAAAAGATGTGAAACGGCATGTCCTACAGATTTCTTAAGTATTCGTGTTTATTTAGGAGATGAGACTTCTAGGAGCATGGGTTTAGCATATTAATTTTTATAGTGCAGTTTTAAGAGAGTCCATGTTTTAGTAATTACGCATTTTATTTCAATATAATTGAAAAAAAAATTCGTATGTGTGGAATAGTTGCCGTAACTGGATATAAAAAAGCTTTACCGTTATTAATTAATGGTTTAGAAAAACTTGAATACAGAGGTTATGATTCTGCAGGCATTGCAATAATAAATTCCGAAACAAATTGTATCTCTTGTAATAAAGCAGAAGGAAAACTTAAGAATTTAATAAGTAATCTTAATCATCATAATATCCCTGGAACTGTGGGCATAGGACATACTAGGTGGGCAACTCATGGAAAACCTGAGGTTAAAAATGCACATCCTCATACCGATAGTTCAGGAAATATAGCAGTTGTTCAAAATGGTATTATTGAAAATTTCCAAGATTTAAAAAATAAATTAGAGGAAGAAGGCATTATTTTTAATTCTGATACAGATACCGAGGTAATTCCCCATCTAATCAAAAGAGAGTTAAATACATTAAGTAAACTTAATCTTGAGAATAATGGGTCAACATTATTAGTAGCTGTGAGAAATGTATTATCGGATTTAGAAGGATCTTATGCTTTAGCAGTTTTATGGTCTGGTGCTCCAACCTCTTTGGTAGTTGCAAGAAGACAAGCGCCCTTGATTATTGGGTTGGGTGAAGGAGAATTTATTTGTGCTAGTGATACACCAGCCATTGCAAACTTTACTAATATTATTTTGCCTATGGAGGATGAAGAAATCGCTTTGTTGACTCCACTTGGGATTGAAATATATGACTCAAGCAACGAGAGACAATATAGAAATCCAGTTTCTTTAAAAGTTTCAGAGCAAATAATGGATAAGATGAATTTCAAACACTACATGTTAAAAGAGATATATGATCAGCCACAGACTGCAAAAAACTGGTTGGAAAATTATTTAATTAAGAACTCAGATAATGGTCAATATCAAATCAACTATCCATTTGATACAGAGTTTTTTGAATCAATAGAAAGAATTGAAATTATTGCTTGTGGTACAAGTAAACATGCTGCAATGGTGGGCAGCTTTTTATTAGAACAATTTTCAGGTATCCCTACAAATGTCTTTTATGCAAGTGAATTTCGATATTCACCACCTCCACTATTGCCAAATACATTAACTATTGGAGTCACTCAATCCGGAGAAACTGCTGATACAATTGCAGCTATCGATATGGAAATTAAAAGACGATCTTCAATTGAAAATGAAAAATTTAAACCCAATCTTATTGCAATAACAAATAGAAAAGAGAGTTCCATAGGAAGGCAGGTTGCAAATATAATTGATATTTGTGCAGGAATAGAAGTTGGAGTTGCAGCAACAAAAACTTTTTTTGCTCAATTACTTTCTTTTTATGGATTAGCCATAAAATTTGCTCAAATTAAAGGCAATCAAAGTCCTGATGAAATAGGTAAATTAATAAACGAACTTATAAAACTTCCGCCATTACTTGAAGATCTCTTAGAGAAACATAATAAATCTTCAGAAAAGCTAGCACATGACTTTTTTAATATTAAAGATGTTATTTTTTTAGGAAGAGGAATAAATTATCCTATTGCCCTTGAAGGCGCGTTAAAACTTAAAGAAATTAGTTATATTCATGCAGCTGGATATCCTGCTGGTGAAATGAAACATGGTCCAATAGCTTTGTTAGATAAAAAAGTACCTGTAATTTCTATTGCCTCCCCTGGTGAAGTTTTTGACAAAGTTATCAGTAATGCTCAAGAAGCAAAAGCTAGAGATTCATATTTAATTGGGATTGCTCCTGAATGTAATGGAACTGAAATCTTTGACTATTTAATGAAAGTGCCTTCCTCTAATGAATGGATTTCACCTCTGCTTAACATACTGCCTTTACAATTATTGAGTTACCATATTGCAGCTCATAGGGGACTTGACGTGGATCAACCAAGAAATTTAGCTAAAAGTGTAACTGTTGAATAATGAGTTTCTTGAAAATTTTGAATTTTTCCAATTTATAGCTCTAAAAGTCCATTTGGAGGATTGATGATTAGAAAATTATTTTTTATATCTACTAATGGGACTATTTCTTTAACAAATGGTATGAGAACTTTTTTTTGATTTTTAAATAGTTCAATAACAAGTAAATTATTTTTCTCATTTTCTAAATTAATAACTTTCCCAATTTTTTTTAATTCATCATTTTCTAAAGTCTTGACGTCGAGATTTATAAGTTCTAGCAAGTGGAATTCTTCCTTTTTTAATTTGGGTAGTGTATTGGCTTTTACAAGAATTTTAAATTTTTTCAGTTGCTCTGCATGATTTCTTGTATTTATTCCTTGGAACTTAACTATGAAGGTTTCTTTGCCAGGCTGTTTATAACCAGATATAAGTTCTATTTTTGAAGGAGGTTTATTTTCTTTTTGCAACCATCTAATTCCTGGTTGTAAAAATCTTTCTTCAAAATCACTTAGCGATTTAACCTTTACCTGTCCATTAATTCCATGACATGATGTAATCAATCCAACAGTCAACCATTCATTTTTATTTATCATGTATTGTATTAGAAAAAGTGTTTTATGGAATTATCTACTAAACCCATACTTCCTGGATCTTTTGTTGTTGTAAAAGACACTAATTCTATCTATAGAGGATATAAAGGGTTTGTACAAAGAGTTACAAAAAAAAGAGCAGCGGTTTTGTTTGAAGGAGGTAATTGGGATAAACTCATAACTTTTCAGCTAACCAATTTAGAAATAGTATAAAAAAATTAGATTTTACCTATAGTAATAAATTTTTCTATTAAAATTCTAGCTGCATTTGTTTCTGCCTG
This sequence comes from Prochlorococcus sp. AG-355-J23, assembly GCA_003278705.1. Classification (GTDB taxonomy): domain Bacteria; phylum Cyanobacteriota; class Cyanobacteriia; order PCC-6307; family Cyanobiaceae; genus Prochlorococcus_A. The sequence continues at coordinate 75,114 of QCDR01000006.1, forward strand.
TTTATGGGACTTTCCGAATGCAGTTGATTCCTTTGACCCTTCGATAAATATATCGCAAGAAAATCTATTAGGATCTCCATTTTTCTTTGAGACTTCAAATATTTCATAGACTGGCAAATCAAAACCTTTTTTTTGACACCACTCTTGCAATACTGTTTTAGATTTGAATTTATATGGAGCTTTTAAAAATATTTCTGAATCTTCCTCCCAAATATCATCTAACCAAAGATTAACTTCCTGAATGGAATTAAAGCACTTGTAAACTGCCCCGATTAAAGCTTCTGTAGCTTCACCAATAATAGTATTTTTTGAATTTTCATCACCAAGAGCTTTAGGTCCTTTAATTATTAATTTTTCTATATCAATTTTTTCCCCTAATTTAGTTAACCATTCATCACTGACAATTTGTGCTCTTAGCTCTGATCTTTCCCCTACACTCATTTGAGGATATTTTTTTTCAATAAAATTAGAAGCTGCTAATCTGAGGACTGCATCTCCGAAAAATTCCAGTTTTTCATAATTTAATATTTTGTCCTCTGAGGAGTGGGTAAATGCTTGATTAAATTCTTGAATAATTGAAATATTTTGACTTTTAATTATTTCAGAAAATCTTTTTGATTTAATATTTAAAGACTTTAAAAAAGTAGTTATATGATTAATCCTTTTTGCGTTAATTATATTTGTCATCTGATTTGAGGAATCACAACAATTAGAAAGCAGGTCATAAGCCGGGTTCTGTTCATCTTAATTAATAAGATGGGCAATCATCTATCTAGGACTGGAATTACTTCACAGTCTCAAGCGGCGCTTCAAAGTAGATTGTGTAATGGTCATAAATCTACTAAGCCTTGCTCCCAGCCGGGGTTTACCTAGCCAACACTTCTCAATGTTGCTGGTGCGCTCTTACCACACCCTTGCACCCTTGCCATACATGAAGTATTAGGCGGTATGTTTCTGTGGCACTATCCTCACGGTTACCCGCACTGGGAATTACCCAGCAAGCCTGACCATGTGGGAGCCCGGACTTTCCTCAAGAAAGTTTTATTTTGGAAACAAAATAAAACTTTCTTGCGATTGCCTCTCCTGCTTTCATTTAGCATAATGCTAAATACTCCAAAAATCATCTATTGGGGCTGTAGCTCAGCAGGATAGAGCAACGGTTTCCTAAACCGTAGGTCGTGGGTTCGACTCCCGCCAGTCCCGTAAAAATAAAAAACTATATGTAGTATGTGTGCAAACTTGCTACTCTCTAGCTAGCGTATAGTTAGTAGTAAATCTTTTATGGCTAAGTTGCATGATATGCGTTTAAAGCTCTTAATTCAACAAGAGCATGAACGCATTTCTAAATCCCAACCTAATGATTTAGATCTTTCAATAGTTCAAGCCAGATGCCTGTGCTGGCTTGCTCTTTTGGCGGAAGCTCACGAAGATCAAGCAAATGATGCAGAAAAAAGAGGCGACGCCGAGCAAGCAATGGGATGGTTTGCTGATTCTATGAGATTAAGAGATGTTATTAATTTGGTTACTAGTATTGAGATACCTTTGCCAGATAGTCCGGATTCACTCGATGAAAATGACGAATTATTGGATGGTCCTACAATTTTGCCCAAATAGTGAGATGATATAAAAAGAATTATTTTTTCTTTTGACTGAAGAACCATGTCAATGCTCTGATTGTCAGAGATTTTACAAAGAGCATGATCGTCTAATTAGAGAATTTCCTACTTTTAAACAGCAACAAGAATTGAATTGGGCATCTATTCAATCGTTCAGAACTCTTTGCACTAAGGTTACTGATGAGTTGCAGAAAGAATTATCTGAAAGAGAATCAGATGAAGATGACAGTCTAAAAGAAAAACATATTTCTGATACAGAAATTACTGAAGCTTTAGATGAACTGGAAAGTGTTAATGCCTATTTATATTCAATTGAAGCATTAATGGAAAGAATATTTGATACAAAAATTTCAAACAATATCGAATCAAAATTTAAAGAAATTGCCAATGAATTAGCCCCAGACCCATTAAATATGGATAGATTAATTTTGAATAGATTATTTCATCAAACCCCAGATTCACCAGATAAGAAAAATATTAGTTAGTTAATTCTTCGACGTCGCAAGTAATTTCAACAGGCATTGGAGATACTTTCCAAATAGATTTACAGTACTCTCTAATGGATCTGTCTGAAGAAAAATATCCTGATCTAGCAGTATTTAATAATGCCATTTTGTTCCAAGATTTTTTATTATTCCAGCATTCACTAACCACATCCTGTTTATTTAAGTAATCTTCAAAGTCTGCCATAACAAAAAATGGGTCATGTCCTGTAAGGCTATTTAATAAAGGTTTAAATAATTCTTTATCCCCATTACTAAAGTGGCCAATTTCAATTAAGTGCATAACCTCTTTGAGCTCTGGACATTGATTAATAAAAGTTTTGGGAGAGTAGTTATTATGTTTTAATTCCATAATTTCGCTTTCAGTTTTACCAAAAAGAAAGAAATTTTCTTTTTTTACAAGATCTCTTAATTCCACATTTGCCCCATCTAAGGTTCCAATGGTTAACGCTCCATTCATGGCAAATTTCATATTTCCAGTTCCAGATGCTTCTTTTCCAGCAGTTGAGATTTGTTCTGAAAGATCCGTTGCAGGATAGACTATTTCACCAAGTTTGACATTATAGTCTGGTAGAAAAACAACTCTTAATAAACCATCCATATCTGGATCAGAATTAATTACATCAGCAATACCATTAATGAATCTAATCATAAGCTTTGCCATAAAGTAACCTGGGGCAGCTTTACCTCCGAATATTATTGTTCTTGGGACTTCATATTTGTTTGTACCATTTTTGATTCTTAAATATTGGGCAATAATTTGTATGGCGTTTAAATGTTGCCTTTTATATTGATGAATTCTTTTTACTTGAACATCAAATAAACTTGATGGATCAACCAGTATGCTAGTTTTTGAATGGATAAAGCTAGCTAATTTTCTTTTCCCATTTAGTTTAGTTTCCTCAAATTTTTGTAAAAAATTGTTGTCATCTTTTTTTTCTTCTAACTTCTTAAGAAGTTCCATATTTGTTATCCAGTTTGGACCAACTTCTT
>QCDR01000007.1 GCA_003278705.1 Prochlorococcus sp. AG-355-J23
TTCATGAATGTTGTTCGATTTAAATTAAAGTCTGATTGTGTAGATAAGTATTTCGAAGTAATAGATAAAACAAGTTTTGAGGGGATGACTCAAAGATATATCGCTAAAACTGGAGATTATGATTACTGTTTTGTTGGGATCTGGAAAAGTGCAGAAGCTATTTCAGCTCAAAGACCAGCTATGATTGCTCACCTTGATGAGGTTAGAGGATTTATGGAAGAGTTGTCTCCAGAACTTGGAGTTACTGACCCTGTTTCAGGAAATATTGTTTCTAAAGTTGGATATCACGATTGACAGTCGATCTACCATAATTAGCATTTAGCTCCTTCTCAACCTCTTTGAGTTCCTCTCAATAATTCTCGTAATTTTAACCTAAGACTAAAAATGAAATCAGGTTCAGAAAACCAACTATCTTTATCTGTTATTTCTACAGTTTCGTTTAAAAATTTAGCGGAAGAAGTCAAAGAATTTGCAATAATTACTTTTGATTTTGGACTTGAGTAAATAAATCCAATAATTAACACAATTAAAAATATGGACCCTTTAACTTTAAGTGATTTAATAAATTCTTTTTTTAAGTAACCCAAAATAATTTAAAAATTAAATTTATTTTAGGAGTTGATATTTAAAGACAGATTAAATTGACAGTCAATCTAAAATAAAAAAAGTAATAAGTTTTTATAAATGAGTAAATTTTCCTCTCAGGAAATAGAAAGTCAATACAACTTGATAAAAACGCTTTTATCTAATCCTGAAAAGTATAAAGATGCGATAGATGCAGTTAAAAAAGATATTACTTATATGCCACTAGAACTAAAGAAAAAACTTGAAGAAGAAAATATTACTTTATAAATAATATTTTGGAAGACTTAGAAATATTTACTAAATAAAGCATCAAAGGAACTTCTACTAGTACCCCAACTATGGTAGCCAAAGCAGCTCCTGAATTAATACCAAAAAGAGTTATCGATACAGCTACTGCAAGTTCAAAAAAGTTTGAAGCGGCTATCATCGAGCCTGGACAGGAAATAGAATACTTTTGCCTAAAAAACTTCATTGAAAAAGCAGTTAAATAAAAAATAAAAAGAGTCTGTATTATTAATGGAATTGAAATTAAGATTATATGAATAGGATTTTGTAATATAGATTTTGATTGAACAAAGAATAATAAAAAGACTGTAAGAATTAAAAAAAATAACGAATAACTTTTACTTTTATTCAAAATACTTTTTATTCTTTTTTCGTTATGGATTCTATTTTTTAAAAATATCGCTAGAGAAAGTGGTACCAAAATAAAGATTATTACAGAACCGAAAACAGTATCTAAAGGGATATCTATACTGTTAAATCCTAAAAGAATTTTTGACAATAATGGAAAGGCTAAAATTAATATTAGATCATTAATAGCTACTTGTATTAAAGTAAATAAAGGATCGCCTTTAACAAGATTACTCCAGACAAAAACCATTGCTGTACATGGCGCTATTCCTAATAGAATCATTCCAGAAACATATTCTTTAGCAAGTACAGGATCTATAAAATTACCATATAAAAAATATAAAAAAGAGGCTGCAATGATGGCCATTGAAACTGGTTTTATTAACCAATTAATAAAAAGGACAATAGAAAATCCTTTAATCTTATATTTCAAATTTATTATTGACTTGAAATCTATTGATAACATCATTGGAAAAATCATTCCCCAGATAAGAATTGCTATTGGAAGATTTATTCTTGAGAGTTCTAATTCGCCTATAAATTGAGATAAATTAGGAAATAAATAACCGGATAAAGATCCAATACACATTGCTAAGAAAACCCAAACACTTAGATATCTATCAGAAAATTGCATTTAATTTATCTTTACTTAACTATTCATCCTAGTATTTAATTTAGTCTAAATAATAGCCTTTCTTATTTTTGCTGTAATCCATTCACTAAAAACTACTGCCACTACTATTGCTAATAAAATAACTGATACCTTAGCCCAAGCTAAGTCTCCTATTTGAGCATCTAATTCTATCCCTATACCTCCTGCTCCAACTAAGCCAACAACAGTTGCTTCTCTAATATTTATATCCCACCTATAAATAGAAATACTCGTAAATGCTGGGAGAATTTGAGGCACTATGCCAAAGGTCATAATTTGTGCTTTATTTGCCCCTGTTGCCTCAATAGCTTCAATTTGGTTTTCATCAATTTCCTCTATAGCTTCATAAAGTAATTTTCCACAAAATCCAATCGATCTTAATCCGATAGCAATTATGCCAGCCAAGACTCCCGGACCGACAACTGCAACCAGAAGTAATGCCCAGATTACTGAATTAATTGATCTGCTTGAAACTATGCAAAATAAGGCTAAAGGTCTTATAAACTTTTTACTCGGGGTAGTATTGTTTGCGGATAAAAAAGCTAATGGTATTGCAATTAAAGTTCCAATCGTTGTACCAATAGTCGCGATATTTAAAGTATCCCAAATAGGTTTTATTAAAGTGAAGAAATAATTAGTTTCTGGAGGAAACATCCTACCTAAAAGATCTAAAGCCTCATTATGTGAATCAAAAACATAAAACCAGATTGTTTTACTACTAATCAGACCGAAACAAAAGCTAAAAATTAAAGTACCTAAGAACCAACAAAGCCAGTTTTGTAAATCTCTTTTTCGATCAAATTTTTTCCAGGTTTTGTAATCCTTTTGTTTTATTATTGGCATTACTTTATTAATTTCCTGAGATGACTAGATGTATATTCAACAATCATCACGATAGAAATAATTACGATAAGAACAGCCGCTGCAGTCTCAAATTCATATCTATCAAAAGCTGTATTTAAGGTAGAACCAATACCTCCTCCCCCAACAATTCCAATTACCGCTGATTCTCTAAAATTAATATCCAATCTGTATAAAGATAATCCAATAAATCTTGGCATAACTTGAGGCTGGACACCATAATTAACCCATTGAAACCAACTGCTGCCAGTAGATTTGATTGCTTCAGTTTGGGATTTATTTATGTCTTCAATATCTTCAGATAATAATTTAGCGAAAAACCCTATTGTTGATAAACTCAGAGTTACCATCCCAGCAAAAGGTCCAAAACCCATTAACTTAACAAAAAATATTGCTAGGATAACTTCCTGAAAACTCCTCGATAATGTGATAACTCCTCTTGATAAGAAATAAACAAATTTAGGGGCTATGTTTTTAGCCGCCCCTAAGGATACAGGTATAGAAATAAGTATCCCCACAATAGTTGCAACAATAGTCATCCATAGACTTTCAAAAATACCTGCCAAAATCTCATCAGATCTAGTTATAAAATCTGGAGGGAAAAAAGCAAATATAAAATTTTTACCCCTTGGGATCCCTTCAAGAATTCTTTGCCAATCAATTTCGGTAGTTAGGAAAACAGATAATAAGTAAGTACTAATTAGCAAAATTAATCCAATTCTTAATAACCTATTTTTTATTAACGGTTTTCTTTTCCAAATTACTTTCTTATCATTCATTTAATATATTCCTAATTTGCTACAGTTTTAGACCAGTCTTCTTCTCCATATATTTTTGTAAGTATTGTCTCTGATAAGCCACTTGGCTTGCCATCGTAAACAATTTCTCCAGCTTTTAAACCTATTATTCTTTCTGCAAAATTCTGAGCAAGAAAAACATCATGAATATTTATAATCGCAGCAAGATTTCTTTCCTTACATAACTCGCATATTAATCGCATAATTTGCCTGGAATTTTTGGGATCTAAACTAGCTGTAGGTTCATCTACTAAAAGTAACATTGGATTTTGTATCAAAGCTCTAGCAATTCCTACTCTTTGCCTCTGCCCTCCTGACAATTCATCGGCTCTTTTATCAAGCATATGCTCTAGTCCAATTCTTTGAAGCAGACGGAATGCTTCTTCAATATCTTTTTGAGGAAATTTCCTGAAAAAACTATTCCAAAATCCTACGTAACCTAATCTGCCGGAAAGGACATTTTCCATTACACTTAATCTTTCTACCAAAGCAAATTCCTGGAAAATCATTCCAATTTGTCTTCTTATTTTTCTTAATTTAGATTTATTTAAAGAAGTAATGTCATTTTTTTCATTAGCGAAATAAACTTTCCCTGAAGTGGGCTCAACTAATCTATTTATTGTTCTAATAAAAGTACTTTTACCAGCACCTGAAGGACCGATAAGAGCAACTACTTGCCCATTAGGAATTTCCAGGTTTATTCCTTTAAGCGCCTCTTCTCCATTTGGATAAACCTTTTTGAGGTTTATTGTTTTAAGCATTAAGTCTGATTTTATTTATGATTAAAAATTTTTATTTGCAATCATAAACAACACCATTAGCCTTATCTATTTTTCTAATAACATCCCAATCGTGCTTGTGACTTATTGAAATGAATCTATCAGCCTTTTTAAATTCTTTATCTAATGTTGAATTATCCCAGTTATAGGTGTAAAAAGCTTGCTTTACTTTTGCAACTACAGCTGGATGTAGATTATGAGCATGAGCATAACCTGTCGTTGGGAAGGTTTGGGATTTATAAATAGTTCTTATTTTAGAAGAATCAACAACACCTCTTGCATCCATTCTTGTAAGAACTGAGTTAGCAATTGGTGCTACTTCATAATCTTTGTTTGCAACACCCATTATTGAATTTTGATGCTTGCCAGAAAAGACTGGTGTGAAATCTTTATTTGCCTCAAGACCAAATTCTCCTTTAAGAATTGCCGATGGTGCTTTAAATCCTGAATTAGATGTCTTAGATGTAAATGTAACTTTTTTACCTTTTAAATCTGCAGGAGAATTAATTGGGCTATCAGAAGGAACGATGATTTCCATTTCATAACCGTAAGATAAATCTTTTTTAGCCATCATTCCAAAAGGAACTGCTCCTGCACATGCTGCTGCCACAGTATTACTACCGGTATTAATTCCTGCTACGTGGAGACGACCAGATCTCATCGCTTCAACTTGTGCAGCATAAGATTGAACTGGTAAGAATGTTACTTTTTTCCCAGTGACCTTAGACATGTGCATTACAAAATCTTCCCAAACTTTTGCATAAACCGATGGATCTTCAACAGGTGTATATGAGAACACAATGGTTTCGGGATCTATCCATTCATCTTCGGAAAGGGGTAGATCTGCGAGAAAATCCCCATCTCGATCACAATATTTGCTGTCAACAGTATTATTTGGATTGCAATCAGATAAATCTAAATCTCCAATTAAATCATTTGATTTGTTTCCACAACTTGAAATGCTTGCACTGATTATTGATAGCCCTAAGACTATCTTTAAAAAATTTCTCATTAGTGTTGAATTTATTCTTCATTATTAACTTGCTCTAAAGAGATTAACTTTTTCGCAAAAAGAGTTTAAATTCTGATTAATTGTTTTATTTTGAGTTACTCAATTTTTAATCAGATTTATTAGGGAATTAAATAATTTTTAATTTATTTTTAACTTTATAAATTTAGGGTGATTGAATTTAAGAAATAAATATGATAATTCCTGAAAAGCAAAATATAGAATTTAAAGAAAATACAATTCTAGAAGTCAAATCAGGAATATTAATAATGGAATCAAAAATCAAGAATAAGAAAAATATTGTTGGGATAATAAATAAAAATGTTGTAATAAATTTGGAATTATGTAACTACGAAAATATTAAATTAATTACGTTGACAACTTGCGAAATTAAAACAATTAAAAGAGGGCTATTTTTTTCATCTACAGACTTATTAACAAAAAGTCTAAAAAGAATTGATCAATTGGAAAAACTTTTATTAATAAGGGATATAAAAAAATCAGAAGAAAAACTAAAAGAATTTCTTTTATACTTATACTCAATAATTGGCTTAAAAAAAGATAAACATTTTTATCTAAATTTAAAAGAATTTAATTTTACCCATAAAATTATCGGTAATTCAATTTCTTCAACAAGAGTAACCGTAACAAGAAATTTAAAAATACTAGAAAAAAAAGGTTGGCTGAAATTTGAAAAAAAAGGTATTTTAATTCCGTTTAAAGATAATTAACCAAGCCTTAATAAAATAGATATATTTTATAAATACAAATAATATCTATTATGTCTTGTTCCATAACATCTGTTTTTACTTTTAAAATTGAAAGCACTTTCGATGAATGGGCTGCAATATTTGATAGTGCAGAAGCAGATAAAAGGCATTCAGAATTTGATATTAAGCCACTTTTTAGAGGAATAAGTAAGGAAGATCCTCAAAAAGTTATTGTCATTCATCAAGCTCCAGAAGGAAATGTTCAGAAGTTTGTGGAAGCTAATGGAGACTGGATGGCAACCCATAGAGTTGACCTTTCAACAATGGAAGAATCATCTTGGACTTCTTCAGCAACAACGGAAAGTTGTTGTGATTAACAAATGAAAAGACTGCTATTCCCACTACTAGCTCTCTCAACTATTTTCCTTGCGAGTTGTACTAATAACTCAAACAAAATAGCTACTCAAAAGATTTCTGAAACCCAAAAACAGAGAGAAGTTTGTCTCGATTGGTATGGATACAGAATTGATACCAAGAAAGCAATTAATGATTTAAATCTCAAAATCGAAACCGAATCAGAATTAATGGCTTACTGCGATTTCTTCAAGAATGTAGCTGATACAAAATAGATTTTTACAAAAGAATTTATTTTTTGGTGTCTTGCGATCTCATTTCTTTTTGTGCTTCCCTAATTCTTTCTTCAAAGACTGATCGTCTATATGGAGTTACTTCTCCATTTTTAGTTGCCAACATTTGGGCTTCATAAAGCCTTCTGGCTCTTGTGATTTTTTCTCTTATTTGAGAGAGCTCATTCATGATCTTATGCAGTTAATGAGAATCCCGTTCCCTATTCTCATATCATGCGTCCAAATAAATTGGATGAACGTAGAAGTAAACTAACATTAAAAAAAGAAGTTCGGATTTAAGATATATTTAAAAAATCTTTAAAAGTAGTTTTTAATAAAAGAATTTTAAATTGAAATTTTATCTAGAGGTAAAATATTCTGGGCCTCAATTGAGTCCAAATGAATTTCATTCTCTACATCTTTATAAAATCTTCTTGATTGTGGTGATTTAAGAGCGTTATTGTAATTTTCAATAAATTCCGAATCATCCAAAATAGATTTATTTTCTCTTTTAAAACTTTCTTTATAAGAATATTTGATATGCCCTATTTCTTGGGCTTGATTTGAGTTTTTGGGAGAAGGTGAATTTTTTTTAATCATTTATTATTTTTTTATATGATTGTCTTCAATATTCAAGGCGTAAAAATATAGAAGTCTTTGATAACCTAAGATTATTGGATTAAGAAGTTATTAAGTAAAAAAAAAATTTGTATTAAAAGGAAATTTTAAATGAGATTTAAAGCTGCTTTAATCTAGATAATCTATAAGGAAAGAGTAGAATTTATTATTATGCATCCAAGCAAAGTAATAACTGATCCAAGAATTAATGATACTTATTATGATCCAGATTTAGATAAGCTTTATCAATACATCAAACTTGGGGATTATCCTCCAGAATGGATTGATACAACTCCATATGAAGAGGATGATTTTTTTTCTTCATTCGGATACTAAAGCAATTGTATATCAATACTTTTTCAAACCTTAAAAGGTTATTCAAAATTGGCATATTTACTGCCCTTTTATCCACATTTGAAGTCTATTGTTATGACGGCCCGCTTTTTGATGCAATGGCCCAATTAGATGAAAGACCAGGATTTGAAAAATCTATATTCTTAACGATATTATGTAGATAATTTAACCAGAATTTAAAGTGAGGGACTCGCATTTTGAAGAAAAGAAAGAGAATATAAAGAAAAAAGGTAATTCCAATGGAATCAACCAAAATCCCAAAAAGGATTATTAAAAAACAACTTAAAAAGGGAGTTATTAAGAAACAGCTTAAAAAGGTTGATAAAGCAATTGTTGAAATTGCAGAAATGAAATTTGAAAATTATGAAGAAAAAGAAGAAAAACTAGACGCGCTTGTTTTTTTAAAGAATCAAATATTGACAGAAGCTAGGGAATTACTATGAACGGAAGACTAGACAAGGTTGCTATGACCAATAAACTAATGCAACTCAAGAGAGAACTGCACTACAAATGTGCGATTGGTGAAAAGGGGAAATGGGAATGTATAGGAGCAAACGATTATCTCAACAGAGTGTTTGATGCATTAGATGAGTTTTGGCAGTAAATACTAAACAAAAAAAAAGAATTGATATTGCGACTTGTTGGGCTACTAAAAGAATTTCTGTTATGGATAATCTAGAAAGATATGAAGACAGTTATGCAATAGCAGAAGAATTTAGAGAGTGGATACTACATGTAGGAGAAAAGAATGAAAATTTAAGAGATTCTTTTTTAAACTTACCAAAGGAATTAAAAGAATTATTAGAACAAAAAGTCAACGATTAAATGAAACGCTTAGCTTTATTTATTGTTTTCCCACTTATATTTGGTTTTGGAAACGATAAAGCAAGATTATGCGAAGACCTTAAATTTGCAATAAATAAATCAACAAATGATTATCAGCAAAAAATATCATTTGTAAAACAAAGCAAAGAATTTGCTAATGATAAAATTACCAAAATTTATGCAATAGAGACAAAATGGGAGGATCTTTTTGATAGTCCTTATGAAATAGAAAGCTTATGTAATGAATATTTCTTAATAAAAGAATTTGATATTGATTTATCTAGTGAATGTTATTTGTTTGAAACTATCTTAAAAAGTAGAAATTATAGTGATGATGATTTTGATTTTATGGCAGAAGAAAGAAGACAAAATGCTCAAGATCTTAAAGAAGAATTTAAAGCAAAATATGATCAAATTAATAAACAAGCAAAAGAAGATTATTTATCAGAACAAAAAGAAATGCAGAAAATATATCGAAAGAAAAAATGCGATTAAGTCACTTATGGTTTTTAAATGAAACGCTTACTACTTGCACCGCTAATAGTTAATAATTGACAGCCAATTTAGAAAGAATCGTATACCATTTGTAAAAATCAAAATCTTTAATGCAAAAAACTATTTTAATTGGTTTAATTGCTGGCATTGCAGGGCTTGCAATTGGTTATAAAGTTCCAAAAGACAAGAATGTTGGTTATGTAATGATTTCTGGCAGGGTTACAAATCCAGAACAAGCAGGTAAATACTTTTCAAAAGTAAATGATGTCGTTGTTAAAGGTTGCGGAGCAAAGACATTATCAGTTGATTTCGAGACTGATGTTAGAGAGGGATATGACGGGCCTTTCTCTGTACTTTCACAATTCCCTAGTAAACAAGCAGCAATTGATTGTTATGAAGGACCATATCAAGAATTAATTCCATTAAGAAAAGGAGCTTTAGATATGAATTTTCGAATAATTGAAAGAAATAGATAAAAAAAGAGGAGTAGGCTGCACCAAAGCCCCTAAAATAACCGCAATGCGTAAACATAGTATTAACTTTTGATTGATTGACAGTCGATCTAAAATAAGGGGCAATTATCCCCTTTTAATTAGCTATCTTTAAAAAGATATTCGAAATTTTAAAAGCAAATAAAAAAATATTTCTATAAAGATGGAATTACCAGAAGCAATTCTTTTTGATTTAGATGGGGTATTACTAGATACAGAACCATTACTAGCTAATGCCTGGTATGAAACCGCAAAAGAATATAATTACTATTTATCAAACGATAAATTACTAGAATTAAAAGGAAGAAGAAGAATAGATTGCGCAAAAAAAGTTTTCAAATGGATAAATGAAGAAATCACAATAGAAGAATTACTCATTACTCAAAAGTTAAAAGTAGATAAAGTACTTACTAAAGCAAAACCTTTTAAAGGAGCAATAGAATTAATCAAATTTTGTATAAATACAAAATTACCTATTGCACTAGTAACAAGTAGTAGTAGTGAAAGTTTTAAAATAAAAAGCTCTGCAAATCCCTGGTTAAATTTATTCAATACAAAGGTTCTTGGAGATGATAAATTCATTTCTGATGGTAAGCCTTCGCCTGATCCTTATTTGAGAGCATTAAAAATATTGGATGTAGATCCAAGGAAATCATGGGTTATAGAAGACTCATATGCAGGATCTATCTCAGGACTTAAAGCGGAATGTAATTTAATGTTTTTTTCAAAAGATATTGAAATACTAAATAAATTAATAAATGAATTTAACCAAGAAAAGATTCAAAAAATTAATGATTTATCAGAAATTATTTATTATTTAAAGTTATATAAAGGATTTTAAATCCATCTAATAAATTTGCTAATTCTTCTAATATTTTTTCCTTAGGTAATTCTTCCAATAAAACAAATAAATGAAACGCTTGATATTAACTCGACCCAAAGACTAAATTAATGGAATTTTTAAAGGAGCTTTGGCAGAATCATTATGACCCATACCATGCAATTCTTGGTATAGGTGGAATAATATTATTGTTGGTAATTTATAATCGATTACTCAATAAATATCATTAATCACAAACCATAGTAGATTAAGCAGCATCAGATATATTGTTATTCGTATCTTCAATCTTTTCAATCTCTTTAATCATTTCCTCTAGCCATAAAGTATTATCTTCTGATCTCTTTTTAAAATAAGAAATCTTAGGTTGATTGATTTCTAATGTCTCATAATCTCCACTCATAAAATTTTCCTAAATTTATAACCACTTAAATTTTAGTTTGTTTATTTATTAGTTTTACTAAGGGGAAAATAAGAAAAAATTAATTTATGGTTAATATGAACTAAGACAAATTAAATATTATTTATAAAAATATCGGAACACTTAATTTACCTAATGCTAACCACCAGTACAGAAACGAACCGCATCAGCTGTTGGCGAACCAGTCGCTTTCATTTCTTCAACACATTCATTAAAGAACTTTGATTCTTTTTTTAATGAGCAAAAGCTTAGTGCAATAGCTACTAAGGCAACAGCTGATACAACTGCTGATCCTAGTTGTATCACTCCGTAAGCAAGCATAGCTTTATTCTTTTTAAAATCTTTTTTTGTATCTTTCTTTTTATCAGACATTTTTTTTAAATTCCGAGCTTATTATATTCAACTAAATGACTAAACTCCACATAAAGAAAAGGTAAGTTATAAAGTTAAATGTTAAATGTATATTGTTATTCCAATAACCAAATTCTGAAGAGGAAAAGCTCAAACTAAAAAGTAGAAAAAGTGATGAGAAAATTAATTAAAAATTTATTTGAAATTAATTATTTTGTGATTGGTTTTTGAAAATAATTTAATTTCTTAAAAATAACGTTTTCTTAAATTATTTTTAAATTTCATATGACACAAATATAGATAATTGAATAATCTTAATGCATATTGATGATGCAGTGTTTTTAGAGGATTTATGCCCTAAGCTCAAATTAAGATTTTGGAGAAAGTCTATTCATACATTTACGAGCAAAAGATGCATATATTGCGGAAAACCTTCAGAATCTATTGATCATATATTGCCACGAAGTAAAGGAGGTTTAAACTTAACAGAAAATTGTGTTCCAGCTTGTCTTTCATGCAATGGAGACAAATCAGATGAGAATGTTTTTGATTGGTATAGAAAGAAAAAATTTTATGATCCTAGAAGAGCTATAGCTATTAGAGCATGGTTAGATGGAGACTTAATATTATCTATAAGATTATTAGAATGGGCTAATAAAGAAATTAAGGAAAATAAAGCAAATTTTGAACAAGAAGAATTAAATCTAGATGCTGCTTAACTAGAAAATTTGAGGGAAATTTGAGGGAAATTTGAGGGGACGCTTATTAAAAACAATACTTTTGTTAGGTTCAATTTTATTTGTTTTAATCCAATTTCAAGAATTTATATTGCTGATTACCTGAAGAAGATATCGTTATTTTTATTCAGAACAATAAGTGAAAAAGATTTAAATGATTGGTATGAAAAAAGAGATAAATATGAATTACTTGATAAATTAAGCGGGCCTTCTTAATTGATAGATGAAAAAAAATTTAATGAATATTTTCTTAAAAAGTTTATTGTTTTTGTTTTATAAATATTTAATTTGTTCATATGAAATCAGCTAAATAAGGCGTCAATATTTAGCCTATAAATTTAAAGTAAGTAACAAAAATTAAGAGGTAATTAATTTAAAAATAAATTTGTTTAAAGAAAGACAAGATGCTTAAAAATTTAGAGAAGCTATTAATTTTTAGGTCAATATAAATTATTTGTTGAAAATATTAAGATTTCTTGATTCGAACGACTTATCAAAATGAGTAAATTTACTAACTGACAAATTAATTTTTTTGCTTATTATTAAAATTAACTTAAGAAAAATTTAAGTAAAAGTTAAGATTATGGCAAAATCAAAAGTAAAGAGAAAAAAAGCTATTTTATCTCTAAAAACTCCAACTATTCTGGCAGATGGAGTTATCCAGTTCAGTACAATAGTAACTTCTATAACACTTGTTTTTTTAACAGTTGGATTTTATTCAGCTTCTAATCAAGCTAATAATTTAAATAAAAACTTAGAAAGAATTACTTCACAAAATTCAGTAAATATGAGTGCTGGAAATTATTGCGATTTAGCTCTTTGATAATTAAACTTTAGTGCTTAATGCCTTAAAAATTTATATCAAAAAATTTACTTTTGCTATGCCAGAATCAGAGAGATAAAACAATAAAGAAATGCATTAACTCTGCAAGGAAATTAAAAAAAAGAAGAAATCATCATTTGTTTATATTTTGAGGAACCAATAACTAAATTTAAACTTGATATCTTATGGAATTTTTTATGCGTAAAATTACAAAATTCATTTTCATCTGAATAGTTAATTAAATCAACTGAATTAATATTTGAATCAAACCACAGGTCATATTCTATGTAATTTGGCTCTGCAAAATAAGTCATACCAAATTTATTTCAAAAAGAAAAAGCTTCTCTATTTCGTGTGAGGAGAATATAGAAGTTAATTTCACTTTAAAAGATTTAATGAACTCTTCTTTAAGAATTAAATAAGATACGAATAAGAAAAAATAAAATATTTTTTTAATTTAAAAAAATGATTAGTTTACTTTTTGCATACTATAAAAAATTGCATCCAAGGCCACTGCTTTGCTTTAGAAGAATTGAATGCATAATTAGAATCACATTTTAAAGTTATAAGCAAGTTATGAATTGTTTAAAAGAAAAAAAACAAAAAGAAAGGAATTTTTGAAAGTTATATTTTTAATAAAAAGTAATTATCTAATTTGTGTTTTTGCTTCTAAACCTATTAATTTCATAAGGACTTTTGCATTACTTGCAACTGCAGAATATTGTTTTTCTTGCATTGCTTTATGCATAGCAGTTTCTAGAGTACATACTAATTTCGCTGTCATTTCAGGGCGATTTAAGTCCCCTTCCTCAATATCATCTTTCAGCAAAAGATAAGCATTAGAAGTGATCTGCCTGGCTCTTCTTCTTGAGATTCCATATTTTGCGGCAACAAAGGAAGTAATAGATGAATAGGCTTGTCCTTCAGCAACTAATTCAGCAGCATGTGCAACTCTTAATTCGGTTTCTTGTTTAGTTGCTCTTTTAGTCATTACTACTTGGTTTGCCTATCCTTGCATCTAGCTCTTGCTCAAAAACAGACATTAAGTAGGTTTAACTATTGTATTTATAGCATTAAATATTATAGATTTGTAGAATAAATTCAGTTCTAACAAGGGTTTATAGCTTAGCTTACCCTAATCTTAATTAACATTTTATGTTCGTCTGAATGTAATTAAAGATTAGGGTAGAACTATTTATACAACATGAAACTAGCCCTTCCCTTGAGGGGATTATTCTCTTCGCACTAGTTATCGCACTAATTAGTTAACGCTTAGTAATATTTACCCCTAAACTTCAGTTATACCAATAGTTTTGAAATACTTTTGATTCCCTTGGTAAGGGAGAGGTCTCGGGTTCAAGTCCCGACGAGGGCACTCGCGGGATAGCATGTTTTCAGAGATAACCACTATCGCACAAAAGGATCCGCCAGAAATGGGTATGACAAAGCAAATAAGAAAGCAGATTTAAATAATCTTAGATTTCATGATTTAAGACATATAGCAATCAGCCGCATGTGGGGTTATGGAATGAATGCTCTGGAAATAAGTGCTTGCAGCGGTCACAAAGATTTAAAAATGTTGATGAGATATAGTCACTATTTTCTCAGCGAGTAAAATAGTCCCCCAGGGGGGACTAATACCAAATCATTGTCCTATAAAACAGATAAATTAATTTTCTCTAAAATTTATAAGGCCTGAAATCATTCAAATTAAACTTTAAGATAGGTTGAGATTTTATAAGATAATTTGGTACTAAAGATGGATTATGCATCTCCAAATCACTTTTAGATACTTTCAGTTTCTTGCAGCGACCATGAATTATGGTCTAGGTTCTGATGATCCAGAAGAGTTGGCCTACTACTACTACAAAATCAGAAAAAAGATGGATGATATGAAAAAAGAACCAGTTAAAAAAGGGATACCCCTTAATTGGGATAGCCCCGAAGGATTGGATAAATGAACCTGAATACTTTTTTATTAATTGATGGCAGTCTCATGCTTATTGGTCTGCCTTTACTAATAATTCTTAAAGGCAAAAATTGATCAAAGTTTCATACATTTTACCCATATTTAAATTCAATTGTTGATCCTCTATCCGTATAAGGGAGTTCCTTAAACCGTACATATTTATTAATCGAATGGCCTCTCTAAATAGTTAGAACATGATTGTAGTCGTCATGAGCAAATGTCTACCAAATCCACTCTAAAAGAAGATCATCAATCTGAGATTGAAGAAAGATCAGAAGAAGAACTTCTTGAGGAAGAAATCAGGAATCAGCAAACATTGGATAGCTTTGTTGAATCTGATAAGAACTGGAGCTGATCAAAACTTATTTATTAGGAGAAAGTTATGAACTTAAAAAGATCACCATTCTCAATCTTGAATAAAGAGAGTAGAGAAATTGACTATATCAAAGGAGTATATAAGAGAAAAATTCAAGCTGAAATTGAATCTTATAAAGATACCGAAGATGAAGATAAGAGAGATACAATCCAAGCTCAAGATATATTGATGCTTGATAGGATCTCAATTTAGTTATTATTTTTTTTCTTCTTCTTATCCTTTTTTTTCATCTTTACCTTTTCATAAACCTCATCAGCCTTCTGTTCAATACTGTCCAGCTTATTTGAAAGTTCCTTTAAAGTTTCTGCTTTTCCCTCGTTAACTACTGTATTTTTTAGCTCAATAATCTTAACTGGCTCTCTTTTAACTACAGTATCTTTTGTCTCTTCAATTTTAATTCCAAACTTACCTTTAATAAAATTGGTTATAAAAATAAGAACAGGAACATGAGCTAAACCGCCTATTACTATTCTTGTTTCTGAATAAGCCATTTTATAGTTAAAAAGAACTGAGATATTTAAGCATGAATTTAATTTTTAAATTCCTTTTATTAAGCCAATAAACATTAATAATCATTTCTTGATTCGTAGATCAAAAATCTTGCTATTAATTAAGTAGAGACTTTTTTTTAAATGCCATTAGACGTATTTCTAATGAACATGTGTGTTGTAGTTATAGCATTGCTTATCAGAAGAGAAATCAAACTTAAGAAGGCTAGATAGATTATGAAGACACAAATTTTAAAAGAGCATTACATTCCAAATATCCATGCTATTACTATTTTACTAATGCTTCTTCTATGTCTATGGTTACCTCTAGCACTCAGATTCTTATTAATAATTTAGTCGAATTAAATAGTTAATACTCTTATCCTTAAACTCTGCTAAATCCTAATTTTGTTTTAAAGATCTTATATGGAACTCCTGTTCCGTTCATGGCTTCAATAACTTTATCTCCCACAGTTCCGTAAAATTCAACAGAAAGATCAGTTCCCAGTTCAGCATGAGCCTCAAGATAAACACCTAATGCTGGATTAGCTAAATGAGCTAGTAAAGCATCATCATTTTTATAAACTTCTGACCATACGAAACGAAGAGGGTCTTCAGGATCTTGATCAAAAGTGTGATGGAGCATTCCTGGTTCCTCAGCTTCAACAGCTTTATCAGTCTTATCTGCAATTTCTAAGTATTCTGCAACCTTATCTTCCTTAACTTTAAGTTTTGCAAGAAGCATAAATGGAGTATCTGATCCAAAAATAGACATAAAAAAAAGACTCTTGCGAGTCTGAGTGATGGGGATTTCTATCATGACAAATTAATTAGATACAAACAACTCCATCAATAGTTAATTTTTATTACTTACAAACACCATATGTAGTGCTAGGATTTTAAAAAAGGCTGGGTGATGGGGATTATCCCGCTTTTTGATTGGGGCGAAACTAACGCCTTTTTTTATGGGTATAACTTTTTAATAGCTTCTTGTTGTTCTTGTTTTTTTATTTCTTCAGCATCATAAACAGGACAAGTATTCTGATTTAGTGATGAGAAAAAAACACTTTTTTTAAAACGTTTGAATATAGGAGTCAATAGTAAAATTTTCATTTTTTATATTTGCTTAATTGCTCAAACATACTTAAATACTGCAGAGGAAACACGCTGGTTAAACTTTCTATTCTCTCTTCATCTAATACAACACCCTCTGGTAATTTTTTTACTAACTTTGGAATAGCTTTTTTTGTTTCTTCTTTGCAGAAGTTAATTCTATAAGTAGCTTCTTTTTTTATATTCTTTTTAATTAATCCATCTTTTTTAAGCATTGATTTTAAATCAAGATTATTTCCTTTCAGAAGAGCAATTAAAACAGTATCTGCAATTTTTAAAGCTTCCGCAGGTTCTTTATCTTTGTTTATTCCAAATATCCATGTACAGGCACCAACTCCTAATGCTCTTGCAATACAATCATCATTTCCAATTTCAACACAAGGTAATCTAAAAGACTCTTCAATTTTTTTTACATCATATCCATTCTTTCCTTCTGGAAAACCAGCTTTAGCAGAAAAAGGAAATAAAAATAATATTGCAGCAAGAATTATTCGTTTCACTTAAAAATAACTGGAAATAGCCGTTGAATCATAAATATGACCGGCACTCTCAATTAGTGGTTTCACTTCTGGATCTTCAAACATAGCTATTGATTTACCTTCTTCACCCTGCTCAATAAGAATTACACTTGTTGGATCATCTTTCTTTACACCTTTGTATAAGCAAATAATTCCATGCTCTTTATTCATTTGTATATTTTCTTCGCTGTCATAAACCGCAGCCCATTCTTCAAAAGGGACGCTAATTTTAAATGTGAAAACGGTAGTTTCAAGAGACATAATAAGAGGAATCTAGTAGATCCCTATTCTAGACAGACTGTCAATAATCAAGAAAAAACTGGTGGATAAGGTGTTTGTCCATTCATTAATGATATGTCAATTGGTTTACAAATATTCATCAGAGCATCTTGTCCGAAACCTGGGCCAGAGGGACCGTCTATAAACTCCTGAAACTCCTCAGCTGAAATACCCTCTTTTACTTCCCAAAAACAATATACAGGACCAGTTTTAGTTACGGCATTTGCGGAATGGTTAAAAAATCCTTTTTCTTTATTAGCTGCTACCGCATCATCCCATCCACCACCTGGTGACATTGCCGCATAAGCTGTTTCCCACCATTTTTCAGCTTTTCCTGCCTTAAATTCATGATGAACAATATAAAAAGTTGATGCCATAAAAATAATATTTGAGCTGATAATAAAGTTACTTGATATAAGTAAAGGGAAGATTAATTTATTTTGAATTGCTAAATAAAAAGGGGGCTAAAAGCCCCCAGCGATCGACTGTCAATATATACAATCTAAATCAGAATCCAGATATTGCTTCATAGAAATCAGCGTCTGGCAGTATTTCCTTCAAGGGTTCAATCTCCTTAGCTGGGCCATGGACCTGCACAGTAATATCTGACACTTCAAAAAGCTTGGGAATCATATGTCCCATATTTTTGAGATGAAATAAAGCGGCGGCACCATCTTTATATGCCTCTCTTACATAAGCCTTATTTGAACCGCAAGTAGTGATATTAAAAAAAAGACAGTCAGGTTCATTAGCTTTTGTCAGTACCAAAATTTCTTCTAAAAGAGCTATGCACTGGTCCATCTTCCCAGCCTTGATTGTGAAGTGGGGATGGATAGAAACCATGGTTGTATCTAGAGACATTAATTTATAGATATTTCTCCTATCTTTCTAGCAACTAATCTTTATGAAAAAGTTAAAAATATGGATTATCTAAAAATTAAGAATATTAATTTGGTATCGCTTGTACCGTTTATATGTTTTTTGAAAGCTATTAATTGGATATGAGTTATTTTGCTGAACCAAACCATATTGAATATGATGCATGGTTCGATGAAAACATCGACCCAGTGGATCTTGTTAATTACTCAGATGAAAAGGAGTTCAGTGATTCGGTACACTTTAAGTTCCATAAGATGTCCACTAGAAATTTAACGATTGGTTCTTCTGATAATTTTCACTGGTAAGTAAAAGATTGTTCACACCATAGATAGTTATGCAGAATATGTTCCATCACTTTCTCTTCTTGCCTTAGCTAATACAATTTCATCTACAACTTTTTCAATCATATAAGCACTTTTTTTACCAAAACATTTTTCTTTTTTAATACTCTCAAAATCATTTGGGATTAAAGTATTATTTTCACAACAGTCGCATTTAATATCAATTTTCTTACCTCTGAAAACCTCTAAAGCTCTAGAAAAAATCCATTGCTGAACTGAAATACTTTCCCAACTATCAAAATTCGACCATTCATTAAAATCTCTATTAAGGATACCTTTTAAGCCATCAGCCTGATTTACATATACTAAGCATGAATCTTTTCTTGGTTCATCATTAATACCAATTGTTTTGACAGAATTTTGATTCATTAAATAAAGATTAATTGAGTAGCCTTATAAATCTAGAGGATAATTTCAAAAATATAAACAAAAAAATAACTCAAATAAGATCATTAATTGCTTTATCCAATCTAGAAGTATGATTTGTATTTCTGAGTAATTCAAAATCCTTAAAATCAAAGCCC
The DNA here is from genome assembly GCA_003278705.1 of Prochlorococcus sp. AG-355-J23. Taxonomy (GTDB): domain Bacteria; phylum Cyanobacteriota; class Cyanobacteriia; order PCC-6307; family Cyanobiaceae; genus Prochlorococcus_A. The sequence continues at coordinate 19,093 of QCDR01000007.1, forward strand.
GGGCCAACACAACAACTCACTAAAGTAAATTCGCCTGTACTTTTTGCAGCTTGCCAACATCCAGATGGGATCATTTCTACTGGATTATTGGAATCTAAAATTAAATTTCTTATTAAATTATTATCATTATCTAGGCACCATAAATTCAGAGGGTCGCCCCTTAGATAAATCCAAATTTCATCAGCATTTTTTACTCTGTGCCAAGCACTTTTTGCATCTCTCTCCAAAAGATAATAAATTCCCGTAATAAAGTTTCTACTTTGGCCATCTTCCCTTATTAGAGAATTCTCACTCCTTACTATCTCTCTAAACCATCCACCCTCAGGATGAGGAGATAAATTGAATTGTTTAATTATTTCTATGTTTTTTTTATTAGGATTCACATCACAAAATATCTTTTAAATTTCTCTTATACTTAAAAGCTAACTGAAATAAAATCAAAATAAACTATATTTTCTAAAAAATTAAGCACAAATAACTGACAAATCTACAAAATTTTTATTTTCATCTGCCAGTTCAGTAATGATTCTATTGAGCCATTCAGAGGTCGTTTCACAATAGCCTACATTTAAAATAGTTTTTTGCTTTGCTGTTTCTTCTTTATTCATAGTTAAAGTATTTTCATATAAGTTAGTCTTTAATTAAATCTATGTGAATAAGTCTTAATTACTATCTATTTTCAAAAGTTGTATTTAATACATATTTAAGAACTGCTAGTAAACAAATAAAATTAAATCGTTGACAAGAAAATGTATACAAGTAAGAGTAGAAAAAATTTATTATTTAACCTATGAATAACATCAAGATTGAGGAATTGATGAAAGTAAGGTTCGATGGTATTGCTAATAGAATTGGGCAATTAAGCAAAAGGGAAAGTGAGTCTTTATTACTTGAGCATCTTGAGTGGTTGGAGGGAGGATGGGAGACTGAAGAAATCTTATTTTTAAAAAAGCCCTACAGAAAATGGTGGTTCTAACTCCACTTCTATAAATAATTAATGATGGCCTAAGGGACCAGGGCCAGAGCCTATTTTATAAGAATTGTCTAAAGATTTCTCAACAAATAATTTCGCTTTTTGTATAGAATCTAATAGATCAAAACCTAAAGCATTGTAACCACAAATAGCAGCACTCAAAGTACAGCCGCTACCGTGGGTATTTTTTGTATTTATAAAATTATTAAATAGCCACTCTTTTCTACCATTTAAGTCAAGGAAAAAATCCTTCCCTTTCATATCTTTTAAACCACCACCTTTTATAAGTACCGCTTTAGCTCCAAGACTAATAATTTTTCTTGCTGAATTTTCGATATCTTCTTTACTCCTTATTTCTAAATCAGAAAGTAGATTTGCTTCATAAATATTTGGAGTTACCAAATCAGCAATTGGTAATAAGAGTTTTTTATAAGCATTAATAGCAGAATCTTCCAGTAATTTAGAACCAGTTCTTGTAACCATTACTGGGTCAATAATTTTGGTTATTTTGTATGTATTTAATTTTGAAGCAGTATCATTAATTATCCTTTCATTTAATAACATTCCAGTTTTTAAGGCATTAATACCAAAATCAGCAAATAAAGTATCTAACTGATTTAATAAAGTATTCTTCTCTACTGGTTGAACGCATGTAACCTCTATACTATTTTGTGCTGTAATACATGTAATAACAGAACATCCATGCACTTTAAGGGCCATGAAAGTTCTCAAGTCAGCCTGGATGCCTGCCCCGCCCCCGGAGTCACTACCGCCTATTGAAAGTGCAATTTTAGAATACATAATTTATTAACTTGTTTTTGAAATTACTATAAGTAAATTTTAATTTAAATCAGAAATCTGAATATGCATTAAAAAAATCTAACTCCAATTCCATAGCTCTCCTGTATAAATATTTAGCCTGATTAATATCATATTTTTCTTTATTAGTCTCAATAAGAATTTCAAGTGAATCTGCTAGCTTTTCAAAGCTCTCATCAGAATAAGTAATTATCCATTCTTTATATTTGGTGTCAAAATCCCCCTCATACAAACTTTTTCCTATCCAAGAATAAAGTCGCATACATGGAGTCATTGCAAACATTATTTCAACGGAGCTAAGTCTTTTGGAAGTATCATCAAGAAAATCTATATAATTTTTAGTGGTTTTTTTTATATAGTTATTAGACAAATCAATGTCCCATTCTTTTGCATACGTTTCATGAAGTATTAACTCCTCTGAAACGCCCATTAACAGTTCACTTAACTTCCTTATTGAGTACTTATCTTTTGACTTAGAAACAGCAAGACCATAAGCCTTAGCAAAAGTCTCTAAAAAGAAATAATCTTGAGCTAAATATTCTTGAAATATATTTTTAGGGAGACTTCCATTCTTTAAACTTTGAACAAATTTTGTATTTAAACTTAGTAAAGCAATCTCATAATTATCCTCCCAAAGTTTTTTTGTTATTTTCATTTTTTTGATTTTTTAGTTATTCTAAAATTTTTTAAATTTTTTACCTACAAACTTAATCTTATTTTTCTAGGATTAAAAGAAAAAATTATGAAAGAAATAAATATTTTATGGTTTAAGAAAGATTTAAGAATTTTTGATAACGAAGCCCTCTGTGAGGCTATAAAAGATAATGATATTTTACCTATTTATATTATTGAGTTAGATATTTGGAGCCAAAATACTCATTCAGATAGACAATGGCAATTTTGCAAAGAAAGTTTAATAGATTTAAGAAATGCACTTACTGAGATTGGACAACCATTAATTATTAGGACTGGAAATGTTATTAATATTTTTGATGAAATTAGTTCAAAATTTAAAATCAAAGGTATATATAGCCATCAAGAAACCGGAGATTGGCTTACTTATAAAAGAGATCAAAAAGTAAGAGAATGGGCTTTAAGCAAAAATATTATTTGGAAGGAATTTCTACAATTTTCAGTTTTTAGAGGAAATTTAGATAGGAATAATTGGTCTAAAAAATGGCAAGAAAATTCCGAAAAAAACTTACTTAAAGCTCCATTAAGAATTAATTCTATTAACTTTAATATTGGAGAAATACCCTCAGACGAAATTTTTACCTTTAAAAAAGGAATTTGTCCAGGAAGAATGCAAGGGGGAAGAAAGAAAGGTTTAGAGAGAATGCAATACTTCTTTAGTAATAAATTAGATTCTTATTCAAAAGATATATCTAGCCCAGAAAAATCATTTGATAGTTGTACAAGACTATCCCCATATATTTGTTGGGGATGTATTTCATTAAAAGAAATTTTTAAAGAGGCAAGTATATCAAAAAACAATAATTCCAGGATGTTAAAAAGCAGATTAACTTGGCATTGTCATTTTATTCAGAAACTTGAAAGTGAACCAGAACTAGAGTTTAGGGAATACCATCCTTTTTTTAAAAATATTAGAGAAAAAAATAATGAATTACTTTATTCATGGAGTTCAGGCAATACGGGCTTTCCTTTTATAGATGCATGTATGCGTTCATTAAATTTCAATGGATGGATTAACTTTAGGATGCCAGCGATGTTAATGTCTTTTGCTAGCTATAATTTATGGCTACCATGGCAAGATTCAGGTTCTGAATTAGCAAATAAATTTGTAGATTATGAGCCTGGAATACATTGGAACCAATGCCAAATGCAATCTGGAACTACATCTATAAATACCAATAGAATTTATAATCCTATTAAGCAGGGAAAAGATCATGATCCTCAAGGTAAATTTATAAAAAAATGGATACCAGAATTAAAGGATATATCACTTAATTTCATTCATGAACCATGGCTATTATCTAGATTTAATCAAGAAGAATATGAACAAATTAATTACATAAGACCAATAATTGACATCCCAAATAGTACTAAAACTGCAAAGAAGAAAATTCAGGAAATCACTAAAAAGGATGGATATTGGGATATCTCAAAAGAAATTTATTTAAAGCATGGCTCTAGAAAAAGGATTAGAAAAAACATAAATAATAAAAAAATTGTTTCTAAGGAAAAGGAAAAACAATACGAACTGAAATTAGATTTCTAAATTTTATTGTCAGAAATTTCCAGATTACTTTTAGCTCCTAGGAAAGTTTTTTAAATTTTGAAATTAAATATATAAACCCACGATGAACTAATGCAACCTTTAATGTATTTATTAGATTTTATTAATTATGTCTGAAAGATTTGAATGGGACGATACCAATAGTTCAGGTATATGGTGGAGTACTAATGTAAGTATCAGAGACGAGTGCATTTTGCTCAAAGAAGATACTAAATGCGAAGATTCTGATATAGTCGAACTTCTTAGGAGTATTGCACAAAATATTGAAGATAATGGCCTTTAATTTTTAAAAGCATATTCACTTTATTAGAGATTTTCAATTCCTTTTACAGCTTTTATTAATTCTATACTTATACCTTTTTCACTCATTGAATGGCCAGCATCATTAACAATAATTAATTCAGAATTCTTTAATTTCTTATTTAGATCCCAAGCACTCCTAACAGGACATACAACGTCATACCTACCCTGAATTATTTTTGTAGGAATCGATTCTATTATTTTTATATTTTTCAAAATAAAATCATCTTCTAAGAAAATATTATTAATAAAATAATGACATTCGATCCTTGCAAAGGCATCAGAAAAAGAATTAACTTGGGACTTATCAAAATCAAATTTTTTATTTATTAAATGACTTGTTGAGAGTTCCCATTTTGTCCAAGCTGCTGCTGCTTTTGATCTAAGATTCGCATCTGAGGATGTTAGATATTTATAAAAAGAACTTATCAAATCATTTCTTTCTTCTTTTGGTATTACAGAAATATATTCTTCAAATTCATCAGGGAATATCTCACTTGCACCATATTGATAGAACCATAACAATTCAAACTTTCTACATAAAAATATTCCTCGCAAAGTTAAGCTCATAACTCTTGAGGGATTTTTTATTGCATATATAAGTGAAAGTGTTGAGCCCCAAGATCCACCAAACAAATGCCAAGTATCTATTTTTAAAAGAATCCTTAATTTCTCTATATCATCAACTAAATGATTAGTTGTATTTTCTTTTAATTCGGAGAAAGGAGTTGAAGAACCGCACCCTCTTTGGTCAAATTGAATAATATCGAATTTATCTGGGTCAAAGTATCTTCTATATCTTGGTTGACTTCCTCCTCCTGGACCTCCATGAATAACAAGAATTTTTTTGCCATTTGGATTGCCAGATCTTTCCCAATAAATAGTATGAATATCATCTACTTGTAAAAAACCCTTTTCACGTACTTCAATTTTCGGAAACAAGACTTGATCTTTCATTTTGAAATATTTTTAATCACTTTATTAGTCCATAATATCCAAAAAGAAGTCTAGTTTAGAAGAAATTTGTTAAATAAAAAAAGGACTGCTTATACAGTCCTTTTTAATATTTGATTTCCTTCTTACAGGATATAAAATTACATATTTTAAAGTCTATTTACTCATAAACCTAGAATACGTGAATTCGGGGATTTCTCTCGATAATTTTAGTTCCTATTGTCGCTAGTAATTATAAAGCGAAGTCTTATCAGACTAATTGATTGAACTTTAATTTTCGAATAATCCCATTCTCAGGAATACGCTTCCTATATTTTGGAATTTGCTAAATTTCAGGCGGACTATCAATCATTTAGATTGCCTCCGAACTCAACATTTATAAATTACTCCTTTTTATATTTTCAGTAAATCCGTAAATATGCTGATTTACTTTTTTCTTAATTTGTAAGAGGATTTTAATGATCCTTTGTTTTTTATAGATAAATATAAAAATTAAAGTCTATAATCCCTTATTTATTCAGATTCATAGAGCAAAATAGATTCAATCATTCTTTTATCACTATCAGAAAGTTTATAATCTTCCATTTTCCACTGAACAAATTTTACACACTCATCAATAGAAGGATTCTTATCCCGACACTTACGCCACTCTCTAATCCAATCAGCCAAGGCAAAAGTTATTTTTGTAGTAAGCATATTTACCAATCAGGGTAATTAAAATCCCCGCCAATAGGTTCTTCATAAAATTCACCTTCTTTTATACCTTTATCATATTTTTCAATAATCTTTTTATAAGAAGCTATTGAGGGAATTAAATCTCCTACATATATGGGTTCCATCGTAATTGTTATAATAATTTCAATTGTTTATTATTTTACAAAAGAATTTAATAAATAAATTATTAATATGCATTATGGATTTCATCAAAAAGAACAAGATCTTAACACTAATGGCTGTAATTGCAATTCTATCATTTGTATTAGAAAAAGTAGGCATAATACACTCTTAAATTAATTAAGTTTATTTGTTAAATACTTCCTAATGTAATAAGTAAACCGATACTATTACTGCAAAAATAAGCAATGGAGATAATAATGTAAAAACTAAAGTTGAAAGATTAATCAGCATAAATTTTAAATAAATACACAAATTTAATAAACATCACTTTTAAGCATTTGCAATAAGTAAAATTTAAATTATTACGATATAAAAAAAATTTGAATAAAGAAAGATATAAAGAAGAATATGAAGAGGGCTCAGACTTACTATGGCCTAGTGATAAAGAAGATAAAGTAACTCGGCAATTTTATAAAGATTTATCTAATCTTTCAAAAAACATAACCTATACTAAAAAGAAAAACCTAAAACTTTTTGAACAAGTAGTTAGAATAATAAAAGGCAAAGGCTGGGGTTAATTAATATTCAAACTAAAATGAAAAATTTAATGATATTAATTAAAAGCTTTTTTCTTTTAAGACCAAGATTTTTATCCACTATATTTTTTATTCCTATTCTTTATGGCATTGGCTGGGCTTTATCTCAGCCACTTTTATTGTTTAATTTTGAAAAAGATAATTTATCCTTAATTGGTACTATTATTACTTTCTTACTTTTTATCTTTTTACTCCCATATTGGTTTTATATCAAACATAACAAATCAAGTGCTTGGATACTTCTTGGGATAACAAAAGACAAATTCTTGAAAAACTTTTTCAATTTTTCACAAGGTATTCTATTTGCTTTAGTTTTAATAATTCTAATTCTGGTACCACTATTGCAAAAAAATTATATTTCTTGGATAGGTGAATTCTCGCCAATAATATTGTTAAATTCTATTCTACTGGGATTAGGTGTTGGATTCGCAGAGGAAATAATTTTTAGGGGCTGGTTACTAGAAGAATTAAAATTTGAATATGGCACAAAAATATCAATAGCTTTACAAGCCATAATTTTTAGCTTCGTTCATAATTTATCAAATGAGATCTTTTGGAACATAGTAGGATTACGTTTGGGATTTATTTTACTTGGGATATTTCTATCATTAGTAAAAATTAGAGATAAAGGTTCTTTATGGAAATGCATAGGAATTCATGGAGGACTAGTGGGTATTTGGTTTTTATTAAATAACGGATTAATAGAATTCAAAGAAAATACACCTTCTTTTTTAGGAGGGCCTTTTACACAAAATATTCCAAACCCAATCGGAAGCTTTAGTGCAATTTTAATATTACTTTTATTATGTATTTTTTATACCGTACAATCAAAAAAGATTTTTACTAGACGTATTAATTAGATATAAATACCGATTGATTTTTGATTAGTAATTGTCAGATTAAAATAAAGCTTAATATTCATATGAACTTTGATGCAGGAATAAGATTTATTGTGTTTTTAATAATTTTTGGAGTTACAAACTATCTAATGATGTTGAGAAGATATGAAAACGACGTCAAAAAAAAGAAATATTTGCAACAGGAAAAAATTTCCAAGCTATACCCTAAAGGTTCATTTACTTTCTTAAATTAAAAAAATTTTTGTAGAATTTGCTCACCATTTTTGATTAGTTTTTTGCCAACCTTCATTTAACAATTTTTGCCATAATAATCTTGCTTCTTCAATAACAATTTTTTTTCTAGTTTTCATTAATGGAGGATTTTCTCCATGAATTCCCATAATAATTCCTTCTTCAATAAACATATAATCAATAGATTTATCAGAATTATCTCTTTCTTTGTAGAAACGCATTACCCCTACAAAATTGGAGTCAATTAACCAGAAATCATTAGTTGTATTCAATAAACCAAAATGAAATTAAATTAATAATATGCTTTCCTTACAATTTGCGATGGAAATATTTATTTAGTTTATTAATATTTGATATATTTTTTCTTTTTGTCTACTTTTTTCAATTCGCCACGTTTTTTCTTAACCTCAACTCTTTTATTTTGTGATGCTTTAGTGGGTTGTGTATATTTTCTTAATTTAAAAGGTTTATTTAAAGCATTTTTTATTATTGAACTAAATTTCATTAAAGCTAGCTGCCTATTTAATAATTGATTTCTGTGTTCTTGAACCGCTAAACGTAAGCTATTATTCACTAATTTATTTTTCAAGTTTCTCTTAAGAATTTCTTTCTGATAATCATTTAATACTTTGGAATCTTCTAAATTAAAAATAATCTCTACTCTGCTTTCAATTTTATTTACATTTTGTCCTCCAGGACCGGAGGATCTGGAAAATCGCCACTTAATTTCGTTGGATGGGATTACTAATGTTTTAGTAATTTTTAAATCCATTTTTAGTTCTTTTTGATTTAGATCTTTAGAATCATCTCCTTAATACTTTAAAACATATCTTAAAATTCGATCGGTAAATACTGGGCGGTTAAGTTAGGTAAACCGAAATTCGGTGTATTTGCCGTATCAATATCTTCGGTATTTATCCTTTCATATTTCAAAGAATTATCAGATATTTAATTTGTACTAATTCAAAGGTCACTTATGTATTCAATGTTTGATCTTCTTTTTGAAACACCTTCATATCGCCCTGTATATGTTATATCCGATAGTGAAATGAAGGAGTTAAAGAAAAACCAACATCAAGAAGAGCTTGATGAAATTACAACACAAAAAGTAAGACTTGAAGATGCTTTTAAAGCTCAACTAAAACATCTTGAAGAGAGAGAAAAAGAAGTAAAAAAAGAACTTAAAGTACTTTCATCCTCAAAAGATAAATAATTTATTTTTAGAGAAATTACTTTTTTTAAAGACGGTTAAAAACCGTCTTTTTTAATTCTTATAGTTTTAAGGTATCTAATAAATCCACAGATTTTAAAAATATTTTCCATAATTAAAAAATGAATAATAATAAAGAAAAAATAAGAATGTTTTTACCTTTTAGTTGGGTAATTTGTGCAGCAATATCTTTTGCTTATATAAACTCACATTTAATAAATACCTAACATAAATGACTTATCCCTCAAGAGACGAAATACTTGCATCTTCAGAAGGGTGGGTTGCATCCTTTTTAAATTTTCTTCCTGGTTTAGGATCGGGATACTTATATCAAAGAAGATGGAAACCCTATTTTTTTACCATCACTGCTAGTACTGCATGGTTCGCTTTAGGTATTTTTTTACAAGGTGATTCAGAACCTTCTCAAAATGAACAAATAATTGGAATTTCTGGTCTTTTTTTCATATCAATAGTCACAGTAATAGAAGCCAACTTGGCTTTCAAAAAAGCAAGTAATAAAACAAAAGCTGAAAAAGAGAAAATAATATCCTCTAACAAAAAAGGATGGTTTAAATAATTCAAAAAAATTAGATCTAAAAAAAATTTTTATTATTTCTCAGTTTTTAAATTTAAGCAAAGTTACCATTATTAAATTTTAAGATAATTTAAAATTTTTTTTAGTTATAAAAAAATAAAATTTCCTTTTCTTTGAGACCTTCCCATCCCGAGTCTATTAATAATTGATTCAATGTTTCCTTATCAAAATGCTTAGAACCCGTTTTGACGCATCTATTTCTCATTGATTTTTTAACACCACTCCTTTGTCTTTTATTCTCCTCATCCATAATTCTGTTGTATAGATCTAGCATTTTTTGAGGGATTGGAGTACCATCAAGATCCACTCCATTTTGAATAGCAAGATCAACAGCCTGCATTCCCATTTTCTTCATATATTAAAAAAAAAGCTGAAACTATAATAAAACAAAACTTATTAATCTAAAATTCTTCGAATAATAATTTATTGATTTTGAATTTCCTTAAGTACTCTAATAGCCTCTTTAATGTGTTCAGGACCATTCAATAAATCTCTAAAAATATGCCTAACTGTCCCTTTGCGATCAATAACGTAAGTTACCCTGCCATCCATAAAACCTAATACTTTAGGAACTTTAAAAGTTTTCCTAAGAGAATCATTCGTATCACATAGTAATGGATATTGTAATTTATTTTTATTAGCAAATGCCAAATGACTTGAGGTACTTCCATTACTTACTCCCCAAACCTGTGCACCTAATACTTTAAATAAGTCATATTTATCTCTAAATCCGCAAACTTCTATAGTACAGCCCGGCGTATCATCTTTTGGATAAAAAAACAAAACAAGGGGATTTTTTAATCCCTTATTTGATCTTTTAACTCCATTTTGATCCAGTAGAGAGAATTCTGGAATTTTATCTCCAATCTGCACAATGATTCTTATAAAGTTCCATATTAGAGGTTAATATGTTTTTTTTGTGGCCTTAAAGTAAATAACTGATATCAAAGTCAGTTTTTTTGTTTTAAAAGATACTAAAAAATTATTGAAATAAACTAAGGTGAATTCAACTAGGGTAAATTTATTAATTCAATAATATGGAATTAATAATTTATATTTTTTTATTTCTTATTCTTTTTTTGGGAGTTATTTTTAACTTAAAAATAACTAATTTTAAAAAAGTTAAAGAAATACGAAACAAAGCTAAAGATTATTCAAAAAAGAATAATTAAATATGTATTGCAAAGATTAAAATTCAATTTTTTCATTTGGAGTAAATACTGAGCAATATTTTTTAACTAGGTCCTTTGGCTGATTAGTGGAAGGATTCGTTAATTTTAATTTTAGTTTTTCTATAGCCTCATCAGCATTAATCTCACCGAGTCGATATCTTGCACACGTATCCAATACTTTAAACATTTTTGTGGTAACGGCTTCAGCTGGATAAATTAGAAAAAAAAGATAAAAAACAACAAATAAGTATTTCATTTTTTTTTGATAGTAGATATTTAGCAAATGGTTTGAATAGTTTAGAAAAAAAATTAATTTAGAAAAGATTAAAATTGAATAAAATAATCTATTATGGATTGAATCTAGGATTTCTATAAAATAATAATAAAAGAAATTAAGATAAAATAAGTGTTAGTAATAAATAATCTCGGTGAAAATGAGAAAATTAATAGACAAACATAAAACTCTTATAAATTGGTACCAAAAAAAATTCAAATTGAGTGATTATCAATTACTTTGGTTAGTTTTCTTTAAAGGAGTATTAATAACAATAATATTTTTCAAAATTTTTTAATATTAAAAAAAGCTCTTCCGAGAATGAAATTTTCACATGATTTGACTATATTTAATAGTAGATTTCCTAATTAGTTAAATAGTTATCAGTTATGAATATTTTTGGTGTAGGTTTGCCTGAAGTTACTGTAATACTTATCTTAGCTCTTTTAATTTTTGGTCCAAAAAAGCTTCCAGAATTAGGGAAACAGCTTGGTAAAACTTTGAAAAGTCTTAAAAAAGCATCGAATGAATTTCAAAATGAAATCGACCAAGTTATGAACGAAGAAGATAAAGATGAATCTCCTAAATCTATAGAAAGCAATCAAACCAACGAAATTAATCAAGAAAAAATAGATTCAGAAAACAGCAAAAAATAATATCTTGGATAGGCCCATAACCCCCATAGACGAATTTGAAAGAGCATTAGATAAAGCAGCTCTTACTAAAGAAGAATATGAATTGATAGACTACATCCGCTATACAAGTGTTTTTACACAACCTAGTCTTATTAAAGATTTAAAAAGGCCATCAAAACCTCCTCTTTTGTCAGTTCTATGTCAAATTTGCAGAAAAATTGGTTCGGAGATGCCAGATCATTTTAAAAAAGTAATTGAGTGGTCAATTGAAATAAGTGATCACAATACAAAATGGGATGCTCATTTAATTTGTGCAGAAGCATTAAATATAGACAAAATCCCATTAAGTCCTATTCATGGAACAACTTTATTTGATGTTCTTGTTGTACACAAAGAATTATTTCTTGGCTTTGATTGAATTAAACTAAATTAATCATCTAAAGGCACAGAATCAGTATCTATAACTTCCGAATCATCATACTTATTTATTTTATTTTCAATCCAGTTATTTATATAACTAACTAAAGGCAATGAACCTCTAAAAATAAAAATAGAGGTAGGCAAAGCGCTTAATAATCCGACTACAGGACTTTTAAAAAGTAATCTTCCTGCTTTTACGTTAAATAAAATAATAAGCGCTGAGGGGACTATAACTTTAACTACTGTTTTGAGCGCCTCAAGCCAACCAACACGATAAATCCACCATATTAAAATTATGCCAACTATATATAGGAATAAGTAAGTCATAAAAATAGTATAATGATTATCTATTTATCTTGTTCTTACTAAGAAAAAGATTTTATAAATTTCTTTTACATCAATCAATCAAATTCAAGTAATGAGTTTTTCTGAAATAAGAAAATTTTTAATCAAGATGCAATCTGATGAAGACTTAAAAAAGCAGGTTACAACATCCTCTACAGCGGATGATGTAGCCCTAATTGGTCAACGCTTAGGTTATGACTTTTCCGGAGATGATCTCTTAAGATTTAATGGACAAAAAGTTGATAAAGTTACCGTAAGAAAGGTAGATCATCCAGGAGAATATCACTAAATTAAGACTTAACCCATATTGCAAGCCCTCCGCCCCTTCCTCGAGCACATAACCAATTATTTTTAGTGCTAATTCCTACAAGAGAGAAAAAAGGCATTTTTTTTTCTTCTGGTTTTTTTAATTCCTTATTAAATACTGGAAAACTACTAATACTAATTTTCAATTTTTCAAAATAAAAAGCCAATAAAGGTCTAAGCCCTTTTAATTCTGCACTGCCTATAAAAGTAATATTTAATAATCCGAAATTAATTGAATTTTTTATTTCATAATTTATTTGATCCTCTTTATTTTTACTTCTTAATTCGAGTCTTGCCGACAATACTTGGAGAATAGAACTGGGTATATTTTTGATTTCATCTGACTCCTTTCCCCATACATACTTAAACTTCCATATTCCCAACAATTCCTCATATAAAATTCCGCTACCGTTTTTTTGAGAATTTTTTTCTAAAAGTTTTATCTCATTAATATCAGGAAATTGTTTCATAATAGATTTTAATCTAAGAATCAAATACTAAGATAACTCTATAAAAAATGTTCTTAGTTAAAAATATCTCCAAAAGGATTTCTTTATTTCAAAATATTTCCAAAAAAATAATTTCATGGCACACATAAGGAACAATATCTCGTTAATATATTTACATAAAGTAACTAAATCAATGGATTTTATTTCTAAAAGTCAAGGATACATCCCTCTAAAAGCAGTCCCTTACATATTTTTCCTAGCTGTTGTACTAAGTATTACAACTTCAACTAATACATTTGTCTAAAACTAATTAGTTTTGAGAGAAGAGTAAAGTTAATATTTAATGGAAAAGTACGATGTTGTAATAGTAGGTAGTGGAATAGGGGGATTATGTTGCGGTTCGATTCTCGCTTTATCAGGCAAAAAAGTACTTATATGTGAAGCTCATAGCCAGCCAGGAGGTGTTGCCCACAGTTTCAGGAGAAATGGTTACACTTTTGAATCAGGTCCTTCATTGTGGAGTGGAATAGGTAAATGGCCGACAACTAATCCCCTAGGGCAAATTCTTAAATTACTTGATGAAGAAGTTGAACTATTTCAATACAAAGGTTGGCAAGTAATTGTCCCAGAAGGCAATTTTAATCTTGATGTGGGGGAAGAGCCTTTTAAAAATACTATTAAAACTTTAAGAGGTGAGAAATCTGTTAAAGAATGGGAATCATTTATTTCCGGAATAAAACCTCTTAGCCAAATAATAAATGAAATACCTTTACTCTCATTTTCTCCCGAATCAATAAATTTCTTAGATTTAATAAATTTAACCTCAAAATTTTTACCTAATATCAATCAAATACCAAAAATTAATAAAGGCTTTGGGAATTTAGTAAATAATCATCTAGAGGATCCTTTTCTCAGGAATTGGGTTGATTTATTGAGCTTTTTGATAAGTGGCATGTCAATGCATGATACAAATACAGCTGCGATGGCTACTTTATTTAACGAATGGTTTGAACCAAATTCATACCTTGAATACCCCAAAGGAGGTAGTGAATCTATCGTAAAAGCTTTAATTAATGGATTTAAAAAAAATGGAGGAGAATTAATTCTTTCTTCGAGAGTAAAGACAATTAACTTCAATAAAAATTTAGCCACAGGTATAACTCTGAATAATGGTTCTAGTTATAGTTGTGAATCTGTTGTCACGAATACTGATGTTTGGAATTTAAAAAAGTTAATTCCAAATGAAATTTCAAAAAAATGGAATACAAAAGTTTTAAACCCTAATAAATGTGATTCTTTCCTTCATATACATCTAGGTTTTGATGCTGATGGTCTTGAAAATTTGCCAATACATGCAATACATGTTGATGAGTGGGAAAAAGGTATAACCGCAGAAAGAAATATAGTCGTATTTTCAATCCCATCTGTTTTAGATAAAAATATGGCCCCTGAAGGAAAACATGTTCTTCATGGATATACTCCCGCAAATGAACCTTGGGAAATTTGGGAAAACCTAAATCCAAAGGAATTAGAATATAGAAATTTGAAAGAAGAAAGATGTTCAATATTCCTTAATGCAGTGCGAAAATTTATCCCTGATATAGATGAAAGGATTGATTTAAAGATGCTAGGAACCCCAATCACTCATAAAAAATTCACCAATACCTATTGCGGTAGTTACGGCCCTGCATTATCTGCAGCAAAAGGTCTTTTCCCAGGCTGCAAAACTCCAGTGAAAAATTTATTTACTTGCGGCGCAAGTACATTTCCAGGTATTGGAATTCCTGCTGTTTCGGCAAGTGGCGCTTACGCAGCTGAAAAAATTATTGGTAAAAAAGAGTTTAAAACTCTTCTTAAGAAAATAAATTTATGAATCAAGTTATTTTTTATAACTCTACAAATACTTAGTTAAGAAATAAGAATAAAGAAAGCAAAAACGTTCAATAATGATAATCTTTATCTGAACATAAACTTAACTTATAGCTCTTATATGTTTTTCTTATCAATTCCTCAAGCCTGGTATTTAGTTGGCACTTGGTCAGAACAACTTCCAAACGAGTCAAATCTTATAGGAATGGGCCAAACAGAATTAATGATGACTCTGCATTCAATATTCGTTCCTCTCCTACTTGTAATTTCATATTACCTATTCAATAGACTTAACAAAAACGAATCAAAGAAAATTAAAGGGTGATCGTTTAAAGTTTATTTAGCTGAACTTCTTCTAACTACTTTTCTGCCTGTAGAAGTATCAACTCCGCTTGAATCTTTAGTTTGTGAATTAGATTCAACATTATCAGCATCACTTTTATCCATTTCCGCGCAAACACCTACTACCATGGCAGCTTGCATTTGATCTGGTAAATCTCCAATAGTTAATAAGGCCTTTAAAACTAATTGAAGTCGAGTTTGCCGATCTATTTCAGGTCTTAGTTTTTTTACGGTATTCCAAAGTTCTTGGGTAACTTCTTTTAAAAGTTCTCGATCAACAGCCAAATTAAATCCTTCTTGTATTTCTACTAATCTAACAAAAAATTGGATCTCGTAAAATAATATTCAATAAAAAGATTGTTAGTTCATATTTTTCTATCCGAATACGAGTTGCATTTGTTGGTGCGATGCATTCTTCTCTTGCAAAAGTTTATCTTTTTCAGTCTTTTTTAGAGTAAAAGTTCTATAAAATTTTTTTTGAATCTTTATTGGAGTATTTTCAAACTTTACATTTTTGCTTATTAGAGAATTCCACTCTTTTGAATTAAAAGGGGCATAAGGAGAAGATGAAATCACTTTCATGTCTTAACAATACATCTGTACTAATAATAGTACAGATTTACTATTATGCAACAACTGAGTCGGCTTTTCTTAAATTTTAAAATGTCTTTGAGAATGGATTGATTTTTTTTATCTAATTTGTGGGAATTATAAGTTTAATAAATGAATAAAAGTATCATAAGTAACTTATTGATCCCTTTTTTTAGTGTCTTAAGACTTTTATTGCTTAAAAACCTCTTAAAGTAGTTAATTTGTTGAAATTAACATTGACAAGATATATTTAGTAATCCCTCCTATAAAAAGAATAATGAATTGATCGCAAAATGCTTCTTAGTAATTCAAAAAGACTAAAAATCCAAGGAATAATTAAAAGAATCGCTCAAGATAAACCAATTACATTAGAAGAAAGGATATATGTTGAGAAATTTGCACACCATAACTCTACAATTTCTCTTTGGCTGAAAAAAGCTAACAGCCTTAGA
Organism: Prochlorococcus sp. AG-355-J23; assembly: GCA_003278705.1. Classification (GTDB taxonomy): domain Bacteria; phylum Cyanobacteriota; class Cyanobacteriia; order PCC-6307; family Cyanobiaceae; genus Prochlorococcus_A. The sequence continues at coordinate 35,580 of QCDR01000007.1, forward strand.
AGGAATGGTACAAGAAATGATGGGGGGATTGATAACCTCCTGCAATCATTTGGGATAGATGGACTAGATAAAGAAAATCATTTCAACCCAAATGAAGATGATATATCGGATTGGTTTGGTGGCGCTCCTGGTTGGCTAAGGAGAAGCTAGTTTCATTAATAGTTCAATTTACCCAGGCTATATTACACAAATATATACTCATAAAAGATATAAATACCCAAAAAACCCATGGTATAAATTTAATAGGAACTAAATATTTTTTTGAAAAGGTTTTCATATAGATTTTTCTTTTAGACTATTTCTTCCTTACCGTTTTTGAGAATAGGTTTAATTGCTCTATTTATATATTAAACAATATTCGAAACCTCAAAGATATTAAATCACTTTAAGTAGATAATTTAATCAGCCTTAATCATCAAAATCTAAGCAACTTTATTTGCACTGTTGATATTGAAATTTACAATTTTTGCCTCATCACGTTCTGAATCATTCCAATATTTTATAAGTCTTTCTAATTCATCAATCCTCTTTTTGGCATTTGCAATTTTTTCAGTAGTTGTCATATAAAATTTTTATCTATCTAATTAATGCATGAAAAAAAAATATTTCAATGGAAGTAACAATTTTTAGAATATAAATATTAATTTTTGGTTAATTACTTCAATTCATTATGGACCTTTAGTGGCTGAGTAATTATACTTAGAGAAAAAATGATATTTATGAAGAAATTCAATTCTTTGATTTTGAATAGTACTGTTAACTTCTTAGACTTCATATACTCTGGTAGATCTTTACAAAGATTTTGGGTTTTAGAAGTAATAGCTAGATCACCTTATTTTGCATTTCTTTCAGTTCTTCATTTTAAAGAATCCCTAGGAATTAAAAATGAAAAAACAATGATTTTAATGAAAGAACATTTTTATCAAGCTATTAACGAAACTGAGCATCTTAAAGAAATGGAAAAAAGAGGAGGAGATAGGTTTTGGATTGATAGATTTTTTGCTAGACACCTTGTGCTTGTCTATTACTGGATCATGGTTTTTTATTATTTCTTCTCTCCAGCTAATGCTTATGACGTCAACATAAAAATCGAAGAACATGCATTTGAAACTTATTCCAAATATTTAATAGATAATCCAAATGATCAAAAAATAAAAGAAATTGCTCAAGATGAATTAAATCATGTACAAGAACTTAACGAAGCTTTGTCAATGCTTACTAAAGTTTAGATTAGTGCTGAGAAATCTATTATCAATATTGAGAGCATCATCGAAGAAGAAATTAATCCTAGACTAATCATCAATGAGACATAACCTTTTTTTCTAGGCAATTTATAAAAAGATATTCCAATAATAAATATCATTATTAATGAGAAAAAAATTATAATTTTTTCATTTACTAAATTGAGATGTATAACTAAATTTTTGTCTTCAAAAAATTTGAGAAATTCAGATAACACTAATTCTCCTTCTATTTTCTTAAAATAATCAAATGAGCTTATTAAAGCAGAACTTAATATAGATAATGCAACCAGTGCAGTAACTGGTTTTGTTAATCTGTTAAGTGTTCTGTTGAAACTTGCCAATAAAATAAGAATAAATAAAGATGTTACTAAAGGTATTAAAGGTATAAGAGTTGTTGAATTTATTAAATTTCCCACGAAGAAAATATGTATCTTACTTAAAATTTTATATTATTTCGACGCGTTATTTTATTAAATAAGATTTTTTTAAATCTTAAATGTAATTAGTACCTATTGCATTCTGTGTAAATTGATACCAAAATTAAATTAGTATTGATAAATAAAATGTTAGCCATTTCTGAAATTATTATTGCAAGTGCTATCTTCTTAGGAATTGTATATTGGGAAGTTAAATTCCTATATGCCAAAACTACTGTAGCGAAATAACTTCACTCAAAACAGGAAAATTAAAAAACCTAGAAAATTTAAATAAAATTTAAGAATTTAAGTTGACAAAAAAAGCTCTAAATATGAGAGAATAAACACAAATATTTAGTCCTTCTAATGAGCGAAGTCCAAAATTCTAATACTAACTCAACTCAGCAACAACAACAGCAACAGCAGCAATCCTATTCAGACAGCAAAATTAATTCTGCTGAGAGCGAGAGACTTTATCTTGAGATGAAAGAAGCTTGGCTTTAAATTTAATTCGTGCTTTAAATAATATTTCTATAAATTTTTTAATTTTTTTTTTATTTTGAAGTAATCAATACTTTTTTATTTTCTATTCCCTTTAAATTTTATTTAACCGCAAGAGTAATTTTTGAGAAAACTAAAGCAGTTAGAAAAAATTAACGGAAGACTCGCAATGGGAGGGTTGATATATTTAGTTTTTACAAAATTAGTTTCCAACCGTGCCGACATATTAGACCAGCTTAAATCTTATTTAATTTAAGAAATGAATTGGGAATATTATCCAGGAACATTTCTTTCTATATAAGCATCAGTTAAAGCTAGAATTAACCCGAATAATGTTGAAAATATAGCAATTTCAGTTGATTCCATTTTATTTTTGAATTACCCCTAGTTTGCTAAATAATTCAAAGTTCAGCAACAAAACGAATAACTTACTATAGTACGTATATACTATTAGCTATTTATTGTGAGCTCAGCAACACCTGAGTTTCTTTTCGTTAGGCCTGGTGATTATGTCGCAATTAAAAAAGAAAATTGCAAAGATACTAAGGAAAAGAATGAAAATTATTGGGTTGGTCAAGTTATCGACTGTATTGGAGGAGCTAGAAATCCAAATTCATGGACCTTGTTTCAAGTTGCCAATATTGATAATGGAGAGATCACTGTAATCAACGCCGATATTGTAGAAAAAATTTTAAAACCATCTGGAAGTTAATCTTAATTAAACAAACTTCTTTCAGTATTACAGAAACAAAAGAGGGAATGAACGCTTTAAAGGAAATCACCCCAGTTCCAAGCAGGCAAGTCCGTATACTTGATTCATAGGGCATGGAGGTTGAATGCCTTTATACATTCTGTAAGTTTTTGATATTTCCTCAAATCCCAAACTTGATAAAAGATAATTTGCATAAGGGTTCAGATTAGAGCAATCCAATAAGATTTGAGTATCTAAATCACCAACTAACTCCCTTATTAATAATTCAGCAAGTGGTGGAGTATCCGCTAAAAGTGGGCCAATTCTCCAGCCTTGCTCATTATCCTCCAATACACAAGGTCTTATCCTGCCAAATCCATGGCACATCCCATTATTATCGACAATTGCACTGACATTACCATGAGAATTTTTCAACCAGTCATTTAGAAAATGTGGTCTGGGACTAGGTTCTCTTTGATCATCATAAATTAATACTGCTTCAGAGGAAATTATATTACCCGGGACAACTTTAAAAGAATGAAATTGATCTTTATAGAAATTTCTCGATGGCAAATCTTGAGAACCATTTAATTTCCATCGATTTGTAATGGAAGATTTTCTAAACCCCCACTTTGCGTAATCATTTAATCTATCAGGAGCAGCCTCAAGACCAATACAATCAACATTTTTCAAATATTCGAGGGCATGTTTCCATAATCTCACTCCATATCCATTATTTCGGAATTCTTTTTTAACGATAAATAAACCTATAAAACCATACGAGGAATTATATTTTATACACGCAATAGAGCCTATAGGATTATTGTCTAGACAAGCTACCCATACCCCTTGTTTATCTGTATTTCTATAAATTGATACATCATCCATCCCGGGAGAAAATCCTTCTAACCTTGCCCAGTTTGTAACTTCTTGTATTTCATTGATAGATATCAATCTAATTGAAAATTTTTCCCTCATAGAAATATACTAACCAAGAAAAATTTGAATTTTTAAAAGCAATATTAATAAATTTGATTATTTCTCATAAATCATTCACTTTGATTTAATTGCCTAAAAACCTTAGTTATTTAAAATTTATCCTCTGATATATTTAATACTATTCAAAGGTAAAAAATGAAAATTTCTGATAAATTTCATTTAGAAGACATTTATAAATTAAAAAATACAGTTCTCACTGGTAAAACTCAAGATATAAAATGGCGGATCCATCATATCAATATAGTTTCTAAACTTTTGGATGAAAATAAAAAAGAGATAATTAAATCACTTTTTGTTGATCTTGGTAAATCTGAAATTGAAGGGCTTTCAGAAATCCTTTTAGTGAATGAAGAAATTTCACTTATTAAAAAGAAACTCAATTCTTGGATGCGACCAAAAAAGATTGATACACCTTTTTATCTATTTCCATCATCCTCCCAAGTTATTTATGAACCTCTTGGGTGTGTCTTAATTCTTGGTCCTTATAATTATCCATTACTTTATGTTTTAAAGCCATTGGTAAATATTTTCTCAGCAGGAAATACTGCAGTTATAAAACCATCAGAGAAATGTCCTGCGACCTCAAAACTTATTAAAAAGCTTACGTCCAAATATTTCCATAAAGATGTCCTGATGACAGTAGAGGGTGATAATAAACAATCCATAAAATTAATTGAACAAAATTTTGACCACATTTTTTTTACAGGGAGTACTGAAACTGGAAAATCTATAATGAAATTAGCTTCAAAAAACTTAACTCCATTAACTCTTGAGTTAAGCGGAACAAATCCTGTAATTGTTTTCAAGAATGCAAATTTAGAAGTGGCTGCAAAAAGAATTGTTTGGGGCAAATTCTTTAATTCTGGTCAATCCTGTATGGCTCCGAATCATATCTTTGTAGATAAAGAAATTGAAAATATTTTTATAGAAAAATTAAAGAAATACATAGTAAGTTTTTACGGAGATAATCCAATTATTTCCGAAAATTTATCAAAATTAGAGAAAAAGCAATTTACATCAACTGTAGAAATTCTCAAACAATATAAAAAAGAAAAAAGAATTTTATTTGGGGGGACTTTTAGTAAAAAAAAGTTGAAAATATCTCCTACAATCTTAAAAACTAAACTAAATGAAACAGATATTTTGCAGAAAGAACTATTCAGTTCACTGCTTCCAGTAATTGGGATCAATGATAAGGAATCAGCTTTAAAAAAGATTAGTCAAACATCAAAACCCTTAGCAATCTACTTATTTGGAGGCAATAAAAAAATCCATAATCATATTTCAAAAGTAACCAGCTCAGGAACAATTTGTATAAATGATGTGATGTTACCTGTCCTTATTCCAAATTTACCGTTTGGAGGCGTTGGGCAAAGTGGTATTGGTAAATTTCATGGTGAAGAGGGGTTTCGCAATTTTTCAAATCAAAAATCTATTACTTTTAAAGGTTTTTTATTTGATTTAAATCTGCGGTATCCTCCCTACGAAAAAGTAAAGAAATTTTTAAAGTTTATTTTTCAGATTTAAATTACTTAAATTTTTTTCAAAAAGCTAGCGATTTTAATTTTAAAGATTATCTTTAAATAAATAGTGAGTTTTATGAAATTTGCATTTTTAGTAATTGCCATATTTATTAATTTTTTTAATCACTCATTGATAAAATCAGAAGAAATATTTTCAGCAAAAAATAAAATTGAGAATTTTGCTAAAAAAAAATCAATTAATGAAGAAAAAACTGAAATAAAAAAAATTCATATTGTAAAAAGTGGGGATACATTATCGAGTATTTCAAAACTCTATTCGATAAATAAAGATTTAATTATTAAATTGAATAAATTAAAGGATGAAAATTATATCTTTGTTGGCCAAAATCTTATTATTTCTGAATCTACTGAAAACCTTACAAAACAATCTGATTTAATAAATAATTATCATATTGTTCAAACTGGTGAAAATCTTACTGAGATATCAAACAAATATGATTTAAAAGTAATCGATCTGAAAGAGATTAATAATCTCAAGAATCCTGATTCAATAAAAGTTGGTCAAAAGCTCATAATAAGAAAAAAGAAGACAATTAATTCAGAAAACCATGAAACAACTGAAAATAAAAAAAATAATGACTTACTTGAGTTAGATAAAAAAATTTATGGTCCTATAATTATCCAAAGTAAATCATACAAAGATATTAAAGGTAGAAAAGTTTTTAACGTACTAAATCAAGAAAATAAAAAACTTATTCTCTCAATCAATTGTGATACAAATGAATTAGATGTAAGAATACCTGGTAGGAAATGGATGGGAAGTAAGCCTGCTAAAGAAGAATTCGAAAGTAATTTAATAAATGATTTTTGTTAAAACTTTTAATTAATATGTGTGAATAATTTGTCTAAGAATATTAATGATGAGTTATTCTACAAAAAGTTAAATTAATAGTAATGGCTATTTCAAGAGGAGATCTCGTAAGAGTAAAAAGACCAGAATCATATTGGTACAATGAAATTGGTAAAGTTGCTTCAGTTGATACATCAGGGATTAAATATAACTGTGTAGTCAGATTCGATAAAGTTAATTACGCTGGGATAAGCGGAACTGATGGTGGAGCGAATACAAATAATTTCGCAGAAAGTGAATTAGAGAAAGCTTAAATAATTGCCTGAATTACCTGAAGTAGAGACTGTTCGCAAAGGTTTAGAGCAAAAACTTAATAACTTTATTATTAAAAAAGTAGAAGTCTGTAGGGATTCAACTGTTGCATTCCCATCAACAAAAGAAGAATTCATTAAAGGACTATTGAACTCTCTTATTTATAAATGGGATAGAAGAGGAAAATATTTAATAGCTCAATTAAAAGAAGTTCAAAATGAGAATAGTCAATTTCCTCTAAAAAATTCACAAAATAAGGGATTTCTTGTAATTCATCTAAGAATGACTGGATATTTCAAATTCATTGAAAAATCAACTCATCCTTGTAAACATACAAGAATTAGATTTTTCGATAAAAATAATAATGAGCTTAGGTACGTTGACGTAAGAAGTTTTGGTCAAATGTGGTGGATTGATAAAGGCCTATCACTTAACAAAATAATTAAAGGATTAGGATCATTAGGACCAGAACCATTTTCTAAAGACTTTGATGCAAATTATCTTAAAAAAGTTATTTCAAAAAGAACAAAATCTATAAAAGCTATCTTATTAGATCAAACAATAGTCGCAGGTATAGGTAATATTTATGCTGATGAAAGTTTATACTCTGCTGGCATCTCACCTTTTAGAGAAGCTCGAACAATAAAGAAGAATGAATTAATCAAGCTTAAAGAATCAATTGTAACTGTATTAAAAAAAAGTATTGGTTCTGGGGGGACGACATTTAGCGATTTTAGGGACTTGGAAGGAGAGAATGGGAATTTTGGTTTACAGACAAATGTTTATAGAAGAACTGGAAAAGAATGTCGTAAATGTGGAAATTTAATTGAAAGACAAAAAATTACTGGAAGAAGTACCCATTGGTGTCCTAAATGCCAAAAATAAAAAAGGGCTTACTCAAGAAGAATAAACCCTTTTAAATATTTTTACCTGGCATTGAGCTATTTTCTCAAGGGGCTACCCCCTAAATATTTTCGCCGCTGATGCGTTTCACAACCGAGTTCGAGATGGATCGGAGTGGTTCCACATCGCCATGAACACCAGGATAGGTTGAACCTTGAGAACTGCATAGAAAATTATATAAATTAAGAACAATAAATTAAGTTTATTTGGTCAAGCCCTCGGTCTATTAGTACTCCTCCGCTGCACTTGTTACCAAGCTTCCACGTAGAGCCTATCAACGGGTGTTCTTCCCGTGACCTTACTGGCTTAAGCCATGGCAATACTCATCTTGAGGTGGGCTTCCCACTTAGATGCTTTCAGCGGTTATCCACTCCGCACATGGCTACCCAGCGTTTACCGTTGGCACGATAACTGGCACACCAGAGGTGCGTTCCTCCCGGTCCTCTCGTACTAGGGAGAAATCCTCTCAATATTCCTGCGCATACACCGGATATGGACCGAACTGTCTCACGACGTTCTGAACCCAGCTCGCGTACCGCTTTAATGGGCGAACAGCCCAACCCTTGGGACCGACTTCAGCCCCAGGTTGCGATGAGCCGACATCGAGGTGCCAAACCTCCCCGTCGATGTGAACTCTTGGGGGAGATCAGCCTGTTATCCCTAGAGTAACTTTTATCCGTTGAGCGACGGCCCTTCCACGCAGAACCGTCGGATCACTAAAACCGACTTTCGTCCCTGTTCGACTTGTAGGTCTCACAGTCAAGCTCCCTTCTGCTTTTGCACTCAACGACTGATTTCCAACCAGCCTGAGGGAACCTTTGTGCGCCTCCGTTACCTTTTAGGAGGCGACCGCCCCAGTCAAACTGCCCATCAGATACTGTCCGCTTCCCGGATAACGGGTAAGCGTTAGAACTCTAGCTCTAAAAGAGTGGTATCTCACCGATGACTCAATAGTACCCACAAGCACTATTTCAACGTCTCCCACCTATTCTGCGCATTCAGAGCCCGAGCACAATATCAAACTACAGTAAAGCTTCATAGGGTCTTTCTGTCCGGGTGTATGTAGTCCGCATCTTCACAGACAATTCTATTTCGCCGAGCCTCTCTCCGAGACAGCGCGCAAATCGTTACACCTTTCGTGCGGGTCGGAACTTACCCGACAAGGAATTTCGCTACCTTAGGACCGTTATAGTTACGGCCGCCGTTCACCGGGGCTTCAGTCGCCAGCTTCACTAAAAGCTAACCAGCTTCCTTAACCTTCCGGCACTGGGCAGGTGTCAGCCCCCATACATCGTCTTGCGACTTAGCGGAGACCTGTGTTTTTGGTAAACAGTCGCTTGCGCCTCTTCACTGCGACCAGCTCTCGCTGGCACCCCTTCTCCCGAAGTTACGGGGCCATTTTGCCGAGTTCCTTAGAGAGAGTTATCTCGCGCCCCTCGGTATTCTCTACCACCCCACCTGTGTCGGTTTCGGGTACTGGCATTTGTGTCTTAACGAGTATAGGGCTTTTCTTGGAAGCATGACATCACCAACTTCGCTGCCGTAGCAGTTCGTACTCACGCCTTAGCTCAAGATGTTTTCTCCATCTCTCAAAGCCTCGAACGCTTGAACCAGTAACCAACATCTGGCCTGGTTAGCCTTCTCCGTCCCCCTTCTCAAAACACATCTGGTACAGGAATATTGACCTGTTATCCATCGACTACGCCTTTCGGCCTCGCCTTAGGTCCAGACTAACCCTCCGCGGACGAGCCTGCCGGAGGAACCCTTAGGGTTTCGGGGCATGGGATTCTCACCCATGTTTTCGCTACTCAAGCCGACATTCTCACTTCTATGCTGTCCACGTCCGCTTCCGCTAACGCTTCACCCTACATAGAACGCTCCCCTACCATAAATAAATTTATCCGCAGCTTCGGTATAACGCTTAGCCCCGTTCATTTTCGGCGCAGGATCGCTCGACCAGTGAGCTATTACGCACTCCTTTGAGGATGGCTGCTTCTAGGCAAACCTCCTGGTTGTCTGGGCAATCCCACCTCCTTTATCACTTAGCGTTAATTTTGGGACCTTAGCTGGCGGTCTGGGCTGTTTCCCTCTTGACTATGGAGCTTATCCCCCACAGTCTGACTGCCTAGTTACACACAGGGTATTCAGAGTTCATATCGATTTGGTACCGCTTTCGCAGCCCGCACCGAAATGGTTGCTTTACCCCCCTGCTGGAGCACTAGACGCTACGCCTCAACGTATTTCGGGGAGAACCAGCTAGCTCCTGGTTCGATTGGCATTTCACCCCTAACCACAGCTCATCCGCTGAATTTTCAACTTCAGTCGGTTCGGACCTCCACTTGGTATCACCCAAGCTTCATCCTGGCCATGGTTAGATCACCAGGGTTCGGGTCTATAAACACTGACAAACGCCCTATTAAGACTCGCTTTCGCTGTGGCTCCACCATTTCCGGTTTAACCCGCCAGTGCCTATAAGTCGCCGGCTCATTCTTCAACAGGCACACGGTCACCCGATTAGTCGGGCTCCCATTGCTTGTAAGCTCACGGTTTCATGTTCTATTTCACTCCCCTCCCGGGGTTCTTTTCACCTTTCCCTCGCGGTACTGTTTCACTATCGGTCACACAGTAGTACTTAGCCTTACGAGGTGGTCCTCGCAGATTCACACGGAATTCCACGTGCTCCGTGCTACTCGGGATACAGCTAGGTCAACTTATCTTTCGATTACGGGGCTTTCACCCTCTGTGGCACGCCATTCAAACGTTTCTTCTAGACTTGTTGATCCATGTTGCTGTCCCACAACCCCGATAGTCAAGACTATCGGTTTGGGCTATTCCCCGTTCGCTCGCCGCTACTGAGGGAGTCGTTATTTACTTTCTCTTCCTCCAGCTACTAAGATGTTTCAGTTCGCTGGGTTAGCTCGCACCAACCTATATATTCAGTTGGCCGTACATGGGGTTGCCCCATTCGGAAATTCCCGGATCAAAGTGTGCTTCCAACTCCCCGAGACTTATCGCAGGTAACCACGTCCTTCATCGCCTCTGTGTGCCTAGGTATCCTCCGTGAGCCCTTTGTAGCTTGACCAATAACTTCAAAATTGAAGCATCAGCTTAATAGAATTGTTATTAATGCATTCGCACAAATAAAAAATCTGCATCATTAAAGATGCTTATTGTCTTTAAAAAAATAATCTATGCAGTTGTCAAGGTTCTCTGAAAACAATGAAATGAATTCAATGAGTCCAGCATCTTAATGCTTTCATTAGGAAGCTAGATTCGTTCAGAATTTGATCACAACTCAAAATATTTCCTTTCTAAAGATTATGGAAGAGGTGTTAATCAGTGGAGGTAAGCGGACTCGAACCGCTGACATCCTGCTTGCAAAGCAGGCGCTCTACCAACTGAGCTATACCCCCAACATAGAGATATGGGCCATCCTGGACTTGAACCAGGGACCTCACCCTTATCAGGGGTGCGCTCTAACCACCTGAGCTAATGGCCCAGGAAAAATAATGGGTGTGACCTAGAAAAACTTAGGAAATGAAATTCTTAATTAATTTAAGAACGTGAGATACCGATCGACCTAAGGTGACAAAATAATAATATTAAACATTTTGTTGTCTCCCTGTTAGGAGGTGATCCAGCCGCACCTTCCGGTACGGCTACCTTGTTACGACTTCACCCCAGTCATTAGCCCCACCTTCGGCGTCCTCCTCCACAAGGGTTGGAGTAACGACTTCGGGCATGGCCAACTTCCATGGTGTGACGGGCGGTGTGTACAAGGCCCGGGAACGTATTCACCGCAGTATGCTGACCTGCGATTACTAGCGATTCCTACTTCACGTAGGCGAGTTGCAGCCTACGATCTGAACTGAGCCACGGTTTATGGGATTTGCTAGCTCTCGCGAGTTTGCTGCCCTTTGTCCGTAGCATTGTAGTACGTGTGTAGCCCAGGGTGTAAGGGGCATGATGACTTGACGTCATCCACACCTTCCTCCGGTTTATCACCGGCGGTCTTTCTAGAGTGCCCAACTAAATGCTGGCAACTAAAAACGTGGGTTGCGCTCGTTGCGGGACTTAACCCAACATCTCACGACACGAGCTGACGACAGCCATGCACCACCTGTCACTGCATTCCCGAAGGCACCCTCAAATTTCTAAGAGGTTCGCAGGATGTCAAACCCTGGTAAGGTTCTTCGCGTTGCATCGAATTAAACCACATACTCCACCGCTTGTGCGGGCCCCCGTCAATTCCTTTGAGTTTCACACTTGCGTGCGTACTCCCCAGGCGGAACACTTAACGCGTTAGCTACGACACCGAAGGGGTCGATTCCCCCGACACCTAGTGTTCATCGTTTACGGCCAGGACTACAGGGGTATCTAATCCCTTTCGCTCCCCTGGCTTTCGTCCATGAGCGTCAGTAATGGCCCAGCAGAGCGCCTTCGCCACTGGTGTTCTTCCCGATATCTACGCATTTCACCGCTACACCGGGAATTCCCTCTGCCCCTACCATACTCAAGCCTTTCAGTTTCCACTGCCATGATGGAGTTAAGCTCCACGCTTTAACAGCAGACTTGAAAAGCCGCCTGCGGACGCTTTACGCCCAATAATTCCGGATAACGCTTGCCACTCCCGTATTACCGCGGCTGCTGGCACGGAATTAGCCGTGGCTTATTCCTCAAGTACCGTCATATCTTCTTCCTTGAGAAAAGAGGTTTACAGCCCAGAGGCCTTCGTCCCTCACGCGGCGTTGCTCCGTCAGGCTTTCGCCCATTGCGGAAAATTCCCCACTGCTGCCTCCCGTAGGAGTCTGGGCCGTGTCTCAGTCCCAGTGTGGCTGATCATCCTCTCAGACCAGCTACTGATCGAAGCCTTGGTGAGCCATTACCTCACCAACTAGCTAATCAGACGCGAGCTCATCCTCAGGCGAAATTCATTTCACCAGTAGGCATATGGGGTATTAGCGGTCGTTTCCAACCGTTATCCCCCTCCTGAGGGCAGATTCTCACGCGTTACTCACCCGTCCGCCACTAACCCGAAGGTTCGTTCGACTTGCATGTGTTAAGCACGCCGCCAGCGTTCATCCTGAGCCAGGATCAAACTCTCCGTTGTGTTCAAATCCTTTTGTAGATAAATCTACTCAAATTGAATTGCTTTATCCAAATAAAAACTTCAGTTTATGTATTTAGTTTCAGCCTCCTTAAATTTTAAGGATTACATTGAGTGCACATAAAAAATAATTTTTCAGTGACTTTCCAAGATCTCAGATCCGTTTGCATCAAAGCTATAAGTTAGCAATTGATGACATTTTTATATATTCTTGACGGGACCTCACACCTTTATTGCATGTACATCTTGGAAAACCAAAAAGAAATTTAGTTATCCTTGACGCAATAAAAGCATCAGTTCCTAAGTTTTTAAATTTTCTAGGTGCAGAGTTAAACAACAAGTGAATAACTCATTTGAAGGGAAAACCCTTCTTCTGGCAGGAAATAATGATCGAAATCAAATCTCCAGAGAATTCAATATTTTACCAGAAATCAGATTTAAGGTAATTGGTTGAATAATTCAGAAATTATATTTCTGCCCAGAAGAAAATACTAAACCATCCGACTGTAATTGTGCAACCTTTTATACAAAAATTTTTTATTAATTTTTTATTTGTTCAAAGTCTCCTTAAACAACTAGGCTTAAATAGAGGGATATAAATGAAATGGCAGAAAGATTTAGTCAAAAAAATTTAAGAGTAAGACCAAGTTCCGATGAAGAGAAAGTTGTAACAAATGCAAAAAAACAATTCGAAAAGACTTTAGTTGAAATCTCAGGCGAGTTAGTAGGAAGCGTTGCTGCACTAGAACACCCAACAAAAAATAAAAAATTAAACTATGGAGAAATATTTTTAAGAGACAATGTACCTGTAATGATTTACCTCATTACCCAAAAACGGTACGAAATTGTCAAAAAGTTCCTAAGTGTATGCCTTGAGTTACAAAGCTCTAATTATCAAACACGTGGCGTATTTCCTACTAGTTTCGTTGAAGAAAATGGACAACTCATTGGAGATTATGGTCAGAGATCAATAGGGAGGATAACTTCAGCTGATGCAAGTTTGTGGTGGCCTATTTTATGTTGGTATTATGTCAATAAAAGTGGTGATTATGCCTTCGGAAAAAGTCAAAGCGTTCAAAGAGGTATTCAACTTCTACTAGATCTAGTTCTACATCCAACATTTGAGGGTACTCCAGTGCTTTTTGTTCCAGATTGCGCATTTATGATTGATAGACCTATGGATGTATGGGGAGCACCTCTGGAAGTTGAAGTTTTACTTCATGGATGTTTAAAAAGTTGTATTAACTTAATGGAATTAAGTAGAGCAGATCATGTTAGTAGACTTCTAGATCAAAGACTTATTCTTACAAATCAATGGGTTAAGGATTTAGGAAGTTTTCTTTTAAAACATTATTGGGTTACCAGCCAAACAATGCAAATTTTAAGAAGAAGGCCAACTGAGCAGTATGGTGATGATCAACACTTCAATGAATTTAACGTTCAACCTCAAGTAGTTCCCTCATGGCTACAAGACTGGTTAGAGAATAGAGGTGGTTATTTGATAGGAAATATAAGGACTGGAAGACCCGACTTTCGATTTTACAGTTTAGGCAATTCTTTAGCATGCATGTTCGGAGTACTGCCTCCTGAAGAACAAAGAGCTTTATTTAGATTGGTTTTACACAACAGACAGCATTTAATGGCTCAAATGCCTATGAGAATTTGTCATCCTCATATGGATGTTGAAGAATGGCAAAATAAAACTGGATCTGATCCAAAGAATTGGCCTTGGAGTTACCATAACGGTGGTCATTGGCCAAGTTTACTTTGGTTTTTTGGTACTGCTGTCCTTTTGCATCAAAAACATTATGGTTCTGATGATGTGATTCTCATGGAAGAAATGAAATCTTTAATAGAGGAATCTTATTGGTGTCAACTTAACCAATTGCCTAAGCAAGAATGGGCAGAATATTTTGATGGACCTACAGGTACTTGGGTTGGGCAACAATCAAGGACATATCAAACTTGGACAATTGTTGGATTTTTATTAATGAATCATTTTCTAAGAAATGAGTATAACGATCTAGATATGTTTAAAATTTGAGTCTAAAATAGACCTAAGGTTAGTGATTTATCAATTGGCAAGCATGCTCCAATACCAAGATATATTGTCAGAAAAGTTCCGAATAAGAAAACAGACATTGCTATTGGTCTTCTGAAAGGATTAGAAAATTTATTAACGTTTTCGATAAAGGGTAAAATCATTAATCCGAGTGGAATTAAAGTTTGAAGTGCAATACCCAAAAGTTTATTAGGAACAACCCTAAGTATTTGAAAAACTGGATAGAGGTACCATTCAGGAAGTATTTCCAAGGGTGTTGCGAAGGGATTAGCTTTGTCTCCTAGCATTGCAGGATCAAGAACTGCTAATCCAACTACGCAGGCAATAGTTCCTAAGATAACTACCGGGAAAATATATAGTAAATCATTTGGCCAAGCTGGTTCTCCATAATAATTATGGCCCATACCTTTAGCTAACTTTGCTCTCAATTTTGGATCAGATAGATCGGGTTTTTTTAACGTAGACATATGGAGAACTAATAATGGTTTAATTATAGGAGTTTATAAAGGACCTGAAATACCCTGTTTACGAATCATTAAAAAGTGCATCAGCATGAAAACTGCTAATGACCATGGCAATACAAAAGTATGAAGACTATAGAATCTGGTTAAAGTAGATTGTCCAACACTTTCTCCACCTCTAAGTAATTCAACCATAAAATCACCAATTACTGGAATTGCAGCAGGAACACCCGAAACAATCTTAACCGCCCAATAACCAACCTGATCCCAAGGCAGGGAGTATCCCGTAACCCCAAAAGCAACAGTTATAACTGCCATTACAACCCCTGTAACCCAAGTTAATTCTCTTGGCCTTTTAAAACCTCCCGTAAGATACACCCTAAAAACATGAAGGATTAACATCAAAACCATCATTGATGCACTCCATCTATGCACAGATCTTATTAACCATCCAAAACTTACATCGGTCATTAAATAACTTACTGAACTATAAGCTTGTGTAACTGTTGGCTTATAGTAAAAAGTCATTGCAAAACCTGTTGCAAATTGAATTAGGAAGCATACTAAAGTTATGCCTCCTAAACAATAAAAAATATTAACGTGAGGGGGTACGTACTTGGAAGTTACGTCGTCAGTTATGTCTTGGATTTCAAGCCTTTCTTGAAACCAGTCATAAACAGATGAAGAATTCGCCATCCAAAAAAAAATTAGCTTTGATATAAAGAGCTTACTTAAAATTCTTATACTTGGTGTTAACACTTAACCCAATGAATTCATCTTTTAACAAACTTTTAACATTCAAAAATGTGATCACTGCATCAATGATCATCATTTTTTCTATCAATCTTTTGTTGATTGAAAGGGTGGATGCTCTCAGTGATAGCAGGCAATTAGTACTTGACGCTTGGACCTTGGTAAACGAAGGTTTTTATGATCCAGAAAAGTTTGATGAAATCCAATGGAAAAGAATTAGACAAAAAACATTACAGAAACAAATTGAAACAAGTGAAGATGCTTATTCCGCAATTGAAGACATGTTAAGACCTCTAGACGATCCCTACACGAGAGTTTTACGCCCAAAAGATTATGAACTACTGAAATCAAGTAATTTTGGGAGTGAAATCAATGGTGTTGGGCTTCAATTAGGTGAAGATGATAACAATAAAGTTAAAGTTATTTCTACTCTAGGGGGTTCGCCAGCTGAAGAAGCTGGGATAGTAAGCGGGGACTTGATAGAAACAGTGGACGGAATCTCATCAGAAAGATTAGGGCTTGCAAGCACTGCCTCTAAATTAAGAGGTGAATCAGGAACAAAAGTTTTAGTTGAAATATCTTCGGAATCAGGAGAAATTAGGGAAGTCGATCTAGAGAGGAGATCAGTAGATCTCAGACCAGTTAGAACAAAAAGATTAAGAGACGATTCTCACACAATAGGATATTTAAGGATAACTCAATTCAGCGAAAGCGTACCCAAAAAAGTTGAAGAGGCACTTCAAGAGTTAAAAGAGAAAGAGGTAGAGGGCTTAATCTTGGATCTTAGAAATAATTCAGGGGGACTAGTAAGCTCAGGAATAGCAGTTGCAGACTCATTATTGAGCGAGAAACCTGTGGTCGAGACAAAAGATAGAAATGGAATCAAAGATGCAATTATTTCTCAAAAAGAGACATCTTTTGATGGACCAATGGTGACTTTAGTAAATAAAGGTACTGCAAGTGCCAGTGAAATACTTGCTGGTTCTTTACAAGATAATAAAAGATCAATTCTTATGGGGCAACAAACTTATGGGAAAGGTTTAATTCAATCCCTAAAAAGTTTGGGAGAAGATAGTGGTATTGCTATAACAGTGGCTAGTTACTTAACCCCCAAAGGTAATAATATTCAAGGCCAAGGTATGACTCCTGACAAATTACTTGATCTACCAGATGAAAGTGATTATGGAAGTACTGACGATAAATGGGTGAGGAATGCAGAATTATTCCTGGGGTCGCTTTTAGAAAAAGAAGAGGTTTCAGTTCAAACAATTGAATTAAACAATGAAGAAATTAAATCTTTAAATGGCTAAAGATTGAAAATAAAATATCTTAAAAATATGAGTATTAAAAGAATTTTTCATGACCCAATTCATAAAGAAATAGTATTTGATGCAGGAAAGCCAGAAGAATTAATGATTATGGAATTAATTGATACAGTTGCTTTTCAAAGATTACGAAGAATAAAACAACTTGGAGCGGCATCATTACTTTTTCATGGTGCAGAATCGAGTAGATTTACTCACTCAATTGGTGTTTTTTGTATAGCTAGAAAAATTTACAAGAGATTAATTGAAAGTAAATCTTCATTTTGTGAAAATAAATTTGTTCTTTATGGAGCAGCTCTACTACATGATTTAGGTCATGGCCCTTTAAGCCATACCAGTGAAACAATATTCAAGCATGATCACGAACAATGGTCTGAAAACTTAGTTACAAATTATTCTCCAATAAATTCAATCCTCAAAAAGTATGACAACGAATTGCCCAGAAAAATTGGTGAATTATTTCAATCAAAACAACTATTTTCAAAACCTCTTAAAACATTGATAAGTAGTGAGATAGATTGCGATCGTCTCGATTATCTTTTACGCGATAGTTACAACACAGGTACTAATTATGGCTTAATAGATTTAGAGAGAATAATTTCAGCTCTTACCTTTTCACCAGATGGGAATATAGGAATCAAACCAAAAGGCGTGATCGCTATTGAACATTTCCTTGTACTTAGAAACTTGATGTATAGAACAATCTACAATCACAGAATAAACGAAATATCAACATGGATACTCGAAAAAATATTACATACAATAAAACATAATTATAAAAAGAATATTTGGTTAGATAATTCTCTATATAAATGGATTTTTTCACCTTCAAAGGTTGATTTTGATGATTTCATTAGAAATGATGATGTAACCTTTTATTATCATTTGATCAGATGGAAAGATGAATCTTTTGAACCACTTTCTACACTATGCAAAATGTTTATTGACAGAGATTTATTAAAGGCATCAGACATAAGTTTTTTAAGTAAGATTAATAGATTAAAAATCCTTGCATTTGCCTCAAAATTATGTGAAAAGAATGGTTATGACTCAGAAATATTTTGCGGGATTAAGGAAAGGTCTTTCAAAGGTTTTGAATCTAATAACGCACTAAAAATATGGGACGGCACTTATCAAAGCGCATTAGAAAATAGTTCTGCATTAATAAAAACTTTAATGAGATCTGAGGAAAGCTCTTTTATTATTTATCCAAATATAATTAAAAATGAAATTAAAAAGGAAATTTCTTTATTAAAAAACAATTCCAAGGTTTAACTCGATGGAAATTGTTTTAAAAAAAACTGAAAGTAAATATTTAGAAATTTTTTCTTTGTTAGATTTAGATAATATCCATGAAACTTTCAAAAGATTTTCTTCCAACAAAGAGCCTTTAGAAGCAAATATTTTCGCAGTCAATGAGATAATAAGTTCTCATCAATTATCAAAATTAAAAAATTATTTTGACAAAATTAATATTTGTTCCTTATGCATTTATTCAAATAATAGAGATACAATACTAAGTGGAAAGTCTTTAAAAATAGATTCAGCTTATATAAATGAGCGAGAGATTAAAAATAAGTTATTATTATTCAATTCAAAAAAGAAAGACGATATTCTTCACAAAGGGACAGTGCGATCGGGTGAAAGAATATCTTCAAATGGAAACCTATGCATTGTTGGAGACGTTAATCCAGGAGCAATAGTATCCGCTAAGAAAAATATTTACGTTTGGGGTAAATTACTAGGGATCGCATTCGCAGGGAAAAGTGGAAATAAAAATGCCTCTATTTCATCACTTTACCTGAACCCTTTACAGTTAAGAATTGCAGATGTGATAGCTATTGGACCAAAGGATAAGCCCAAAAATTGTTATCCAGAAATTGCGGTAATTGATAAACAAACGATAATTATCAAACCACACATAATCGAAAATAAAAAATAATCAATAATTTGCAATAAATTAATTCAAAAAAGATAAATTTAAGAATTACTTAATCTTTAAAATATTTAACTTTATTCAAGTGGCTTTATTATTTGTAAAATCTTTAAAATCGTGGGGAAAAATACTCGCACAATATTAATTTGTTCAGGCAAAGGGGGGGTTGGTAAAACAACTTTAACTGCAAACCTCGGCATAGCACTTGCCAATAGCGGAGCAACAACTGCTGTGTTAGATGCTGATTTTGGCTTAAGAAATTTAGATCTTCTTTTAGGATTAGAAAATCGCATCATTTATACCGCTCAAGATGTCCTAGATAAAAATTGTCGTCTTGACCAAGCATTGGTAAGACATAAAAAAGAACCTAATCTTGCTCTTCTACCTGCTGGAGATCCAAGGATGTTGGATTGGATGAAGCCTGAAGATATGAAAAAGATTAGTGAGCTACTTAGTGAGAACTTTGATTTTGTCTTAGTAGATTGTCCTGCCGGTGTAGAAGATGGCTTTAAAAATGCTCTTGCAGCCTGCAAAGAAGCTATTGTTGTTACTAACCCAGAGTTGTCCGCAGTGCGCGATGCGGATAGAGTAATAGGGATTCTTAATACTTCAGATATTGAGCCTATCCAACTTGTAATCAATAGAGTTCGCCCTAACATGATGGCTAGTCAAGAAATGTTATCTATCGAAGATGTTCAAGGGATCCTTTCTTTGCCTTTGTTAGGTATTGTTTTAGAAGATGAACAGGTAATAATTAGTACAAATAGAGGAGAGCCACTGACACTTTCAGATGGTAGATCACCTGCAAAAAAATGTTATTTGAATGTTTCTCAAAGACTTACAAATAAAGATGTACCAATTATCGATCCCAAAAAAGAAGGCAAAAGTCTTAGAGATAAATTCATGAGATTAATGCAAACAAAGGTTTTTTAAAATGATGACTCTCAGAGATCTTATAAATAAATTACTAGGCAGAGAAACCTCTAGTGCAAATACAGCTAGAGAAAGATTACAACTTGTACTCGCTCATGACAGAGTTGATATGAGTTCCTTAACAACTGATCTTTTAGATAAAATGAGAAAAGAGATTCTTGATGTTGTTGCTAAATATGTTGAAATTGATTTTGATGAGGTAGCAGTAAGTTTAGAGACTGAAGATAGAATGACTGCATTAGTTGCCAATTTACCAATCAAAAGAACTATTTCAGGAGAAATAAAATTCAAAAAAACTGATAAAACTGATAAAGATAACAAAGATATCAAAAAGTAATAAATTTAAAAAAAGCTAAAAAAATACTGATAATTGACCCTCCCTAATTGTAAGATGAAGAGATTGCCGGCTTAGCTCAGCGGTAGAGCAGCGCTTTTGTAAAGCGAAGGCCATCAGTTCAAATCTGTTAGCCGGCATTTTGATTTATTTAATTCTGTTCAATATTCTTTGCTGAAAATAAAAAGACTAGACCTATCAGAGCAATGATAGGAAACATTCTTATTTCGAGAACATACTCTAAAAAAGATGCAAGGGGTTCAAATACCCAATAAGTAAAAAATTGAATTAAAAAAACAAAAAATAATAATAAAAACATTAATTCAATTCCCTAACTAATACTTCTCCTTTTCTAATTAGTCTCCAATCACCACTTTTCTTCCAAAATATAATAGTACTTGCTTTTTCACTACTTTTTCCCCAGGGGATAGGGCCCAAAATTTTTACAGAGGGGAAGTCTAGAGAAATACCTTCAACTGTAGTTGATCCTTTAAAACCTGAAATATTTGCACTTGAAGTTAACAATGGGCCTGTTTCTTTCATGAGAGATTGAGCCATATATGAATTTGGAATCCTCAACCCAATAGTAAGATCATTACTTGTGAGGATTTTAGTCTCCTTTTTTGAAGCAGGAATAACCATTGTCAGAGCTCCAGGCCAATATTTTGAAGCTATATTTTCGTAATCTTCTTTAGCTGATTCGTGAACATAATTAATTAATTGTTCATGTTCTGATCCCATAAGAATCAATGGTTTATCTCTATCTCTTTTTTTAAACTTATAAATAACATTTGAAAATTTTGGTAAGCATCCAATCGCAGGTAATGTGTCAGTTGGGAAGATTATAGGTAAACCACTTTTAAGAGTCTTCAAAGCGGATTTGCGGTCTACTAAATTCATTTTGATTATGAACCCGTAATAATTTATTTATATCTTCCAATGGTAAACCTTCCAATACCTGAAAGATCTTTCACAATTTCTATTGATGTAAATTTATTTTTAGAAAGGATTTTTTTTATTTTTTCGCCTTGATCATAATGATTCTCTAAAATTAGCCAGCCCTTCTCTTTTAAGAATAATGGTGCTTTTTGTATTATTTCCCTAATGTGTTTTAAACCATCTTCGCCTCCTAATAAAGCAACTTTAGGTTCGAAATTTCTAACTTCTATAGGTAATTTTTCATAAGTATCTTTAGGAATATATGGAGGGTTTGAAATAACAAGGTCTAATTTTCCTTTAAAATTTTCAAGGGGTGACCACCAATTTCCACAATAAAATTTCAAATTTGATTGTTTGCATGAACTTATAAAATTTTTTGTAGCTATTTCTAATGAGTCTTTATCTATATCAGTTGCTACTCCATTACTCAATGGATAAGCTAATGCCAACGCAATACTTATAGCGCCTGAACCAGTTCCTAATTCAGCAAAAAATAATTTCTCTGACTTTCTTCGAAATATATTGAAGACAATATCAACTATGAGCTCTGTCTCTGGTCTGGGAATAAGTACTTTATTGGTAACTTTTAATTTTAAATCTCTCCAAAAAGTTATTCCACAAAGGTATTGAATTGGACAAGATTTTAACAAATGATCATCCCAAACAGATTCCAAAATTTCTAATTTTTTTTTTAAATGTAAGATTTCATTAGGATTTATAGCTATCAAATTTATATCGCTTCTTGATACACCGCCCAAGCAGTCAAGTAAAACAGCAAAAGATTCTTGATGTCCTCCTTTAGAAAGTTGCTTTTTTTTCCAAATTAAAAATTCTTCTGCAGAAATGCTAAGCATTTATTAAAGCTTTAGCGTTTTGGTCCAAGCCTTCCTTTGCTAGAGTCAGAGTAGAAGCTTGATTTTTCTCCATCTTGAGTAGAGATAAATAAACCTATTAGGAATATTGTTGGCACCCCTACAAATAAAAGACTAGCTACAAATCCAAAGTTAGTTGTTTCCATTTAATTAGTAGTTCTATAATTAGGTAATAAGACTATAGACATATATCTTGTAATAAGGTGGAAAAATAAACAAATTTTATAAACTGATTAACAGTCTTAAACAATTTATCGAGGCAATTTTTTATTTTCACTGATTTTTTTTAGTTCTTCCAAATTTGAGGGAGGGGATTGTGGTTTTGTTAAAATTACTGAAGAGGATTTTATCAATGTTTGGCATGCAAGTCGCCAATTTTCTGGTCTATTTTTGAGTTTTTCTTCTTCAACAGATGTAAGAGGGCTCAAAGAATTTTTGTTTCCACCTTCAACTGAAATAAAACAAGTACTACATTGTCCTGCACCGCCACAATTTCCTAAAATGCCTTTTAATCCATAAAGCTGTAAATTCTCTTTCATTACGAGTTCTCTTAAATTTTCACCAGGATTACATTGGACTTCTAAATCCTCACGGATAAATCTGATAGTTGCCATTTTTTTAGTTATTTTTCTTATTTTGGCGTTTTACTTTGAGAATTGTGACCAAAATATTAACAGTTTTTAGCTAAAAATTTCTTGTAAACTAGCTTCTGCCAATGGATTTGCCCAATTTTTGCAAGAAAATAAATTTATTTACAAAAATCCCTCAAAGACAAAAAAACCCTTACTATCGTGATGTTTAGCTGTTTATTCAGCATAGTTACTAGAAATTAACCGATGGGATTGCCTTGGTATCGAGTTCACACGGTAGTTATTAATGACCCAGGTCGACTACTCGCTGTGCATCTTATGCATACTGCATTATTAGCCGGCTGGGCCGGCTCTATGGCTCTTTATGAATTAGCCATTTTTGATCCTTCTGATGCTGTTCTCAATCCAATGTGGAGACAGGGGATGTACGTTATGCCTTTCATGGCAAGACTTGGTATCACAAGTAGTTGGAACGGATGGGATATTACGGGTGCTACAGGAGTTGATCCTGGATTTTGGAGTTTTGAAGGTGTTGCAGCAGCACACATAGTATTTAGTGGACTATTGATGTTAGCTTCCATTTGGCACTGGACATACTGGGATTTGGATCTATGGGAAGATTCAAGAACTGGTGAGCCTGCTCTTGATTTGCCAAGAATATTCGGAATCCACCTTCTCCTAGCTGGACTTACATGCTTTGGTTTTGGAGCTTTTCATTGTGCAAACGTAGGGATTTGGGTTTCTGATCCTTATGGTTTGACTGGACATGTAGAGCCTGTAGCTCCATCTTGGGGAGTAGAAGGATTCAACCCCTTTAATCCTGGAGGAATTGTTGCTAATCATATTGCTGCTGGACTTATGGGAATTATTGGGGGGATTTTTCACATTACCAATAGACCTGGAGAAAGACTCTATAGAGCATTAAAACTTGGAAGTCTTGAAGGAGTTTTAGCTAGTGCTTTAGCTGCTGTTTTATTTGTTTCTTTCGTTGTTTCAGGAACAATGTGGTACGGTTCAGCGACAACTCCAGTGGAATTATTTGGCCCTACAAGATATCAATGGGATTCAGGCTATTTCAAAACTGAAATTAATAGAAGAGTACAAGCTGCTATTGATGATGGTGCCACTAAATCCGAGGCATATGCTTCTATTCCAGAGAAATTAGCCTTCTATGATTATGTAGGTAATAGTCCAGCGAAAGGGGGACTATTCAGAGTTGGAGCTCTTGTTAATGGTGATGGTTTACCAACTGGTTGGCAAGGACACATTGCTTTCCAAGATAAGGAAGGTAACGAATTAGAGGTTAGAAGGATTCCTAATTTCTTTGAAAACTTCCCTGTCATTCTTGAAGACAAAGAAGGCAATGTAAGGGCAGATATTCCATTTAGAAGAGCTGAAGCAAAGTACTCATTTGAACAAACTGGCATTACTGCAACTATCTATGGAGGGGACTTAGATGGACAAACATTTACAGATCCTGCAGTAGTGAAAAGATTAGCTAGAAAGGCTCAACTTGGAGAAGCATTCAAGTTTGACAGAGAGACATATAAATCTGACGGTGTATTCCGAAGTTCTCCAAGAGCATGGTTTACATATGCACATTTATGTTTCGGATTGCTATTCTTGTTTGGCCACTGGTGGCATGCTTCAAGAACTCTTTACAGAAATTCCTTTGCTGGTATTGATGCTGAGATTGGCGACCAAGTTGAATTTGGTTTATTCAAGAAGCTTGGCGACGAAACCACAAGAAGAATCCCAGGAAGGGTTTAAACTAAACTTTATTACTTAATCTTATGGAAGCTTTCGCTTACGTTCTTATTCTAACTCTCGCAGTTGTAACCTTATTCTTTGCTGTCGCCTTTAGAGACCCACCTAAATTCGATAGAAAATAAACCAAGAACAAAAAACCTCTTTAACAAGAGGTTTTTTACTTTTCATAATCAGAATATTACTCTACTATTAGAGTTGAAGTGCATCTTATTTCACCACATGCAGTGTCCAACCTGTCAAAACACAGATAGCAGAGTTTTGGAATCAAGATCTGCTGATAGTGGTAAAAGTGTTCGGAGAAGAAGAGAGTGCTTAAATTGCAGCTTTAGATTTACAACTTATGAAAGAGTGGAATCAATGCCAGTTTCAGTTATAAAGAAAGATGGTGGCAGAGAATTATTTGATAAACAAAAATTATTTAATGGTATATCAAGAGCATGTGAAAAGACCAACTTTAGTAGTGAAGCAATTATTAATTTCGTAGATGGAATTGAATCACAAATTGTTCAAGACTCTAATAAAGATATTAAATCTTCACAAATCGGAGAATTAATACTTAAAAATCTTAGGAAGGAAAACGAAGTCGCCTATATTAGATACGCCTCTGTTTACAGAAAATTTAATGGGGTAAAAGATTTTATTTCTACTCTTGAATCTCTAAAGGGAAGTTCAAAAAACCAATTAGCTTCAATTTCATAAAATTCAGCATCTTAAAGTGTAGAATACATATCACAAATGTTTTTTGCTATTGGTTTGCAGGCTAGTAGCATTCCTTTCTAACTACCTTAGGTAGTCTGCGATACAACAAATGAACGAAAATTCTTCCCAAACCATTAAAGAGCTTTCTGAGGATCAAGAAATTAAAAATTCGTCTGAGTTAGATAATGATTCAGCATCTCAAAATGAGGAAGATTTATCATTTGAGAAGAGCGATATACCTTCAGCAGATTCTTCCTCTAGCAGAACAAATACGGATTTTGACAACGCAGGATTCACACAAGAAGAATTCGCATCACTTTTGGGTAAGTATGACTATAATTTTAAACCTGGCGATCTAGTCAAAGGTACCGTTTTTGCTCTAGAGTCCAAAGGGGCGATGATAGATATAGGGGCAAAAACAGCTGCTTTTATGCCAGTTCAGGAGGTTTCAATAAATAGAGTTGAAGGACTTAATGATGTTTTACAACCTTCAGAAAGTAGAGAATTTTTCATAATGAGTGAGGAAAATGAAGATGGCCAATTAGCCCTCTCCATAAGAAGAATTGAATATCAGAGAGCTTGGGAAAGGGTTAGACAACTTCAAAAAGAAGATGCAACAATATATTCTGAAGTTTTTGCAACAAATAGAGGCGGAGCTCTTGTTAGGGTAGAAGGCTTGAGAGGTTTTATCCCGGGCTCTCATATAAGTGCTCGAAAAATTAAAGATGACTTAGAAGGTGAATATTTACCTTTAAAATTTCTTGAAGTTGATGAAGAGAGAAATAGATTAGTACTAAGTCATAGAAGAGCTTTGGTTGAGAAAAAAATGAACCGACTTGAGGTAGGCGAAGTTGTTGTTGGTTCTGTAAAAGGTATTAAACCTTATGGAGCCTTTATCGATATTGGGGGAGTAAGTGGTCTATTGCACATTTCTGAAATTAGTCATGAACATATTGAGACTCCGCATAATGTTTTAAATGTGAATGACCAAATGAAAGTTATGATAATTGACCTTGATTCAGAAAGAGGACGAATTTCATTATCTACTAAAGCACTTGAACCTGAACCAGGCGATATGCTAACGGATCCTCAAAAAGTTTTTAGTAAAGCTGAAGAAATGGCTGCGAAATATAAACAAATGTTATTTGAACAAACTGACGAAAACGAAGAGATCCCAACAGCTTCAGCTGAAACAGTATAACTTCACTTATTTATTTTGTTCACGAAATATAGGAAATTAAGCCTCATAATCCCTACACAAGTATTTTTTAATTTACAATATTTGATTTGTATCGATAATTTAATTTAGGATAATGCCTAACTCCAAAATTATTTGTTAATGAGTGATTTCATTTTCACTTCAGAATCAGTAACTGAAGGTCATCCTGACAAAATATGTGATCAAATTAGTGACGCTGTTTTAGATGCTTTATTAACAGAAGATCCAGAAAGCAGAGTTGCATGCGAAACTGTTGTAAATACGGGTCTTTGTTTACTTACTGGAGAAATAACTTCAAAAGCAAAAGTCGATTATATAAAACTTGTTAGAAATGTGATTAAAGAAATTGGGTATGAAGGCTATAAGGCAGGGGGGTTTGACGCAAATAGTTGTGCGGTTTTAGTAGCACTTGACGAGCAATCACCAGATATTTCTCAAGGTGTAAACGAAGCAGATGATGTTAACGATGATTTGGAAGATAATACCGGAGCTGGCGACCAAGGCATAATGTTCGGCTATGCATGCGATGAGACACCTGAATTAATGCCCTTACCGATTAGCTTGGCTCATAGATTAGCCATTCAACTTGCTAAGGTAAGGCATGAAAACCTACTTAATTATCTACTCCCTGATGGTAAAACTCAAGTAAGCATTGATTACGAAAAAGGTTTGCCAGTCTCTATTAATACAATCTTAATTTCAACTCAACATAATCCTGAGATAGATGGGATAACAAATGAAGATGAAATTCGTCAAAGAATAAAAGAAGATTTATGGAAGTATGTTGTAATACCTGCTACTGAAGATTTAGAAATCAAACCAAACATTATCAAAACAAGATTTCTAGTGAATCCCACGGGAAAATTTGTAGTAGGGGGGCCTCAAGGAGATGCCGGACTTACTGGAAGAAAAATTATTGTAGATACTTATGGAGGTTACGCAAGACATGGAGGAGGGGCATTCTCGGGTAAAGACCCAACAAAAGTGGATAGATCAGCTGCTTATGCAGCACGTTATGTAGCCAAAAGTATAGTTAAGGCAAAATTAGCAAAAAAGGCAGAAGTACAATTAAGTTATGCAATTGGAGTTGCAAAACCGATTTCCATTCTTGTTGAAACTTTTGATACTGGCGTTATTTCACAAGCTAATTTGACTGAGCTTATTAAAAAGTACTTTGATTTAAGACCGGCAGCAATTATAAAAGAATTTGACCTAAGAAATCTACCCCAAAAAATGGGTGGTAAATTTTTCAGAAAGACTGCATCCTATGGACATTTTGGCAGAAGAGATCTTGATCTTCCTTGGGAAAAGGTAGAAGAAAAAGCAGCCCAATTAGCGGAGGCTTCCAAAGTTTTTTTATAAAATATTTATTCTATGCCTGATAATTTTTATGGAGGATTAGATTTTGGAACAAGTGGTGCAAGAATATCAATAATTAATCTTCAAAAAAAATTAGTATATTCAAATTCAATCCCTTATTCATGCAGCTTTAAAAATCCAAATTCTTGGATCAATTCTTGTGAAAATCTTTTAGTTAGTTTACCTATCGAGGTAAAAATTAACCTTAATAAATTGGCTATCTCCGGCACCTCAGGGACTTTAATTCCATCCAATTTACAAGGAGAGCCTTTAGGAGAAGCAATACCTTATGACCAAGCATGTACTGAACATAATATCCTTCTTGAATCCTTAGCTTCTGGAGAAGATCATCTGCAAACTCCATACAGTAGTCTTGCTAAAGCATTAAAACTGGTAAATAAATATGGGACAAATATACTTCTACGACATCAATCTGATTGGATCACTGGTTGGTTTTTAAAAGATTGGACTCATGGAGAAGAAGGCAATAATCTAAAACTTGGTTGGGATCTAGAAAAAGAATCATGGCCAAAAAGTTATCTCAATACTTCATGGCAAAAATGCCTACCTCAAATAGTAAAAAGTGGGAAAATTATTGGACAAGTGAATTTTGATCTAGCAGAGAGATTTTACTTGAATAAGAAATTAATATTAATTTCAGGCACCACTGACTCTAATGCAAGTGTAATAGCTGCAGGTTTAGGTAAAGAAGATGGTCTCACAGTTTTAGGAACAACTATTGTAGTTAAGAAAATTATTGATAAACCTATAAAAAAACAAGGAGTTACAAACCATAAAGTAAACGGCCGTTGGATATGTGGAGGAGCATCAAACGCAGGATGCGGTATCTTGTCTCAGTTATTTTCTGATTCAGAACTAATGGAGCTCAGTCGACAAATTAATCCATCGAAAAATACTTCTTTAAATCTTTTACCTCTTAATAGTAAAGGAGAGAGATTTCCAGTTAATAATGCTAATTTAGAGCCGATACTTTATCCAAGACCAGTAAGCGACTCACTTTATTTACATGCATTATTCGAGGGGCTAGCCAAGATCGAATTGAAAGGATGGGAAAAACTAGGCGAACTAACAGGTTCCCTTCCAAAAAAAATTATTACTATTGGTGGAGGTTCAAAAAACCCGCAATGGAGAAAAATAAGAGAAAAAATTATCAATATACCCATAGTTTCCTGTAAAAAAACTACTTCATTTGGCACTGCCTTATTAGCGATTAATGCAAAATAATAGTTTTTGGGAATATTTGATGAAGATATAAAATTTTTAATGAAAGGGTTTCACAAACTACACATCGTAATTTAGAGTATATAGGTTAGAGCCGGGATAGCTCAGTTGGTAGAGCAGGCGACTGAAAATCGCCGTGTCCCCAGTTCAAATCTGGGTCCTGGCACCTTTAAAACCCTGTCCTAGACAGGGTTTTATACTTTAAAATCATTGGGAACTCGTTATTTTTTCGTATTTTTTATAACTTTAAATTTTTAGTTTTCAACTCTGCAGACTTGACCAATAACACCCAAAATCAGTTTATCTCCATTTGGATCTTGCCAATTAGCTAAATCATTGAAATTACTATTTGCTTCATCTATTGAGACATCAACATCTCTAAATGATTTTTCAAAACAATTTATATCCATTGTATAGAGAATATCCTTAGTAATTTCACTTTTTGTTTTGGGAATAAATTTACTTAATACTCTTACAGAACCATCCTCATTCCTTTTTATACTTTTCCTATCCCATAACTGCTCTCCGTATTCACTTTTAGGGACTCCAACCCATTCATGAGGCAAAGCTTCTGATTTTTTTATTGAAACACAAAAGAAAAAAATAATCGAAAGGACTAAATTAAATATATTCCTGAAAAAGATTGAATTAACTTTATTCTTAGAATTAATCATGACTACTTATGGAATACAAATATTTTTTATTAGTAGAAAATACAAGATTAAAAATTTGTAAAAATTTTTATTGATTAGTATTTCTATTATAGATAGAATCAAATATTAAATTAAGAATTTACTTCCAATAAATTTATTAGAAAAATAATGAATAAAATACAAAAATTTCTGTCAGTAGTTTTTTTTATAGCAATATTTGTAGTATTGATTTATTTAATCCAAAATTATGGAATTGAACCTCTAAGGAACAAAATAGAAAGTATGGGGATTTGGGCTCCTTTTGGAATATTCATACTCAGAGGAGTAAGTATTATATTACCTGCCCTTCCAAGTTCAGCTTATTCTCTACTAGCTGGCTCATTACTAGGATTTCAAAAAGGTTACATGACAATAATCTTTTCTGATATTGTTTTTTGCCAAGCTGCTTTCTTTATCGCAAGAAATTATGGTCGGGTTCCTGTACGTAATTTAGTAGGCCCGAAAGCAATGCAAAAGATTGAAAGTTTTAATCAAAACCAGCTAGAAGAAAATTTCTTTCTTATGACAGGTCTCCTTATGACTGGCCTTTTTGATTTCCTAAGCTACGCAATTGGTATTGGAGGAACTCGCTGGAAAATATTTACTCCTGCATTATTAATAAGTCTTCTAATCAGTGACTCTATACTTGTAGCAGTAGGAGCTGGAGTTAGCCAGGGAGCAGGATTATTTCTAGGGATTGCTCTATTGGGAATGTTTGCTTTAGCAACTATTTCAGGATTAGCAAAAAATAAAATGCCTAAATAACAAAACAGTCAAAAATTCTTTAATAAAACAAGAGAGATATGACATTTTTGCAAACAAAAACTATATGATTAAGAATTCATGCAAGAATAGAAATCGATTAAATTTTTAAAGTTCGTAGATGACTCCATTTAGACCAACTTCATATGATCGCCCTGGAGAACAAATATCAACCACACCTTCTGGATTAAAAGTAACTTCTGCAAAGAGATTAATGGTTGATTCAATGGT
>QCDR01000008.1 GCA_003278705.1 Prochlorococcus sp. AG-355-J23
ATGATTGAATCAGCTTTAAGGAGACATAATAGAAGATCTACAATAATATCAAGCGTACTTGGCTGGATTCTAATAGGAGGTTATTCTTTTGGACTTTTTCAAGCAGTTCAAAATGTCTAATTAATCTTTTCTTTAAAGTAGAACTTGCTAGATGATAAATTAATATAAGACTAAGTTTTTATTATGATGGAATATATTGAGGAAAATCTTGCAGTAATAAAAAAATATTTAAGAAAACGAAAGCAGTACACATCAAAATTAAATAATGTTTCGATAATGGAAGAATTCAAAGAATGGAGCAAAGATCCATTACCTGAGACAGAATCAATTTGGACTTTACCTGACTTAACTAGAAATGAAAGACTAAAAAATTTTTGTCGCTCAATAAAGAAGGAAATAAGATAAGTATTTAACTACCTAGTTCTATATGATTTACTTTTAAGTAAAAATAACCAGCAAATCCAACTATATTCAAAATTACAACGAAAATCCAAGCTCCAATTGGCTGATTAGAATCAAATTTTTTTATTTTAACTTTTTCCTTTAGTCTTTCAATATATTTAGCCATAATTAAAAATATTAAAAAGAATATTTCTAATTATAGAGAGTTAAATTTTAAGGAATCTTAAATAAAATAAAATTTCTTTTAATTCTAATTTTTATTATCAAGCCTGTTAATAGGATATTTAATTAACTCCTTTTTGAGATTTTTTAAAAGTTTATTGTGATTTAAAATTGTAAATTTCCTAGTAAAGGAATAGTGCCATTTCATAGAATTAAAAAAAAAACTTGCTAATTCATTATTAATAAAATTATAATACTCATTACGGTCATTCAGACCATTCATAATTTAAATAAGGACAAATTTTTTCATGAGCTTAAGAGTTGGCCAAGAAGCACCAGACTTTAGTGCTACAGCAGTATATGATCAAGAGTTTAAGGAGATTACACTTTCAGGTCTAAGAGGTAAATGGGTTGTTCTATTCTTTTACCCACTAGATTTTACATTTGTATGTCCAACTGAAATCACTGCATTTAGTGATAGATACCAAGATTTTTCGGAACTTAATACGGAAATACTTGGGGTATCAGTTGATAGCAAACACTGTCATTTGGCTTGGATACAAACCCCAAGAAATGAAGGTGGTATAGGTGATATTAACTATCCGTTAGTTTCTGACTTAAAAAGAGAAATTTGTCAGGCGTACAATGTTCTAAATGATGATGGAGAGGCTGATAGAGGTTTATTTCTTATCAATCCCGAAGGAGTAGTTATGCATACGACTGTTAACAAGGCTCCTGTAGGTAGAAATGTTGATGAAACGCTAAGGATTCTTCAAGGTTATCAATACGTTGCGGCAAACCCCGATGAAGTATGTCCAGCAAACTGGACACCCGGGGAGAAAACAATGTTAGAGGACCCCAAAGGTAGTAAGGAATATTTTTCTGCGCTATAGAAGTATTACAGACATTTAAGTAAGTATTGAGTAGTAAATAAATATAAAAAAATAAAAAATAAATATATTCAAAAAGGGGATAACATCCCCTATTTGAGGTTTGGGCACGATCCAATCGCTCAAATTAGTTTTATATGATAAGAAGGACCACGTATAAAAAGAAATTTCTATGGCAACTAGGATAAAAAGATTAATTAAATTTAAGTCATTTAATCCAAAATATCTATAAATATGAAACTGCTCATCAACACTAATATTATTAATTTGAAGATGCCAAAGATAGAGAGAAATCAAAATAAAATTTACCAATATTATTTTTTTTAACAGAAACCTAGATTTCTTAAAAATTAATAGGATAGAAATTAAAAATATAAAAAAACTTAACTGTGGAATATCCGGTTTTGGTACATTAATTTCTTCAAGAAATAAATTAAAAATAAGATCAAAATTTATAAATATATAATCAGCTATTAAGTAAGAGAGAAATATTAAATTTATTGCTACAAAGAATAATAATCTTTTTCCTTTAATTATTTTTGTACTTCGGATTTTATCCTTAGTAAAACTATAGTATGTATAGTTTTTTAAAGAGTTTAAATACACCAAAGATGGACATATTGCACCGCTCAGATAGTAAAGGATTGAATAAAAGGAAATATCATTAATATTGAGTGAATACAAATTAAACCATTGTTTTTGTACAAATGGAAGAATAAGTAAAAATGAAATTGAAACTAATAACTTCGTTGTATTGTTTTTAATTATCAAGAAAATATTTTTTTTAATTTAAAGCAATTAAATCAAACTTTCAACAATTTAGAAGTTGTTAATTTAAAAACTTTTTTATCTATAGTTTCTTGATTTAAAAGTATATCAACTAATTTATCTAGTAAGATTCTATTTTTTTTCAATATTTTTATTGAATTATTTAATGAAATTTTTGAAATATTTATGATTTCATTATCTATTCTAGAGCTGGTATTTTCTGCTATGAGAGGCTTTCTTCTAAATAATCCATCTCCTAAATACATTTTATTATTATCAGAATCCATTGAAATTGGACCAATAATTGAAAATCCATATTTTGTAACCATTTCTCTTACAATATTTGTCGCATAAGAGATATCATTTATGGAGCATTGTGTAATTTCACCTTCACCAAAAACTATCGTTTCTGCTGCTCTTCCAGCTAGAGCAATTTCAATTTTTGAAAATAATAATTTTTTTGAAATCAATCCACTAGAAATTACATCTTCGTCAGGGCATATTTTTGTATATCCTCCTATAGATCCAGATCTAGGTAAAATCGTAATTTTATCAACTGATTCAATTCCATTTCTCACAGCAGAGACAATTGCTCTACCTACTTCGTTATAAGCAATAATTTTTTTCATATTAGGAGAAGTTATTAATGAGCTTCTCAGGCCAATCGTAATTTTATCAAGAGCATTTTCTATATGAAGATCACTGATTAATTTAGATTCGTCTCTTGCACAGTGAATAGCACTCTCGTTCATCAAGTTTGCAAGATCTGCTCCCGAAAATCCAACTGTTCTAGAAGCCCAATATCCTAAGTCAACTTCGCTTGAAAGTGGTTTGGAAAGTGAGTGAACTGAAAGAATTTTTTTTCTTCCATCTAAATCTGGAAGCATTACTTCAATTTTTCTATCAAATCTACCTGGTCTTAATAATGCTGCGTCCAAAATATCTGGTCTATTTGTTGCTGCTAAAACAATAATCCCAGAATTATCAGCAAAACCATCTAATTCAGTGAGAAGCTGATTAAGGGTTTGTTCTCTTTCATCATTTCCACCTCCGATCCCAGACCCTCTTTGCCTACCAATAGAATCAATTTCATCAATGAAAATTATACAAGGAGATTTTTCCTTAGCCTTAGAGAACAGATCACGAACCCGGCTTGCTCCAACACCAACAAAAAGTTCTACAAACTCTGATGCCGATATTGAGAGAAAAGGCACTCCTGATTCACCAGCAATTGCTTTAGCTAATAATGTTTTACCTGTTCCTGGTGGGCCTATTAGAAGAACTCCCTTAGGAACTTTTGCTCCAAGATTTTCAAATTTCTTTGGTTCTTTCAAAAATGTTATTACCTCTTTTAATTCCTCAGCGGCTTCAGGGACGCCAGCTACATCATCGAATCTCGTTTCTACATCATCAATAGTTACAAATTTAGCTTGATTTTTAGTAAAACCAAAAGCTCTGGAAGCAAATTTTGATGTACTCCTCAAGATTAAGACTATAGCTAATATGAAAATCAGGAAAAGACTTATTGAAGCGAATGAATTAGCAGCTGAGGCTTCTTTTCTACTATTGTTAATAGTTAGATCTACCTTATTTTCAGTAGCCTTTTCAAGGATTAATTGATCGTTGTAAAGGATAGGTATTTTAAATTTATCCCCATTTTTATACAGAACATCAATTTCTCTCTGTCTTGGATAGAAAAATATTGATTCTATTTTTCCCGTCTCTATATCTTTTAAAAGATCCGAATAACTTGATTTAGAATCTGAATATGAGAATTTTGATCTAAACACTAATCTTTATAAGTGATTAATTAAGCATATATGCTTATTTAAAAAATTGACGTATATAAACAAAATATACTCAAAAGTTTTGGAGATAACCAGTTAAAGGTTATATTATTATATGGAAATAAAGAAACAGAATGGCTGTACCAAAGAAGAAAAAATCTAAGAGTAAAAGGAACCAAAGACACGCTGTTTGGAAAGGAAAAGCAGCAATAGCAGCTCAAAAAGCTATATCTTTAGGTAAATCAGTTTTAACTGGGAAAGCTCAAGGATTTGTTTATCCTATTGATGAAGAAGAAGAAGAAGAGTAGCTTTTAAGATCCTAATTTAAAGGCTTCAAGTATAACGGCATAAATTGCACCAATTCTTAATTTATCAACTACGGTCCATAGATAATAAAATTTTGAACTTGCGGCAGGTTTAATTCTTATAATGATTTCAATAAAAAAAATAATTATTGGGACCATTATCAACTCATTTTTACCTTCAGATATAAATTTTGTAATAAAATTTGCGAACAAAAAATAACCTGTCAAAACAGAAATTAGACCAATAGATTTTGTTCTCCAAGTATCACTTAGAAAACCAAAAAATAAATTATATAACTGGTAGGTAATTCTTGAAAAACTAGTTTTTTGCATTACTAAAAGACACTAAATAATCACTTAGAAAGTTATAGTCAATATATGATTTTTTTAGTTTAGGGCCTTTAATTACATTTGCCACATTAGTCTGATCACCAAGACTGTCTAAAATACAATCTAATTTAATATTTTCCTCAAGAAC
This sequence comes from Prochlorococcus sp. AG-355-J23, assembly GCA_003278705.1. Lineage (GTDB taxonomy): Bacteria > Cyanobacteriota > Cyanobacteriia > PCC-6307 > Cyanobiaceae > Prochlorococcus_A. Next base: position 4,793 of record QCDR01000008.1, read on the forward strand.
AATTGGGATATTTGAAGGAACAAAAATTGTTGGCAAGTTAGCTGCCAAGGAAGATTTCAATCCCGGATTGGAGTCTTCAAAAACAATTGACTTGTTTTTGTTTATACCACTTAATTGGATTGCCTTTAAATATGGTAAGGGATTTGGTTTCTTTAATTCAACGTCTTCGCTTGAAATAATGAACTCAAAAGGGTTGAAGCCATTAAAAAGATAATCAACAAGTAGATTGACTTGAATTCTTGAACTTGAAGTAACAATAAATTGTCTTACTTTTTTTCTATGTAATTCATTTATTAATCTAAAAACACCAGTTTTTAAACTAACACAATTTTTTTTTATAATTTCTAAATAATGAAACTGCTTTGTTTCATGAATTTTGAGAATTAAATCTTCTGAGAAATTATCATTATTAGATTTAGCGTAATAAGCAATCCTATTTTTGCCCCCATTTATCTTCAAAAGTTTTATATATGTATTGGTATCCCAAGTCCAATCAATACCAAGTTCATTAAAAGCATTATTAAAAGCAGGTAAATGGGCCTCTAATTCAGTATTTGCGATGGTACCATCTAAATCCCAATAAACACCCTCCAGATAAGTCACTAAAAAGAATTTCTTTTATTTACGGTAAAATACAAGAGCAATTATCGCTGGTCCTGCTAACGCAACTACAGCCAAAGGAATAAGTGTTGCCATGATTAATGAATATGTTTTGTGATACTATTTTTACAAATAAATGACGAAACTGTACTGATACGTTACAAGATTGAATTAAATTATGAAATCATGGACATGTATAGAAAATTGTGGAGCTTGTTGTAAATTCGACTTGAACGAAAGAAGCGATTTAGCTAACAAACTTCACAAAGAAGATATAGCTTTGATAAATTCGATGACGGCTAAAGACGGCTGGTGTAAAAACCTGGACAGAGAAAATAAAAAATGCTTAATTTATGAAACCAGACCATATTTTTGCCGTGTAAGTGAATTTTCAACTTCATTTAAAGAATATTTGAAATCTGGTGATAAATTTTTAATAGATTGCTGCAAACAACATATTTCATCAAATTATGGATACCAAAGTAAAGAGATGAAAACTTTTAGAATTGCTGTTTCAGGAAAATGAATAGTAAATTAGAAAAAAAAGAAAACAATCTAGAAAAAAGTTTTTTTTCAATATTTATAACGACTTTTACTACAATTTTTATTGCTGAACTTGGCGATAAAACTCAGATAGCCACATTAATGCTTTCTGCCGAATCGGGCAGGCCAGTAGTTGTTTTTCTTGGAAGTTCTCTAGCATTAATAAGCTCTAGCATAGTAGGAGTTCTTATTGGTAAATGGGTATCAAATAAAATATCTCCTAGCAAATTTGCTTTATCTACTGGTACTTTAATGATATTGATAAGCATATTTTTAGCTTATGAAACATTCAAAAATTATTTATAAATGGTTTTAAGTTTATTACTATCAACATTTCTAACCGTTTTCATAGCTGAATTAGGTGACAAAACTCAACTAGCTACTTTAACTATAAGTGGCACTTCAAATAAACCATTAGCAGTTTTTCTAGGATCTTCTTCAGCACTTGTTTTTGCAAGTTTACTAGGAGCTTTAACAGGTGGTTCTATTTCAAGTTTTTTACCCGAAGTAGTTCTTAAGTCAATAGCATCCATTACATTTTTCATCATTGGTATAAGGCTTTTTATCAACTCTTTCACCATCGAAAAAGAAGAAAAAGAAGAGAAAGAAAATAATTAGTTTTAAGCTTGGATAATAAGGTGTAATAATTAAGTGTATACCCCTAAATTAATTTATAATTTCATTTAGATCATGTTCACATCATCTTCAATAATTGATAATCTTAATCAGTCAGAAGGGTTAGAATATAAAAAATTATGCAGATTATTAAAAATAACAAAGAAATCTGATAAGGATAAATTAGATATTGCTTTAACAGCTCTAGAAAAACTTGAAATAATTAATAAAAATGAGAATGATGAATATACTTGCATAAAGAATAATGATCATCTTGTAGCCAAAATAAGATGTAGTAGCAAAGGCTATTGCTTTGCTGTCAGAGGAAAAGACAAAGAAGATATCTACATTAAAGAAAATCTACTTAACTATGCATGGAATGGAGATAAAGTTTTAGTTAGGATAATAAAAGAGGGATATAGAAGAAGATCACCTGAAGGAATAGTTGATTGTATTCTTGAAAGATCAAATCAAATACTTCTTTCTAAAGTAGAAATAATAAACAATGACGTATATGCCACCCCAATAGACGATAGGATCCTTTCTAAAATTAAACTTCCAAAAGAGAATAAAAAATACACTTTCAATCCAGACAATAAGAATATAGTAAAAGTTGAGATTGATAGATTCCCCATAGGTCAAGAAGAAGGACTAGGTCATGTGATACAAGAACTAAAACTAAACAATAATGAAGACTATGATACAGACTTTGTTTTATCTAAAAGCAATATCGTTAAATCATACGATTTAAATAATATTGAATCAAAAAAAATAGAACAAAGGGAGAGGATAGACCTTACAGATAAAAACTCTTATTTATTCAAAAGTTGGAATTCTAATAATTCTCCAATGCTCCCAATGATTCAAATAGAGCAGGGAAAAAATAAAAATACTAAATTATGGATACATACAAATAATCTTGCAGAAAGAGTAGATCTAAATAGTAAAAAATCTCTAGAAATATTATTCAAAGGCTTTGAATCATTACCCTTATTAAATGATTGGCAAAACTACCTTGGTGAAGCCATTAGAAATGATTCTGAATTTAAATTTGGTGAAAAGAATGAAGCAATAAGCCTTTGTGTCAATTTAAACAGTGATAATGAAATAATTGATTGGTCATTTCATCTTACTTTAGTAAAATGCAGTCTTATTGTTGGAAGTAATCATACTGACGCGCTTCTATCTAGAAAAAGTAAATCAAGAATAACCTCTCGGATATTAAAACCTATAAAGGAATATGTCGACGATTTAGATAAAATATTAGAGATTTCATGTTCATTCAGAGAAAAACATCTTTTGGAGGGTAAGGTGGAAATTCCTGCGCCACTGAATAAGATTGAAGCACTAGAAGAATTTTTTATTCACAATCCAGCTGAATATTCAAAAGGATATTTTGAATCATTTAATAAAGAAGATTGCCAAACTTACCTTTCACCAATACTATATGAGGCTAATTTAATATGGTTCAAACATTCAAATCAATATGGCTTAAAAAGTGCCGGATACATCTCAAATGGAATAGATTACGTTAATGCTAATGAAATTATCAAATATTCAGAATTTATTGATAATGATGTAGAGCTTAATGAAGATGGCAATTTGACATTTAGTCAAGTAATTAAATTATGTGACGACGATAATAAAAAAAGAATCTTACATAAACTTCTTATTAATGAATTTAAGGATAATGAAATAAGGTTGATATCTAAAGATCCTGTCAATGATGAATCAGTAAAATTATTTATTTCTCCATGGACGATTCCTGGATTTGACTTTACAAATCTTATAAATCAGTACTGTATTTTTAATATGATATTAAATGGTAAGAAATCAAAGAAAAATAATTTAAATGAAATTAATATATCTGAGAGTAATTCATTAGAGTTAGTAAATTGGGATATATTTAATTCATCAATTTCAAAAAATCTAGAAATATTATTTAACAAGTTTGTGATAGATAAACTAAATGAATTTAAGTACAAAGTTAACCAATATAAATCTAATATGATAAATATAAAAAAAGTAAGAAAAGCAGAAAAATTACTAGGTAATGTTTATAGTGGGTTTATTTTATCAGTGCAAACATATGGTTTCTTTGTTGAGATAACAGAACTAAATGTAGAGGGTTTAGTACATGTAAGTACTCTTAATAATGATTGGTATGAATACAGGTCAAGGCAAAATCTATTGATTGGAAGAAAATCTAAAAAATCATATAAAGTTGGAGATGAAATTGAAGTAAAAATAATTAAAGTCGATATTCTTAAATATCAAATTGATTTAGAATTAACATAAATAAATTTTCACAAAATATATATTATGGAAATATTAACCAAAAAAATTTAAGATAACTTTTTATAATTATGTTTAAGAAAAAATATTTACTTTTTACTCTTTTTTTAATAATTATTTTTCAAATTTTATTATATACAAATAATAATCAGAAGACTTCATTTAGATACTTTAAATGGACCCTACAAGAAGTAACTATAGGTAAATTAATCAGTATTTCGTTTTTTTCTGGTTTATTTGTAAGCGCTTTATTGAATAAAACAATTACTAGTAATAGTTTCAGAAAAAAAACTTTCGAAAATGTGCAAGATGATTTTGTATCTAATAATAATGAGGAAGAAATGGAACCAAACGTTGAAATGCCGCCACAAAGGGATATTAGAGAAACTCAACCAACAATTTCTGTTAATTACAGAGTAGTCAAAAGCATGAATGATAATAATTTTAAAAAAGATCAAAGTTATTCAAATCAAGATATTAAAGATGACTGGGATAATGCTGATAATGAATGGTAGAAAAATAAATTAATTAAAAAATGTTTTTTTAATTTATAATAAAATAAAGAGTTTTTTTTATGGAAGAAAATTTAGACAAAAATAATGAAGTAAATAAAGAAATATCTGACAACACTACTAAATCAAGCTCTGATGAAATAAAAGAACCTAAATCAGAAAAAGTTATCAATATGGATATAAACAATAGTGATTCTACTAATAAAGTTGTTATAAAAAATGAAATTAATACTCCCGAAAAACCTATAACAAAACCCAAAAAAGAACTCCCAGTAGAGAAAAAGCCTTTCCAAGAATTTATAAACATACACTTAATTCCTTCACTTACTGAGGAAATTAATCAAAGAGGATTAGAAATAAACAATATTAACCTCACTAACACAAATAGACCTATTGCTGGAGATAAATGTTGGGTAATAAATTGTGAAATTAAAGATACATGTAACTTTTGGTTATCCTTTGAGAAGGATGACATTAGTTCATTAAAAAGTATTTCTTTATCAAAACCCAATCAAAAACCAAGTATTATTGAATCTTTTCTTATTGACGAAAAAAGAATTACCCTAAAATTAATTATTTCAAGAGTACTTCAAAGATTGAATGGGCAAAAGTTAATAGGAGTTAATTAGAAAAACAATAACACCAAGTTAACTTTTCCCTCGAAAACACAAATCATAGTAAATAATAGTATTAATAAACCAAATAAAAAATGGCTCAATCAACTGTTGAATCAAAAAATAAAAAAGATATTAATAATGGAAAGATACCAGCAAAAGAAACAATTTTGTCCCCAAGATTCTATACAACTGATTTTGAGGCCATGGAAAATATGGATTTATCAATAAACGAGGAGGAATTGGAAGCTATATGTGAGGAATTTAGGAAAGATTACAATAGACATCATTTTGTAAGAAATAGTGAATTTGAAGGCGCTGCAGAAAAATTAGATCCTGAGACAAGAGAGCTTTTTGTTGATTTTCTCGAGGGAAGTTGTACTTCAGAATTTTCAGGTTTTTTACTTTATAAAGAACTTAGTAAGAGAATTAAAGTCAAAAACCCACTTCTTGCAGAATGTTTTGCTCATATGGCAAGAGATGAAGCAAGACATGCAGGTTTTTTAAATAAATCAATGAGTGACTTTGGACTTCAGTTAGATTTAGGTTTTTTAACCGCTAATAAAGATTACACTTATTTCCCTCCAAGAAGTATTTTTTACGCTACTTATTTATCCGAAAAAATAGGTTATTGGAGATACATAGCAATTTATAGGCATCTCGAAAAGAACCCTGATAGCAAAATTTTTCCACTATTTAATTACTTTGAAAATTGGTGTCAAGATGAAAATAGACATGGGGATTTTTTTGACGCATTAATGAAAGCACAACCTCGTACTGTTAAATCTTTAAGCCAAAAAATTACCATTGGCGGCTCTACTTTTACACACCCATTATTTGACTATTTCCATAGGTTTAGATATTTTTTGAATAATCTTCCATTAACATCCAAGTTATGGTCTAGGTTCTTTCTATTAGCTGTATTTGCAACTATGTATGCAAGGGATTTGGGTATTAAAAAAGATTTCTACACTTCTTTAGGTTTAGATGCCAGGGATTACGACCAGTTTGTTATTAACAAAACAAATGAAACTGCAGCTAGAGTTTTCCCTGTAGTAATGGACGTTTATGATAAATCTTTTTATGGAAGATTAGATAAAATAGTAGAGAATAATAAGGATCTTTCCGATATTGCAAGCAGTGATGGAAATAAAGTATCTAAAACTTTTAAAAAATTACCTAAATATTTATCAAACGGTTACCAGTTATTAAGACTATACTTATTAAAACCTCTTGATAGCAAAGATTTCCAACCTTCGATTAGATAATCTTTAATACAGAGAAGATTTATAGACTCATATGCTTTCGTCACAAATCAAATCAAATGAAATCGTTTTCGGTATTTGCAATAAAGATTTATTAGAAGAAATTATTTTCTACGGCATTGGACTTGGCGCTGATTTTGTAGAAATATTTATAGAGAATACTGACAATTCAAGCGTTCTAGCTGAAGAAGACTTTATTACAAATGTTAGTCCATCATTTGGAAGGGGTGCAGGCATTAGAATTTTCAAGGGGGAAAAGGATGGATTTGTAAGTACAAATGATTTAACAAAGCATGGCTTGATGAGATCGGTATCTCAGGCTATTGAGATGTTAGTAGACATAACAGACAACAAAATAGAAGTATTTAACGGTTTAAATAAACATAGGGACTATAGTTTATCAAAGAAAAAATGGATTAATGAAGTCCCATCTATTCATGAGATAAGTGAAAAACTACTAGTCAGCACGAGGTCTTTAAAAAAAAATAATAAAATAATAACTAGAAAAGGAAGTTACTCAAGAAATCTTCAGGAGATTATTATAGCTTCCAGTGACGGAACCTATGTCACAGATATTAGATTGCATCAAACAGTTGGACTCAACGTAATTGCAAGTGATGCCCAATATAGATCTAGTGGAAGTAGAAGATTTGGATCGTCAGGAATGCCTAATGAATTCAGATTATGGGATCACGAAAAAGCAGCTAATGATGTATTTGAAAGTTCAATGAACATGTTGTATGCAGATTATGTTGATGCAGGACAAATGCCTGTTGTATTGGCTAATAAATTTGGTGGCGTTATATTCCATGAAGCCTGCGGTCATTTACTTGAAACTACTCAAATAGAGAGAGGAACAACACCATTTGAGAATAAATTGAATGAAAAAATTGCACATGAATCTGTAACAGCAATAGATGAAGGGATATCAGAAGGATCCTTCGGTTCATTATCAGTAGATGATGAAGGTATGGAACCCGAAAAATCAGTTCTTATAAAAGATGGTATTTTAAAAAAATTTATATCCGACAGGGCAGGTGAATTAAGAACTGGCCATAAAAGAACAGGAAGTGGGAGAAGACAAAATTATTCTTTTGCTGCAGCTTCAAGAATGAGAAATACTTATATAGCTAAAGGCGAACACTCGAAAGAGGATTTAATAAATAGTATTAGTGAAGGTCTTTACTGCAAATCAATGGGTGGTGGCAGTGTAGGTGCTACAGGACAATTTAATTTTGCAGTAGAAGAAGGATATCTCATTAAAAATGGAAAATTAACTAGTCCAGTAAAGGGAGCAACATTGATCGGTGAGGCTAAAGAAGTTATGCCAAAAATATCAATGTGCGGAAATGATCTCGAATTGGCTCCTGGATTTTGTGGATCCATTAGTGGAAGTGTCAACGTAACAGTTGGCCAACCTCATATTAAGGTTGATTCAATCACTGTAGGCGGAAGATAGGATATGAATTCAAGAGAAATTACAACTCAAATCTCCAAAGCTGCAGATTTCCTAAATCTTAAAAAATGGGATTATGGAGCAAGCTTTTCTAATGATTATTCTGTGCAAGTTGATAAAGGAGAAGCTAAACAACTTAAGGCGTCACAAAAGCAAATTTTAACTATAAGAGTTTGGAATCAATCTAATCAAGTTGGTATTACTACAACAAGTGATATTAGTGAATCTGGTATTAAAAAGGCTCTTAAGCAAGCAAATATAGCTTCTGATTTCGGCAATAAGAATGAAACTACAGAATTTTCACCACTAGCGAAGGATCCTATTAAAGTTAAGGAAGTTAAAAAAAGAAATCCTGTTGGAATAAAAAAATTACTTACACTTTTAAGAGTAGCGGAAGTTAAACTAATAGAAAGCCATGAATCCATAAAATCTGTTCCATATAATGGTTTATCTGAGAGTTTCTTTGAGAGAATTTATGCAAATAGTGAGGGTGCCTTTCGGAGTTATTCCAAAAGTCAAGCAGCACTATATTTATATGCAAGAGCAGAAGAAAAAAATAAGAAGCCTCGTAGTTCAGGTTCCGTAAAACTTGGATATGGAGCTGATGATATAGATATCGAATCGTGTATTAAAGAGGCTTCAAAGAAAACAATTTCTCATTTAAATTATTCATTTATTAAAACTGATAAATATTTAATATGTTTTTCCCCAGAGTCTTTTTTAACTATCATTAACGCCTTTAGCTCAATGTTTAATGCTAGAAGCATCATAGATGGAGTGAGCTTATCTAATAAGAATTCAATCGGAGAGCAACTATCTACAAAAGCACTTAATATTTATGATGATGGCCTTCATGAAAAGAATATTTCATCATCACCATTTGATGGAGAAGGAACCCCAACCAAAAGATTATGTCTAATTAATAGAGGGAGAATTGAAAATTTTATACATTCTGAATCTACTGCAAGAATATTTAAAACAACTCCCACTGGCCACGCTGGACTAGGATCAAAAGTCTCAGTATCTCCTGATTGGATCGTAGTTGAAAAATCAGAAGAAAACTTTGATCTAAAAACATCACTAGATCACTCTACTTATGAGGGAGAATTTGTATATATAGAAGAGTTAAATGCAATCCATGCAGGTGTCAGAGCAAGTCAAGGTTCATTTTCTCTTCCATTTGATGGATGGCTCTATAAGAACGGTAATAAAATTTCAATAGAATCTGCCACCGTAGCAGGGGATATCAAATATCTTTTGAAAAACATAGTAAATATTGAATCAAGCCAGGAGGTAACAACAAGTGGGATTTCTCCACATATATGGGTAGATGAATTATCAATAACTGGTGACGCGTGAAAATTATATTCTGGGGAACACCTGAATATTCAATTCCTAGTCTTGATATTTTTATTAAATCTAAGCACGAGGTAATTGCAGTAGTTAGTCAACCTGATAAGAAGAGATCTAGGGGAAATAAATTAATAGCCTCACCTGTAAAAAACATTGCTGAGCAAGAATCTATAAAAATTTATACTCCAGAAAAAATCAGGGGCAATTTAAATCTTATAAATGAACTTAAATCACTTTCTTGTGATTTATTTATTGTTATAGCTTACGGGAAAATTTTACCTAAAGAGATATTGGAAATTCCAAAATTTGGTAGTTGGAACGCACATGCTTCATTACTTCCAAGATGGCGTGGTGCCGCCCCAATTCAATGGTCCCTAATAAAAGGCGATGAATTTACTGGTGTAGGAATTATGAAAATGAATGAGGGGCTCGATACTGGCGACATATTGTTGGAAGAAAAAATTAAAATCAATAATAACGATAATTTAAATACATTATCGGAAAAACTTAGTATTTTATCGGCAAAACTATTTTTAAATGCTACATCTATAATCGAAGAAAATATTAATAAAAATACTAAAACTCAATTAATAAAACAAAATACCCTTGGAAGAGAAATTACTTACGCAAGAATGATTGAAAAATCAGACTTTAAAGTTGATTGGGGTAATGAGGCAATTAAAATTTCTCAAAAAATAAAAGGATTATACCCACGAACAAATACAAAATTTAGAGGTAAGAACCTTAAAATACTTAAAATCAAAGTTTTGACTAGTGATGTAATTAAAAATGAAAATTACCTTTTCATGAGCAATTATTCAAGACCAGGTATTATTCTTGCTGTAATAGAAAATGAAGGAATTGTAATTTCAACTAAAACTGATCCGATTATTTTGTTAGAAGCAAAACTTGAAGGCAAAAACATTTCTAGCAAAAAGCAATTGATTCAACAGTTAAAGCCATCAGCAGGTGAATATCTCTCAGATTAAGTTTTAGATTCTTTTTTAGAGAATCCCCAAATGAAAGCAAAAAGAATCAAAAAATAAAAATAATAGTCTGGAAGAATAGATTCTTTAATTAACGTATTTAGTAAAAGTTTAATCCCAACTATTAAAATTGCTACATAACCGGCTGTTTCTAATCTAGAAAATATATCCAGAAGTTTTAGAAAAATCCCCGATGTAAATCTTAAGGCTAATACTCCAATCACTGCTCCAAATATAATTAATATGTATTGATCACTTATAGCTACTGCAGTAGTGATACTGTCTATGGAAAAAGCAAAATCAGTAATTGAAAGAAGCGCTACAATCCTTAAAAACCTAAAATTATTTTTATTATTATCTGTCCCATTTTCAGGGTTTGCTATATCTGAATTTAAAAAAACATTAGAGAAGAATAAATAAATTAAATAAAAACCAGCAAAAACTCTAATGAGAATAAACTTTAGAAGAACATTAGATAATATGATTAGAATAATTCTAAATAATAAAGATATTGCTATACCAATATTTAAGGCTCTTGACCTTAATTCTGAACTATCGAGGGATTTAGTAAGAGAAGCTAGTGCTACAGCATTGTCTGCAGATAATAATAATTCTAGAGCAATTAATATTGGTAAAAGTGTAAAGATTTCGTACCAACTGTCTACCTGATCTAGTGTGGGTATAAAAGAATTTATTGCGGCTGAATCCATCAAATATTATTCACAATCAGTATAAAATCTAATATAATATATCGGATATTTGTAATCAAGATTGATAGTTATAAATGAGTCTAAATACTTTAGTTGATTATATTTCGAACTCACAAATTACTTCTGAATTAATAAAAAGAATTACAAAAAATAATGAATTAAATATTGTTGGTTCAAGTAGATATGCAAAATCAATAATATTAGATAGCATCGCAAAAAAAGAGGTAAAAAATATATTATTAATTTGTCCTAATGTAGAAATTGCCTACAAATGGATTGGTTATTTTGAAAGTATAAATGATAAAGCAGTTTTATATTATCCTCCAACAGAACATCTACCATACTCATCAATTAATAAATCCAAAGAGATTGAATTTACTCAGCTTACTGTTTTATCCAAATTAATAAAAAAAGAGAAAAATGAACTTAATATTGTTATATCAACTGAAAGATCACTACAACCTCATCTAATAAATAAAAACCTATTAATTGAAAACAAATTAGATTTGCAAAAAGGAGTTCAAATCGAGATTCAAGAATTAGCAAATAAACTTACTTTGCTTGGCTATACAAAGGATAATGTAACTTCAGCTGAAGGATTCTGGAGTAGGAGAGGGGAAATAATAGATATTTATCCTGTCAATAATGAGTTTCCTATAAGATTAGAATTTTTTGATAATGTCATTGAGAAAATAAGAGAATATGATCCCCATACACAGAAAACATTAGAAAGTATAAATGATATTGAAATAATACAGGCTGGATTTGATTTGCTAATAAAAGATAAGTTAAATAATTTATCCAAGAACAATCTTTTTAATTCAGAAGATATAAATAAAAATAATCTTGATCGTTATTTAGGAATAATTGAAGAAGAACCCTCAAACATAATAGATTTTATAAATAGGGAAACAATTCTTGTAATTGATGAATTAGAAGATTGTAAAAAATTTGCAAATAATTGGTATCTAGATTCAGAAAGTAATTTTGATAATTGTACGAATGAATTAAATGAGAACCTTAAAAATAATGACATTAATTTAGAGGCCAAACCTAATTTGCATTTAAAGTTTGACGAAATATTAAAATCACTAGGAAATTTTAATTTAATAAAATTTTATGAATTTGAATCTAAAATCAATATCGATAACAGATTTTTGTTAAACGATAAAAGATTAAATTCATACTCTAAAAATGTAGGGAAATTATCCAATGATATAAATAAAAATATAAAAAATAATGAAAAAGTCTGGATATTATCAGCACAACCATTGAGAACAAGGACTTTACTTTTTGAGCACGAATGTAATGCAAACTTCTTAAACAATCCTAATGATATTGATGAAGCAAATAAGTCAATTAATAATTCAACTCCTCTAATTTTAAAAAATAAGAACAATTACGAAATCGAGGGGTTTTATCTTCCGATATGGAAAGTTGTCCTGATAACAGATAAAGAATTATTTTCACAACAATCTCTTTTTAATAATGTATTCATAAGAAGAAAAAAAAGAAGTGTCAATTCAAATATAAATGTAAATAAGATTAGTCCCGGTGATTTTATAGTTCATAAAAATCATGGAATAGGTAAATTTTTAAAAATAGAAAAAATAAATATAACTGGAGATTCAAGAGATTATTTAGTCATTCAGTATCAAGATGGAAAGATAAGTGTTGCCGCTGATCAACTTGGTAGTGTTAACAGATATAGATCAAGCGGAAAAATAAGGCCGAAAATAAATAAATTAGGAGGGACAGAATGGGAAAAAATAAAAGAAAAAAATAAGAAACAAATCAAAAAAGTTGCTGTCGATATTTTAAAACTTTATGCAAAGAGAGAAAAATTAAAGGGTTACATTTACCCAGAAGATGGTCCTTGGCAAGATGAATTAGAGGAATCATTCCCTTATCAACCAACACCTGACCAAATTACTGCTGTAGAAGAAATAAAATCTGATATGGAAAGCGATAAGCCAATGGACAGGCTAGTTTGTGGAGATGTAGGATTTGGCAAAACAGAAGTAGCTGTTCGGGCTATTTTTAAGGCTATTACATCAGGCAAACAGGTAATATTACTAGCACCTACAACAATCCTAGCTCAGCAACATTGGAGGACAATAAGTAATAGATTTTCACCTTACCCAATAAAAGTATCATTACTCAATAGATTCAAAACTGTTAATGAAAGAAAGGAAATCTATGCAGGTTTGAAAAATAACAAAATTGATTTAGTTGTAGCAACGCACCAAATTTTAGGAAAAGAAATAGAAATTAAAAACTTAGGACTACTAGTTATTGATGAAGAACAAAGATTTGGAGTAAGGCAAAAGGAGAAAATAAAAAAAATCAAAACCAACATAGACGTTTTAACTCTCTCGGCAACTCCAATTCCAAGAACTCTTTATATGAGCTTATCTGGACTAAGACAAATGAGCTTACTAAACACTCCTCCACCATCAAGGAGATCAATAAAAACATATTTATCTGAAATAGATATGGATGTTATAAGAACTGCAATTAATCAAGAACTTGATAGGGGAGGTCAAATTTTTTATGTTCTTCCAAGAATTTCTGATATAGATCAAGCTGTAAACAAATTAAATAATATGTTTCCCAGCTTAAAATTTATTGTTGCTCATGGGCAAATGAACGAAACAGAGCTTGAAAATGCAATGATTGCTTTTAATAATGGAGAAGTAAATTTAATGATATGCACAACGATAATTGAAAGTGGATTAGACATCCCTAAAGTAAATACAATCATTATTGAAGATTCTCACAAATTTGGCCTTTCACAACTTTATCAACTTAGAGGAAGAGTAGGTAGAAGCGGTGTACAAGCACATGCTTGGTTATTTTATCCAAATATAAATAAAATTAATGACGCTGCAAAACAAAGATTGAAAGCGATAAAAGACTTTTCAGAACTAGGTAGTGGATACCAACTTGCAATGAAAGATATGGAAATAAGAGGTGTTGGTAGTTTACTAGGAGAAGAACAAAGTGGAAAGGTTAATGCTATTGGATATGATTTATATATAGAAATGCTCCATGAGGCTATTTCAGAAATCAGCGGGCAAGAAATACCTGATGTTAACGACACTCAAATTGATCTACCAATAAATGCATTTATACCTGCAACATGGATATTAAACAGAGAAGAGAAGCTTGAAGCTTACAAATCTGTTACTGAATGTTCAAATCATGATGAATTAATGGAATTAGCTACAGACTGGGTTAATAGATATGGAAACTTACCCAAACCTGTTGAGTCCTTAATTATCATAATGAGACTAAAATTACTAGCTAAAAAATGTGGTTTTAATAAGATCAAGCTCAAAAAGCCAAACATCTTGATAGAGACAAAATTAAAAAATTCTACTTTTAAAATTCTTAAAAATTCTTTGGCAAGTAGTGTTCAAAATAAATTTAATTTTAATGAAGGCCAACCATTTTCAATCATCACTATAAGGGGCTTAGGTGCAACTGAAATTCAAAATCAAATTGATCAACTAATGTTGTGGTTCGGGTCTTTTGAAAGAGAAATAAAGAATTTCGATAAAGAACTTATTAAAAGAGATTAAATTATTAAATAATTATTTAAAATCCGCGAATCAGTTTGATTTCGGTTAGGTTTATAAAAATTTATTTATTTTATGGGTGAATATATAGACGTCGGAATCCAAACTTCGATTTTACCCTTATCAATTATTCTTTCATCAATTGTATTAGGCATATTTGCACTATTTGGAGAAGAAACAGAAAATGATGATGATGATTCTGATTCAGGAAGTGGTGGCTTAATGCAACCTATTTGAAATTATTTATAAATAATTTGTTTTGACTTTCTCTTAGAGACTTTAAATAACCTATTAAATGAACCTATCATTAAAATAAGAGCAGTAAAAGAAGATACAAAAATAAAAATCACCAAAAATATCTCATACAGATAAGAAAAGAGATCAATCAATATTAAAAAAGATTTATTAAATGTCGAAGGTAGATTTTGTAAAAGCAAATTTTTATTAGGAATTAAATAATTTATATAAACTAATAAAACACTCACAATAAACAAAAAGAAAGATTCAGTAAATAGTCTTCTTTTAGATTTTCTTCTTAAATTTAATTTTTTTTTAAAAATATATTTATCAGGTTTAATATTCAAATTTGGGATGTTTAAATCTGCCATAAATCAAAGCTCAAAGAAAAATTTTGAATAACTCTGAAAAGAAATTAACCTATAGTATCGTGTTTGTATTTAAGATGCTAATTGCTCTTTATTCAGGATTTATTAGTTCTTTTTTTTCTATATTTTCAAAAGGACTATAAAAATAAATAAAAGAAGAAGAGAAGAGAATTAAAGAGCAAATTGCAAAAAACGGTGGAATAAAGAAATTAAAAAATTTAACTTTATTATTTAACACAAATTTTAATTTTTTTGGAATTTTATTAGGTATATCTCTTTTTTTTATTCTTACTTTTGGCGATTCATTTAACTGATCAAAACAATTTATAGTATCTGAAAGCAATGAATTACCAATCTTTAGAACTAAAGGCTTTACATTTGCTTTAGAGCTCTTGAGAACAATATTATGTATGTGGAGATTATCGGCTTTAATATCGATTAATTTAGACTCATATATTGGAATTTCGTTTTTGATTAAAAGATTTGAATAAATATAAAAAGCATCCATAATAGGCACTAAATGTTCAATTTTGCCTTCAATAAGTGGTTTATCAACTATGGTTAATTTCCATTGAGAAATTATAGATATTTGATCTTTATTTTCATTATTGGAATAATCTGGCAATCCGATTATTTCAAGACTTACTGAAGATTGATGAAATGACAATTTATTTTGCATCATATTAAAAATCGTATAAAAAATTCTTCAACTTTTGATAACCCTGATTTGAAATACAAAAAGATAAAGTAAGCAAAGATTTTATTATAATCTCACCATTTTCAGTTTGATTTAAAAGCTTTTTCACTCTTATACTATCTACATTAAATCTCTCTTTAATCAACTCAATAAATCTCTTATTAAAATCATTCCAAATAATTGAATTCTCTTTAATATCTTCTTTAGATTTCAGTATCTCTCTAATATAAGGATATAAATATTTGGACATTTCAACGGTGATTTTAATTAAGGCATCGAATTCGTTTACTTTAATATTGTTGTTAACATAAGATTTTCTCAATGGATTATTATTCCTTAATTTCCAAATAGTAATTTTATTTGGCAGAACATCATTTAAATCAAGTCTATTTGATAAAGCGTAAAGGGATTGAATACCATTTAAATCAATAGTTTCTAGGATTATTAATAATAAATCAAGCTTCTCTATAGATTGTCTTGATACCTGATTTCCCTTAGTTAAATCTGTAATTGTTCTCGATTAAAATATAGGAAAATTATAACAGAATTATTAATCCATCTTTTGAAATAAAAATGAATATAACTTATCTAGTTCTTCAATAGTTAGCATTCCATAACTCCATAATAATATTGGTAATGGAGTGTTATTTTTTATAGATAATTTTATACCAAGTTCAATAGTAGATTCATCTAAACCTAATACATTAAATAAATAAATTATCATTTCTCTAGATAAATAATTATTCATGAATTCTATTTAATACTTGAGTAAATGAGAGATTTAGTCATTTGATTAAGGACTAATTTTCTTATAAAAAGAAATTTATTTAAAAGTAAAAATGAAAGTTTCCTTATTGGAAATAAAAAAACGTTTCGATTAGCAAAAATGGATATCAACGAGTCAGTTATAAAAATAGTGACAGTAATATCTAAAATTCTTCTTGAAAAATACTTAAATTTAAATAATATCAATTGCAATTTAGTAATAGCAGCATTTTTATTAAAAAGATCATAAATAGTATTAACATCTCTCCAGCAAGTATTTAAACCCTGACCACCAACAGGATGAAATTTATGAAATGCATCTCCTACAAAAACTAATTTTTTAAAATTTAAAACTGGTAAATTTAAGGATAATGAAACAGGAAAAATATTAAATTCGCCTATTATTTGGTCCAACTTAAATTCATTAGGCAAGATTGTTGATAAATTATCCATTAAAAAATTCTTGTCAGAATTCAACCTTTCAATTGCCTTTGATGTACTTGAAGTCCAAATTACTTGATATAAGTTTTTTTCTAAAGGTAATAATGCAAGTGGGCCTTCTTTTCTAAAAATTTCATAAGCTCGTTTTTCACAATGGCCTCTAAGAGAAACTTTAAAAGTTAAACAAGACTGACTATAAGATTTTTTTATATCAATAAAATCTATGATTTTTTTATCAAGTGAGTTAGCCCCTGTTGAAAAGAATTGATAGTCAAATAATATTTTTTTACGTAACAATCTTTGTGGTGTTATAAAAAAAATATTTTCATAATTGTCAATCTCTTGAAAAAGTACGTTCATGAGATCCGAATGTTTTACTACCCAGCCAATATTTTCGGCAGAACTTATATCATCATCTAAGTCAGAAGTTGATAAATTGGTGAAAGCAGAAGTTACGCTATCTGAAATTGAAAGGGTATCAAAGCCAAATAAAAATGGTTCTAATTTTTCCCAAAGTCTGAATTTAGATAAGATTTTTCTTGTTGAGTGAGTAATTGCATAAGTTTTATCTTTATCAATTAATCTATCTTTTGTTAATAAATCAGTTAAAAAAATATTGCAATCAAATTTTGAAAGTGCAATTGAAAGTAATAAACCTGTGGGACCTGATCCAACAATTTTAAAATTCAATTTATTTTTCATCGTATTATATGAGCATCAACTATCTATTCAGATAAATATAGCAAATTTCCTCAAATGCTGGTCTTAATAAATAGGGGTACTCACCAACCCATAAGTTAATTTCAGGAAGCCAAGCATCGGTCAAATAAAAATCTCTGTCAAAATTACGGTTATCAGATGTTATTAAACATCTAATACTCGAACCAACCCTAATTTGACTGTGCTTATTTTCCATAGGAAAACTTAATTTTTCCAAATAACCGTCTTCATCTTCTAATTCAAGTACTAACCAAGTCCTTTTGTTTTCGATAACTTCTAATCGACCTTGCCTATTAGATTGTTCTCTTGAACTTTCAATCTTTTCTGTTCTATAAATATCTGATACATATCCATCAAATATAGAAAAAAATTTATATTTTCTTAATTGCAAGTTTTTTCTACTTGATTCAAGAATAGGGCCCCAGATGATATACAAAAAGAAACCTACACATAGGAATAACCAGAAATTATTAGTTTGATCTCCAGTCGAACTAATAATTAATGAGATAAATCCACCTATTGAAGAAACTATTACTCTTTGAAGAATTTTTCTAGGATTCCCCAACGCGTACTTAAATTGACTTCCTGTACCAACTGCAGGAATAAGTTTTGAAATTTGACTTGAATTAATTGGAATTATCATTTTAAAAAATCAATTTTTCAAGTCCGTAAACTAAGGTTTCATAATTACCAATTTTTTTAATAGCCTGTAAAACTCCTGGCATATATGCCTTTCTATCAATAGTGTCATGTTTAATTGTGTAAGTTTCACCTGGAGATCCCATAATTACTAACTGATGAGCGAGTAATCCTGGTAATCGTACAGAATGTATATTGATTCCTGAATCTCTGAGCCCACCGCGTACACCTTTCAATGACTCAGACTCTTTTACTAAATTCTGATTAAATTTCTTTGGATATTCTTCAATCATTTCTGCAGTTTTTATACACGTCCCACTAGGAGAATCAGCTTTTTGATTATGATGCATCTCAATTAATTCAATATTGTCGTAAAACCTTGCAGCTACTGATGCCGCTTGCTGAAGAAGAACCATACCTACTGAAAAATTAGGAATTATTGCACAACCAACCGATGCCTTCTGAGCAAAAACAGACAAATCTTTTATTTGCGAAGGGCTTAGACCTGTAGTTCCAACTACTGGTGATACCCCATATGCAATAGCTGATCTGGTATTTTCATATACAGAATCAGGATGAGTAAAATCAACCAAAACAGGTTTGATTTTTTCATTTCTATAATTTTGACTAACAGAACATAAAGTCCCTTCAAAATCATTTGAAACAAAAACATCACAATTTTTTACCTTTAATAATTCAGAGATATTTGAGCCATTGTTCTTTTCGTTTATGTCGATTGCTGCGACAAGTTCACAATCTTTAGAATTTAATACAGTATTAACAACTTCGCTACCCATTCTGCCTAAAGCTCCGGAAACTAGTACTGGTATGGTTTTTTTAGAATTTTCAATCATTTTTTTTAAAAATTTTTTTTTAAAGGTTGTTACACGCTATTTATATTGCACACAATAACGTCTTTTCATTCGTAGGCTGGTAGAAATACTTAAAGAAAATCAATGTTTACGCAGGTCCGCTCAGCAAACCGCAGAGTATCTCCTGTTGAGGATAACAAACACAAAGTTGTAATAAAAGCAGTTTATGTTGTCCTTGAGCCACAATACCAAAATTCCTTAACGGAAGCTGCAAAGTCAATAAATAAAATGAATGGGCCTATAGGTATAGACCTTAGCGGCTATCTTATCGAAGAACTTAGGAATGATAGTAATTTTGAAGATTTTAAAGAAGATATAGCTAATGCAGATATATTCATAGCTTCTCTTATTTTCATTGAAGACCTTGCTCAAAAAGTGGTTGATGCAGTATCTCCATTTAAAGACAAACTAAAAGCATCAATAGTTTTTCCCTCCATGCCAGAGGTAATGAGATTAAATAAGATAGGTTCATTTAGCATGGCCCAACTTGGTCAATCTAAAAGTATTATTGGAGATTTAATAAAAAAGAAAAAAGAATCTGATGGAGCAAGTTTCCAAGATTCAATGTTGAAATTATTAAATACGCTACCTTCAATACTTAAATATCTACCAGTAGAAAAAGCTCAAGATGCTAGAACATTTATTTTGAGTTTTCAGTACTGGTTAGGTGGTACCACTGAGAACTTAAAAAACTTCTTGTTAATGATTTCTGAAAAGTATGCTGTTTCGGAGATCATAAAAGATCAAATAGAGGAATTCAAAATTCAAGAACCTGAAACATTCCCAGATTTAGGAATTTGGCATCCTCTTGCTCCTTGCATGTTTGAAAGTCTTAAAGAATATCAAAATTGGGACAATAATAGAAAAGATATAAATCCTAAAGATGACAAAACTCCAACAATAGGTTTAGTGCTTCAAAGGAGTCATATTGTTACGGGAGATGATGCTCATTACGTCGCTGTTATACAAGAATTGGAATATAGAGGTGCGAGAGTACTACCTATTTTCTGTGGAGGTCTAGACTTTTCTAAACCAGTTAATGAATTTTATTATGATTCCATTAATAAGTATCAACCTATAGTAGATGGAGTTGTATCTCTAACAGGATTTGCACTAGTTGGAGGGCCTGCAAGACAAGATCATCCTAAAGCTATTGAAGCCCTAAAAAGGTTAAACAGACCCTATATGGTTGCACTTCCATTAGTTTTCCAAACCACACAAGAATGGGAAGATAGTGATCTAGGTTTACACCCTGTTCAGGTAGCACTTCAGATTGCAATTCCAGAGCTTGATGGTGCTATTGAACCAATTATTCTCTCAGGTCGTGATGATGCTACAGGTAAGGCGCATACTCTCCAAGATCGAGTTGATGTAATAGCTGAAAGAGCTATAAAATGGTCAACTTTAAGAGTTAAACAAAGAAAGGATAAAAAATTAGCCATTACAGTATTTAGTTTTCCACCAGACAAAGGAAATGTTGGTACGGCAGCATACTTGAATGTTTTTGGTTCAATTTATAGAGTACTTCTTGAAATGAAATCGAAAGGATATCAAATAGATGAACTTCCAAGTAATTCAAAAGAATTAATGGAAAAAGTAATTAACAACCCTGAAGCGATGGATGGCTCTCCAGAGTTAAATATTGCTCATAAGATGTCAGTAAAAGAATATGAAGAGTTCACACCATATTCACAAAGACTTGAAGAAAATTGGGGCAAACCTCCTGGGAACCTTAATAGTGACGGACAAAACCTTCTTATCTATGGAAAACATTTTGGAAATGTTTTTATAGGAGTTCAACCTACATTCGGTTATGAAGGTGATCCCATGAGATTACTCTATTCAAGAAGTGCTAGTCCTCATCACGGTTTTGCTGCTTATTACACGTATGTAGAAAAAATCTGGGGGGCCGATGCTGTTCTTCATTTTGGAACTCACGGCTCACTTGAATTTATGCCTGGGAAACAGATGGGCATGAGTGAAACTTGCTATCCGGATTCTCTCATTGGATCATTGCCTAATTTGTATTACTATGCTGCGAATAATCCATCTGAAGCAACAATTGCGAAGAGAAGAGGATATGCTTCAACTATTAGTTATCTGACTCCTCCAGCGGAAAATGCAGGACTCTACAAAGGACTTAAAGAACTAAGTGAACTCGTTGGTTCTTATCAACAATTAAGAGAAAATAGTAGGGGCATTCAAATTGTTAATGCGATAGTTGAGACTTCTAAACAATGTAATCTTGACAAGGATGTCGAGCTCCCTTCAAAAGATGTAGAAGAACTCTCACTAGATGAAAGAGATTTATTTGTTGGGAATGTCTATAAACAGTTGATGGAAATTGAAAGTAGATTATTACCTTGCGGTCTTCATACTATTGGAGAAGCCCCAACAGCAGAAGAAGCTGTTGCAACACTTGTAAATATTGCTTCATTAGAAAGAGAGCAAGAGGGATTAAGATCTCTTCCTGGATTGCTAGCTGAATCTATGGGCCTAACTATTGAACAAATTTATGATGGTAATAATAAAGGTGAACTTAAATTTGTAGAGCTAAATGAAAAAATCATAAAGACAGCAAGAGAGTCGATTTTTGCGATGGTCAACTCTTTAAAAATTGTTGATGGCAGAGTTTATTTAGAAAAATCACTTCTTTCCAAATTGTTTGACTTTCTTAAAGTATTTGGTTTGAATTTGCCTACCCCTTGGCTAAGGGTTTGTAACTTAAATGGATTTAATGAAGTTAACCAGAAGGAATTAAATAAATTATTTGATTACTTACTTTTCTGTTTGGAACAGGTCTGTGCTGATAAAGAAATGGATAGCCTCATTAAAGCATTAGATGGAAATTATGTTTTACCTGGACCAGGTGGAGACCCTATAAGAAATCCAGGTGTTTTACCCAGTGGTAAAAATATCCATGCACTTGATCCACAATCAATCCCTACTACAGCAGCTGTAGCTGCTGCAAAGTCAGTTGTTGACAAATTAATTGAAAGACAAAAAGAAGAGCAAGGAACTTGGCCTGAAACAATTGCCTGTGTTTTATGGGGTACTGATAATATCAAAACTTATGGAGAATCACTTGCTCAAATCTTATGGTTTGTCGGCGTAAAACCAAAACCAGATTCTGTTGGAAGAATCAACAAATTAGAATTAATCCCTTTAGAAGAATTAGGTAGGCCAAGAATAGATGTAGTCGTTAACTGCTCAGGAGTTTTTAGAGATCTATTTATAAATCAGATGGCCTTAATAGATCAGGCGGTCAAATTAGCGGCTGAGGCTGATGAACCATTGGAATCTAATTTTGTAAGGAAACATTCACTAGAACAAGCAGAAAAAGAAGGTACTTCTATCAGAGAAGCTTCTGCGAGAGTATTCTCTAACGCAAGTGGAAGCTACAGTTCAAATGTTAATTTAGCTGTAGAAAACTCAACTTGGGAGGAAGAAAATGAATTACAAGAAATGTATTTATCACGCAAAACATATGCTTTTAATGCTGATAATCCAGGTGAGATGAATCAAAAAAGAGAGGTATTTGAGTCAGTAATGAAAACAGCAGATGTTACATTTCAAAACCTTGATTCCTCAGAGATTTCATTAACAGATGTAAGTCATTATTTTGATTCAGATCCAACAAAATTGATTAAGACGCTTAGAGATGACGGGAAAGAACCAAGTAGCTATATAGCAGACACTACTACTTCCAATGCTCAAGTTAGAACACTTGGAGAAACTATCAGATTAGACTCAAGGACAAAACTTTTAAATCCTAAGTGGTATGAAGGTATGCTTAAATCTGGTTATGAAGGAGTTAGAGAACTTTCAAACAGACTTAATTATACTCTTGGTTGGAGTGCGACAAGTGGTCAAGTAGATAATTTTGTATATGAAGAAACTAATGAAACATTTATAAATGACGAAGAGATGAGGAAAAGATTAATGGATCTTAATCCTAATAGTTTCAGAAGAATTGTTGGAACTTTGCTAGAAGTTAATGGTAGAGGATATTGGGAAACGTCAGAAGAGAATATAGAACAGTTGAAAGAACTATACCAAGAGGTAGAGGATAAAATCGAAGGAGTTAAAGAATAATAAATTTATTATTATCTGTAAATCCTATCAGCTACTTTCAGGATTTGATAATTAAGTTTGACGTTGTGAACTCTCACAATGTCAATATTAAATTGAGAACAAAGACAACTTATTGCTAGTGTTCCTATATCCCTTTCTTTTGGATTTTTCTCATTCAAAATTTCTCCTATAAATCTCTTCCTAGATGCACCTATCAAAATTGGCAAATTCCATTTTTTAAATACATCTAAGTTTCTCAATATTTCCAAATTATGAATGATATCCTTTGAAAACCCAATTCCAGGATCCACTATTATATTTCTTTCAGATATATTTTTTTCTAAAGCATTCTTTATTAAATTATCAAGCGAACACTTAACATCACTCAATACATTCTGGTAATTAGAGAGTTGATTCATATTTTGACTATTACCACGACTATGAGTTATGACGAATGGACAGTTGAATTTTGATACAACATCCAAAATTTTTATATCTCTTCTTCCTCCCGTGACATCATTTATCCAATTAGCACCATTTAAAAGAGCTTCGTAAGCCACTTCAGAATTAAAAGTATCAATAGAAATTAAAACATCTGGAAATTCAGATTTTATTAATTTTAGATATGGGATCAATCTTTTTATTTCTATACTAGATCCAATTTCTTCAGCCCCAGGTCTCGTACTTTGAGCACCAAGATCAATAACATCAACACCATTGCTCAAGAAATGATTTACTTGATCTAAAACTTTTTTTGAAGAGTTTAATTCCCCGCCATCACTAAATGAATCAGGAGTTAAATTAATAACTCCCATAATTGAAGTTTTTTGTCCCCAGCCTTTTGGCCATGGATTTTTCTTATTGATAATTTGCAATTCTCGCAAAACTATTCGGATCTAATGACGCCCCTCCAACTAACACCCCATCTATATCACTCATTGACATGATTTCGTCAATATTATTAGGTTTAACAGATCCTCCATATTGAATAATTACATCATCAAAACCAATTAATTTCCGAATCAAAGAACATATCTTATTAGCGTCTTCTGCCTCACATGTTTTACCAGTGCCAATAGCCCATATTGGTTCATAGGCAACAATTAAATTAGATGGATCTGTATTTTCTAATCCTTGTTCAACCTGTCTAGTAATAACTCTATCAGCTTCTCCTCTCTCTCTTTGTTCTAATGTTTCTCCTACACAAACAATTGGAGTAAGTCCACTAGATTGAGCAAAAACTGCTCTTTTATTAATTTGTTCATCACTTTCACTAAAATATTTCCTTGGTTCACTATGTCCAACAATTGCATATGAGACACCATGTTCAAGAAGCATTTTTGGAGATATTTCTGCAGTAAATGCTCCTTGATCTTCCCAATGAATATTTTGACTAGAAATCTCTAAATAATCAAAATCAGAATGATCAGAAAAGGTTGAAATAGCTGTAAAAGGTGGAGCAATAACAACTTTACGATCGTCTTTTTTGTTTTTTATTAAAGGAATAAACTCTTCTAAATATGATTTTGCATCAGCACAAGTCATGTGCATTTTCCAATTACCAGCAATTACAGATTTTCTCAAAATACTATCTCCAAGAAAAATATACTAATACAAAGTGAGTGGAATAAGCTAACTATTCAAAAATTAATTCATTTTTTAGAAATATTACTTTATCTCCCTTATTTAACTTCCTTCCTCTCCTAGTCTCAATTACACCATTAACCTTTACAGATCCGGATTTAATAAAAGTTTTTGCTTCGCCACCAGAAGATACCAAATTTTTCCATTTTAAGAATTGATCCAATTTCATTGTTTTTTATACCCAAAGATATTGATAAAGTAGGATAAACAATTAAATATATAATATCTTGAGACTAATACCACCAGTCAGACCATATTCAAATAGGTTTATCAAGGGTTCTATATGCATGCTTATTTACGTAGCTTGTTGGCCTTTATTAGCTTATTTAGCTGGAAACTTAATCCCAGCAATTGGGTCAGGTGATTTATCAAAAGTTTCTAGCATAATAATTAAGTCTTTATTTGTATTTTTAGTTCAGAAAACTGCTCAATTTGGACAGGATGTATTTATAGCAAAACCATCTTTAGAAATTAGTGAAGTGATGAGAGGAAATTTATTTAGCAGAATTCAAAAAATAAAGATGAATTCTATTGAAAATATTTCAGCTGGGGATATCACATATAGACTTACAGAAGATGCAGATAGGGTTAGCGAAGTTATTTATAAAACAGCTCAAGATACTATTCCATGCACTTTACAGTTGTTAGCGGTAATAATCTATATGTTTTATTTAGACTGGTCACTAACAGTATCAACATTCGTTTTAGCACCATTAATTATTCTTTCAGTTAACAGTTTTGGAAGAAGAGTTTTAAAAGCATCCGAAAAAAGCCAAGAATCTACAAGTAATTTAGCAGGTTTAATTGGTGAATCTATAAATGGAATGTCTACGATAAGAGCTTTTGCTGCAGAAAATTGGATTGAGAAAAGATTTTTTAAAAGATTAAGTACTAATAAAAAAGCAAAATATAAAACATTAAAACTACTTGCGTTTCAACATCCAGTTGTGGGATTTGTTGAAGCATTTGGAATATTAGCAATATTAGGTTTTGGAGCCGCAAGAATCAATCTAGGCCTTCTAACAAGCGAAGAATTTAGTAGTTTTTTTGCAGCAATATTAATGCTTATTGATCCAATAAGTCATGTAAGTACAAATTTTAATGACTATAAACAGGCAGAAGCCTCAATAAAAAGGTTGAAAAACATAAATCAAGAACCTGTCGAAGATGAGAAAGAAAATTTACGAAGGTTATCCAATTTTGAAGGCAAAATTATTTTCAAGAAAGTAAATTTCGCTTACAAAAAAGATAATCAAGTACTTAAAAATATCAATTTAGAAATTAAAACAGGGGAAGTCACAGCATTTGTTGGAGCTTCTGGAGCTGGTAAAAGTACAATGTTGGCCTTGATATTAAAGTTTATAGCCCCAAATAATGGAGACATTTTTATAGATGATAAAAATCTCAAAATATTAAATACAAAAGATATTAGAAAAAACATTGCATTAGTACAACAACAGCCTTTTTTGTTTTCAGGAACAATTATTGATGTAATAAGAATGGGCAGAAATTTCACCAAAGATGAAGTTATAGAATCTGCGAGAAAAGCAAACGCTCACAACTTCATTCAAAAGCTTCCTGAGAAATATGAAACAGAGATAACTGAAAGAGGATCAAATTTCTCAGGTGGTCAGATCCAGAGAATAGCAATTGCAAGAGCAATACTTGGTAACCCCTCAATTCTTCTTTTAGATGAGGCCACAAGTGCGTTAGATGCAGAATCAGAATCTGAAGTACAAAAAGGACTTAATAGTGCTATGAAAGATAGAACAGTTATTGTAATTGCTCATAGATTAGCCACTACTCAAGAGGCCAATAAAATTGTTGTTTTCGATAAGGGTCAAATTATTGAAGTTGGGAAACATATTGATTTAATAAATAAACCAGGAATTTATAAAGAATTATGTGAAAAACAATTGATTAAAAATTTATAGTTCTATTTTATTTATTAAAAAAGTAAATCCATGAGCGAAAACACAAATGATTCTGCAAATCCAGTTTTAACCTTTGAAGGCAAAAAATATTTAATAAATGACCTTTCTAATGAAATAAAAGAATCTATAAAAGTACTACAAATTGCGGAGACACAACTAAAGATGCATCAAGATACTCTCAAATTACTTTCGATTAGTAGAAACTCTTTAGTTAATCAATTAAGAGAAAAACTAGAAAACTTAGAATAAAATTTTAATAATTATGAATTTCTTGTAAAGAGTAGGTATTAATTTTATTGCATTGCAAAGCTTTAATCGCCTTAATGGCTGCCTTTGCTCCAGGAATAGTTGTAAAAGTTGGAATATTATATTCTAAAGCGGCACGTCTTAAATAAGCATCATCATGAAGAGCCTGTGAGCCAATTGGAGTATTAATTATTAATTGAACAAGTCCCGAACGAATTAGGTCCTCAATATTTGGTCTTCCTTCATGAACTTTTAGCACATCTTCAACTTGAATTCCTAAATTCACCAAATATGAAGCTGTACCTTTTGTTGCTATTAATTTAAATCCTAAATTCAAAAGTTCTATAGCAACTTCCTCAAGATTTTTTTTATCTAAATCATTTGTAGATAAAAAAGCAACTCCCTCTGAAGGAACACCATTACCTGCTGCCAATTCCGACTTGGCATAAGCAATTCCAAAATCTTTAGCTAAACCCATTACTTCTCCAGTAGATCGCATCTCAGGGCCAAGTAATGTATCAGACCCAGGAAATCTTTTAAAAGGTAAAACGGCCTCTTTTACTGCCTGATATTTTGGAGAAAATTCTTCTGTGAAATTAAGATCTTCTAATGTAAAACCTTGCATTAACTGAGTTGCTAATTTTGCAACTGGTTTACCTATGGCTTTTGAAACAAATGGAACTGTCCTAGATGCTCTTGGATTTGCTTCGAGAATAAATAATTTATTTTCTTTAATATTTGTATTTATTACTGCAAATTGCAAATTAATTAAACCAACAACATTTAATCTTTGTGCAATTAATTTAGTCCAGTTCCTTACATTTTCTATTGTGGATGTTGAAAGAGAAATGGATGGTAAGCAACAAGCTGAATCTCCTGAATGAATTCCTGCAGGTTCAACATGCTCCATTAGGCCAGCAATTACAACTGAACCCTCTGAATCGCATAAAGCATCAACATCTATCTCAATTGCATTATTCAAATATTGATCAAGAAGGATTGGACGATCAGGTGATACCTTAACTGCTTCAGAAATATATCTCGATAATTCATTCTCATCTTTAACAATTTCCATTGCCCTTCCACCTAAAACATAAGAAGGTCTTACAACCAAGGGGAATCCTATATTTTTTGCTACTATTTTTGCTTCATTTTGATTACGTGCAATACCGTTTAAAGGTTGTCTAATACTTAATTCTTCAAGAATTTTTGTAAATTCCTCTCTATCTTCTGCTAAATCGATAGATATTGGAGAAGTCCCAAGAATTTTTGTTCCAGTTCTGATCCCATCATTAGATTTAAGCCATTCATATAAAGGTAATGATAATTTCAATGGGGTTTGACCTCCAAATTGAACAATCAAACCATAAGGATTTTCAGCTTCTATTATGTTAAGCACATCCTCCAAAGTTACAGGCTCAAAATATAAAATATCGCTAGTATCATAATCTGTTGATACAGTTTCAGGATTACTATTAACCATTATTGTTTTATAGCCATTTGTAGAAGCTTGATATGATGCATGACAACAACAATAATCAAATTCTATTCCCTGACCAATTCTGTTAGGACCTCCTCCTAAAATCATAATTTTTTTAGATTTACTATTTTCTGAAATCTCGCTATCAAAAATTTTAGAATTAAAATCAATAAAAGATTCTTCGTAAGTTGAATAATGATAGGGAGTTGAGGATGAGAATTCTGCTGAACAAGTATCAACAGTTTTATAAATTGGAATTATATTAAGTTTTTTTCTATATCTTCTTACTTCAAAAAACTCAGAATTAGTTAACTTTGCTATCTGTTGATCTGAAAAGCCTAATTGTTTAGCATGTAACATCAAATCCCTATCTAGAGTATAAAGTTCCTTATCTTTCAAAAAATCATTTTCAAAATTAAAGATATTACGTAATTTTTCGATAAACCATAAATCTATATTTGTAACTTCTTGAATATAATTATTAGTTTTCCCAAGCTGCATAGCTTTTTTAATTAGGAGAATTCTTTCAGATGTAGGGTTTCTTAAACTATTTTTAATTTGACTCTCATTTTTAAATTCATCTTGTGAATCACATTCCCATCCAAAAACTCCTACTTCTAATGACCTTAAGGCTTTCTGAAATGATTCTTCAAAAGAACGACCTATTGCCATTGACTCACCAACAGATTTCATAGCAGTGCTTAAAGTATTAGATGAGCCTTTAAACTTTTCAAATGCAAATCTTGGGATCTTAGTAACTACATAATCAATTGATGGCTCAAAACATGCAGGTGTTTTTTTTGTAATGTCATTAATAATCTCATCAAGTGTATAGCCAACAGATAATAAAGCTGCAATCTTAGCTATGGGGAATCCAGTTGCTTTACTTGCCAAAGCAGAGGATCTACTTACACGAGGATTCATTTCTATAACAATTACTTCTCCATTAGATGGATTTATTGCAAATTGAATATTACTCCCTCCTGTTTCAACTCCCACCTCTCTAATAATCCTCAATGACAAATCCCGCAATCTCTGATACTCCTTATCTGTTAGGGTCTGTGCAGGAGCGACAGTAATCGAATCTCCAGTGTGGACACCCATTGGGTCTAAATTTTCAATACTGCAAACTATTACCACATTGTCAGCAGTATCCCTCATTACCTCTAGTTCAAACTCTTTCCATCCAATGAGTGATTTTTCAATTAATATTTGATTAGTTGGACTTTCCTCTAAACCTGATTTACACAACTCGACAAATTCTTCAAGGTTAAAAGCAATTCCACCCCCTACTCCACCAAGAGTAAACGCGGGCCTTATTATAAGAGGATAAGAACTAATTTTTTTTGATACATCCATAGCTTCATCTAGGTTAGATGCAATACCAGATGGACAAACATTTACATTTATTTTCTCCATCGATTCTTTAAATAATTTTCTATCTTCAGCTTTATTAATAGCTCTTAAATCAGCACCAATTAATTCAATATTATTTTGGTTTAAAAAATCTGACTCTGATAATTTAACCGCAAGATTCAATGCGGTTTGGCCTCCCATAGTTGGAAGAATAGCATCAGGTTTTTCT
This sequence comes from Prochlorococcus sp. AG-355-J23, assembly GCA_003278705.1. Classification (GTDB taxonomy): domain Bacteria; phylum Cyanobacteriota; class Cyanobacteriia; order PCC-6307; family Cyanobiaceae; genus Prochlorococcus_A. The sequence continues at coordinate 35,025 of QCDR01000008.1, forward strand.
CTTAGAATGATCTGAGAAACTATTTCAGGAGTCAATGGTTCAATATATGTTTTGCTTGCGATATCAGGATCAGTCATTATTGATGCTGGATTTGAATTTATCAAGACAATTTCATAACCAGCATTTCTTAATGCTTTGCAAGCTTGAGTACCAGAGTAATCAAATTCGCATGCTTGGCCTATAACAATCGGTCCCGAACCTAGAATAAGAATTTTTTTAAGATCACCTCTTTGAGGCATAATTTAAATGTTCATTTATCTCATGCTACTTATAAATCATCAGATGTTAATCAAGTTACTTGAAAAGCAACATTTGTTTCTATAGTATTGAAAGAAATTAATTTTTTATGAGCGAACTTCAGCGACTTAAAAGTTTGTTGCCTCCAGAGAATGAAAGTTGGGTATTTGTTGAAGCTGCTGCGGCTATAGATCCACCTTTGATAACACTTGAGGAAATCGGTCGTGACGAAGTAGAAATTCAAATAGATTTAGATGAATGGGATAACTTTGCTATTGACCATAGAAATTTATTATTTTGGCACGAGGTTGGGAAAATCCAAAATGACACAATTCCCCGAGATGGATGGGAAATGGCAGCTCTTGCCATAGGACTTGGAGGGGCGATAGGAGAGTTGTGGGTACAAGATGGGTTACTTTTATTACTTGCTCTTGGTTTGTCAAGTTTTGCAGGATATAGATTATATTTAAAAAATAATTCTGAAAAAAAGCTTCAAGATGCTATTTATGCAGATGAAAGAGCTATAGATCTTGCTTGTAGATTTGGATACAGCATTCCAAATGCTTATAAAAGTCTTGGAGGAGCATTAAAAGAGTTAATAGAGAAGACACGAAAAAAGAAAAAAAGAAGTTTCTTTGAAGATAGATTAGATGCCTTAAGAAAAAGTGCAGAAAAAGCAAGATCAGAATTATCTCAGCAAGAAGGCTCAGAAAAATCAGTTTCAAGTGAAAATGTTTATGGACAATAAAAGTTTGGTTTTAATAGCAGCCAAAGCATGTGATGAAAAAAAAGCAAAAGATATAAAACTTATAAAAATTGACAAAGTATCATTTATAAGTGAATGGATTTTAATTGCAGAAGGATTATCTGATGTACAGGTTAGATCTATCACTAACTCTGTAGAGGGTGAGCTTAGAGAAAAGGCTAAAGTTGAACCTATACGAAAAGAAGGGATTAACGAAGCGAAATGGGCTTTACTCGATTATGGTGATTTGATAGTAAATATTTTTCAACCAGAAATAAGAAAATATTATGATCTTGAATCATTCTGGAGTAATGGAGATAATCTTTTATTTCCATAATTTTATGAATCAATCTAAATGTCCTGTCCCCAGAGAGCAGCAACCCACCAATGAATTCATAGAATTATCAAACTCTAAAATATTTTCTTGGCCAAAAACAAAAAAGTCACTAATTCTTATATTGATAAAGTTCTGGGTAGGAGCTTTTGTTCTATTTCTTGTTATTTCTTCAGGTAGTGTATATTTCAAAACGTCCCTTTTAAAATATATTCTATTGAGTTTTTTTTGCAGCTTATCAATACCTCTTCTAATTTCAATAAGATTATATCTAGGTTGGAACCATATATTTAATAGATTAATATCTGAAAAAGTAGAATACGAGGAGTCTGGTTGGTATGACGGTCAAGTATGGGAAAAGCCATTAGTTTTGAAAGAAAAAGAATCACTTATTGCCTCAATCGAGGTAAAACCTATATTAAAAAATTTAATTCAAATTTTTTCTATTATTTCAGTGTTAGCTTTGTCTGGTATTTTGATTTTTCAATATAACAATTTCTAAATGAGTTCTAATTTCAAAAACCTCTACACTTCTAACAATCCTCCCTTACAAGCAACCTTAATGAGAGGATCAAATATTGAGTCGATCCACAAGATTCATGCTGTTATTACTGATAAAAAAGGGAGGGTTTTAATGTGCGCAGGAAATCCAGAATATAAAAGTTTCATAAGGTCAGCACTAAAACCTTTTCAAGCAATACCTTTCGTTAGTAGTGGAGCTTCATCAAAATTCAATAATGAATCAAAATCAATTGCCTTAGCTTGCGGGTCACATAGTGGATCAAAACTTCATTCAAGGGAAGCATTCAAAATTTTATGGGAATATGACATTGACATTAATAATCTTAAGTGCCCACAATCAAAGACAAGTCCATTAGAACATAATTGTTCGGGTAAACATGCTGCTTTTTTAGCTACATGCAAAAAAATGAATTGGCCATTAGATAGTTACTTAAAAGGGGATCATCCTCTTCAAATAGAAATATTCAGAATCGTTTCAGAATTACTTGAAATCCCCTCTTCTGAAATTAAAGCTGAACGTGATGATTGTGGTGCACCCACTCTTTATTTAAAACTATTAGAAATGTCGAGGTTATATTCTCTTCTGAGCAGTTCCGAAAATGCTGAATTAGAACAAATAAGTAGAGCTATGACGATAAACCCAATAATGATAAGTGATAACAATAAGTTTGATACAGAAATAATTAAAGCCTCTCACGGTAATGTTATAGGTAAAGGTGGAGCCGAGGGAATACAGTGTCTATGTAAAGTAAATGAAGGGATAGGTTTAGCTTTAAAAGTAGAAGACGGATCTAAAAGAGCAAAGCATGCTGTTAGTCTTCACTTACTAAAACAGTTAGAGTGGATATCTGACTTAAGAATTCAAGACATCGAAGAAAAGGTGTTTAATTTTTCTGAAGGAGTGCGACTTGAAGTTAAAGGTAAAGTAAAATTCCAAGAATCCTAAAAAACAAGAAAAATAACCCTTTCAGATGTATGCTATGTATATGACGCGGGGTAGAGCAGTCTGGTAGCTCGTCGGGCTCATAACCCGAAGGTCGGAAGTTCAAATCTCCCCCCCGCCACCATTTAGAAGCAGCTTCACAGCTGTTTTTTTAGTCTTTGAAATGTTTATTGAAACAATAAAAATATAATTGAAAAAAAATTTTTTATTGTACTAAAAAAAACTTATTAGTAATTATTTGAAATCCTTTTGAATTGAGAATTTCAAGTCAACTCTAACTAATAGACCAATAATGATAAAAAATATTCCAATGTATGAGTTCAAAGATAGATCCAAAATATTGAATTAAATTTCTAACTAAATTTTAACTTACAAATCACATCTATTAAATACGTCAATAAAAGAGAGTCTAAAAAATCTGAATGTTGACCATATTCATCTTGAGTAAGTAATTTAATAAAATAAAGTATGATCTATCTAAATAAGGAAATTATATGCAGAATTTGCTACAACGTGATCTAGGCTCAAGCTTATTATCAATAGCTGTAATTTTAGGTTGGTTAGGACTTTTTTTTGTATTCTTAAGAGTTTTAACAATTTCAATAAAAAGAATCCTTGAAGCGGTTTTCAAAAAATCATAATTATTTAAATAGATAAATAATTCATAATTAATCGCATAAACCCTAAATCACTAGGTATAATAACCTAAAAAATGTCAATTTTAGACAAGGCGAAGATAGGTAATTCTGTTCAAATAAACCTAGAACTATCAAAGGATAGGTTTACTAAAGAAGTTGTTGATGCCATAAATGTTTCTTCGGTGGCTAAGATAAGTGATTTCAGAATAACTGACGGAAAAGGTATTGGAGTTATTTTGCAATTATCTAATGGAAAAGAACAATGGTTTTTTGAAGATGAAATTGATCTTCTCGACGAAAATGGTAATGTAATTAAAAAAAATAATGATAAAAAAGAGAATGGTAATTTTATATTTGATTTTTTAAAAGGATTAAATTATGAAAATAAAAATAAGGTAAGCGAGTTACTTAATCCAATTAATTTTTTTATTTGGCTGATTGTATCGTTTAAAGATATTTTTTAAAAAATAAAAAATTTTTCTACTATAAAGAATATTTATCAGTATTTAAAAAAAAATTTAATAATTGAAATGGTACAAAATATTATCGATGTAAGAAATTTATCCAAGTCATTTGATATCTCTTCCAAAGAACCAGGATTAAAAGGAACAATTAAACATTTTTTTAGAAGACAAACAAAAAGTTTAAAAGTTATAAAAGATATAAGTTTTGAAATTAAAGAGGGAGAAATAGTAGGTTTTCTAGGTGCTAATGGAGCTGGGAAAACAACAATATTAAAAATGCTCTGTGGCTTAATTTATCCAAGTGATGGTTCGATTTTGGTTTCAGGCTACTTACCTTTCAGGAGAAAAGAAAATTTCCTAAAGAATATCACCTTAATAATGGGACAAAAGCAACAGCTTATTTGGGATCTTCCTCCAATTGAATCATTCTATTTAAATGCATCAATATATGACTTAGATAAGTTCGAAGCTAAAAAGAGAATAAAAAAATTATCGGAAATGCTTGAAATTGATGAAGAGCTATACATACCTGTTAGAAAACTTTCACTAGGTCAGCGTATGAAGTCAGAATTACTAGCAGCTTTGATACATGAACCAAATATTCTATTTTTAGACGAGCCGACACTTGGATTAGATATTAATGCACAGAGAAATTTAAGAAAATTCCTTCAAAAATATAATAAGGAAACTAATGCAACGATATGTCTTACCAGTCATTACATGAAAGATATTACCTCTCTATGCAAGAGAGTTATATGTGTGCACGAAGGGGCGATATCATATGATGGAAAACTTAACTTATTATTAAAAAAACTATCTCCTGTCAAAGAAATATTAATAGTTTGTCGTTCCGAAAAAGATGCAACTAAATTAGAAAATTCCGGTTTTACTATTAAAAATAAAATTAAGAATGAAATAACTCTAAAAATTGAAAACAACTCTATTACTTCTTCACTAAAGACTATCCTAAATAATTTTGATATTGAAGACCTTTTTATAAATGAACCACCTATAGATGAAATTATTGGGAAGGTATTAATCAAAAAAGATTATGATATCTAATTTGATTAACCGCAAAATAATCACCTTATTAAAAGTCCAATATTCAAACATGTTGGAATATAGAGTAGAAATTGCATTATGGGCAATTTCAGGGATTATTCCGTTTTTTATGTTAAATATTTGGACAAACAATAATCTAAATGAATCCATAAACATAAGTGATGTCATGCTTTCTAGGTATTTCTTATGTGCCTTTTTTGTTAGACAGTTTTCTGTAGTTTGGGTTGTATTTAGTTTTGAAGAGGATTCTCTTATGGGAAAAGTATCTCCCTATTTAATCCAACCTTTAAATCCATTTTTCAGATATTTTGCACAACATCTTGCTGAGCAAATAACAAGATTTCCTTTCGCCCTAATAATTGCATTTTTCTTTTTTATTTTTAATCCAGAAAGTATATGGATTCCAAATTTAGGTATTTTACTTTTATCGATATTATCTACCTTCTTATCATTCTTGATTCAATTTTTAATTCAGTCAATAGTTGCATGTTTATGTTTCTGGACAGAGAAAGCATCATCGATAGAAAGATTATTATTTATTCCAACTTTATTTCTCTCAGGTCTTTTAGCTCCAGTAGTTTCATTTCCCGCATATGTTAAATCTTGGATTTATTTAACTCCTTTTCCATATCTAATTGATTTTCCTGCGAACCTACTATCAGGTAATGAAACAAATGTTAGTGGAGGCTTAAGTATGCAAATTCTATGGATTTTTTTACTTTTCCCACTATTTAAGAAAATCTGGTTTGAAGGAACCAAAAAATATACAGCTATGGGGTCATGAATTTAAAAAAATATCTGGAAGTTTATAAAAAATTCTTACATACTTCTTTGGCTTCTGAATTGGAGTACAAGACAAATATATTAGTTGATTTAATTACTGCAATTTTAAGTTTAATAGGGAGTATTTTTCTATTATCTATTTTCTTTCAAAATAATGGATATATAGGAGGGTGGAAATTTGAACAAGCACTAATAATTCAAGGTATTTATACAATTTTGAATGGAATAACAAATACATGGTTTAATCCTAATCTCACAGAAATAGTTAAACACATAAGAGAGGGAACATTAGACTTCGTACTTCTAAAACCTATTGATAGTCAATTTTTTATTTCTTTAAAAAAAATAAATCCATCTGGATTTCTAGAAATAATGCTTGGATTTTTCTTGTTGTTCTTCTGCATAAGAATAAATCAAATCAATTTAAATTTAAGTTTTCTGACCCTATCTTTGATTACGATAAGCTGCTCGATTTGTATTTTATATAGCCTATGGTTTTTTATCTCTACAACTACTATTTGGTTCGTTAAGACCTGGAATGCAATAGAAGTATTAAGATCATTCCTTTATATTGGAAGATTTCCTCTAAATTCATTTTCTTTTTCTTTAAGAGTATTTTTTAGTATTTTTATTCCTATTGCTTTTATAACTACAATTCCTTCTGAAGTTTTTCTAGGACTTTCTCAATTATGGAAAATATTGCTTGAAGTTATTGTTGCGGCGGTATTTCTTATAACTTCTAGAAAGTTCTGGTTATTTGCATTAAAATTCTATTCATCAGCATCTAGCTAACTATTAATTAATAACCTCCCTGCAAAATTCCCAAATTTGTTGTTTACTTTTCAGATTAGAAATCCTAGATAATTTTTTAAAATGAGGTTTAGATTTTTGGACAGATAAAAGCCTGCAGTTGTATTCGATTTGATGATTTCTAGATATGATTCCTAATTTAAGTGCAACATCACAAAGGATAATTATTAAAGTGAGAAAAAAAACTTTACTGATAAATTGTAAAAATGATTTTGAATAATTATCTTTTTCAGTTTTTAATTCAAACTTCATTACTTAACTATATGCTGAGGGCACTTAATTGCAGCTATAGCAACAGCCGTAACTTTAAAATTTTCTGACTTCTCAATAACTTTTTTTACCTCTAATGGCCCAAATTTATTACTTGCATCACTGTAGGAAAGAAGTAAAGATTTATAGTTATCATGACCTAGATTTCTATACTCACAGAAATTATCCCCAACATAATTCAAAAGAGTTAGTAAAGTTAATTCAATCATTAAAGCTTTTTACTAGCAAAGTTATTACGAATGATACTGTGCAGGACATTTTTAACAAGTAAAATTTCCAAAAACATTTGAAATCATAAATTAGAATTTTTATTCATAAACTTTAAAATTACAAAATTATTTCAGAATTTATAAATTTATACTTAACAAAATCATTAAAGCACTATCTGTAGTGTATTAGGCGATTCTTGTTTGCGCTACAGATAGGGGGTTGCATTTTTTAAGAATTTGGTCTAAAAATAAGGTTCCCCATCACCCGGCCCCACATATGTGAGGCCTTTTTTTATGGAATTTAGAAAAGGTTTCTCTAAAGGTATTACTTGATAATAAGAGTTATTCATTAACCCCTTTGATAATGAATAATAATAATAATGAATTTATCTTCTTAACTAATAAACCTGCTTTAGAATTATTCACCACAAAATTATTGAAATCCTCAATTAATTTAATTTATAAAAAACTTTTTATGGATTTAATCAATAAGCTAATACCAACCAAAATACAAACTGTTATAAAAGTTTTCTTAATTAGAATATTCCCATTTAATTTTGACAGGTGAGCCCCGAAATATCCTCCTGCAAAGGAACCAATTATTAACACTAATAATATATTTGAAGGAACCGATCCTATTCTTGCTAAAAAAACTGCTCCTATAAAATTCCAAAAAATCCCAACAGTAAAGAATGTCATACTTATAGCTCGAAGAAAATCCATTTCAAAAGTTTTTATTAAGAGTATTGTTACAAGCAATCCAGTTCCTGAAGAAATAGAACCATTTAATATACCTATAAGAAAAATAAAAATTAAAAATCTAATTTTATGAACAAAATTAAGCTTTTTATTACCAGATGATAAACCTAAATCTGGTTTAAGGAATGAGTAAAAAGCTAATAATATGGATATTATTCCTAAAACTAAGTACAAATACTTTACTGAAATATATTCAACTACAGAAGACCCTAAAATTACTCCTGGTAATCCAAAAATTAAAATTTGCCAAGCAACACTCATATCATTACCTAAAGATTTGTAATTTCTTAAGGAACCTCCTACTCCTAGTGCTACTGTTGCTAACTTATGACTGGCTAGAGCCTGATAATAGGGAACTCCAGATAAAATCAACGCAGGTAATTGTAATAATCCTGCTCCTCCTCCAGAAATCGCTGAGAACGTATTAGAAAAAAACGATATCAAAAAAATATAAATACTTTTAAATAAAATATGATCAAAATTTCCTAATAATATTGTATACAAATAAAGCATGAACTATAAATAATCTTTGTATTAATAAGTGAAAATCATTTTCTTAATAAAGAAGCATATAATTTAAAAAGTGTCATCTTATCTTTTTCAATCATACTTTAAAAAAAACTGTTATCATCAAAAAAAATTATCAAGAATTTTATGCATAGACAAGATGCAATTTACCTTGATCAGTTTTGTCCCAAGATAAGTAATAAAAATTGGAGAGATTCACTTAATAAACTTACTAATTATAAATGTATTTATTGCGGAAAACCCTCAGAATCACTTGACCACCTTCACCCAATGTCAAAAGGAGGGATTAGCAGTACAAGTAATTGCGTGCCATGTTGTTTGTCATGTAATGGGAAGAAATCAGATTCAGAAGTTCTTAGTTGGTACAGAAAACAAAATTTTTATGATCCTCGACGAGCTATGGCGATAAGAGCATGGTTTAATGACGATTTGAAACTTGCAACAGTTCTTTTGAAATACTTAAATTAAAAATGAAATGATATATTGCTTGAGATTCGAAATAATATTTTTGTATATGGTTGAATAGAATCTTCCTACTTTGGTAAATAATAAATTTTTATTTAAATTAATCTTTTTATTTCTGAATTTATTTTATTGCTCCTAAAAAGTGAAATATTAGAGTAGTCATCTTTCCACATTATTGGAGAATCTAAAACCTTTCTCTCTGGCGACTTTACTGAAAAAATTAATGCAAATACAAAAAGAATAGTAATCAATATGATTGTCATTACTAATTTGTCTGAAATATTGTTCATTAACCTAATTATCTAGAAAAATTTTTGTCAGGAGTGGTTTTTTCATAAATTTCAAGAAAATATGATTTAAAATAAGTAACTCCATCCTTTCCAATCAAACCAATTGAGCGTCCACAATCATTTACTACTTGCAATGAAATTTGATTAGCCAAGTCACTTTTCTCAATCCATTTTTTCTGTGGATTATAAGAAAAAGATATAATGTTTTCAGTTTTTACAATAGCTGATTTCATTGCTTCATCTTTAGAAAAACCATTTTGAATAGCGGAGCAATACTTCCTTGAGAAATTATTAGAGATCCTATTTTGAAGCAAACTAACACTAGGATCTGACGTATCAAAAGCTAAACCTATTGAAGGTTTTAATAAGTAAACTATAAAAAAAAGAAAACCAATAATGAATTTCAACAATAGCTATTTATTAAACACTATAAATAATATATTAGTTTTTTCTATTTATCTTTTCAATTAAATCTAAATATTAACAGCAAATTAAATTTCAATTTATTAAAAATTAAAAGTATTGCGATAAGTTCAGCAATAATAGTCAGAGGTTTATTTGACTACTTATATGTACGAATCAATGATGACATTGCTATTTTTCCCTGACTGGACAAATGGGCTGCCTTCAGACTTTTTAATCCTTCATTTTTTCGTAGGAGCTGTAATTTTCCCATTCAACATGATTCATGCTAAAGCAAGAAAAATTGACAGTAAGAACCCACAGGAAGCAGCTAATGGGTATAAAAACTCAGACAATACTACATTTTTTGGATACGAAGAAATCAATTAGATTTCCATAAATTTCTTTAAGGAATTAATTAATTGATGATAATTTCCCTAAATACAGCTTTAGATCTAAAAATTTTTAGCCCCAGTGAACCTCTAGGAATATTAATTATTTTTTTAGGATTAATATTTTCTGGTATGATTTTCTATATTATTTATGCTGTAAGTACTAATAAAGAATCACTAGAAGATAAAAAAATAAGGACTAAAAAGGAGTATTTGCAAAAGGAGAAAATCGGAAAATTATTTCCTAAGAAAAAATAAATTTAATTGTTTTATTACTACAAAGGTATTTATTTATATTATTAATGATCAAATCCGTAGGATCCAAAAACATAAGTTTTAGCTCTTTTAAATCAAACATCTTTAAAGTTTTATACTAACAATTATTTTTTTTTACGAGGAGTTTATATTGTTAATTGCACTACAAAATTATTTTCATATCATACAAATAATGTTAAAAATGGAAAAAATGAATAGAAATCTTGGAGAATTCACCTCAATATCTATTTCTTGCTAGTGGTGTCAATAATGGAGAAGGTTTTTGGATCGTAGGAATAAAAAATTGCGATGAAAACATTCTTGAGGATGAAAATCTTTTAGATTGCCATAGAAAAGAATTAATAGGTAATGAATCAGCAAAAGATATTCTTTTAGCTATTAATTTAAATTTGAATAATTTATTAAATGAACTAAAAAATAAAAATTATTTAATTGGGAGTCCCTCAATGGGAATTTCATTTGATCTCCCTTTAGAAATCTTGGAAAATATTTTTGATTTTTGGTTAGATATTTATAAAAATCAAGAAGCCTGGGAAGCTTGTTTAGGTCTTCTTAAAGTTAGAAAAAGGATTCCTCTTACAAACCTAATTGAAAGCGATAGTTTAAAGGGTAACTCTAAAAAATGGGCTATAAAAATTGAAAATTTACATACTTATGTTCCTTCTTCACTTAGAATTGATAAATTAAATGATCCCATGTGGGAATAATTTTATATTTTTAATACCTTAAATATTTACTTCGTTGGATATTTAAGTAAAAATAAAATAACTATTAATTAAAAAATGAATAAACCATATTCTTTTAGTATCGATCAAATGAACGGAATTGTAGAGGATACATACGCAAAGATATTAAATGAATGTGAAAATTTAAAAAAGAATACTAATTGTCCAAATGAACAAGTATTAGCACTTTTAAGCGTGATTGCTTCAAATTTCGCTATTACAACAGAAAAAAACGAAAATTAAGATGATTAGTTATTTTACTTGGGGCGAATTTGATAAGAGCGTAGAAGAAATAGCTAATAAATGTAGGTTTAAGAAATTTTCTGGAATATATGGAGTTCCTCGTGGCGGATTATGTCTTGCTGTAGCACTGAGCCATAAATTAAAAATTGAATTAATTTCAGAACCACTTAAAAATTCACTAATAGTAGATGATGTTTATGAAACTGGTCTTACATTAAAGACCTTCAAGGATATTGAAGGAGCAATGTTTTTTGTATTATTTAGTAAAATCAAACCTACATGGTGGAATTCAGTATTTATAACTAAAAAAAGCCAATGGATAGTTTTCCCTTGGGAAAATACTCTAAATTCAAAAAGTGACCGCGAAGAGTACATCAAAAAAAGAGGTTAAAGTTGAGTAAGAAACTATACTTGGCAAATCCATATGGATTTTCAAAACAAACTAAAACACTTTTACATGAATTTATTGAAATCTTTAATGGTTTAAATGTAGAAGTATTTGAACCTTTTGAGAGGGCAAAACCATTAACAAAACAAAAAAGTCCATGGGCATATGAAGTTGCAAGTAGTAATTTCCATGATTTAAAAAAATGTGATTGTATTTTTGCGATTGTTAATGGAAATCCTCCAGATGAAGGGGTAATGATTGAATTAGGTATCGCAATTGCTTTAAAAAAGGAAATCTTTTTATTCAGGGATGATTTTAGAAATTGTTCTGATAACGATCAATACCCATTAAATCTAATGTTATTTCTTGGCCTGCCAAAAGATAATTGGGAAAAATATTATTTTGAATCATTACAAGATATAAAAAGTAATAAAAAAGGATTTATGGAGTGGGCAAAAAATTAGCCAAATAAACCATTAACCCTCAATTAGAAGTTTTAAGTTTAAATAAATCTGTTGAGGTGCTAGAATAAAATTTATTTAGAAAATTTTGACACAAGTTACAGTTGGAGAGAACGAGGGGATTGAGTCTGCCCTTAGAAGATTTAAGAGACAAGTATCTAAGTCAGGAATCTTTGCAGATTTAAAAAGACTTAGACATCACGAAACACCTATTGAAAAATATAAAAGAAAGTTGCAACAGAGAAGAAAAGCAAGAAGAAGATAGTCGTCCGCTTAAGCCCATAAATTTCTTGAATATAAGCTGATATTACAAATTTTTTTAGAAAGGTTTAAAAATAAAATATTAACTATTTAAGCTTTTTAAGTTTCTTAACAAGATTTATTCCAACTCCTGACACAGCAAGAAGATCTTTTTCATCTGCAGCGATAACTGCCTTTGTTGTTTTAAATCCTGCCTCATATAAAGCTTTTGCGCTTTTTGCTCCAACACCTGGAAGAGTAGTCAAAGTTTCAATATTTTTCTTAGAATTTAACGCCTTGGCTTTGGTTTTTGTTTTTGTTTTTGTTTTTGTTTTTGCAGACTTTGCTGCTTTTTTTTCTTTCTTTAAAGGAGTTTCAGAAGTTACTGCACTTTTAAATAAAATAGATTTTACTTTGCTGAGAAATTTAGAAATCATTTCAATATATAAGTAATAAAATTAACTATTCAGTTTAATATTATCAAATTCCAGAGGAATTAATTACAAGATAAAAAATAACTGCATAGAAATTATTTATTTACAATTATATAAAGACACACATTTAATATTTATGCAAGCTTACGAGCCATTGCAAGGTATTCTAAATTATTTTAAAAACTAAAAAAAAGTTAAAATGAATATTCAAAATTTAAAGGTATTTATTATTAGTAAAGTTAAAATCTTATTAAAGACCAGATCATAAAAATGAAGCTTATTTTTATAAGTGGACCTTCCGGAAGCGGGAAAACAACTTTATCTAATCAAATAATAAAGAAAAATAAAAATGGTATTGTGTTAAGTACCGACAATTACTATAAGACAGGTTTAATAAGTAAATTACTACCAAAATTTATAGAGGGTTTTTTTGATAGAAGTATTAGTTTTAATAAAAAACTATTCAAAAAAGATTTTGATTTCATTTATAATAATGGAATTTCAATCTGTGATCGTTATTATAATTTCGAAAAGAAAACAATTCAAAATATCTTAAACGAAACAAATAATATTAGTTTTTTAATTGTTGAGGGTATATTTGCTAAAGAATTCTCAAAAACTTTAAATAATAAGGATTATATTTTTTTAGAAATAAAAACTAAAAAAAATGAGTGCATGAAAAGAGTTGTACAAAGAGATATAAAAGAAAGGGGGAAGAAAAAAAAACAAGCTGAGAATGATTTCTTAAAATCATGGAGCATTTATTATGAAAAATTCAAACCTAATAGCAAAAAAAATAATACAAATAAATTCATTATTGAAAAAAACACTGATATAGATCACATTCTGAAAAAATTATTTAATTAAGTCTTTAATTTTTTTCTCTAATATTAAAGCACTCATAATTGAGCCTTCAATTCTGCTAAATCCATCTCCTTCAAACCAGTCTCCGCAAAATCCAATTTTAAATTTTCTACTAAGTTGTAAAGATAATGGTACTCCAAGGCCAGAAGGTTGTGAAGCTCTCCATTTCATAATTGATATTTTTTCGTCAAAAGTTAATTTATGTACTAAAGAATTCTCTTCAAACAATTTATTGAAATTTTTAATTATTTTTTGTTTAAAAACTTCTTCATCTTTTGTAGTTATATATGAATTAATTAACTCTGCGTTTTTTGAATGTACTACAATTCCTAATTTATTATTATCTTGCAGCTGAAAAATAATTCTTTCAAATCTATATTTTTTCTCTAAATTATTTTTTAAATAAAAATACCTTAGTTTTTTAGAATAATTATCTTTATAACTATAATTTTTATTTGTATAAATTAGAAAAGTTAACCTAGGAATAAATGTTTGTTCTTCTAATAAATTTAAAAGTAAATCTATTTTTTTATCACTATTGATAGGAATTGCTTTTCTTAATGGAATTTGATTTACATTTAATATTTTTAAAGACCTCTTATGTAACAACAAATTAGTTGAACAAATTAGATATTTACACTTGAATTTGTCGCCATTTTTTGATGTTAGTAACCATCCATTATCATTAAACTTCAAATCAACTATTAAAGTTTCAAAGAAAAAATCAATTTCCTCTTTTAAATTATTTGACTCAATTATCTTTTTCGATAATTCACTCATGGAATCTAAAGATGAATAATTAACCCCGCAAGAAAATTCAGATTTTTTTTTTGTTTCTAAATTAGAATCTTCATTTAAAAAATATATCTCTGAGTCGTCAATTTTTATATATTTATTTTCCAATAATTCATCAATATATCTTTTTAATAGAAGGTTATTTTTACTGTTAGATATATTAAAATTTGGAGAACCATGATTTAGTTTCCATCCTTCATATTTTTTGCTTATTCTTGTACTTGATCTACCTCCAAGTCCTCGACCAATTTCAATTAATCCAACTTTTTTTGTAATATTATTTTTCAGATACTTCGAAGCGAAAACACACGCGGATATACCACCACCTATTATTAATAAGTCATATGTAATATCACTTTTCATAGTTTTAATATTGACAGAAATTATCTTTCATTTTCTAAAAAACTATAAACAGAATCAAGTTTCTCTGATGAATAAAAATCAGATTCAATTACAGGTGTAATATTATTTTTTTTATAAAAACTAACTAAATCGTTTGTGAAATCAAAAAAATTCTCCAAGGAATATAAACACTTTTCAGATATATATACCTCTTTCCAAGGACGAAATTTAAACCGTGCTATAAATTGTTTAGAAGGAATAAATAAACTTCCAAATAAATTTAATTTTTCTTCTTTTGCTACGTTTTTAAGATAAGTCACCTCATTCTGAAGAACTTTAATATCCGTACCATATTGAAACCAAATTGAATTTATTAAACCAGTAGAGATTTTTTTTTCGAACCTTTCTCTTTCTGAAGAAATATTATAATATTTTTTCAAATATGGATTGTAAGCTATACCTAATTTAACTTTTAAATTTTTTTCTTTTTTTAAATAAGCTAATACATGAACTGAGTCAAAGTTTTTTTTCTTATTTGATCCCGACACAAGCAGAATTTCAAAATTTTTATTAGCCTGAGAACTTTTAACAAAATCTAAAAATTCCTGATAAGAATTTTCTTTATTTTTTGAATATTGATGATAAAGACTATAGTGATAGGTCAAATTAAATTCATCATAGTTTTTTGATATATATTTAATAGTTGAATTAAATAAATCCTTCTTTATAAGTCCTTTACATGGAATATTAATATTTTTGATATTATTTAATTTACAGAAATTAAGTTTATCGTCTAACTGAGAAATATTTTTAAATGACAATTCAAATCTTATATTATTTTTCATTATTTAGTATTCAAATTTCATCCAATAACATATTAACGAAAACACGCATCTGCTACGATTCTTATTTTGGAAGTCATCTTTTTATTCTTAGCCTTTAGAAAATAACTGGGGGAAATCTCTAATGCAGCTTTTAAAGAAATTTTATCTTCTGCAGATTTTGCAATAATTTGATTAAAACATTTCCAGTTTTCTGGTTTTACTAAACCGGGCCATGATAAATAAAGACCTATAAAAATACCGAAAAATAAAAATAAAAAAAAACCTCATGACAAATAAAATTTTTAATTTTACTAATTAAAATAAAAAACAATAGTTTTATTGTATTGGAAAATAATTTATAAATTATCTGCTTTCTTCTTATCGCAGATATTTAATCCATTAAATATTTTCATGAACTCGAGAGGTTAGAATAACAAAAAAGTATTATTTTAGAATATGGCTAGCCAAGATTATCTAATTGCAATAGCTTTAATTGAGCAAAACTTAGTTAGAGCAATGCCTCTTGGAGGTAAAGAAATTAAAGATAATTTAGAGGAATCAGAAAATTTCAAGAAACTTGGAGAAGAGGTAATTTTAAATCTTCTAATGAGAGTATTTCAAAGAAGTGATGAAGGTTCTTTAAAAAGGGCTTCTGAAGAAAAAGGTTTACTCCTTGTTCATATGCATCCTAAAAGAATGCAGAAAGAGCTTCCATTTATTAAATCTGAATGGATAAGAGATGGAGATACACAACAGTTTCTAAAATACCTTGGCAATCTCTCAAAAGAAGTATGGACTGCATCTTTTGTAAAATACAAAGGGATTGAATTTACTTCTATCTCGAAGAATGATGAGATCTAAAGATATTAAAAATATTTTCTTTTTAAAGAATTTCCTTCTTTACAAGATTATTTTCCCTTGCAACTCTAAAGCAGTTTCTACCATTACCAAAATCAATTGAGGAATAGTCAAAATCATTTTTAATATGCAAGGCACAATTGCCCTCAATACATATACATGATTCAATGATTTCTCTCTGAATAACATCATTAACATAAGGTTCCCGCTCTTTCTCTTCATCGAAATGCGGGCAGGCAATACCTTCAACTATGCCTAAGCAATCAATTATGGCTAATTTTTTAGCGTAAGAATCAGTTATACCTTTATCAAACCAACAAATAGCCCCAGCACTTACACCACTCATAACAATTCCTTTTTCATAAGCATTTCGCAAAATTTTATGTAAATTCCATTCTTTCCAAACAGCTAACATACTTTTTGTATTTCCTCCGCCAACATAAATGATGTCTTGAGTTAAAACTTTCTCTTCTAAGTTTTCTGTTCTAGAGAAGAAATCAATATGGCTTGTTATACAATCAAGTTTAGAAAATGCTCTATAAAAATTTAGTTTGTACAAACTACTATCGCCAGATGCTGTTGGAATAAAGCAAATTTTAGGTCTTTTTTTATTACTTAAAGAAACTATATATTTTTCAATTTCAAGAGAGCCTAATGAACGTCCAAACCCTCCTCCCCCAATTGCGACTATATTTTTAGTAGGCATATTAAATAAAAGATTTGTATATGAATTTAAGACAAATCACCATTAAAGATCAACTGGAATTAAAGAAGGTTTATTTTGATTCAATTCAATCTTTAGATGAAAAAATTTATAGTCAAGAACAAAAAAGAGCCTGGTCAAGCCAAGCTTGGAATAACCCAAATTTTGATAATTCAATAATTAAAGGAAAAGGATGGCTTATATGTAAAGAAGGAATTATTATTGCTTTTGCTACAAGATATCCCACCGATAGAATTGCGCTATTTTACTGTAAAGGTAAATTCCAAAGAAAAGGATACGGCTCTAAGTTACTTCATAAATTAGAAGATGAAGCAAAGAAAGAAGGTTTAGACTCTCTTTATACTGAAGCGAGCTTAATAAGTTATGAATTATTTCTTAAAAATAAATGGGAAATTATACGTAAAGAAAAAGTCATTATAAATAAAATTTTTTTTGAAAGATATAAAATGACTAAAACTATAAAATCTAATTAATAATGTCTAGTAAAAGCAAGAGGTTAATTCTGATTAAAAGAGTTATAGTTTGGACGTTATATTTTTATTCAGGATTTTTACTTTATTCAAACAAAGGTTTTTTACCTTCTACGTTAATTACTTTCTCAAGAATTATTTATCCATTATCTGTTTTCTGGTTGCAAATAAGAATTAAAAAAAGAACCAATTTTCTGCCAATCGATTCAAAAATGACAACTTCGCAATTATGGTTCAATTTATTACCCGTTATTGCATCTCTATTAACTGTAATTTTTTCTTTAACTAATGTTTTTTTATATATTCAAGGGAAATTAATTAATTCTTAAAAAATTAATTATTTCCTAATTGCATTAGAAATTTCTTTCATAAAAAACATAATGTAAAGAAATTTGCCTTTTACTTATATTTGTTTAAATTTTAAATAGTGATAAAAACAATCATGAAAAATATTTCATTAAAAGGAAATATTAATTTTGATAAAAAAAAAGATATGAATGATTATGAATTATTCTCTTTAAAAATCACAGATAGTTTATATAAAAAAGATATTGGGAAATTTCTTGAGACTCTATCTTCTCACTTTATTTAGAAAAATATTTTTCCGATCTTCAAATTCAAACACTACCATTAATAAATAAGTATTTGAGGGATAATGAGTAAAATATTGAGAATACTCCAATGCAATTATTTCTTGCTGACTGTCAATTTCCAGATATTGAGAACCAAGTGAAAGCTTATCAATTATTTGTGGAGGCCTGGGACAATGGTGAAATTGCAAAATCAGATAAAACAGACAAGTTTGAGATGTTATTTAGAGTGCATGCTCCAGGGGAAGGTAGGGTAGTTTGTTTATGTAAAGCACACAGTGATAAAGAAATTTTTGCGCATTTTGCTCCATGGAGAGCTAAATTTGGCATTCATATGGAATTTACACCTGTAATAAGTTGTCAAAATGTTGTTGATTACCATAAAGATTTATTTAAAACTTTAGGGTAATTAGCTTAGATTTCAAATTTATCGTGATTAAACTTTTTCCAAATCTTCTCTCAAAGAAAAATAAAAAAATAGTATCCCCTAAAAATAGCCCCAAAGAAGAAAACCTTAAATCTAAACCATTAATAATATTTGGTTTTGTCATCTCATTAACTTCCATATTTCTACTTTTATTCACCATTAACAATAAATTTGGATGATATATGAGTAATTAGAACTATTAACTGGGAACAAATATGTTCTATTATTAATTTAAAAATAACTAACTATATGGCATTTAACGAAGGAGGGATGGCATCGGGCCTACTTATAATCGCAGTATCGATAGTTTTTGCTGCCGGTTTTGGATTTTTAGTCTTGCATTTTGTTCCTGGCACTCCATTTTAGGATAACCAAGTAAATTTAATTCACAAAATATCTTAAACATTGACAGTTTCTAAATCCTGCATTTGATTATCATCAAGATTAGATTTCTTCTTTAATCGATAGGCATAAACTAAGGATCCTAAAGCTATAGTACTAGAGGCAAAAATTCCTGATATGAGTATCAAGGCAAAAACACCTCCTATAAGTCCCCCTTTTAATCTGAGCAAATTTGATTTAATTAAAAGAATTGATAAAAAAACAATAGTGGCTTTTAGAGAAGAGATTTTCAAAAAAGTGAATGGATAAAAAGGATTCAACAACATTTCTTTGGCAGAATATATATTGATCTGATTCTAAAAATAAATTTAAAAAACCGCATAAAAAAAGACTCAAATGAGTCTTTTAAAATCTATATTAAATATGATGATTTATGCATCAGGGTCAAAATTCTTTAGATTTGGACCCGCTACAAGACCTACAAGACCAAAAAGGACTAAAGAACCAATTCCAAAGCCTGCTGCCCATGGATTGAAACCACCTAAAGCAAAAGAAGCTAATAAATTCATGATTTTAAAACATAATATCTTCGAGTAAGCATACAGATTTTTATGAAAAATATACCTATATTGAGACATTTCTTCGTAATTATTAGAATCCTTTAACTATCCCTTTATAAAAAATCCCCAAAATTTTAATTATTTGTTTTATTATCGATGCATTATTATTTTGATGGTGCACATTAAGATCATCAAAACTGTTTTTTTCTTATGACATCCAACTATACCTTTATTTATGATGGAGAATGCCCGTTCTGCAATCATTTTGCTGAGCTCCTTGAGATCAAAAGCAAGTTAAATAATATTAAAATTCTTGATGGTCGTAAAAATTTAACTCTAATTAAATCCCTTCTAGATAAAGGTTATGACTTAGATAAAGGAGCTATTCTCCTGAAAGATGAAGAGATCTTTCATGGGCCAGATGCAATCAATACAATTTGCAAGCAGATAAATTATCCCTCAAGTAGTTTACTTTTGTTACTTTCTAGAGTGTTTAAATCAAATAAACGAACAAATTTGATATTTCCTTTACTAGTCAGAGCTAGAAGATTCGCATTGATATCAAAAGGTATATCAACATCTCTTGTTTAAAAATAAAAACTTTCTAAATATTAAATAACATATTTATAAGCTTCTGTATCAATAAATGATAATTAATTATTTCTTAGCTAGAACTAGGTGGTAACGACAAGTATTAAATGATAGAAAACTTCAATCCCTTTATTTCATTAGGCGGTGATAACCAAAAAGTTAATCATATGGCTGAAGCGGCACTGGAAATGAATTTAACTTGCAATGATTTAAAGAAGGATTTAAATTTAACTGATGGTGATGTAGTGGATATGTTGCAACTAGTAATGGATAGGTTTAAAAATAGTAATTAATATCGTAATTAATTAATCACTATATATCTATTATTTTTTAATGAAAACAGTACAAATTGAGTTTTCGAAATATGAATTAGTTAACTTTTTATGGCCTGAATTAATAGAAGACTACGGATTTGATAAAGCCAGAAAAATAGTTTCACAAGCTATTGACTTGCAAAAAATGAATGGGACTAAAAATAGCACCATGCCAATCATATTTTCAGGAACCGGAGGATTAGCCCTAATACCAATACAAATGCTAGAAAAAGAAAACTTAGAGATTAGTTATAAAGATAATCAAGTTTTAATATTTAATCTAAAAAGAAAGTCATTTCAAATCTTAAATGAAGCAAACTAATCTAAATTAGTAATTTCTCGATAAAGCCAAAATTACCTTATAGTCTAATAAAACAATTAATTGATAATGACTTTTGAAGCGACCTACCTTGGTTCAAATGGTTGGCTTATTAAATTTAAAGAAACCAATTTAATTATTGATCCTTGGCTCAAAGGAGATTTAATATTTCCTCCCGGTGAGTGGTTTTTTAAAGGATCATTAGAAGAAGAAATTTCAATGGATAAAAATATAGATATTATTTTGTTAACCCAAGGATTACCTGACCACTGTCATGTTCCAACATTAGAAATGTTTAGAAAAGATATTCCTATAATTTGCCCTAAAAGTGCCGTTGAAACATTAAAAAAAATTGGTTTTAGTTCAATTAAAGTGCTTAAGCCAACTGAAAAGACAAGCCTTTTTAATTTAAGTTTTGAAGCAACTGCTGGGGCTCCAGTGCCACAAATAGAAAACGGATATATTGTTAAAGACGATCAAGATAATGGGTTTTATATAGAACCCCATGGATATCTTGATGAAAATTTAAACGAGCAAAGTCTTGATGCAGTCATTACTCCTACAAAAAATTTAGAATTACCCCTAGTTGGTTCTTTTGTAAAAGGTGCTGATGTAATCCCTAAATTGATTAACAAATTCAATCCGAAATATATACTTTCAAGCACCATAGGCGGAAATGCAAAATATTCAGGTTTTTTAAATAATTTTATTTCAGTTCAGGATTATGAAGAGGAATTAGATTGTAATCTTGTAGATCTAAAGAGTATGCAAACTATTATGATTTAAATCGATCCAAAAAGATCTTTAATTAAGTCATTTAGCTTGAAAGTAAATCTACTTTAAAAGGAGCTCAAAAAATTCACTCATTTTTTATTACCTCAATACTTTTATTAGCTTTAAATAGTAACTATATATGTGAAAATTCAAAGCTTGATCTTGTGATGAGAAATAATATTAATGGTGACTTTTCGATAGTAGAAAAGATATCTGAGTTAAAGCCAGGAGCATTTATAAATATAAATTGGAATAAAAAAAAGCTTATGCTTCCATATTCTTTAAGAAAAGATTATATTTCCTTTACAGATAAAAAATGGGACTGGAGGTACCAATTTAATAAGGACGGATCGCCTGATATTAATAATCCCTCTTTATATGAACTACTACCTTCTGGAGAGATAAAAACACATTTTTGTGAAATACAAGAAAATAAGCCAAACTTATAATTTCAAAATAAGTATTCTAGATTTTTTAACTTCTTAACTTTTTTAAAATGAACAATCCAATAAACCAAAAAAGTATTTCAAGATTTGTAAAACTTAAAGATTACAAAGTTTTTGATTATGAAATACCAGAAATCTTTTTGGAATTTGTAATTAAGAAAAATGCTGTAAATGTTACGACCAAACTAAAATTGATTAAAAAAAACAAGAATACCAGAAACCTAATTCTTGATGGTACGGATATATTAATAAAAAAAATATTTATAGATGACTCATTACTAGAAGAGGAAAACTACAAACAGCAAAAAAATAGCTTATATATTAAAAATATAAATAAAGATAATTTTTTGTTAAAAATAGAAGGAATAATTAAACCAAAGGAAAATACATCCCTTTTAGGAATGTATGAGAGTAATGGAATTATAACTACGCAATGCGAGGCAGAGGGATTTAGAAGAATAAGTTTTCACTCTGATAGGCCTGATATTCTAAGTAAATACACTGTGAGAATTGAGGCCGATAAAAATGATTATCCCGTTTTACTTTCAAATGGTAACATCGTAAAAGAAAATGATCTTTCAAATAATCGACATGAAATAATTTGGGAAGACCCATATCCAAAACCCTCATATCTATTTGCATTGGTAGCGGGTAAACTTAATTGTGTAAAAAATAATTTCATAACAAAATCTAATAAAAAAGTAAAAATAAATATTTATGTTGAGTATGGTGATGAAAAATATGTCCAACATGCAATAAGTTCCTTACAGAAATCCATGAGATGGGACGAAGATAAATATAACCTCGAATACGATTTGTCATTGTTCAATATAGTTGCAATCAGACACTTTAATATGGGAGCGATGGAAAATAAAAGTCTCAATATTTTCAACTCAAAACTAATACTCGCCAATTCTGAAACAACAACTGATGAGGAATTAGAGAGAATAGAGGGTGTGATCGCCCATGAATACTTCCATAATTGGACGGGTAATAGAGTGACTTGTAGGGATTGGTTTCAATTATCTCTTAAAGAGGGTTTAACAGTTTTCAGAGATCAACAGTTCACAGCAGACCTTCATAATCATGAAATCAAGAGACTTGAGGATGCGAAATTTCTTAGAAGAAATCAATTTAGAGAGGATTCTGGTCCAACATCGCATCCTGTAATGCCAGAAAGATACCAAGAAATAGACAATTTCTACACGACCACGATATACGAAAAAGGATCAGAAATAATTAGAATGCTTAACAAGCTTGTAAAAGATGAAAATTTCTATAAAGGATTTAGTAATTACATCTCAACATATGATGGGAAGGCAGCAACAATAGACCAATTTGTCGATAAAATTTTAGAGCATAATAAGGAAATTGATCCGGAAGAATTTAAAGTTTGGTACAAGCAAAATGGCACCCCAAAAGTTAAATTCAAGAGAATCTGGGATCGAACAGATGAAAAACTTACAATTCAAGCCTCTCAAAGTAACCCAATAAAGAAGAATCCATATAATGATTTACCTCTAATAATTCCTATAAATCTGGCTATATTTTTCGGAGACAATAAAACAATAGAAAAAACAGTTGTTTTAAAAACAAAAAAACAAGAATTTATTTTTAAGAATGTTAGATCTCACCTCCAAATCCCTTTTGTAACTTATTTTCGCGAATTCTCTTCACCAGTTGAGTGGGAATCTGACACTACCTTGGATGAAAAATTCTTAATCTTAAAATATGAAAAAGATTTTTTTACACTATCTAATACTGTAAGAGAATTATTTAAAAAAATCATTTTGTGCAGATTAGATCAAAAGCCAGACTACAAAGTTGAAAATAAATTAATACGCACTTTAATATCGTTTATAAAAAATAAAGATATAAATTTGTCTCTTTTATCAGAATTACTAAGTATTCCGACTTTTGCCGAAATTGAATCGGAGATGGAAAATATAGATCCTTTAAAAATATATAAAACTATTGACGAATTAAGTCATTTATTCGGTACCAAATTAAAAGAAGAATTATATTTTAAGCTCCAAGAAATAGAGAAAAATCTAGATAAAGTTTGGCCAGAAGGTAAAAATGAAAGAAAACTAATCGAAACTATTTGGAAACTACTCTTACATAGTAATGATGAGGAAATTAAATACAAAATAGTTAATTATGTCGACAGTAATTCGATGACGCTAGCAAAAGCTGCATTGAATTCTTTCAGTAGGATTAATTGTCCTGAAAGAAAAATTATTTCAAATATATTCTTCAATAAATGGAAAAATAATAGTGTCGTTTTGGATAGTTGGTTCTCATTCAATGCATCTATAGAAATTGATGAAAAAACTAACAGAATTGAACAATTATTTGAAAATAAGTTTTTTGATTCAAAATCACCAAACACTTTAAGAGCTATATTAAATACTTTCGTAACAAGAAATACTACTTTTCATGCAATAGATGGTTCTGGTTATAAATATATTGCAAAAAAGATAATTGACTTTGATAAATTAAATCCAATAGTAATTTCCCGTTTTGTGAAAGTATTTAGTAGATACAATTATTATTCAGAACCTTACAAAAGTAATATGATAGAAACAATAAAGAAGATTAAAAAAAATAAACTATCAACAAATACTAAGGAAGTATTAGATGCAATAATAGAGTAATTAATTGATGTTATTTAACTAAATATAATAATAACAATTGTAAATATTAAAAATAAAATAAATACAAGATACTTATTAAAAAAAATATAATCAAATACATTTTTATTATTATCTTTATTCCACTTTTTATTTACATATTCCTTAGTTATAAATTTATTAGGTCTACCACAATATAAACATGTTGGGGAAGTTTTTAAAATTAAATTTTTACATTGTGGGCACTTTTTTTTTTCCATAATTTAATCTTACTGAATAAAATTTAAATCAGAAACAATTAATAAAATAATTAATTTGAATTTTATTTATTATATTTTGAATAATTAAATATCATTGCAAAAAAAAAAATTGATTCAAACTATTTAAAAAAATTCAATATAATGAATGATTAATATTTGGTTTTAAATGTTTGCTATTGCACTTGGAATGTCCCCTGTCGAAAAAATCACTGTTGCAATATCTGCTTCAATTTTTATAGTCGCCTTTACGTGGGTCTCTATTAAGGGAGATCTAAGAAAACTTGCTAATGAACTTATTGAAGATAATGAAAATAATCAGGATAATTAAAAAATTCTTTTAACCTATTTTGCATGCAAACTAGGATAATCAATAATATGCCTAATTTCTTTTAGAGAAGAACCAAAGATTTTTTCACCATTTAAGTGAACACCAATCCATTTTTCCTTTTGATTAAAAAAATTACTTTTTGTAGTACCCCTCTCGAGATAATCTTTATTATCCCAATTTAAAGTTATATCCCAACCTTTATAATTTTCTATCATTATGAAATAAAGAACATACTCAAATAATACCCAGAGAGACATAAAACAAAAACAAAGGAAATAAGTAGTTTTTTCGTTATTTTTATTTAATATTTATGTTGTACTGACTTTTATTTTACGAGCTGCTTCATCTGCATTTTTTCTAGCCAAATTGATGTCAGAATTTGATGAGAGAACAACACCCATTCTTCTTCCTTTTCTAGAAACTGGTTTACCAAATATGAGCACTTTAGTCTTTTCAAATTCTAATGCCTCATTAAGACCCTCATAAATAGGATTTAGATACTCTTGATTAGCGAGTATAACTCTGGTTGCAGAGGGTTCTATTAAATCTATCTGCGGTATTGGTAAATTTAAAAAAGCCCTTAAATGCAATTCAAATTCATTAATATTTTGACTAACTAATGTAACCATACCAGTGTCGTGTGGTCTTGGAGATAATTCTGAAAATATAACCTCACTTCCTTTTATAAAAAACTCTACTCCGTATAATCCAACTCCATTAAGGTTATTTAATATTTTACTTGTCATTTTCTTAGCTTCAATAATTAAGGACTCCTTAATCTCTAAAGGTTGCCAACTACATTGATAGTCACCTTTAGATTGAAGATGTCCAATTGGTAAACAAAAAATATTTTCACCATTTTCTTTTCTTACAGTTAGAAGAGTAAACTCAAAATCAAAATTAATAAATTCTTCAATAATCACACCTTTAACCTTTCCTCTTGAATTTGCTTGTGCCTGTTTCCAAGCATTTTGTAAATCATTTTTTGTTTCAACCAAACTCTGCCCTTTTCCTGAAGAGCTCATTAAAGGCTTAAGTAAAAGAGGGAATCCAATTTCAACTGCTTTTTTTTCTAAATCATCATATTCAAAAATATAATCAAACTTTGCAGTTTTAATTTTTAAATCTTTAGAAGCTAAGTCCCTAATTTTATCTCTATTCATTGTAATTTCTACAGTTCTGGCGTTGGGAACAATATTGTATCCTTCATCTTCAAGTTCTTTTAGCGCTTCAATTGAAAGTGCCTCTATTTCTGGGACAACATAGTTAGGCTTAAATTCTTTTATAACATTTTTTAAAATATTTTTATCTCCCATATCAATTACTCTTGAATAATCAGCAACTTGCATTGCAGGTGCTTTTTCATATCGATCAATTGCAATAACTTCTAATCCTAATCTTTTGGATTCTATTACTAATTCTTTTCCAAGCTCGCCACTACCCAGCAATAAAATTCTCTTTTTAGAAAAAATTGATTCTTTCATATATATAAAACTTATTCGTCATCACCAGAAGGTTGTGAAGATGTATCATCTTTAATTTTTTTATCTTTAGAAAAACTAAATAAAAAATTACTACCAAACCAATTTTGACTTCGCACGCTATTGGTTATTGATCTGGAAATTGCTCCTAAAAAAAATATTCCAATCATTGCCCAAATAATTCTTTCTAAAGAAATTGCAGGTGAAAAACCTTGTCCGGAATTAATAATTTCAGTAAGAGGGTCTAAAGGGTCCAAATTTAAACTGGATAATAATAATAATTATAAAGGGTTAAATAAATGAAAAATTAAAACTTATAAAAGAAATAAACAAAAACACTATATAAATTAAACACAATAATGTCTATACAATGCTATCTTCAAAGGGTGATTTTTTTTAAACATGCAAGTTGACGTAAAAAATACTTCTGTACTTTCTGCGGATGGATCATCCATAAAACTAGGTGAATATTCAGGGGAAGTAATTTTAGTTGTTAATGTAGCTAGTTATTGCGGAAATACTGCTCAGTATGAAGATCTTCAAAAGCTACATGATTTATATTCAAGCAAAGGCCTAAGAATACTTGCATTCCCTTGTAATGATTTCGGAAAACAAGAACCTGACTCTCTTTCAGAAATAAAAAATTTTTGCACAACAAAATATGGAGTAAAGTTTGAAATCTATGAAAAAGTTCATGCCAAAGGCAACACCACAGAACCATACACAACCCTTAACAAAGTCGAACCTGAAGGAGATGTTGAATGGAATTTCGAGAAGTTTCTGATAGGGAAAGATAGTAAAGTAATTGCAAGATTCAAGCCGGGTGTTAACCCTTTTGACGAAAACTTAATAGCAGCTATAGAAGTAGCTTTAGATTCATAATATAAGCTTCTTATAATTCAAATTAAGATATTAAAATAAAGATCGTTTATATCAAATTAAAAATAACCAAATTATTATAAAAAATATCCTGTTTTAGTTTTCATGCATGTCTAGTTATCTTTTA